>CALGSZ010000100.1 GCA_937901745.1 uncultured Chloroflexota bacterium | reverse complement strand
GGCAGCCTCGCAATCTGTTGGCGCGGGGGGAGACGAACACTCCCCGCGCCATTAGCTCTCGGTCGGAATCTCCGCGTTTCGGAGCACGTGGATCTTGTCGGGGAGCTCGCCCGGGACTTCACTCGCGTAGATCAGCCAGGGCTTGCCCGTCACGTCCGTCGTGATCACCGCCAGGCCCTGCGTGTCCGGATCGTCTTGCGTCAGCACGACTTCGGCGCCCGGCGCGATGGATCGGAAGGGGATCGCGACCGCGCCGACATCCACGACCGCGCCGACGCCGACGTTGTACGAGGCGTAGACGTTGCCGTCTTTGCTGACGGTGACCGATGGATACGTCCCCTTCTCCCCGAACGTCAGGAGCACGTCGCCGCCCCACTCGTTGGAGCCCGGCGGCAGGCGGCGCAGGAAGAGGAAGGTGTCGTTCGCCTGGCGGGCGAAGACCAGGACGACGCCACCATGTGGATCCGCCGCGAGATCGACGTAGCGGCCGCCGAATCGGTCGCCGCGCCCGAACACCAGCGGTTCCGGAGTGGACCAGGCGTCGGGGTCGTCTACGGGCCGCGTCGCCCAGTCGATGTGCGCGGCGCCGAACTCGATGCCGAGCTCTGCCGTGTAGACCGACCAGACGACGACGATGCGATCGCCGTCGACGACGATTCTGGGCGAGAGCGCGGCCGCGGTCGGCAGGTGGGGATTGACGAGATACGGGATGGACCACTCGTCGTCATTCGGCTTCTTTTCGCTGAGCAGGATGTCCGCGTTCGCTGCCGAGGCCGTGCGTGCCTCCGGGCTGAATAGCCGCTGGTCTTGCCAAGCGACATAGAGGGTGTCGTCGGCGCCGATCGCTAGCGCGCCCTGAATCTGATGCCCGGCCTCTGGGTACGGCGAGACGGGCATCGGCTCGGTCCAACCCCCGTCGTCATCCTCACGGACATAGACGAGGGTGCTGAAGGAGGTTTGATCGGCTTCGTCGCGGACGGAATAGACGACGTGGACATAGCCCCGGCTGTCGACGACGGCCGATGGGCCGAAGGTGATTTCCCCGCCGGGGAGTGGCTCGGCGGGAGACCACTCGCCGACCGCCGGATCGAACCGCGCGGCATAGACGCGGTTGTTGCCACCGGTCGGGCCATCCTCAGCCGACGCGGTGAAAAATGCCCAGGCCCCACCGTCCGGCGTCGAGACGAGGACCGGCTCGTACGGGGTGTAGACGGTGTACTCGCGGTCGGCGCCGTTAGTGCGGATGGTGAGGATCGAGCGCTCCGGCTTCGTCGTGCGCGCGACGCCGTGCGGCCCGGTGCAGGCCCCCCAGAGGCCCGCCAGCCGGAACTGCGCTTGCTGCTGGCTGTCGGCGAGCCAGGCGGCGTACGGTCCGCTCGGGTTGGGCTGGAGCGCGGCGTAGCCGTCGGCGACGAGGCGCTGGTTGAGGAGGATGCGTCTGCCGCCCTGCACGGCCCAAACGTAGGCGAAGCCGTCACTCACTGGCTCGAGGAGCACTTCGCTGCCGGCAAGCCTTTCCAGCCGAGCCGTCGATTGACCTCCATAGCATTCTTCGGGCAGCGGCGGGTCGAGCGCGGTCAGCCGGACACGATTGACCGAGCCCGTGATATCCAGCGTCATGCCGTCTCGCACGCGGCGAACCCGCGCGGTTTCGAGCTCGGGCGGCTCGGTCACCGGCGGGAGCGATTCGAGGTCGACGTTCGCTGCCAGCGCGCCGTCCAGCGGAAGCGCCGCGCCATCGAGGGCAAGCGCCGGCGCGGCGCCGTCTCGCTCGATCTGGAAGACCAGCGCGATTCGTGTCGTCCTGCCGCGCCGGATGCGGACGCCGTCATCCACGTTACGTGGCTCCAGGTCGAGCCGTTCCGCGGTGCGCTCGGTCGTGCGGCTGGCGAAGCCGCGCGCGTCCTCGGAGCCGACCAAGCGAATGCCGAAGTCTCGCGGCCGCAGCGTGGCGTCCTGTTCGCTCCAGTTCGTCACGTCGGCAATGACGACGATCCAGTCACGATCCTCGTTCTCCGTCAATCGCACCTCGGGAATGGCCGCCCCTCGCTTGGCGGCGACGACGGTGATTCGCCAGCGGTCGGCGGCGAAAACGGGAGCGGCGTCGCTGGGAACCGTCGCGACTGGACTCGCCGCCGGCGTTCCCCCCGTTTCAGCTTCAGGGACCGGTGTGGCGTCCTCTTGCGCTGCGAGGGGCGAACCGCTCCCGGCTGCCACGAGAGCGAAGATGAGCCCCAAGGCAATGACCAGACCGAGCCTGCCGTGCCGCTGCATGCCGATCGTGCCCTCCCATCTGGTGAAGCGCCGCGCGCCCCGCGGGGCGTTGCGTCAGACTACGCCAGCGCCGCCCGGTGCGAAAGATCTCGCGGACCTCCCGATTGTTGCTCCCTACGGTACCCTCTCGTGGGCGTGAGCGGCAAAGGAACATTGGCTGATGGAGCGTGGCCAAGAGCCGACACGTGCATCTGGGGCAAAAGGAGAGCGGGTGCCCGAGTAACTTGGACCGGGGCACCCGCGGTTGGGGGATCGCTGCGGGTCTGGCTGGCGCCCGCAGCCGGGGGATGGGGGACACCTGTCCACGGGTGCGCCGTCGGCAGCGCTGCTCGTGGACTGATTCCTATCTTGCACCCCGGCCGCCTGTTTGACATCGGCAAGATTACGTATCTGTCCCCTCCCGTGCGCCCGACTTTTTACGACTTCGATCATTCGCCCTCGTCTTGAGGCGCTTGCTCCGCGTCGTACGGCGGGAAGCGGAAGTCCATCCCCCGCTCGAGTAGTCCACCGTGCCCGATGCTCGCGATGTCCTCCGTCGTCACGCGCTCGCCGGCCATGATCCAGGGCAGGATCAAGTCGGCGGAGGTGGACTTCGAGTACATGGAGCAGGAGGCGAGGTTGAAGATCGGCACATCCCCCCGGTACGCCAGCCAGAGCATGCTTCCCGGGTGCGATGCGACGCCGAACGAGACGATCTCCGCGCCGATGCGCGGCAGCGCCTGCAGGGCCGCGTCGAGCGGATCTATGGTGTTGCCGCCGCCGGTCAGGATCAAGTCGGCGCCCTCGGCGATGAACCGCTCGATGGCCTCCGCGACCTGTGACGCATCGTTCGGCAGGTCGGCGAAACCGAGGACGGTGCCGCCGTACCAGCCGATCTTGCGCGTCACTGTCTCGCGGAAGCGATCGCGCACTCGGCCCTCTAGCCCTTCGGTGGAGATGACGCCGACCTTGAGCGGGCGAAACGCTTTCACCTGGATGACCGGGCCGGCCGCCGCCGCGATCGCCTCGGCCTCCTCGATGATCGTCCGGTCGATGGCGACGGGAGCGATCTTCACGCCCGCGACTACCGTCCCTGGCAGGACCGAGAGCCGGTCGAGCAGGGTGAAGATGGCGACGCCGGGCAGGCAGTTCAGGCGGTGGAGCGTCGCCGCGTCGATCCGCAGCAATCCCTTGTGAGCGGCGATGAGATTGATCCGGCTCTGGCGCGGCCCCTTCTGATCGAGGCCCGGGCCGGCAATGGCACGCGCGAGCCGCAGCGAAGCCTCATCCTCGTGTACGTCGGTCGGAGCGAGCCGCACCGCGTGCACGGGCCGGTCGACTGTCTGCAGAATCTGCAGGTCCTCGGCGGTCAGGCGGTGCCCTTTGTGGAAGACGCGGCGCCCATTCGCGTTGACCTCTTCGACGATGACGGCTCCAATAAGCTGTTCCGGTCGCGGGAGTCGGGTCGGATCGAGAACTAAGGCTTCCATCGCATGCAGATCCTTTCATCGCGCCAAGGTGAGCCGTCGGCGCTCCAATTCTCTGCATTAAGGCTACCGCGCTCGACAAGACTCCCGAAGACGACGCGCACGAGGCTAGGTGCGGGACCGAACTCGGCCGGAGCCGGGCAGCCCAGCAGCCCGGGCGCGAGAAGCGCCACGGTTGAATGGTCTAGCGAGTGTTCAGCGAGTCAGGTTGGGACGGTCCGCGCGCCGGCGGTCGTGCCCGCTCAGTCCCACCGCACGCCGCAGGAGAGGACACTGCCGCTGCGCTCGGTCCACCGGCGGAGGTCAGCGAGCTCGTCCTCGTCGACGACGAACTGAGCTCTGCACGAGGGGCAAATGACCGCGTAGGTGCAGTCACCGCGAGTCTCGCACCACTCGACGACGGAGCCGAAGGTGTGGCAGGTCCCTTCGCAGAGGTGAGCGAGTATCGCGCGGATGTTCGGGCTGGGGTAGTCGGCCTGGCCGGCGAGATCGAAGGTCACGGACTCGGACATGGCGTACCTCCCGCGTATCGGCGCCGCTAGCCCCCTGGTCGGCGCCTGGTGGGGTCACAGCATAGCGACCTTGCATAAGTAGTGCAACATATGCATGTGTGTGGAGGTTGCGTGTTATTGGGCTTGCGCGCCGAGGATCGGTTCAAGTGCTGGTTCGACCGTGGCGCGCCGGTCGGGGAACTGGCGAAGGTAGCGCTCGGTCTCGTCTTCGATCATGGAGAGGACCGTGGCGGGATTCGGCTCGCCACCGTCTGCCTGCCAGAAGGGGTCGTTTATCTCGCGGGAGAGGGCATCGAGCTCGGCGGAGGCGTCTCGTCCTTGCGCTAAGACGGAGAGGATGAGCGCGGTGTGTGCCGTCGGCAGGTGCGCATCCAGCTCAATCGCGCGTCGAGCTAGGATTTCGGCCGTGGCTGGATCATCGGCGAGGAGCGCCAGCGAGCCGAGCTGCTCGTAGAGCAGCGGGTATTGAAGCGTCTGATGCGTCTCGACCGGCATCGCGTCGAGCCCGCGGACCAGCGCCGGCAGCGCCGCACGGATAGCCTCGGCCCGCTGCGGCGAGCGATCGAGCAGCGCCTGGAGATCGCCGATCGCGAGGCGGATGTGCGCCATCTGCTCCTGCGGCGGCAGGGACGCGGTGATCTCGAAGAAGCGGGCGTACGCCTCATCCCGGCCGGCCACATCGCCGGTTACCAGGAGAGTGAGCCCAAGCCGAGCCCAGCTCTGAGGATCGCGCGGCGCGAGCTCGGTGGCGCGGTTGAGCTGCTCGCGTGCTCCGGCGGCGTCTCCCTCGCGGAAGAGCACGTCGGCGAGGCCGCGCAGGGCTGGGACGTGCTCGGGATTCGCGGCGAGCGCGTGCTCGTAAGCCGCGCGGGCGCCCGGCAGATCGCTCTCGGTCAGCGCGGTGTCTCCCTCGAGGCGGAACCGCTCCTCCCGGCAGTAGGTGGCGTCGAGCGTGGCGGTGTGAGTGCGCTGAGACATCTCGCGGGCGGTGAGGCCGTTGATCTTCTGGCGGTACTCGGCCTCGCGCTGCTCGTCGCTATTGATGATGGCGGCGAACGTCGCGACGAAGTAGATAGCGCGCGCCGGATCGATCTCATCGAGCGTCGTGACCTCCTCGGCTTCGATCTCGGCGATCGCGGCGTCGATCGCGCTCGTGAACTCGTCGGCTAGCTCCTCGACGCGACTCTTGTCCGTAGCGAAGAAGTAATGCCAGCTCCATTCCCACTCCAGCGCCTCGACGAGCGCGGCGTGCGCGTGGAGACGATCCAGTCGAGAGGCGCCGGAGCCATCGGCGAGGACGCGGCCGGCCCATTCCCGCACCGCCGCCGCGTCGGCCACGATGCGCTTGCCATCGGCGAGGAGCAGTGGATCGTTGGGGTCCGCGACCGGGAAGCCGTAGAGCGCGTTCAGCGAGGTGTAGACGAGATTCGCTCGCTCCTTATAGGCGAGGGCAAGCGCGGCCCAGGCGCTTGGGTCATCCCGCCGTAGCTCGGCGGCGATCATCCGGCGCGCTTCGATCGCATCGCCCAACGCCGCCACGGCCGCGTCGCGCCGGTCGCGATCCTGCCGCCACAGGCGCCGGCTCTTGCTATAGGTGAACAGGTCGCCCGCGGTAAGGGCAGTGAGGTCGCTAAGCTGGCCGTGCGCGCGGAACCAGGCGTTCGTGGCCAAATCCGCCTGCGCCTGAAGGTTGACTGGATCGACGTCGAGGATCGCGCGGAGATGTTCTTCAGCCTGTTCCAGGTACACCAGGTCGACGTAGGTGCCGAGGTCGCCGCCAAGCGCCTGGCTCACGTCGATCGCGGCGAGCGTCTGCAGGGCGACGATGTCATCCGGGCGAACGGCGAGCGACGTTTCCCAGCGCTCGGTGGCGTCGTCGGGCCGGCCTTGGAACATCGCCACGATCCCGGCGCTCGTGAGCGCATCGACGTGTTGGGGATCAATGGCGAGTGCGCGATCCGCCGCTCGGAGAGCGCCGACGCAGTCGCCAGCGAAGAATCGAACGCCAGCCTCCTGGACAGCCGTCGCCGTGTCCGTGGGATCGGCCACCTCCTGGATGATCGCCAGCTCGTCATCGGCGCGCCCTTCCCAATAGGTCTGCTCGTCGGGCTGGTTCAGACGCCGGTGCTGGTTCGCCAACTCGGCGAAGACGCGGGCGAATGTCGAGTGAACCTCGATTGGGCGCTCGAGATTCCCGGCGCGGGCGACCGTGGCCTCGCGCAGGGCGACGGCTTTCTCCAGCCAAGGAATGGCGCTTTGCGGATCGTTCGTGAGGGCTTGGTCCGCTCGGCTGCGAAGGAGATACGTCTTGGCGAGGATCAGTAGGTCCTGAGGGCCGAGCACCCAGCCGGCCTGCTGCCGCCCCTCGTAGAAGGTCGCGGCACGGTCGAGCGCCTCGGCAGTGCGCTCCATGTCGTCGGCCGTAAAGTAGGCGGCGCCGAGATAGAAGTTGATGATCCCGGTATTCGGCGCGTCGGTGTCGCGCGGCACCGCCTGCTCCAGGAGCGCGATCGCCTCTCGCGCTCGGTTCTCGTGCAAGGCGACGACTCCGGCGGCGGCGTTGACCAGCTCGGTCAGGTTCTCGGTGCGCAGCGCGGGGATCTCGAGCCCTTCCCGGATCTGGACGGTCGGCGCCGAGGTTGTCGAGAGCTGGCCGGGTTGAGTGAGCGCCGAGGGCGCGGCGCTACCGACGGTGAGTCCGACATTCGGATCGGTGAAGACGACGTAGGCCACGTACTGGCGAGCGCCGTCCCCTTGGTCATCCTGCCGGTAGATGATGACCGCTCGCGCGCCGATGCGGCGGCCGAGCTCGCGGGCTTGGTCCGTGTGTCTCGCATCGAAGCGCACCGGCAGCTCCCGCACGACGATGCGCTTCGTCTGCCCCTGAGCGTAGAGGGCGTCGGCAAACTCTTCGCTGAATGACGCCGCTGCCGCCTCTTTGGTGATGGCGAAGCCAATCGCATCGTCCGGGATGGGCAACGCAACCTGCCAAAGATACTGCTGGTAGGCGAAGGCGCCGGCGACCACCAGCGCTGCAACGCCGACGAAGGCGACGGTGCGCAGGCTGGAGAACGGATCTGCGAAGTGCCAGATCAGGCCGCGCCGCTCCTCTTTCGGGATCTCACGGGTCCGCGTCCAGAAGAATCCGACCACCAAAGTCAAGAGCAGCAAAATGCCGGCGGCGATCAGGAGGAAATGCTCCTGATAGGTGGAGAGCTCCAGGATGAGCCCCTTGAAGCTCTGGTAGAGCGACCAGGGGGAAAGGATGTCCAGCGAGAACTCTGGCGACGAGCTGAAGCCGACGCGGTAGAGCAGCAGCCCGACGAGAAACACGACGACCGAGGAGGCGATGCCGGAGAGGGTGTCGCTGAACCAGCTGGTGCCGCGTTCCTTGAGCACGTTGCCGACGCTGTCCACGGACAGGCCCAGATTGCGCGATGGGCGCACCAGCACCTGGCCCGCATCGGGCGCGGTGAGGACAGGGGCCGCCCAGGCGAGGTCGGTGACGCCGTGGGCGGTGGCGAGGGCGCGGCGTGCTGCTAACGTCGAGTGCTCGAGTGAGAGACCATTTGCCAGCGACTCATACCAGCGAGCGAAGAAGTCCGCCTGCCGGTCCGTGGGCATGGAGGATGGGACGGTCAGCACGGCCAGCCGCGAGCCGTTGGAATCGGCAGGTGAGACGCCATCCGGGCAGACGACCAGCCGGATGTCGGGCATTTCTGCTGGGAGCGTGGCGCCGGGAACGAGATGAAGGACGTGAGGGGCAGGTGACTGCTCGGCTATCTCAGCGGCTATGGAGACCTCGACACGGGGAGGTGCGCCGATCTTCGCGGCAAGGGCGATCGTCGTCTCGTCGGCGGCTGGCGTGACGATCTGCACGCGGAGCTTGCCCACTGGCGGCGGAGCCCGGTCGGCGGACGTGCCGACTTCTCCCACCGATCGAAACAGTGGGTGCCGAGGATGCAGCGCAAGGAACCGCTCGCTCTCCGGATCGCGGAGGAGCTCCCACGGCAGGGCACCGAGATCGTCGCCGGCGAGGAGTATGACCGGCAGCGGATCGTCGCCGACCTGGTACCGGCTTTCCTCGAGTAGCTTCAGAACTGGCGGCGGGAAAGCGACGGCGAAGAGGTGCTCGCCGGTCCGCACGGCGGCGCGCCAGCGTTCATCGGGATCGTCGGGCAGGGCGGGAATGGACGGCGCTTGGACGTCTGCCTTGGCGGCGCCGGCCGGGCCAGACGCGGTGACGTGGATGAGGTTGCCGTTCGCGCGTTGGAGTTGGATGCGAAATGTCTTGGGAGCCGGGCGCGAGCGGGATGGCTGCGCGACAGCATCGCCTGCTGATGGCGTTGACGAGCGTTCGGTTGACGATGACGTTGCTGATAGGGACATGCCGTCTCGCGCGCCGCGCCTCGCTGCTGACCTTCGCATCAGTATAGAGCACGGAGCAGGAAGCAGCCGGAAGCCGCCGGGCAGAGGCCGCCGCGCGGCTGGGGCAAGCGTGTATGAGGAGAGCATCGAACGCGAGGCTGGTATCAGCTGGCCAAGAAAGAATGACCGAAGCGGTCCGCCTTCGCGCGAGCGATAACCAATCTGGATGCGCGGGAAACAGCGCATGAGTAGACGATCTACGAACTCGTTGCCGGGCTCGACGATGAGCAAACGCTCACCGTGCTGAGGTTCATGCGTCTTGTCGCTGAGCAGCAATCGGGCGTTGGCGACGGGGAATCTGTCCGTGACGAACCCGGCCCAGTCGACCTGCTGAAGGCGGGTCGTCCGACCTCTGAGGCCGATCCTCTCTGGGACATCGTCGGCATGATCGGCAAAGAGCTCGACGTTCCAGAAGACCTGGCGGCGAACCACGATCGGTACCTTGCCGAGTTCCACGAACAACGCAACGAGTCGTGAGCACGGAAACCGTGACCTACCGGTTCACGGCTACCTGCCGTTCTCAGCAGATTCGTAAAGACGCGAGAAGGCGACCGGTGCCAAGTGTTGGCGCGGTCGCCTTCCCAATTGCTCGCTGATTTGACGTTGCGTTCGGCGCTCCCTATGCCGACTCGGCGTAGGGCACGTCCTGATCGCCGGCGGTGACGAGCAGCGGTCGCCGGCGGTGGAGGATGACGTTCTCGTCGACGATGCACTTGCGGACGTTGTCCATCGAGGGGATCTCGTACATGACGTCCAGCAGGACTTCCTCGATGGTGCTGCGCAGGCCGCGCGCGCCCGTCTTGCGCTCTTCGGCCTGGCGAGCCGTCGCCTCCAGCGCCTCCGGCGTGAAGATCAGCTCGACGTTGTCCAGCGCGAAGAACTTCTGGTACTGCTTGACGATCGCGTTCTTCGGCTCGACGAGGATCCGGATCAGCTCATCCCGCGACAGCGGATCGAGCGCGACCATGACCGGCAGCCGGCCGACGAACTCGGGGATCAGGCCGTACTTGAGGAGATCGTCGTGCGTGAGGTGGTGGAGCGGATTCTCCAGATCCTCCCGCTCGCGCTCGCCAAAGCCCATCAGCTGCTGCTTGCCGATCCGCTTGGCGACGATCTGATCGAGTCCCTCGAACGCACCGCCGCAGATGAAGAGGATGTTCCGGGTATCGATCTGAATGTATTCCTGATGCGGATGCTTTCGCCCGCTCTGCGGCGGAACGTTCGCGATCGTCCCTTCGATGATCTTCAGGAGCGCCTGCTGCACGCCCTCGCCGGAGACATCGCGCGTAATCGACGGGTTGTCCGCCTTGCGCGCGATCTTGTCGATCTCATCGATGTAGATAATGCCAGTCTGGGCGCGCTGGACATCGCCAGCGGCCTGGATCAGGCGGAGCAGGATATTCTCGACGTCCTCTCCGACGTAGCCGGCTTCCGTCAGCGCGGTCGCATCGGCGATGGAGAAGGGGACGTCGAGGATCTTGGCAAGCGTCTGCGCCAGGAGTGTCTTGCCGCACCCGGTCGGACCGACGAGCAGAATGTTGCTCTTCTGCAGTTCGACGTCGTCATCGCTCTCGAGACCGGCGTTGATCCGCTTGTAGTGGTTGTAGACAGCGACAGAGAGGATCTTCTTCGCCCGGTCCTGGCCGATGACGTACTGGTTGAGCTGCTCGTAGAGCTTGCGCGGGGTCGGGATCCGGGTTACGGCAGGCTGCGTCCGAGGCGGCTGTGGCTCCTCCTCCTCGATGATCTCCCGGCAGAGCTGAACGCACTCGTCGCAGATATAGACCTGATTGGGGCCGGCGATCAGGCGCCGAACCTCTTCCTGCCCTTTATTGCAGAAGGAACACCGGTAATGCACCCGCCCACCTCGCGTACTGCTCATCTCGTCCTCGGAGCCGTCGAAGCCGCGAGCCGGTCGCCGATCGCCAGTCGGACTGTGCCAGGTGAATGGGGCGGGTCATGGCAGTGCGCTCACCTGTGCCCTCGTCGCTGCCGGCCAGCTACCGGCTCTTGGCTTCCAGCGAACCGCTAGCGGCTCGCCTTCGCCTTGCCATCGACGTCGGCGCCGTTCGAGGTGACGACATCGCCAACCTTGTGAACGGGTTCAAGCACCTCGTCGATGAGGCCGTACTCGAGCGCCTCCTGCGCCGTCATGTAGTAATCACGTTCGGTGTCGCGCCTGACGCGCTCGACTGGCTGCCCCGTGTGCAGAGCCAGAATCTCGGTCAGCTTCTTCGTCAAGTTGAGCGTCTCGCGGGCCGCGACCTCGATATCCGGCACGTTACCGCGGAATCCCGCCGATCCCTGGTGGATCATGACGCGGGCATTCGGCAGGGCAAATCGCTTGCCCTTCGCTCCGCCGGCCAAGAGGACCGCCGCCATGCTCGCGCTCATCCCGATGCAGAAGGTCGCCACGTCGGGCTTGATCATCTGCATCGTATCATAAATCGCGAGCCCGGAATAGACGACTCCGCCCGGAGAATTGATATACAGACGGATGTCCTGCTCCGGGTCCTCGTGCGCCAGGAAGAGCAGCTGCGCGATTACCAGGTTGGCAATCTGATCATCAATCGGGTGACCCAGAAAGATGATCCGGTCCTTCAGGAGCCGAGAGTAGATGTCGAATGCGCGCTCCCCCCGGTTGGTGCTCTCCACCACCATGGGGATGAGGTTCTCGAGCTTCGGGATCTCCATATGATGTTGACCTCGTTTCTAGATCCACCGCCGTGGCCGTTCGGCTCGGGCAGAATGAATCGTACCACTCGCCGGCCCACTCGTGATCCGAAACGGGCCGACCTTTGTCACGACGATGTCGCCGTGGCCTCCTCTTCTTCCGTTGCAGACTCGGAAGCTGTCTCCGACTCCGTCGCCGCTGCCGCCGCGGGCTGCTCCGCCGACGCCTCTGCCGCTTCCGCCGCGTCCGCGCCGTCGGAGGTCGCTTCCTCCGTCTCCGCGGGCGGCTCCCAGCCGTTGACGACGGGGCCGCGACCCTCGGTCGCGATCTCGATCAGTCGATCCGTCAGCCGCCGGTCGAAGAGCTCGTTGCGGACTGCCGAACGGAACTGCCGATCCGCCCGGTAGAGGGCGCGCAGCTGGTCGCGCTGCGCCTCGTCCGCGCCAGCGGTGAGCTCATCAATCTCCGACTCGACATCGGACTCAGCGACCTCGATCCCTTCCCGCTCGGCGATCTCGCGCAGGACGAGCGTGGTGCGCAGCCGGCGCTCGACGCCCTCCCGGAGCTCATCTCTCAGCTCCGCCTCCGTCTGGTTCGTGGAGCGCAGGTAAGCCTCCAGCGAGATCCGGCGATAGCTGAGCCGTTGCCGCAGCTGCTCGATCTCCTCGTCCAGCGCGTCTTCGATCATGGCCTGGGGAATCTCGACTGTCGCTCCCTCGACCATCTTGTCGACGATCTGGTTGATCGCCTCGGCGCGCGCCTCTCGCGTCCGCTCGGCATGGAGGTTGGCGCGTACCCGCTCGCGCAGTGCCTCCAGGGAATCCGCGTTGGCGTAGGTCTTCGCGAAGTCATCATCGAGCGGAAGGAGGTCACGTTCCTTCAGCTCTTTGAGCGTGATCGTGTAGGTCAGCGTCTTGCCGCGACGGCGATCGTTCGGAGCGTTCTCCCCTTCCTCTGGATAGGAGATCTCCACGGAGGTCGATTCGCCGACCTTCAGGCCCTCGATAGCCGTCCGCAGCTCTTCGAGCAGCTGATCCTCGCCCAGGACGAAGACGCCGTTCTCCAGCGGCGGCTGGAACTCCTCTTCCCCTTCGGTGATCGTGATATCGACCGTGACCTGATCGCCCTCGCGCGGCGTGCGCGGCTCAGCGGGATCGACCCACGGGCTTTGGCTGACGCGCAGCCGCTCGATCACCTCATCAACCTTCGCCTCATCGATCGAGGCATCGACCGGCTCGATGCGCACGTCCCGATAAGCGCCGGGGTCGACATCCGGATAGACCGGCACGGTGACCTTGAAGGCGAGCGGCTCGGCCTGGACGAACTCGACGTCCGGATCGCCAACGGGGATGAGCTCTTCCTGCTGCAAGGCGCGCCGGTAGAGGTCGTCCATCAGGCTCCTGTTCGCCTCTTCGACGAAGACCTCCCGGCCGACCAGCCGCTCGAGGATATGCCGGGGCACCTTGCCCTTCCGGAAGCCGGGGATAACCGCCTCGCGGGCGAGCCGGCGGGCCGCTTTCTCGACAGCCTCGTTGAACTCGTCCTCATCAGCGGCAATGTCGAGGAGGACTTGGCTAGCGGGGAGGCGCTCGACGGTGACTTTCACGCTGGTTCGCGTCCCTTTCCTGGCCTATATGGCTTGCAAGCGGGATCCGACGGACAGAGGAGCGCCGGCGCGATCCCAATACCTACATGACCGCGGCCGGAGCCTCGCGGTCGCGGTTCGGCAGCGTCCGCAGTCTGCTCGGCCACGCCGACATCGCCAAATTATACCGGTTTACGCGCCTTCTGAGCAGTCCCCCGAATTGCGG
>CALGSZ010000099.1 GCA_937901745.1 uncultured Chloroflexota bacterium | reverse complement strand
CGCAGCACCGCTTCTTCGCGGTGAGCGCGGATGACCTGCGCCACCATCCCCGCGCCCGCGATCAGCACGGCCAGCACGCTCAGCCTCGGCAACGCGACCAGGACGTATCCCACCAGGTAGCTAGCATATAGGGGGTGGCGGACGATGCCATACGGGCCACGCGTCACGAGCTTGCGAGCCTCTGGAAAGACGCTGAACGACTGGCGCAAAGTCAGCAGCGCCCAAATCTCCCAGGCCGTACCAGCAACGAGACCGACACTCGACACTGTCAACAGCCAATCGGCGCGCCAGGTCAACGGCAGCATGGCGAGCGGGATGATCGCGTATCCGCCGATCGTGGCGACCACCTTCGGCGCCAGCCCGGCGTCGCGGGCGATCGCCCGCCCGCGGATGATCGGCAACACCGACATGATCGCCATCGCGACGAACGTGATCGCATGATTCGCCGCCTCCAGCCAGGCACCTTCCCGCGACGCCTCAATCGCGGCCAGGCCCCGGAACATCGCGAACAGCGTCAGCAGAAAGCACAACCCAATGTCGCCTAGCCGACGCCAATCTCGAGAATTAGCGACATTCAGGCTTTCCGCTCGTCCTGTGCTCACATCCCGCTCCCTAGATCTTTGGCATGACGGTCCACACGCCACCGCACGGCACTCTCCATCCTGCCTGGTCGCCGGCCGTGCCGCACTCGCCAAAAGGTCATTTCGCGGTCGCAGTCTGTCCTAGAGACCAGCCACCAATGCGAGCCCGCAATTCCTCGGGACCAGTCGCTACAAGCGCGGCCACATCCTGCCTTTGCTACACTCAGATGCTGATCGGTCGGTGTCGCAACCGGCTCTCGTACCTGCTCAGCCCGTGGCAGTCATCGCATGCAGAAGGTTCAAACCGGCCCTGATAGAGATCTGTCGCCAACGCGATGGCAAACATCCTTGCACCGGCGATGGTTGCCCGCCATACTCGCCCTCGTGCTCTTCGCCCTGAGCCTGCGGTGGAACCTAGCCGCAGTCCATGACTCGGCGTTCCACCCGGACGAATCGCGCTGGTTGAACCGCGCGCATTATTTGGCAGACATCCTTGAGCCCACTGGTCCTACCTGGCGCGACCAATACCTCATCCGCGGCCAACCCCCGGTCGGCTCATACATCGTCGGCTTGGGTCTGGTGCTCCAAGGACGCGATCTCGAGACGAATGAGGCCTGGGTCTTCGAGCGCGGTGACCATCGCAATGTCGTCTGGAACGTCGTCAAGGGGGCGATGCCGAGCCAGGACGACCTCGAAGCCGGGCGCCGCACCAGTGCCGTCATCGGCGCTCTGACTGTCGTCACGCTCTTCTTGCTCGTGACCCGCCTTTCGAACTGGGTCGGGGGAGTGATCGGCGCGCTCTTCTTTGCTATCCACCCGCTCCAGACATATCTCGCGGGCCTTGCAGTCGCCGATGCGGCCTTCACCTTCATCGTCGCGCTGACGACACTGTCATTTGCCGCCCTGGCCTCAAAGCCAACCTGGCCTCGAGCGATCCTCACCGGCGTGCTGCTCGGCATCGGCGCCGGCACCAAGCTCAGCCCGCTTTTCCTCGCAATCCCATTCGCGGGCTTGGGTCTGGCACTGCTTAGTGACAATCTCCTTCGCCGGCTCCCCCTTGTTGGCCGCCTTTGGTCGCTGCTGCATCCAACGCCAACGCACGCCGACCGCCGGCTCGGGTGGCTTCTCCTCACCCTGCCAATCGTGGCGACCACCTTCTTCGTGGTGTCCTATCCCTACCTATGGCCGGCCCCACTCGAGCGGACCCGCTATCTCTTCAAGTTCCGGCAGGACGAGATGGCGAATCAGGCCCGAATCTTCCCCTGGGCAGCGATTGACTCCCGCTTCGAGGCGCTCGAGCGCATGTGGACGATGCTCACCGAGCACTACAGCGCGACAGGTCGAATCGTTGCCCGCATCGGAGAAGCTATCGGTCGAGACTGGTCAGGGTTCGGAATCGACATCCCCATCGCCGTAGCTGGGTTGGCGCTGCTCATGTTCGCCGTGCTTCGTCGCGGCATGACGAGTAGCCACGGCCTGACCGCGGCCGCACTCGCCGGGCAATGCGCGCTGATCCTCGGCGTCCTCCGCGTCGACTTCGATCGCTATTACTTGCCTATCGTCTTTACCTTCGCCGTCGGCATCGGCTATCTGATCAGTCAGATCGCGATCGGGGTGGAGACGCTGGTCGCGCGACGCACCGTACGGTCCCAGCCGCGGCCAGCCGCCTCCGTGCTTTCAACTCGTTCGCTTCCCCAGCCAATCGAGCGACGCTCTTGAACTTTGGACCACTAACCGAACTGCTGCATCAGCAGCGCTACTCGGAAGTGGGGATCGGCCGTGCTTTCGAGGATGAATCCTGGCCCGGCATCAGGCGCGACTTCGAACACGATCGCCAATTCCTGCGGCAAGTTGGGTTGAAGGAATGATACGAAACTGGGCCCGTAAAGATCGTCTGTTGCGCTCAAGGAAATGAGATAGGCGCGTCCCTGTGCATCAACGAGCCGCCATTCATCGAAAGAGAACCGTCGCGCTTCTGCCGCCCGGTTCGTAATCGTGACATTCACCTGGATCAGCTTGGCCGAAGTCGCTGATGCACCTGCCGGCGCGGGAGTGACGCCAGTAACGACAACCGTCCAATCCCCGACGTACTCCAGCTCCTCGCCCATCTGCGCCGGTGGCACGAGCGTGGGCGTCGGCGATGGAGCCGGTGTCTCCGTCGGCGTTGGAGATGGAGCTGGCGTGCAGACTGGCGGATGCGCCACCTGTGTCCGTAGCCGCTCTAACTCCTCCAGTTCGGCGACGCGCGTCGCGGTTGCATCCGGCTCCGTCGCCTCCGCACTCACCCCGCTGCCACTGGCGGCTCGACCGATCATGATCCCGACGACCAATGCCAGCGCTACCATCCACCAGCCCACACGAGGTTTGGTGAAATCGTGGATGGCGTTCATTCCCTCCTGCCCATCGTTTCGTCCTGGCATCTCATCACGCTCCCAGTTCGCCGGCGCGGCAATTTGTGTGACTTGGACCGCGCGCCTCTAGCCGATAACTCGAAAAGGACAACCTGACAGCCACGCTCCCCTGCGACGGTCTGACGCCCTGCGCTCGATAACGAGCAGTAAGGCTCAATCAGCGGCACTTGTGAGTGCCACCGGTCTAGCAGGCAAGGCAGACGAACTCGCCGGCTCGCTGAGACCTCGAAGCCAATTCCAACACAAGACAGCGACTAGGAGGGGTATCACGACCATTGGCTGAAATCCGAAGCTGCGATCGAATGGCCAACTCACGCCACCGGCATAAAGTGCAGCCAACAGGAGTTGATAGCGAAGGCTCAGCCGTTGTCCTGTGTCGGTGAAGCCTTTTTCTGCTCCCCTGCTATCGATCAGCGCAAGGATTGGAAGCGTGAGAAGTCCTGTCTCATAGAACAGCGCATGTGGGCTCCATGAAATGGCAACTGCAAGAACCAATCCGAACTGTAGAGGGAATCGCGCGTCGAGTTGAGATGATCCTCGACAGGCCCGGAGCGTCAGCGCGGCTGCTCCAACGCCCAGCCCTACGATTGCCGCCTGCAGCATCCCCGCATGTGGCAAGGCATACGCGGCGACCGATGGCAACCCCACGTGAAATCCACCACAGCACTCCAGTTCATTTTTGTGGTAGGAGTCGCTGAGTACCAGACGGGCAAAGTCGAGGGGCCATGTCGGAGCCACGAGCGCCGCCGCGGCGAAGGTGAGCGCGCCCCCTATTGCGAGGGCAGTCATCAGGACGCGCCATTGGCGACGCCATGCCATGAGCCCCAACATGGGAAGCGCAATCTGCGGCTTGAACAGGAGGCAACCGAGCAAAACGCCGGCAGTGCGCTGGCGTTGTCGTATCAGGGAGGAATAGGCGCCTGCCAAGCAGAGCAGAGTTAGGCCGACGTTGAGCCCACCGAAGGTTGCCCACGTAATTGGAAGGTAGGCAAGAAGGGCCAAAATGATGAAAACCGGGTATCGGCGCGCGGTCGGGGAAACCGTTCGCAGCACTAGGGCCGCCCCTATGAGGGCAGCCACCATCCCGGCCAAAGCAAAGCCATACGCCCACAGGTATGGCAAAGCGCTCAACGGCACGTAGAGCAGCGCGAAGAATGCCGGGTAGGCATATGGTAGATGGAATGAGTCATAACCTACCACACGGCTAATTTCTTCCTGCTGTCGCGCCACATCGTACAGCGCGGCGCCGTCACCGGCGGTGATGATCTTTGCCGCGCTATAGAACACCACGAAATCGCGCCCGACCGGAAGAATGCTATTGGGGAGCATCACGCCCTGTCGCTGAACTATCGCGGACGACTCCGCTCCGATCCACAGAGCGCATAGCAGGGCAAGGACCATCATCCACGCTCGAGTCGACAGTCGGGGCAATCGCATCTTTACGCCCTCTTTCCGCGGTGGTCGCTCTTCTTTGCCACTAGGCCGTTGTAATGGCGAATCGCTTTGCACACACTCGCTCTAGAGTCGTTGTTCTGATCATAGATGGCGCATTCGGCCAGGTCTCTAGAACAATTGTCACGATTAATCGAAGAGACGATATGATGCCGCGTCGCGAGTCAACTCGATGAGCTTTGCGAAGGTGCTGCCCCCAGCATTTCCCGGCACATCAGCGCGAAGAGCACGACGAACGCGAGCAGTCCCCACGGCGCCGCCAGGACTGTAGTCGGCCACTTCGCGTCCTCGACCGCGAAGAACCGGTACGGTGTCGTCCAGAGGCAGAGATAGGCGATCAGGAGTGCGGAGCGGACCGCGCGTGGCTGCAAGCCCGCATTCAGCAGGACCAACACTGGTATGGCCAGCACGAGACAGTCATAGATGAAGAGGTGAGGACTCATCAGCGGCACAGCCAGCAGCGCCACACCGAAAGCCCAAGGAAGCGCCTCTGGCTGCAGCCGAACACTTGCTCCAGCCCGGATCAGGAACCAGAAAGCGACCAACCCAATAGCGACCGCAAGGGGTGTGACCGCGACATCGAAGACTGGCGGCAAGGCAATCCGCGCCATCGCGACAACGGACTGCATCTCCCAGCCCTTCCCCTCGACCACTGCCTGTCGATAGAAGTCCGAGCCAGGCAGTGCGGCATAGTCGTGAACGCCCTCCCAGCCCACCATCGCCATTGAGACAGCAGTCAACGTCCCTGCCACTGCCGTCCAGGCGCCGAGAGCACGCCAGCGCCGCTGCGCCAGCAGCAGAATCGGCACGACGGCGATCAGCTGTGGCTTGAAGACCCCCAATCCCAGCAACGCTCCGGCAGCGACGGATCGCCCGGCAAGTAGGAGGCGCAGCCCTCCGGCAAGAAGACAGAGCGAGAGCGCGGAGTCCTGTCCACCAAGCAGGACGTAGAGAGCGGGCGGGGCGACGAAGAGGTGCCCAAGGATCGTTCTCCGGCCGAACTGATGCAAGTTAGGGATGAGAGGCCACAGGAGGCACAGAGCCACCACAATCAGCGCGATCGTAAACGCACTCCAGATAGTCAGCGCAAGGCCGTACGGCATCGCGGCCAGCGGCGCATAGAACGCTGCCATGAAGGGCGGGGAAACATACGGATTGAAATCCGCTCCCGGCAGCCATTCCTGCCAGAACTGCCGTTGATACTCGAGGTCGTACAGTCGGTGGAGATCTCCTTGAAGGAGCAGCCGCCCTCCGAGGAGATGAGAAGGCAGATCCCCTCCTATCGGCGCGCCCGACTCCCCAACAGGGAACTGTCCACGCGCAACATCGGCGGTAATCGCGACGGCATATGGGACCAGTGTCATGAGGCACAGGGCGAGCGCATACAGCAATATGCGACGCGGCGACCACACAGAGAATTCTCGTGCTCGGGAGCCCCAGCGCCTGCTCATGTATGGCAGGCTAGCCAGTCGATTGGCCGCCCTGCGCTCAGCGTGCTCGATCATCGCGCCGCCCTGTTCAACCCATCGGGGATCGACACTCCACGCCCACGTCCTCTATGCATTCTCTCTACCGGGTGAGCCGCGCGGTCTCCCCCATGCGTCACGATCGCC
>CALGSZ010000098.1 GCA_937901745.1 uncultured Chloroflexota bacterium | reverse complement strand
TCAATGACGAGCCGGGCGAGCGGCCTGGTACGCTCGTGATGCAGATCGAGGCGACCGCTGGCCCGTACGAGGGGTACATCGGGACCGCGACCTTCGTTTCGCGCTCCGCTGAGTCTGGCGGTGTCCTCGTCATCGTCCTCAAGCCGGCGGAGTAGGGGCTACGGTTCCACTGGAGTGATATGACAACGTCAACGCTGAGTGAGCGTCCGGCCGCGGAGCGGTCACCGAGCGCGGCACGGCCGGTGTCCGTGCTCGATGCCATTCGCGGTCGCCGGAGTATCGGCAAGGTTTCCCCGGAGCGTCCGCCGCGAGAGCTGATCGAGCAGGTGTTGGAAGCCGCCACCTGGGCGCCGTGCCACCATCGCACCGATCCCTGGCGCTTCGTCGTTCTGGCGGGGAAGGCCCGAGAAGCGCTTGGCGAGATCATGGCGCGGAGCAAGGCCGCCGGCCGCGATCTCTCTGACGAGGCGGTCCGCGCTGAGGTGGAGCGAGAGCGCGCCAAGCCGCTGCGGGCTCCGGTCATCATCGTCGCGGGTGTCGAGCCGTCCGATCATCCCAAGGCGATCGAGGTCGAAGAGATCGCGGCGGGCGCCGCGGCAATCCAGAACATGCTCCTCGCCGCGCACGCGCTCGGCCTGGCGACGATGTGGCGGACCGGCGCTCCGGCGTATGACCCGGCGGTCAAGGAGTGGCTCGGCTTTTCGCCGAATGCTCATCTGCTCGGCTTCATCTACGTGGGCTATCCCGAGGCCGCTCCGCAGCGCGCCTCATACACGCCGGCCGAGGAGATCACGACCTGGCGCGGCTGGGAGTGAGCCCGGCGGGGCGCAAATCGCGAACCACTTCCGAAAATCTTATCGAGAAATCTTGGTAAATCTCGCATTTCACCGTGAATCTTGGTGGTATAGTCCGTGACAGGGTGGCCACCCCGGCGTAGCCTGGGCATGCCAGTCGCGGCGTGCCCGGTCGCCATTTCACTGCCTGTCGGCTGGAATCCGCCGCCCCGCCACTGGGGCCGACGCGGCAGGGTCGTGGCAACGGATTGAGCACGAGCCGGATGCCACGACGCTCCGCAAGCGAGGTTCGATCGTCGTGATGCAGCGTATGGTACGTCTGGGGGTGTTCCTCCTCTTGTCGGCGTTCCTGGCGCTTCCCGCTCTGCCAACCCTTGCCGCCCAGCAGCCGGCCACGCCGGAGGCGGAAGAAGGGCCGGCAACGCCCGTGCCTCCGCCAACGCCGCAGCTGCCGGTTACCGTTACTGATGTTCAGGGCAACACCGTTACCGTCGAGGATGTCAGCCGGATCGTCCCGCTCAGCGGTGACATCGCGGAGATCATCTGGACGCTCGGGCTTGGCGCGAACATCGTCGGCGTGGATGTGAGCGCCGTCTATCCGGCGGAGCTGCAGCAGCTGCCAAAGATCGGGTTCGAGCGCCAGCTCTCGGCCGAGGGTATCCTCGCCTTGAATCCCACGGTCGTGATCGGCAAGGAGCAGGCTGGCCCGGCGGCCGCGCTCGATCAGGTGCGGGCTGCTGGTGTCCCGGTTGTGATCCTCGCGGAACCGCAGACGCTCGATGCGCCGGCGGAGAAGATCCGCGCCGTCGCTGAGGCGCTCGGTGTTGCTGACGCTGGCGAGGAGCTGGCGAATCGCGTTCAGTCGGAGATCGACGCCGCGCGGGAGCTGGCCGCTCAGGCAACGTCCAAGCCGCGGGTGCTCTTCCTCTATGTCCGCGGTGGCGGGACTCAGCTCATCGGCGGGGCCGGCACCGTTTCCGCCGCGATGATCGAAGGCGCTGGCGCGATCGATGCCGGGTCCGAGACGGGGCTGCAAGGGTTCGTCCCGGTCACGGCCGAGGCCATCGCTGCTGCCCAGCCGGATGTGATCATCGTTCCGGGCTCGGGCGTCGGCTCGCTCGGCGGCATGCAGGGCCTGCTGGAGATTCCGGGCGTTGCGCAGACGCCGGCCGGGGAGCAGGGACGCATCCTCGTTTACGATGACCTCGAGTTCCTCGGCATGACGCCGCGGACGGGCAAGATGCTGCAGGAGCTGGTCGAGGCGCTGCATCCGGAGCTGGTAGACGCGACTCCTGTCGCCTCTCCGGAGGTCGCCTAGGTCCCAGTGGCGATTAGGACGACAGCATGATCTCTGCCCCGGCAGCAGCACGACGATGGACGCGCGGATTCCGCTCCTCCGTTGAGGTGATGCGGATCCCAGCGGCCGTGCTGTTGCCGGGGCTCGCCATTCTGCTGATCGTTGCCTTCATCGCCGGCGTCGGCATCGGTGCCGTCCGGATCGCGCCGCAGCAGGTGTTGGCGATCATCCTCCATCACGCCGGTGTCGAGCTGGACGTGGCGTACACGCACCAGCAAGACTCGATCGTCTGGGCGATTCGCCTTCCCCGCGTCATCACGGCAGTCCTCGTCGGCAGCGCCTTGGCCGCGTCCGGAGCGGCACTGCAAGGGATGTTTCGCAATCCGCTCGCCGATCCCGGCTTGATCGGCGTCTCTTCAGGGGCGGCGCTCGGCGCCGTCACGTCGGTGGCGCTCGGGATCGGCTGGTTCGGCGTGGCGACGATGTCGGTCTGCGCGTTCTTGGGCGGGATGGCGACCGCCGTCGTCGTCTATCTCCTCGCACGGCACAACGGGCGGACGGAGATCGTCACGCTCGTTCTGACCGGCATCGCGCTCAACACCTTTGCTGGCGCGGGGACCGGGTTGCTCACCTACGTCGCGAGCGACCAGCAAATCCGCGCCGTCGTCTTCTGGTCCCTTGGCAGTCTCGGCAGCGCGACCTGGCAAGGGGTCGTCGTCACGGCGCCGTTCGTGCTCTTTGGCCTGGCGGTGCTGCCCCGCTGGGGCCGGGCGCTCAATCTCTTCGTGCTCGGCGAGCGGGAAGCGCACCATCTCGGACTCGACACGGAGCGCGTCCGGCTCGAGCTGATCTTCGTGACCGCGCTCATGACCGGCGCCGCCGTCGCGGTTGCTGGCGTCGTCGGGTTCGTCGGCCTGATCGTGCCGCACCTGATCCGTCTGGTCGCCGGGCCGGATCACCGATTGCTTCTCCCGGCGAGCGCGCT
Source organism: uncultured Chloroflexota bacterium (assembly GCA_937901745.1). Classification (GTDB taxonomy): domain Bacteria; phylum Chloroflexota; class Chloroflexia; order Thermomicrobiales; family UBA6265; genus CALGSZ01. The sequence continues at coordinate 21,262 of CALGSZ010000098.1, read as the reverse complement.
GGGCGGCGCGGCGCTGCTGCTCATCGCCGATCTGGTGGCGCGCACGATCGTCTCCCCGGCCGAGCTGCCGCTGGGCGTCGTCACCGCCTTGATCGGCGGCCCGTTCCTGCTCGTGCTGATGCTGCGCACGCGGAGAGCGCAGGGCGGTTGGGGATGACCGAGGCGGCGCCAGTCCTCCAGGCTGAGCGAGTCGGGCTCCAGGTTGGGTCCCGCTGGTTGGTGCGGGACATCTCGCTAAACGTCGGAACGGGAGAGGTCATCGCGCTCGTCGGTCCGAATGGCGCCGGCAAGTCCACCTTGCTCCGGCTGCTCGCTGGCGATGTGGCGCCGACGAGCGGTCAGGTGCTCCTCGACGGCCGCCCGGTCAGCTCCTACCGGCCGCGCGACCTCGCGCTGCGGCGGGCAGTGCTCCCCCAGCAAACGGTCCTCCAGTTTGCCTTCACCGCGAAAGAGGTCGTCGAGCTCGGGCGCGGGCCGCGGCGCGGGGCTCCCAACGATGAAGAGATCGTGAGAGAGAGTTTGGAGCGCGCGGAGGTGGACCACCTCGCCCATCGCGTCTATCCCTCCCTCTCCGGCGGCGAGCAAGCCCGCGTCACGCTCGCGCGCGTCCTCGCCCAGGAGACACCGATCCTCCTCCTCGATGAGCCGACGTCGGCGCTCGACCTGCGGCACCAGCAGCTCGTCATGCGCATCGCTCGCGAGATCGCGGACGCGGGCGGCGTCGTCATCGTCATCCTGCACGACCTCAATCTTGCCGCGGCCTATGCCAGCCGCATCGGCGTCCTCTGCAACGGCCAGCTCGTCGCCGATGGCCCCCCATGGGAGACGCTGACGGAGTCCTTGCTCAGCGAAGTCTTCGCGTGCCGCGTCACGGTCACGCGACATCCTTCCCACGATTGCCCGGTCGTGATCGCCCTCCCGGCCTTCGAGCCGAATGGGGCCGGCGGGAGAGCCTCATAACGCCGGGTTCTGCCTCTTGACGCCTGATAGTCAAAGCGACTAGTGTATAGCCGAACTCCGACTAATGTAGTCGGGATTAGGTGCGGTGGTGGGTGAGGGACGCCGGGGATGGGGACGATTGCCACGGCGTGGGATGACCTGACCACCGGTAGCGGGAGCTAGAAGGGGGTATGATGGCTGAGCAGTTCTCCCTCGGTGGATCGCGGCCTGAGCGGCCGATGGGCGTCAGTCGTCGGCAATTCATGCGCTTGTCTGGCGCCGCTGGCCTGGCGCTGGCGGGCAATGTCGCTCTGCGGCGGGCGACCACGGCGGCGCAAGCGACGCCTCCGGCTGGCGGAACACCGGTCGGCTCCGCCGGGAAGGTCACGATCTACTCCGGGCGCAACGAGAACTTGATCGGCGATCTGGTCACGCAGTTCGAGCAGGCGACCGGCATTGATGCCGAGGTTCGGTACGGCGACACCGCCGAGCTCGCGGCGACCATCCTCGAAGAGGGGGACAACAGCCCGGCTGATCTCTTCTGGGCGCAGGATGCGGGCGCGCTCGGCGCGCTGGCCAAGGAGGAGCGCCTGGTCACGCTCCCGGATTCCGTCCTCGACCTGGTCGATACCCGGTTCCGCTCTTCCCAGGGCGTCTGGGTTGGCACGTCCGGTCGTGCACGCGTGCTCGTCTACAACACTGAGCAGTTGACCGAGGCTGACCTGCCCACCTCGGTGCTCGATCTCGTCGATTCCAAGTGGAAGGGCAAGATCGGCTGGGCGCCGACCAACGCCTCGTTCCAGTCGTTCGTGACCGCGCTGCGCGTCGTGCAGGGCGAGGACGGCGCGCGCGAGTGGCTGGAAGGCATTCTCGCCAACGATCCGGTCGTTTTCGAGGGCAATTCCGCGATCGTCCGTGCCGTCGGCGCTGGCGAGATCGCCGTTGGCCTCGTCAACCATTACTACCTGTACGAGATCAGGGAGGAAGAGGGCGAGGACTTCCCGGCCGCGAACCACTTCTTCGCCGCTGGCGACGTGGGCAACCTCGTGAACGTCGCCGGAGTTGGTATCCTTCGGACCGCAAGCAATGCCGAGCAGGCACAGCGCTTTGTCGAATACCTGCTCGGGCAGGACGGGCAAACGTATTTCGCCGAGCGCACCTTCGAGTATCCGCTGGTCGAGGGGGTCGAGCCCGGAGCTGAGTTGGTGCCGCTCGACGAGATCAAGGGTCCTGAAATCGATCTTGGTGATCTCGCGGATCTACAGGGCACGTTGCAGCTTCTGACCGAGGTCGGCGTGCTCTAACGATGAAAGGATAGCTGTGCTCACGCTCCGTCCCCGCGCGGCGCGGATCGCGGTTGTAGCGCGCCCTGATTCGAGCATTGAGGCAGGGCAGCGCCGCTCCGCCATCCCGCGACGACGGAGCGTGAGCCGCCCGCCTTGGATCGTGCTCCTGCCGGCGCTGCTGGTCGCCGGCCTGACCCTGGTACCGGTCGCGTATCTGTTGATTCGCGCCTCCGAGGGTGGCAGCGATCTCTGGCGCCTGCTGTGGCGAGAGCGCACGGCCCAGGTGTTGATCAATACCGCCATCCTGGCGGTGACGGTCGCGGCGGCCTCGTCGGCGATCGCGGTGCCGCTCGCCTGGCTCACCTTGCGCACCGATCTGCCAGGACGGCGGTTCTGGGCGACGATCGCCCCGCTCCCACTGGTTATCCCGTCGTTCGTTGGGGCCTTGACCATCGTCGCCGCGCTCGGCCCGCGTGGCTTCCTCCAGGAGGCGCTGGAGGGTCCGTTCGGCGTCGAGCGGCTGCCGGAGATTTACGGCTTCTGGGGCGCCTGGCTCACGCTGACGCTCTTCACCTACCCGTACGTCTTCCTCAGCGTGCGGGCTGCCTTGCGCGGGCTCGATCCCTCTCTCGAAGAGGCGGCGCGCTGCCTCGGTCATGGGGCATGGCGCACTTTCTTCTTGACGACGCTGCCGCAGCTGCGACCGGCCGTCATCGCTGGCGCGCTGCTCGCCGCGCTCTACACGATCAGTGATTTCGGCGTCGTCACGCTGCTCCGCTACGACGCCTTCACGCGTGAGATCTACGTCCAATATCGCGCCTCGTTCGATCGGACGCTGGCGGCGGCGCTGGCCCTCCTGCTGGTGGCGTTCGCGATCCTCCTGCTCGCCTTCGAGGCGCGCATGCGGGGGCGGGCGGCCTACCACCGGTTGGGATCTGGCGCCGCGCGGCGAGCCCGGCTCGTGCCGCTCGGAGTCTGGCGCTACCCGGCGCTCGCGTTCTGCTTGGTCATCGTCGCGCTCTCGCTCGGTTTGCCGTTGGGCGTGCTCGGGTATTGGCTGATCCGCACCTTGCGGCGGGATGAGGCGCCGGAAGGATTGCTGATCGCGGCGCAGCACTCAATCACCGTCGGCGCCGCTGCCGCCGCTGTAACGACGCTCGCGGCGTTGCCGGTCGCGCTCCTCGTCGTGCGCTACCGGACGCGGATCGGGCGGTGGGTCGAGCGCGTCAGCTACGCCGGCTACGGCTTGCCGGGCATCGTCGTCGCGCTGGCCTTCGTCTTTATCGGCGCGCGATACCTGACGCCGCTGTACCAGACCTTGCCACTGCTCATCATTGCCTACCTGGTCCGCTTCCTGCCGCAGGCGGTCGCCGCCGCGCGCGGCTCGCTCCTGCAGGTCAATCCTCGCTTGGAGGAAGCGGCGCGCAATCTCGGGCGCTCTCCTTTCGGTGCGATCCGGAGCGTGACGCTGCCGCTCGCCTGGCCGGGCATCGGCGCGGGCGCCGCGCTGGTCTTCCTTACGGTGATGAAGGAGCTGCCGATCACGCTCCTCCTCAGTCCAACGGGGTACAAGACGCTGGCCACGAGCGTGTGGACCTCCGCTGGCAGTGGCTCATATGGCGAGGCGGCCGCGCCGGCGCTCATCTTGGTCCTCATCTCCGCCATCCCGACCTTGCTGCTGGCCGGGCGGCACGGGGGGCAGACGCCCCGGGGGGATGAGTGATGGCCGGTCCGTTCAGCGCCGTTGCTCAGCGGCTCGTGGCGGACACCTCAGTGCAGCCGAAGAGTGATCGCGTCGGTCTCCCCGTTACCGATCGCGCGGCAGCGGACGCGAGCGAGGAGGCGCCGGCTCTGCGCTGTACCGGCCTGGTCAAGCGGTTCGGGCCGATCACGGCGGTGGCGGGAGTGGATCTGACCGCCGAGCGTGGCGAGATCGTCGCGCTTCTCGGACCGAGCGGGTGCGGCAAGACGACGACGCTGCGCCTGATCGCCGGGTTCGAGGACCTGGACGAGGGGACGATCGAGATCGGCGGCCGTCTCGTCGCCACCGCTGATTGGTGCGAGCCTCCTGAGCGGCGGCGCGTCGGCATGGTCTTCCAGGACGGCGCGCTCTTCCCGCACCTGTCCGTCTTCAAGAACGTTGCGTTCGGGTTGCCGCGCGGGAATGGCCGCGATGAAAAGGTGCGCGCCGCGCTAGAGCTGGTCGGATTGGCTGGCTACGAGGAGCGCATGCCGTACGAGCTCTCCGGCGGCCAGCAGCAGCGAGTCGCGCTCGCCCGGGCTTTGGCACCCACCCCGGAGGTGATCCTGCTCGACGAGCCGTTCTCCAGCCTAGATGCCGAGCTACGCGCCAGCGTTCGTGCCGAGGTGCGCCAGATCCTCGCCGAGGCGCGAGCGACCGCGATCCTCGTCACCCACGATCAGGAAGAGGCGCTCAGCATCTCGGATCGAGTCGCCGTCATGTGGCAGGGGCGCATCGTCCAGCAGGCCTCGCCGGAGGAGCTCTATCACCGGCCGGTCAGCCGGGAGATTGCTGTCTTCGTCGGCGATGCGCAGTTCATCCCGGGCGAGGCCAGAGGGCGGCGGGTCGCGACTGAGCTTGGCGACCTCCCGGTCCACGGGACGGCGCAAGGGCCGGTTGACGTCATGCTCCGGCCGGAGGGCCTCCGCCTGATCCCGGCAACCGAGGACCAGGAGCCGAACGCGACGGTGCTGACGCGGCTCTTCTACGGGCACGATCAGCTGATGACGGTGCGTCTGGATACCGGGCGGACGCTCAAGGCCCGCCTCGGTACATACGGCGGCATCCGGCCCGGCGACCGCGTCTTTGTCTCCGTCCGCGGCGCGGTGCTCACCTTCCCACGTGAGGAGACAACGTGAGGCTGACGCTGGAGACCGAGAGCCCGGAGCAGACGCGCGCGCTCGGTGCTGCCATCGGCCGGCGACTGCGTCCCGGCGATGTCGTACTCCTGCATGGCGATCTCGGCGCGGGGAAGACGACGCTGACCCAGGGGATCGCGGCCGGGCTCGGCGTGAACGAGTACGTCCAGAGTCCGACCTTCACCCTCGTTGCCGAGCACGCTGGACGGGCGGTGTCAGGAGCGCCGATTCAGCTCTACCACCTCGATCTCTACCGGCTGACCGACGAGGCGGAGCTGGAGTCGTTCGGCTACGGGCAGTACCTTGCGCCAACGGACGGCGTGTCCGTGATCGAGTGGCCGGAGCGGGCTGGGGATTGGCTTCCGGACGCGTACCTGCTCGTCCGGCTGGAAATTGCCGGTCCGGATCGGCGGCGCATCACGATTGAGGCCGTCCCGGCCGCGGGAGATCTGGCGCCCGTGGTTGAGGAGATCGCGGCGGCGACGGCGGGTTGACGCCCGGGACGCGCTGCCCCGAGCGCCAACCCGGCGCAAGGATCAGGAGCGCAGTGCCTCGATCGCCTCAAGCACCGGCTTCGCCTCTTCCTCCAGGATCTTCTGGACGCTCTCGAACGCCGGCCGCACTTCGGACTTCGTGATCGTGATCTCTTCCAGGCCCTTGCCGATGATCTGGTCGCCGTTCGGGATGAAGACGCGAGCGGCGTCCTGCGGCCGGGTCTTCTCGAGCTGATCGACGGCAGTCTTGAAGTTCGGGTGCTCCGCGAAGAACGCCTGCATCTCCTCGCTCTGGATGGCCGACTTGCGCACCGGCATGTAGCCCGTGTTCTGCGACCACCACGCGGTTCCTTCCGGCGAGGAGGCGTACATCACGAACTTGAACGCCGCTTCCTGCTTCTCCGCCGGCTTGTCCGCCAGGATCGCCAGGCCGGAGCCGCCGGTGCAGCAGCCGAAGCCCGCCGGTCCCTCCGGCAGGAACGCGGTGCCGACCTCGAACGTCGCGTCCCGCTCGATGCCGGCCAGGCCGCCGGTCGAGGCCATCATCGAGGCCGTCAGACCATTGAGGAAGTCGGTGTTGACGTCCTGCGGCGTCGTCGCCCAGCCGTCGACGACGGAGCGACGGTACAGCTCGCCGGCCGTGATCGTCTCCTCCGACGTCATCATGATGTTGAAGTTCTCGTCAGAGTAGCGGCCGCCGTGCTGCCAGACTACGCACTGGAACAGCCAGGCGATGTACGAGCCGGCCGACGGGTGGGCAAACGCGGCACGGGTGATCGTGTCGCCGTCCTTGCGCGTCAGATCGGGCGCGACCGCCTCCAGCTCCGCCCAGGTCTTCGGCGCGCTTTCCAGGCCGACTTCGCGGAACATTTCCTTGTTGTAGTAGAAGAGCGGCGTCGAGCGCGCCATCGGGATCCAGTACTGGACATCGTCCCGGATGCCCTCGATCCAGAGGGAGTCGACATAGTCGCTGGTGTCGACGTTGTACTTCGAGATGAGATCGTTCAACGGAGCGATCGCCCGGTTCAGGTAGAACTTGAACCACCAGACGTCAGAGAGGAGGGAGACGTCGGGCGTCTGCTTCGCCGCCAGCGCCGCGGTCAGCTTCTGCGCGGTCTCCTCGTAGGTTCCCTGGTACTGGTACTCCACCTCCACCTCGTCTTGCGATTCGTTGAATCGCTGGACGAGCCCGCGCTCGGCTTCACCCAGAGCGTCGGTGAAGGAGCCCCAGTACGTGATCTTGACCTTCGACCCAGTCTCCTGCAGCACCGCGGGCGCCGCGAAGACTGAGCTTCGCTTCACCGCCGGGACAGCGGCGGCGAGGCCAGCTGCTCCTTTCAGCACTGAACGCCGTGAAAGCCGGGTCGCCATTGCTCCAATCCTCCTGTGATCGCCTTCGGGCGCTCCACTGCGCCCAGTCGCGTCATCGCAGCGCGGGAGCCGCCTCCCACGCCGTTTGACCCCCAACTTGGCGCCGCTTCCAGCGCGGCGTTCGCCATCATCCCTTGGTCGCGCCGGCGGTGATGCCCTCGATGATGTGGCGCTGCGCCCAGATGTAGATGGCGATCAACGGCGCAATCACGAAGAAGGTGGCGGCCATCACTGGCCCCCAGCGAGTGATCGTCTCCGGGTTGTAGAGATACGAGATACCGACCGCTAGCGTCCGCATCCGGTCCTGGTTCGTCACCACCAGCGGCCACAGGTAGTCGTTCCACTTGGCGACGAGCGAGATCAGGCCGAAGGTGACGAGCACCGGCCGGGCCATCGGCAGCACGACATCCCACAGCAGGCGCAGATGGCCGCAGCCATCAACCTTGGCCGCGTCGAGCACCTCATGGGGCAGGCTGAGGAACGCCTGCCGCAGGAGGAAGGTGCCGAACGCCGTCGAAGCTCCCGGCAGGATGATTCCCTGATAGGTGTTGATCCAGCTCTGGCCGAAGAAATCTGAGAGGGTGATGTAGTTCGGCAGGATCGTCACCTGCGTCGGAATCATCAATGCCGCCAGCAGCAGGATGAAGATGAGGTTCTTCTTCGGGAAGCGCAAGAAGACCAGGGCATAGGCGGAGAGGGTCGCGTTCAGCAGCTCCAACCCAACGCCGCCGACCGTCGTGATCAGGGTGTTGAGATAGAACCGGTCGAACGGGGCGGCGTTCCACGCGGTCTTGTAGTTCTCCCAGACCGGGTCTTCCGGCCACCAGATAGGCGGGAACGTGTAGATCTCCTGGTTCGTCTTGATCGAGCCAGTCAGCATCCAGAAGATCGGCGCGCCGACCACGACGATGATGAGCACCAAGCCCAGGTAGCCGAGCAAGCGCCAGAAGGAGTCGCGTGTCCGGTGCGAGACCCAAACCCGTTGCGCGCTAGCCATAGTGCACTCGCCGCTCCGAGTAGCGGAGCTGTAGAAGCGTGACGATGAGCATGGCGACGAAGAGGACGATAGATGCCGCTGCCGCCCGGCCGGCGTTGAATGCCACGAATCCCTGCTGATAGACGTAGTAGATCAGGTTGTTCGTGGCATCGACCGGGCCGCCTCTCGTCATCACGTTGATGATGTCGAACGCCTGGAACGAGCTCAGGATGGAGGTGACGACCAGGAAGAACGTGATCGGCGAGAGCATCGGCAGCGTCACGGAACGGAAGCGCCAGAACGGTCCGGCTCCGTCCACGCGCGCCGCTTCGTAGAGATCACGCGGGATCGCTTGCAGTCCGGCGAGATAGATAACCGTCGTGAAACCGACGTTCTTCCAGATGTAGACGATGATGACCGCGGGCATCGCCCAAGTGGGATCGCCTAGCCAGTCGGGTGATGGGATGCGGAAGACGTTCAGGACAGTACGGAGCAGGCCATAGCGGGGATCGAAGATATAGGCCCAGACGATGCCGATCGCCGCGCCGCTGAGCAGCGTTGGCATGAAGATGACCGCGCGGGCGCCGTCGCGTCCGCGCAAGCGCTGGTTCAGGAGCAGCGCCGCTGCCAGCCCGAGGATGAGCGAGCCGCCGACGGCGCCGACCGCGAAGTACAGCGAGTTCCAAAGGACTTTCTGGAACGTGTCGTCGCTAAGGAGGTAGCGGTAGTTATCGAGGCCGACGTCTACTTTGACCGGTGAGATCATGTCCCACCGGCGCGTACTGAGGTACGCGCTGTAGATCATGGGCCAGTAGGAGAAGATGCCGAAGAGGATGACGTTCGGCCCAATGAAGAGAAGGAACAGTAGCCACTCTCGTAGCGGCCACTTTCGCGGCTTTGCTCGGGTGGCGCCGCGCACGGTGGCGCCGGCTCGCTCTCCGGCAACGAGCGGGACTGTCGAACCGCTCTGCATCTCCTCGCCCAGCATCCTCCCTCCGTCGGGTTGCCTGCGACCTCCATGGTCGCGGGTAATTGGCTGGCGTAGGTGAAAGAGGCGTTAAACTCTCCCGGGCTGCAAATGCGAGCTGGCTGCTTCCTCGTCTCCGGTCGTGTTCGTCAGCGATAGGTCTACCAGGATGCTAACAAATTCGTCGGCTCCCCGCCAAACATGGATCCTTGCCATTGATACCTCGTCCGAACAGGCAGGGATCGCGCTGGCGGCGGGTTCCCACGTTGCCGAAACGGTCTGGTCGGCTGGCCGCGACCAGACGGCGACGGTGCTGAATGAGATTGATTGCCTGCGCCGCCTCGTCGGCATCGAGGTGATGGACTTGTCCGCCGTCGCGGTGACAACCGGGCCGGGGATGTTCAACGGCTTGCGGGTCGGCTTGAGCATCGCCAAAGGCTTCGTCCTCGGTCTCGACCTGTCGCTGATCGGTGTGCCGACGCTTGATGTGGTCGCATACCCGTATGCTCGCTTCCCCGGTCATATCGTCGCTGTCGTCGCCGCTGGCCGCGGCCGTCTCGTTTGGGCCGTCTACGAGGGCGGGAGTGAAAGTCCGCGGCTGGTGCGCCCGGCCTACAACGGCGTGCTGGCCGAGCTCGTCACGGTGGTCCGCGAGCTTGGCGCGCCGACGATCGTGACGGGTGAGCTGATTCCCGAGCAGGAGCAAGCCCTTCGCGCGGAAGCGTCGGCGATCGTCCCGCCGCCGTCGGCGCGGCTGCGGCGGGCGCTCGCGCTCGCGGAGATTGCCCGGACCCGGCTCGAGGCCGGCGACGTTGATGATCCCGTCACCCTCGAGCCGACGTATCTCCATGGTCCGTCGCGCCCAGTCGGCGCGTCGTCCGGGAGCGGCCGGTAGGTTTTAGAGCTGCCACGGGGCCAACCTGAGTGACACCGGCGCAAAGGCAATGTCATGAGCGGGGCGGCCAGCGTACATCGCTAAAGGGCTGTCATTCGTAATCCCAAATAGTGAGTTCGTGTTAGTTGTCCCGCGGCTGTGGCCGTGCTAACGTGACAGCATGGAGTGTGGCCGGTCATACCGCGCGAGTGATGAGGAAAGACACCCCTGATCCCGACCACGATTTTCCGACTCGATCGAATGACGCAAGACGACGTGCCAGAAGTCAGCCGCGTCGAGCGCCGCTGCTTCAGCACACCATGGCCCGCGTCCGCTTACCGGCGGGAGCTGCGGAATCCCACGCAAAATGCCTACTTCGTGCTCCGCGCGATACCCAACGCGGGAGCGGATGGGACCGTTACGAATTCGCGCGATGGCGCCTCGGATCACGGTGGGCAGCGGTCCGCCGACGGCATCCTCGGCCTGCCGCGTCTCTCGCTCCTGCCGCGCCGCCCGACGCAATCGCCGGACGCGCCGCACATCGCCGGGTTCGCCGGCATGTGGACCGCGTTCGATGAGGCGCACATCACGACGATCGGCGTCGATCCCATCTATCGCGGCCGTGGCTTTGGCGAGCTGCTGCTGATCGGGCTCTTCGATGAGGCGATCCGGCGGGAGGCCAACTGGCTGACCCTCGAGGTGCGCGTCTCGAACGAGGTCGCGCAGCGGCTGTATCGCAAGTATGGCTTCGAGGTCCAGGGCACGCGGCGGCGGTACTACAGCGACAATGGCGAGGACGCCTACATCATGTGGTCGCGCTCGCTGCGAGATCCCGGCTACCTGGCGATGGTCAACGAACTGCGGGCCGAGCTCGCCCGGCGGCTCGGGCCGGTCGCCGAAGTCCCGCCGCCAATCGAGCATCCGCTGTTAGATCCCCTTGATTTCGCCGATCGTGGAGACCGGGCGTCGTGAACGTCCTCGGAATCGAGACATCCTGTGACGAGACGGCTGCCGCCGTTGTCCGCGATGGATCGCGCGTTCTCTCGAATATTGTCTCGTCGCAATTCGCGCTGCATCAGACACATGGCGGAGTCGTCCCCGAGCTCGCGGCGCGCGGCCACATCACGGCCATCATCCCGGTCGTCGAGGTCGCGCTAGCGGAAGCCGGCGTGGCGCGCGATCAGATAGATGCCATTGCGGTCACGCAGGGGCCGGGGCTCGCCGGGTCGCTCCTGGTCGGGGTGAACGTCGCCAAGGCGCTGGCCTATGTCCTCGACCGGCCGCTCGTGCCCGTCAATCATCTCGAGGCCCACATCTACGCGAATTGGCTGGGACTGCCCGGCGAAGAGCCGCCGCCACCCCCGGAGTTTCCGCTGGTTTGCCTCCTCGTCTCCGGCGGACATACCGAACTGATCCTGATGCGCGGTCATGGAGCTTATCAGCATCTCGGACGAACGCTGGATGACGCGGCCGGCGAGGCGTTCGACAAGGGGGCGCGGCTGCTCGGGCTTGGCTATCCGGGCGGCCCGGCCATTCAGCGCGCCGCCGCGAACGGCGACCCGACACGCTTCGAGCTTCCCCGCGCCTGGCTCGGCGAGAGCTATGACTTCAGCTTCTCCGGCTTGAAGACCGCGCTGCTGCGGATCGTTGAGCCGTACCGCCTGCCGGACGCCGAGCCGGCCGCGGCGTCGTCCGGTCCCTTCCCGGAGCACCGGCCGCCTCGGTACTCGCCAGATCTGCCCGTGAACGATCTCGCCGCGGCGTACCAGGAGGCGGTTGTCGAGGTGCTGGCGGTCAAGGCGGTCCGCGCCGCTCGCGAATTCGGCGCGAAGACGCTCCTCCTAGCCGGCGGCGTCGCCGCGAACACCGCGCTGCGTCGCAGGATCGAGCAGGAAGTGGCTTCGCTGCCCGAGCCGATCCCCGTGCGCTTCCCGCCGATCTCGCTCTGCACGGACAACGCGGCGATGGTCGCTGGCGCGGCGTACTACCGGCTCCGGTATGGCGAATTGGCGGGCTGGGAGGTCGATGCTCGCCCGCGCCTTCCTCTGGTACCGGACGAAGGTGGCATCTCCGAGGCTAGGGCCTGAGCCGTTCTGCCTGCTACTATGCGAGCGGCGCGGTGCGACGGACTTGCGTGACCGCGCTCAACATGGGATCTCGTGAGATTCGGGTGATTGGACGATAGCCGATGACTGCCGTATTGCCAGCCGAAGCGCGTGAGGTGGCGATCGCCGCCGCGCGCGACGCGGGCCGTCTCCTACGGGAGCGCCTCGCGACGGCTCGGGCGATCAACTACAAAGGGGAAGTCGACCTCGTTACGGACGCCGACCAAGCGTCGGAGGCGCTCATCGTTTCCCGGATTCGGGAAGCCTTTCCGGATCATCGGGTGCTGGGTGAAGAGAGCGGCGAGGTCGGCGAAAACGCGAACGACCGCGACCAATACGGGTGGGTGATCGATCCGCTCGATGGGACGACGAACTACGCGCACGGGTATCCCCACTTCGCCGTGTCGATCGCGCTCGAGCGGTCGGGGGAAGTGCTCCTCGGCGTCGTCTATGACCCGATGCTGGACGAGCTTTTCGTCGCCGAACGGGGCCAGGGCGCCACGCTCAACGGAACGCCGATCCACGTCTCGAGCGTCGATCGTCTGATTCGCGCGTTGCTCGCCACCGGCTTCCCCTACAACCTGGCGGACCGGGAGGAGAACGCCGCGCTCTGGGACGCATTTCTCAACATCTCCCAGGGCACGCGGCGTGACGGATCGGCCGCGCTCAACTTGTGCTATGTCGCCGCCGGGCGGTTGGACGGGTTCTGGGAGCGGCCGCTCCAGCCCTGGGATCTCGCGGCCGGCGGCTTGATGGTGCTCGAAGCGGGCGGTCGCGCGACGACGTACAACGGCGGACCGTTCAATCCGTACAGTCGAGAGGTCATCGCCAGCAATGGCTTGATCCATGGCGCGATGATGGACGTCATCGGCAGTCACGTCGGGGCGCCGGTCGCCGCGCGCGAATGACGGAGCCGGAGGGCAGGCATGAAAGCGTATGTCCTCATCACCGCGGAGGTCGGCAAGTCGCCGGCGATTCAGGATGCGTTACGTGCTGCCGGGATCCAGCACGTTGACGCGGTCGCCGGAACGTACGATTTGGTTGCCGTCGTCGAGGCTGAGGACCCGAAGGCGCTTGGCGAGATCGTGATGGGCACGATTCAGCGAACGCCGGGCGTGATCAATACGGTTACCCTTTTGGCGATCGGCTGATCCGTCATGTGACCGCTTCGCGTGGAGATGGACCAACTACGGGTGATGATTCGGCCGAACGCCATCGGGAACAACGGCGATGACGTCCTGCGCAACGAGCGCGAGGAGCGCGTCCGCGAAGAGCGGCGGCGCTACACCGCGCAGCTGAGACGCCGCGCTCAGGAGCAGGTCACGGCCGAGCTTGGCGCCGAGAGCAGCGCCGGCGACGTGGACCGGCAAGTCGCCATGCTGATCCAGCACGCGCTGGAAACGACCGGCGCGCGCTACGTCTCCCTGCTCCGGCCGATTCCGCGCGGAGAGCGCTGGCACGTCACAACCGTCTTCGAGGATGGCGACTACTATTACGGCCTGATCGCGCCCAGCCAACTCCTCTTCCCGATGATCGCCGCCCAACAGAAGCGGCCTGTGCTCCTCGCCCGCGACCGGGCGCGCGACCCTGCCCTGCCGCGCCTCGAAGCGCTCGGCATTCGGTCCTATCTTGGTGTACCTGTTATCAGCGACGATGTCGTCGTCGCCGTGATCGAGGCGGTCGACGTCGCGCGGCCGGATGAGCTCGATCGGTACGCGACCGCGCTGGAGCAGGCGGCGCTGACACTCGCCGAGTCGCTGGCGGCCGAGAGCCAGCGCTACGGCGCGCGAACGCCGAGCGTGCCTGCGCACGGCCTGGACGAGTCGGCGGTGCTCGATCTCGTCTTGCGCCCGCCGATCGAAGCAGATGAGTCGTTTGAGATCGCACCCCAGGAGTGGGCCCTGTTGAATCACCTCGATGGGGAACGCTCGCTCGGGGTAGCCGCAGCCGCGGCCGGACTTTCGCTGAGCGCCGCGGTATCCATCGCCGCATCCCTGTTGGAGCGCGGTCTCATCCGCATCGGCAGGGAGGAACGCCGCCGGCTTTGAACTCCTGCCCATTGCGGGTCCGATTCCGTGGGCAATTTGGTAGACTCCGACCGGCCCCGCGGGCAATGAGGCCCTTGCGACAGCGTGCCGGGAAGCGTCGGTGCCGGTGAGGGGGTGCCGTCCACGGCTGCGACGAAAGGAGCTTCGACGATGAAGCTGGTCATCGCAATCGTCCAAGATGAAGATGTGGACGGGTTGACGCAGGCACTTATCGACGCTGGTTACCGTTTCACCAAGATCAGCACGACTGGGTCGTTCCTGCGCACCGGCAACACCAGCTTTCTGATCGGCCTGGAAGACGAAGAGGTTCCGAACGTCATGGCGATCCTGCGTCGCACCTGCCGTCGCCGGACGCAGATCGCGGTTCCATACTCGCCGGCGTTGGAACCCGGCCTGCTTTACATGCCCGAGAACTTCGAGGTTGAAGTTGGCGGCGCGGTCGTGTTCGTCGCCAATGTCTCGCGATTCGAGCGGTTATGAGCCGGTCGCCGAGACCCGTGCGCGGGTTGGCTCGCGCGTTGCGGCACGATCCGTCCTCGGCGATCCCCACCGCGTGATGGAGGATGCCCGTGCCCGTGAGCAAATGGACCGAGGCCGTTGACCGCGACGCGATCGTCCAGCTTGCCAGCCGCCTGATCGCAATCCCAAGCCCCAGCGGACAAGAGCGCGAGATCATGGAGTTCGTCGCCGGCTGGTGCGCCGAGCGAGGGCTCGACTATACGATCGTCGCGAAGGACCCCGCGCGGCCCAACGTCATCGTCTCCATCGGCGACGGTAGCGCCGGGCCGACGATCGCGATGAATGGACACCTCGATACGGTGCCGGTCTCCGACCCCGACGCCTGGCGCACTGGCCCCTTCGAGCCGGTCGTCAGCGAGGATGGGGTCCGCCTCTTTGGCCGTGGCGCGGTCGATATGAAGTCCTCCGTCGCGGTCATGCTCTACCTGATGGATCTGCTCAAGGACGCGCCGCTCCGTGGCCGTCTCCAGACCCACGTTGTCAGCGATGAGGAGACGAGCGGCGCCTTCGGCACGATCCACGTCCTCGATGAGATCGCGGCTGGACGGCTGCCCCGGCCAGACTATTGCTTGATCGGCGAGAAGAGCGATCTCAAGGTGCGCAACGCGGAGCGCGGAATCTTCAACTTCGACATCACCTTCTACGGCCGCGCCTCGCATACCGCCGCGGCCCGCGCGACGGGGATCAACGCCATCGCCAAGGCGGCGAAGGGCGTCCTCGCGCTGGAGCGGGACATTGACCGGTTCCACCCGGCGGTCGGCAAGCCGGTCATCAGCGTGAACACGATCCGCGCTGGTGTCGCCCGTAACGTTGTTCCCGGCGAATGCACCATCACCGTCGATCGCCGGCTTGTCCCAGGCGAGACGCGGGAGACGGCCATCGCCGAGGTGCGCGCCGCCCTCGACGCGATCGCGGCGGAAGATCCCGATTTCCGCTACGAGATCAACGAGGACCCCAATCACGACTACATTCCGGCGAACATCACCGAGGAGTCGTCGCCGCTCGTTCGCGCCGTTCAGGACAGCGTCCGCGCGGTCACCGGCAACGAGCCCCAGTACTTCGTCGCCTGGGCGGGAGCGACCGATGGCCGCTTCTACCGCCAGGCGGGGATTGATACCGTCGGGTTCGGGCCGGGTGGCGAGTACGCGCACGGCGCCAACGAGGCGGTCTTCATCAACGATCTCGTGATCCAGGCGAAGGTCTACGTCGAGACGATCGGCCGCCTGCTGGGCCTGAGCGAATAGCTCGGCCCGGTCACGCCTTTAGCCAGCGCTCGAACCACTCGAGCACGCGCCGCATCACATCAATCTGATGCGCGCGCTCTCGAATGCTGTGCCCCTCGCGCGGGTAGCGGACGAATTCGGTGGGCACGCCGAGGCTCTTCAGCGCGCGGTACATCTCCATTCCCTGCGCCGGATGGACACGGGCGTCGTTGTCGCCATGGAGGATGAGCGTCGGCGTCTTGCAATTCGTGATGGAAGAGATCGCCGAGGCGCGCAAGTACGCGTCCGGGTGATGGTAGGGAAGGCCAGGGAAGTAGAGCAGATTGGCCGAAGGGATGTCGTTCTGGCCGTGGTCCGAGAGCAGGTTGGATAGCCCCGCGCCCATGACGGCGGCCTTGAACAGGTCCGTTTGCGTAATCGTGATCGCCGTCAGATAGCCGCCCCAGCTCCAGCCGCCGATGCCGAGGCGCTCCGGATCGGCGATACCGCGCTCGACCATCGCGCGGGCGCCGGCGATGAGGTCGCGCGATTCGCCGCCGCCGACGTCATCCTGCAGCAGCTTCTGGAAGGCCGCGCCACGCCCGGTGCTGCCGCGCGGGTTCGGGGCTAGCACCGCGAAGCCGTGACTCGCCAGGTATTGCGCCCAGTCGTGCCAGTCGAGGAAGCACATGTCCTTCCAGAGCGCGGTCGGGCCGCCGTGCACCTCAACGATGAGCGGGTAACGCCGTCCCGGCTCGTAACCGGCCGGCAGCGTCAGCAAGCCCTCGATCTCGACGCCGTCGCTCTCCCAGGTGACGTGCTCGACCGGCTGCAACCGGCCGGCGAACGCCTTTCCGAGCGACGTCACCGCCGTGAGTGCTTGCCCTGGCTGACCGACATAGACCTCCTGCGGGACATCGCCGTCTGCCCAAACGACCGCGATCGTCTCGCCGCCGGCGGAGAGGCTCGGTCCGTAAAGCGCGGCCCCTTCCCGGTGGAGACCGGCGGGCGTCAGTGGCCGCAGTTCGGCGGTTGCCAGATCGAGGGCGTAGACGCTGACGTGTGTCCCTTCGGCGATGCGCAACGCCACGCTCCCCCTGGCGCCGGGCAGCGGCCGGAGCTCCTCAACATTCCCGGCAAGGTTCGGCAGGAGGTTCCGGGGCTCGCCGCCCTGGGTGGGAACGACCCAGACCGAATCGACCGGATCTTCCCGGTGCCAGTTCGCGCGGACGGCGACCGCCTCTCCGTCCGGCGTCTCGACGAAAATGGGATAGTCTGCGCGGCTCGGGAAGTGGGCAAGGTGCTTCGGGAGACCGCCGGTTGCCGGGATCAGCCAGAGGTCGCAGGGGCCGAACCGCGCGTCAACTCCCGCCTCGTCCGTCGTGATGATGGCGAAGCGGTCACCGTCCGGCGACCAGGCGAACGACCAAACCTCGCGCGTGCCGTAGGTCAGCTGCCGCGCCGTGCCGGTCTCCACGTCAACGACCCAAAGGCGCGTCCGTCGCGGGTCGGCGTCAACGACGATGGCGTCGTCTCGTGACTCCTTGCGCGCCTTTTCCGCTTCGGACTCCTGGTCTTTCCGCAGCACCGCGATGCGTGTCCCGTCCGGCGACCACTCTGGGGAGCGGAGATCCCCAGCCAGATTGCCGAGTGGTCGCGCTTCTCCGCCGTCTCGTCGGATGAGATAGATGCGATTCGTCCCGCGTTCGGCGCGATCGGAGAGGAAGAGCAATCGGCTGCCGTCCGGCGACCAGCGCGGCTCATCGTCGCAGGCCGAGCCAGCGGTGAACGGCTCGGCGGGTTTTCCGTCGCGGGAGAGCCAGAGCGCCTGCTCCGGGTGCTCCCCTTTCTTGCTTTGGGTCGCGACGACGAACGCCACGTCTCGCCCATCCGGGGAAAGGCGAGGATCTTTCGGGACCAACCGGTCGGCAATTTCCTCCGGCGTCAGCGGGCCGGTCGCGGTCTGACCGACCTCGAGCCTCGAATCAGGCATCGTTCGGTGTCGTTCCTTTCAGCGGTGCGCGAATGGAGCATAAGGGAAGCGGCGCGGATCATGAGGGCAGGAATTGACCGACGGCGATCGTCTCCCGCGCCACAGCGACTGAGATGAGCGAGATGCCCGGATGCGCGAGCGCGCGCTGCACAGCCGCCGGCACGTCGTCGTTGCTTTCGACCCGGATGCCGAGCCCGCCAAAGGCTTCAACGTAGCGGACGAAATCCGGGCTCCAAAGCTCGGTGCCGGCGACGCGGCCGGGATAGACCCGCTCCTGATGCTGGCGAATGGTGCCGTAGAGCGCGTTATCGAAGACAACGCAGACGAGCCGCAGGCCGAATTGCGCCGCGACCGCTAGCTCGCTCCCAGTCATCAGGAAGCCGCCGTCGCCAACGAGCGCGACGACTGGCACCGCGTTGTCGCGCACCAGTGCCGCCGCGACCGCCGCCGGCACGGCGTAGCCCATCGCGCCGGAGGTGGGGCCCAGGAAGGTGCCCGGCTGGCGGAAGTGGTAGTACCGCGCGACCCAGCCGAAGAAGTTCCCCGCGTCGGTCGCGAGGATCGCGTCGGCGGGTAGCTGGCGCTCGAGCTCACCGATGACGACCGCCGGATCGACGAGTGATTGCACGGCTGGCGGGTCTGGAGGCGTCGTCTCCGCCTCGAATTGCGTTCGCAGCCGGGCATTTTCGGCGGAGCGGTCCGGCCAGGAGAGCGTCTCCGCTTCCTCGTTCAGCATCGCCAGTGCCGCTCGCGCGTCGGCGGCGATCGCGAGCCGGGCTGGGAAGGTGCGGCCCGTCTCCTCCGGGCTGATGTCGATGTGGATCAGCGTCGCGCCGGGCGCCGGAATCGCATATCCCCGCGTCGTCAGCTCACCCAAGCGCGTGCCGATCGCGAGGACGACGTCAGCCGCGCGCGCGCGCTCGTACGAAACCGGCGCCATGCCGAACGAGAGGTTTCCGAGATAGAGCGGGTGATCGTTCGGGAATGCGTCCGGCCGGCGGAAGGTGGACATGACCAGGGAGCCGGTTCGCTCGGCGAACGCGACGAGGTCGGCCGTCGCCCCGCTCCGCAGCACGCCACCCCCGGCGAGGATCAGCGGCCGCTCCGCTTGTTGCAGCAGCCGCAGCGCTTCCCGGACGGACTCGACGCTCGCGGCCGGAACGGCAATCGCCGTTGGCGGTGGTAGCTCGGCCGGGACCTCCTCATCCAGGAGATCGCGGCGCAGCGCGATGGCGACCGGACCCGGTCGTCCGGCGACGCTGCGGCGGTACGCCTCGTGGGTCAGCCGTGGCAGCTCGGAGGCCGCCGGCGCTTCGATGGACCACTTCGTGATCTGGCCGAGGAAGGACGCGAGCTCGACTTCCTGCAGCGCTTCTCGGTGGCGAAAGGATGTCTGCACCTGGCCGACGAGGGCGATCAGCGGCGTTGAATCCTGGTACGCGGTGTGGATGCCGACGGCCAGATTCGCGGAGCCGACGCCGCGCGTGCCCATGCAGATGGCGGGCTGCCCGGTGAGCTTGCCGACCGCGTCCGCCATGAAGGCGGCGCCTCCCTCGTGCCGCGTCGGCACCAGCCGAATCTCCGGCGTCTCATAGATCGCGTCGAGCAA
Organism: uncultured Chloroflexota bacterium; assembly: GCA_937901745.1. Taxonomy (GTDB): domain Bacteria; phylum Chloroflexota; class Chloroflexia; order Thermomicrobiales; family UBA6265; genus CALGSZ01. The sequence continues at coordinate 1,999 of CALGSZ010000098.1, read as the reverse complement.
GCCGAGGAAGCTCTCCCCCGGCACGCCGAACGCGTAGCGTACGCCACGGTCGCGCAGAATTCGGGTCATCGCGACCGCCGCGCGCACCTTCCCTCCCCCGCTCACTCGTGTCCTCCGCTTCGCGATTATGCGCGCCGGGCGCGATAGCGCCGGATCAGCTCGTTCGTCGAGCTGTCATGCTGCAGCAGCGGCTCCTGCTCCGCCGTCAGCTCGGGGATGATCCGCTGAGCGAGCGCCTTGCCCAGCTCGACGCCCCATTGATCGAACGAGTTGATGCCCCAGATCGTCCCCTGGACGAAGACCTTGTGCTCATAGAGCGCGACGAGCGCCCCGAGCGTTGCCGGCGTCAGCTCGTCGGCCAGGATCGTGTTGGATGGCCGATTGCCGGGGAAGGTCCGGTGCGGCACCAGCGGCTCGGCGACCCCCTCGGCCCGCACTTCCTCCGGTGTCTTACCGAACGCCAGCGCCTCGGTCTGGGCGAAGAGATTGGCCATCAGCAGATCGTGATGCTCGCCGAGCGGGTTGAGCGACCGGCAGAAGCCGATGAAGTCGCAGGGAACGAGCTTCGTCCCCTGGTGGAGCAGCTGGAAGAAGGCGTGCTGCCCGTTCGTCCCCGGCTCGCCCCAGACGACCGGCCCGGTCTGGTACCCGACCGCTGAGCCGTCGAGCGTGACCGACTTGCCGTTGCTCTCCATGTCGAGTTGCTGGAGGTAGGCGGGGAACCGCTTCAGGTACTGGTCGTAGGGGAGGACCGCGTGCGTCTCCGCGCCGAAGAAGTTGATGTACCAGACTCCGAGCAGTCCCAGAATGACGGGCATGTTCTGCCCGAGGGGAGCTGTCCGGAAGTGCTCGTCCATCGCGTGGAAGCCGGCGAGCATCTCCCGGAAGCGATCCGGCCCGATCGCGATCATCAGCGAGAGGCCGATTGCCCCGTCGTACGAGTAGCGGCCGCCGACCCAATCCCAGAACTCGAACATGTTGGCCGTGTCGATGCCGAAGCGGGCGACTTCCTTCGCGTTGGTCGAGACCGCCACGAAGTGTTTCGCGATTGCCGCCTCGTCCCCGAGCGCGCGCAGCGTCCAGGCACGGGCCGTCCGCGCGTTCGTCATCGTTTCGAGCGTCGTGAAGGTCTTCGAGGAGACGATGAAGAGCGTTTCTGCCGGATCGAGATCGTGCGTCGCCTCGGCGAAGTCAGTGCCGTCAATGTTCGAGACGAAGCGGACCGTCAGATCGCGCGCGCTGTAGTGCCGCAGCGCCTCGTAGGCCATGACCGGCCCGAGGTCGGAGCCGCCGATCCCGATGTTGATGATGTTGCGGATGCGCTTGCCGGTGTAGCCGGTCCACGCGCCGCCGCGAACGCGCTCCGCGAAGTCGCTCATCTTGTCGAGTACGGCGTGAACCGCCGGCACGACGTTCTCGCCGTCAACGGTGATCACCGCGTCGCGCGGCGCGCGCAGCGCCACGTGGAGCACGGCGCGATTCTCCGTGACGTTGATTTTCTCGCCACGGAACATCGCCTCGATTCGGGAGGGCAGACCGCGCGCCTCGGCGAGCGCGATCAAGAGCCGCAGCGTCTCATCGGTGATCCGGTTTTTGGAGTAGTCGAGATAGAGGCCAGCCGCCTCGACCGTCAGGCGCTCTCCGCGCTTCGGATCGTCGGCGAAGAGTTGCCGGAGATGGAGATCTTTGACTTGCTCGTAGTGCTCGGCGAGCGCGCGCCATTCGGTCAGTGAAGTCAGGGAAGCGCCAGCCGTCGCCGTCATTGTCGTCCAATCCTCCACGCCACATCGTCGTGTCCGTCCCGCGCTGCCCCTTGCGGGCGCGCTGTCCGGGAGTATAGACGCCTAGTCGCCGGCGGCAGCGCTTCGCATGGCCTCGATGAGATCGAGCGTGAACGGGTCGTCTGAGGCAGCCAGTGCTCGGGAGAGCGTCCCATTGAGATCGCGATCGGCGGCGGCCAGCGCCCGCTCGACATCGGCGCTCATTACCGCGCGTCGCG
>CALGSZ010000097.1 GCA_937901745.1 uncultured Chloroflexota bacterium | reverse complement strand
TCGCGTGGTGCTGGGCGCTCGACCACCACGTGGGGTACCGCCGGGCAGAAGGGGGCAGCGGCGACCCCAGCGCCTCCTCGAGTTCTTCGAGGGTCAAGACGACTTCGTCGCTCTCCATCCCTGCGAAGAAGGCATTCCAGCGGTCGTACTTACCCATTCCGGATCCTCTGGCGTCGGTGGTGTCGACAGGAACTCGACCCAGCCATGGGATGGACGACAGGACTATGGCCCCAAATGGGTCGCCAGTCCATCGATGGGTCGGATGGAGACACCGATGTATCAGGTGACCACGAGAAGGAGAGGACATGCTGAACGACTATCTGAAGCTGGCGGTCCAGCAAGCGGCCAAAGGGGAGATGTTGAAAGGGGTGCTTTGGCTGGTTGGCGGCGCTGTCGTGACTGGCATCACCTATTCGGCCGCCGAACCCGGTGGCACGTTCTTCGTCTTCTGGGGCGCAATGGCATATGGAGCCATCCGCTTCCTTCGCGGCCTCTTCTACTACGCCCATCCGAAGGCTCTCCTCGACAAACAACAGCAGCAACCCCGATGAACAACTTCGAGGGATCGGCGACTCCTCAGAAGTCGGGACCTGCGACATCCACTTCCGTTCGAGTCTCTGGGACTTCGCCGAACAGCGCGGCTGGCTCCAGGTCATCACTCGTGTCGGCTCTCACCGCTATCCACTGACGCCCTCGGGCCATCGAGCCTGCAGTCGGAATGGAGCCCGCCACTTCGATCGACAGTCGAGGAGCTTCCAACTGATCGGGCCACCACAGTCGGGACCGCCAATCGCGTCGGATGTCACTGCCTGCTAGGTAGAACGAGTCGAAGTAGCGAGCATCGATTCTCAGATCCGCTGGCAGGATCTCGTTCAGGTACTCGAGGAGCGACTGTTTCGTGTCGTCGGCGCCGACACGCTCGAAGTTCGACGCGTCGTCGAGCACCGACTTGAACGGATCGTCCTCTCCAACGACATCCAAAGACCGAGCCAACACATCGTCGTAACGGCCCGCGAACAGTTGGTCGGCCCAACGCCAACGCGCGGTCTTTTCCGGTCGCACTTCGAGGTCGTACACCGCGACAGTGTTGGGGTCCATGTCTGGGGAGGTCACAGCGTCAGGAGTCGACGCGCCAACGACTATCGCCTCTTCCTGCCTGAACCCATCGACCGCTGCCCTGTATTGCTTCGACAGCCATCCTCGCTCGGCAACGTGCGCTTTCGTGCGACGCTCGACTAGCCGGGCACCACGTTCGGAGACTGCGAACTCGGCGGCATTCGCTTTCGCCAGTCCGAGGTCGTCGCCCACCCCGGCGGCCTGGTCGTCAGCGGGCCGGGGACGACCATAGGGGTACCAGAGCGTCCTCGTCAGCACAGCGGCGAGGCCGAGAAACTGCTCCTTCGCTGCCTCTGCGATTTGATCTCCGATGAGCGCGTCGTCGACCTGCTGAGCGAGTTGGCGGATGATGGCTCCGGCAGTGTTCAAACGTAAGCGTTCTCGCACTCTCCGCCAGGAGACATAGACGAGAACCACCGCCAAGATCAGGCCGAAGAAGGCGATGGACGGCCAGAGAAGCGAACGAATCTGGCTCGGTTCGGCCTTCGCATACCAGCCGTCGGGCTGCGCGACCGCACCCATGAGGAGTATCGACGCATACACGAGGACCGCGGCCACCGACAGGCGAGCCATACGGCCGAGTGTTGGAACGTCGTGCTGGAACCGGCCCAACGAAAACGCCTGCCCGAGCCCAATCCCTGTGACAGCCCCAGTGAGAACAGCGGCGTAGGTGGCAGGTTCCGTGCTCGGATACCCGAGCTGCGCCACGGCGAAGAGCACGAAGAATCCACCGGCGGCCGCTCCCAAGATCCCACCTGTCAAGACCCCGCTCCCTTTCAGGAGCTCCAGACGAACCGCCCGCCGGCGAGCTCGTTGCGCAGACGGCTCGTCGAGAGAATCCCTCGCGTGATTGTGGAAGAGAATCAGCAGGGCGACCGTCCCCACTGTGGCCAACGCGTAGACGATCGTCCGAACACCGTACGTGAGACCCGGAATGCCGAGGCCGCGGACTGCCCCCGAGAACAACAAGATCGAGATGACGAGCGCAGCCAACCCGATCGCCCCTGCCATGTGCCATCCCGACAGCCCCGGTGGCCGATAGCGGTCCAGTTTCTCGATCTCGGCATCGAGAGTGTCCATGAGACGCCTCATCGCCTTCCGGTTCGACTCGGCGATCCGATCGATGGTGGCGCCCAAACGGCCCAGTAGCGTCTCAGGTGATTCGCTCTCGGAGTCCTCCTCGATCGCCAGCGCCGTCTCTGTCAACGTTTCTTTCGGCTGGGGAGCGACACTGGCAGCGTCGGTGACGATGGCCCGACGACCGTGGATCTCGACAGGCTGGACCCCATGGGGTAGATCACCTCCGTCCGCTGCGCCGAGAACGAGTTGGCGGATGTCGCGCCATATCTCCTGAGGAACAGGCGGACCCCCCTGCAGGGCAAGCCTTCGCAATGCCTGGGACCGCAGATTTTCGACGACGGATTCGACGTCTGGGTCTCCAGGAGTGTTCCGCGAGCGGCGTTTGCCGCGCCACACGACCTCCACGACCGACGACTCGCCGACCAGATCCTGCATCGTGCGACCTGCCAGTTCTGATAGGTCCTCCAGCATCCCCTCGACGGCACGTCGGGGCAGGGCGACGAGAAAGTCCTTCATCTCGCGGAGGACCAGAGCGAGCGTTTCACCGGGACCGAGGCGCCGACGGTCCACTTCAGGCTGCTCGAAGACATACCGGAGACCGTCGAAGAGGAACTCACTGCGTTCGTGCAGGTCCGAGATGGATGCTTTGGGTGAGGGGGCTTCGATGGTGCCCGGCGGAGTCGGTAGCCGGCCCTCGTGATCCACGATCTGCTGGATCGGAAGAGCCGGCACCCGGGCTACCCGGAGATACGACCGGGCGAGCCGCACCTTCGGCTTGTCTCCGAATATCACCCCGGGCTGCAACTCTTCGACTAGCGGCGCCTCCATGCCACGGACGAGTCCGAGGTGGATCGCCAGCTCGAGCGCCACGTGCCGCGCGAACGCGTCGCCATCCTCCGGTCCCAGTGGCGCAGCGATCCGCGTGTCCGACCGTCGGTCCTCCGGAACCACGACGAGATTGGCGTTCACATCCGATCGAAAGAACCCTCCCGTCGCCTCGTGGATCTCTCCCCACCCCGGGAACCAGATCCGTGCCGCCACCACCGCGCTCCTGGAAGGCGCCAACGACCGCAGTTCGCGAGTGATGTTCTCGGCAACTAGCCCCACGTCGGAAGGACCGATTCCATCGCCCGCGGTAGCCACTCCGGCTACCCGGATGACGACCGCCTCTCTCTGACCGAGAGATGTGAAGAGCGGGACCTCCTGTGCGCCTTGAGATGTGATCCAGTAGCCAACACGCAGATCGCCACCATCGGCCGCATCCGCGAACCAAAACGGTTCGATCAATCCGTTCGCGATCAAGGAGCTGGCGAAGTCCAGAGCCCGCCGAACGGGTCCCTGGCCGTCACCGACGATCAGTACAGACGCTCTCGTCATCAGAAGCTAGGCACGACAGACCTGGCCCGATCACTGAGGGCGTTGGCGAGTCGATGCAGCTCCTCCTGAATCAGAGAAGCCACACCGAGCCACGCATTCTCCGGACCGAGACGACCCTCTTCGATCTCCGGGCGGGCGTGTTCGGCGTACTGCTCCATGACGGTCCGCGCCAGCCCGGCGAGGCGCTCAGCTCGAGCCGTGTCCGAATCTGCCTGGATCTCCGCCGGAACAGTGGGCACCCTTCCATGCACCGTCCCCGAAGAGATCCATTCCTCGAGAACAGCACTGAGGCCGTTGAACTCTCCGACCGCGGCTCCGATCGATCCGGGGACTCTCCCCATTTCCAGGATGTCGCCGTATATGCGGAGCATCTCTTCGGCCCGGCCGATCTCGGCGGCGTAGGGGATGCCGAGAGCGAGGCTCTCGAGGAAAGCTCCCAGCTGTCGAGGCTTGTTGTTCCCAGGATTGTCGACGAGAGGTGGTGATTCGACTGTACGCGACCCCGAGCTCAGTCGAACAACTGTCTTTCCATCCACCACGCGGACGTCGATCAGGCCGAGGAACCTCCCTATGAACCATCCTCGGATCAGCGCACGAATCATCGGCATAGGAAGCGGGATGGCATTGGCCAACGGCCGGCTTCGCCGCCACTTCCAGAAGTCCCGCATCTTGCCGGTCTGGAGGGCGTCGTTGTACCCGGCCGCGATGGGCTCGGTGATCGACTCGAACACCGCCGGGTGGAGTGCGCCGTCGAGCATGCTGTAGATCGAGATCCGCTTGACTCGTTCGTCTTGGGTGACGTTCGAGTACTCGCCTTTCCGTTCGCTCTCGACGTGTTGGTCTAGGAACTCGATGACCCAAGACTCCAGCCGGTGGTTCTTCAACGGGATCTCACCAGCCACTACGTGCTCGCGCAGTTGCTTTCCGTGAACCCTCGACAGGAGGACCGGATCGATGTTGACGAGCGGCTTTGCGGCCTCGAAGGCAGAAGCGAGGGCTCGCTGGAATGCTCGCTCCCTCTCTGCGGCCTCTTCCGGCGAGATCGTCGGCCCGGGTTCCCGCAGATACCCGCGGAGACCCAGCGAGAGGAAATCGTCGAAAGGCGACCCTTCCCGGGTGAGCCAAGCCCGGGCACGAAGGACGACGTCGTCGCGACCGACGTGGAGCTTGAAGCGCGCTGGCCGGTCGGGCTCGCCACCTAGGAGTATCGCCTCGTTCGGTTGCCATTCGTCGACGATCTCGAACAGCGGCTTCACCAACCGAGCGAGCCTGCGGTCCGAGATCTCTGCTCGTTCGAGGAACGCTCCGGTGACGACCTGTCTGCGGATCTCACGCCAGCGAGCGGCGGTCGTGTCGAAATCCCGGCCGAGCGTCGATGTGACGAGCCACTCGAAGCGGCGCGGGAACGTCTCCGGCTCGAGGACCAGAGAAACGGTCTTGCCGGGTATGAGATCGTCTGGCACGGCCTGGTCCCGTTCGGGGGCATGGCGGGGCCATCCGTCGACGGGCGTTGCTTCGACGTCAGCTGGGTCGAGCCGACGTTCCAGGTCGCCCAACGCGAGACGAATCGCCTCGATCAGCGGGTCGATCACCGACCGAGAGAAGTCGGCCAGCATCTCTCTCGCGATGAACCGCACCTTCTCTTCCATGCGGTGCCAGACCAACGTTTCGATCGCGCTAGCGCACGCCTGGCCGATCGCGTCGTGTTCCGAGCCCACCTGACCCGACAATTCACCGAATGCCGCTTGGACGTTGGACCGAACGTGAGAGGCGAGTGTTTCGAACTCGCGGCGTTCCTGCTCCAGTTCGTCGACCACCCAGCGGATCTCGTCCCGCGTCCTGTGCAATAGGTCCCGGGCAACCGGCAGGCCCCACTCGGCGACGATTTCTCCCACCTCCTCCGTGAGACGGCCGACGATGTTGCGACTCCACTCCCGAGCCCGCTCTCGCAGAGTGGCGTCGTATCGTTCGTTCTCGCCCGGGGCGAGGATCTCCGCTTGCGTGACGATCTCGTCCACCCAGTCGTCGACCCGCGCCTTGGTCCCCATGGATTCCGTGACGAGATCGAACACCTGCCGGGCGAGGTCACCAGTGATCCGCTGGCGCTGCTCGACAGGTAGGGCGATGGCGTCCAGGACTTGGTTGTTGTCGGGGCCCCGCTCGTTGATCCCGACCGTGTTGAGGAAGCCGGTGAGACGGTCGTCGGCGATGGACGCCGAGATCGCCTCTGGGGTCATGCCTTCGTAGCGTTCCTGACCCTCTGTGCGAATCAGATGACCCCGAACCAGCGTTTCGACAGCGTCTCGGGTGATTCGTCTCTCCGAGTAGGCCCGGAACCGGTCGACTCCCAAGTCGACCTCGGCATAGCCGAGACCCTGGAGCAAGCCTTTGTAGGGCGGCTCCATCAAGAGATGGCGCGGACCTCCAGCGTCCGGATACGTAGCGGCAGCAGCAGCCCAGTTGGCGGCGGTGTAGACGACGAAGTCGTCCTGGACCTTCGGATCGGTCATCACCGCGGCGAGACAGCGGCCCATCACCCTGTAGACCTCGGTCTGGTCACCGAACACGACCCCGCTGGTGTTGGCGTGCCCGACGAGGAAGGGAAACGCCGGCCCGCTGCGCCCGATTTCTCTCTCCTCGCCCGACACTTCGACACTGCCCGACGCGTAGATGCCGTTCACGAGTTCCGCGAGGGCGGCCGCAGCATTGGGATGGATCCCTGCTTTGGCTCCAGAGGCGAGCGATTGGAACACGTCGGCCGCGTAGAGGATTCCGAAGGACATGTCGAGCCACTGCTCGCCCATGGCACGGAGCATGTCGGTGACATCCATGAAGATGCCCGCCCCTGTACCTCCAGCGAGCGACGAGATGACCATCGCCACTGGGTCACCCGGCTTCGTGTAGACCCCATTCGACTCGTGAGCCTTGCTCGCGAGATCTTGGAGCTCGCCGATGGCTTCCGTGGACCGCAGCGCTGTGATCTTGGCGTTGACCGCCTCTTGGATTCGAGTGCGTTGATCCAGACCGAGTATCCGCCCGACAGCTCGGAACTGGCCGGCCCCGTAGGCGATCGGGACGTGCATGTAGGCAGGGTCGACCCACCAGCCCTCGAAGGAGTGGTTGTTGCCCCGGAGACGGTCCATGACAGTGGCGAACGGAACGCCGTCCTGATAGAGCGACAAGTACTCGCTGGGTGGCAACAGGTCGGGGCTCCCGGGCAACACGGGAGAGTCCTGCACCTGGGGGGTGTCTATGTGGAGGAACTGCCACGCATGAGGGAACCCTCGGTCCCAGCCGATCTCAGTCAGCCACTCGCTGAGCGATTGCTTGAGATATCGGATGGTCTTTCCGCCAGATCCTCCGAGGCCGATGATCAGGAACGGTCGCATGGTTCAGGTCACTCCTTCTTGGACATTTCGATTTCGAGCTTCCTCGAGTCGAACTCGCATTCGCTCGAGCGACTCATTGAGCTGGGCGGCCGTGACGCGGCTCGCGACCTCTCCCCGGTGCCGGCTGAGGTCGACGAGGACGACGCCACTTAGGTTCTGTTGGTCGCCGTTGGCGATCCGGGACAATTGAGCGTTGGAAATCGACAACGCCGTCAGCGGCCCGCTGGCATCCGACGGCCGTGCTCTCACTGTGCGTTCTCCGAGGACTGCTTGCCGGGTGACGCCACGACCCGAGTCCAGGAGGACACGATCCGACGCCATCGATGCGACGGCGTAGGGCACTTTCCACGGCGCAAGCGGGACTCGCCGCTGTATGCGCAAAGCACCTGCTCGGAGCTCCGCCGGCGTCCGACGCGGCTTCTTCAGCTCAGCGTCGGAGGGAGGCGCAACCAGCTCCAGACGGAGCGAACCCCCCTCCGGCTGATGCACACGACAGCTGAACTCGGCGAACCTCACGTTCTGACGGCTCGGATCAGGAATCCGAGAGACGAGGCGGTTGATCCCGTACATCACTGCCCAAATGACGAACAGGAGAGCGACGATCAGAGCGACGACGATCGAACCGACCAGCAGGGTGTTGGCCTTCGGCGTCACGTCCAGATCGATCGTGAGGACTCCGGCCATCTGCCGGTCGGGGCGGTCATCGGGACTCGATACCGTGTCGAACTGGACCGGTCCGTTCGCGAAGACCTGGTCTGAGAACTGCAGGACGATCTCGTGATCGGAGACCTCTCCGGCCTCGACTCGGATGCATCGACCTTTCCCGTCGATAGACGCCTGCACGTCAGCGACACCTCCAGCTGGTGCCGGTACGCGGTCTTCGACCAAGCAGAGCTCTCCGCCATCCCGTCCGTCTATGCGCACCTCGGCTCGGAACGGCCCGATGCCTTCACCGATCACCGCTTCGGGCTGATCGAGGATCTCTGGTGCGTTGAGTTGCTCGTTGACGAGAAACGTGATCGTCTCGGTAGTCGGCGGCACCCGATCGGCTTCAGCCGTCGCCGTTAGTGAGTGTTCTCCGGCTGGCGGTAGCTCGGGGATGGTCAAGATCCATCCGTCGTCTGTTCGCTCCACTCGCGCGTCAGACGAGAGCTCGAAGAGGCCGATCTCGCCTTCAGTCAGGGCACCGTGTGGGCCGGCGAGGACCGCCTCGAACTCGCCCTCTTCCCCTTCAGTGAGCGTGGGTGTGATCTGATGTAGCTGGAGGGAAGGAGCCTCGAAGGTACCGAAGACGCAGGCTTCCTGGACACCATCGATGTGGACTTCGAACGCCCCAGAGGTCGGCCGGAGGGAGATCTCGGAGGTACCGGACGTCTCGTCAGCCACAGCATCTGCCTCCATCCCCGTAGACGAGCCGACTCCGGGCGCGCTCCCGGCCTCACCTCGGGCGATGATCAGCAGGTCAGACAGGAGGGACGCCGGTACTCCTGCTGTGGCGAGATCTGCGCTCGTGACAGTCAGCGCCCCTGCGACAGGAGGAGGCAGCTCCAACGCCTCCGATCCTTGCTGAGCGAGACACGCCATCCGAAACGGCAATTCGTCGGCGCTCGACACACTTTCGAATGAACCGGTGCCGGCGCCACAGTCTCGACTCCGGTCGCCGCCCAGTCCGCGAAGAACTCGGGAGCTGGCCGAGTCCATCTGCTGTCCATCGCCAAGGAGCATCACCCGAGTCGACACCTCGAGGCGAGCGAGTGTCTCGGCGAAGCCTTCCGGGCCACAGATGAGGTCCGGCATCATCGCCTCGACATCGGCGTAGTTGCTGACGGTCACCGGCTCGTCGACGTAGAACCTCTCGAGGCCATCGCCGAGGTATCCCGCGTCGAGGTCGTGCTCCCCGTCCGTGAACCAGAACAACGTCCGACACGTCGCCCCGGACGACTCACTGAACGCGTGGGATGCTTCCCGCAGCGCGTACACGTAGTCGGTGTGGTTGGAATCGTCCTTCGAAGCGAAGTCCTCGGTGATGCGGAGGACATCCTCGACGGAGTTTTCGTCCAGTGTCATCCAGTCGGTCGAGGTGGCTTCCTCTCCGAAGCCTGCCACCGCGATCCGCACCTCCTGGACCCGAGATGCGATCGATGCGTAAGCCCGGACCACCGACTTTGCGCCAGCGATCCGCTGGTCGTTGCTGTCGGTCCGGCGCAGCGATGCGGACTGATCCAGCAGCAATACGACCTCGATTACCGTGGACTCACCGATTGGACAGTCCGCGACCTCGACCTGTTGAGCGTCGGCCCGTTGCCCGGGCAAGCCCGGGGCAACCAACAGAGCAAGCAGCAGAACCACCACGAGGCGCCTCAAATCGCGCCTCCTGTCCACAGTCGCGCGATGAAGAAAGCCAGCCTCAGCCCGTGCCAGCCGACCGTGACGCCGAGGGCGACGAAGAGCGAAACGACCCCGAGGAGCGTCGGCCGCCAAACCGGCTCGTGCCACGCGCGTCCAGCCGCCGCCTTTTCGTAACGGAAGAATCCGAATGCCGGAACGACGACGAGTAGCGCCACCGTCAAACCGGCGACCGCCCGAACGGTGGCGTTCGTGGTCTCAGGACTCAGATGGACTGGCTGGCCGAGCCCGAGCACGACGGTGCCAACCATTCCGAGCACCAACGAAACCAGCGCGACGTAGAACCGTCTCGTTCCCCCGGCACGACGGCTCCTCCTGGGTCCCGCCGCCTTTGGAACACCCGCCGACGGCGTGCCTGGCTCTCGGCCGGGAATCGGGACATGCGTCATGCCGGAGGCCCTCCGGCCGTGGTGACCGATCGGTGGGGTGTCGAGACAGGGCCACCGAGCCCATGTCTCCCAGGGAGGAATCCGCAGTATCCAGGTGCCGGCGCTAGTGCCCGATCGAGCTGCGCAATACGCCGCTGATAGGGGAGAGCCGAGAATCCGATCTCGGCGCCCGGCCCGCCTCCTTCGCCTGTAGCCAGGACGTCCTCGACATCGGCATCGATGGCGCTGACGCGCAGATCGACGCGCAGGTCGCGGAAGCGAGCACCGTGGGAGAAGAGAAGAAGGTCTCTCTCCTCAGCCTCAGCACGCCGCCCAATCAGAACGTGGGCCACGGCCTCCCTGGTCCCCCCTGGTTGTCCCCCACTGGCTAGTGGGATCATCCGCTCGACAACGTATATGACAGGTGTGACGAGATTTCCTCTCCATCGGCGGCTTACCGCCCTCACTCACACCTGATCGACCTCGACACGACATCACTCAATCGACGAGATCGCACAGGTGTTGCGCCGGAAGCGCCTCCCTGTTGGCGAGTGCAAGCATACGGAGCGCCCTCTGGAGGGGGATGGTTCGGCAGTCCCAAATCGCCACGGGACTCTGCTCGGGCCAATCGACCGAAGTGGATCACCACACAGCGGGTAGCCCCGACCCTCGATGTGCGCGGCTGTCGTCCCGCGCCACGAGCCACACCGAGGACAGATGCGGCACGCTGGCGGTCAGACCTCTTCAGAAAGCCGCACTAGTAGCTCGTCGACAGACGAGAACCAGTGTTCGAGCTCATGGGCTGTTGGCGCGAGCTCGTACGGGTGGTGATGGCAGGCTCGACTGAGCGCCGCCCAGGCAGTGCGTAGGCC
>CALGSZ010000096.1 GCA_937901745.1 uncultured Chloroflexota bacterium | reverse complement strand
TATTCGCTCGAGGAAGCGCTGGCCGGTATCAGCGCGGCCGGCTTCAAGAGCGTGGAACTGACCAGCGTACCGGGCTGGACGGAGCATGTCCGCCGCGACGCGGACGATGAGGAGCTCGCCCACGTCAAGGATTTGCTGCGCAAGTACGACCTGGAGGCGATCAGCCTCTCTGGCCACTCAGACCTGGTCAGCGATGCGGGCGTCATCGAGTTCCGCAAGGCGCTGAACATCGCGCACAAGCTGGGCATCCAGTACGTCTCGACGAGCACCGGCGGCCACGACGCCTCTTCCGCCGGCACGCTCGAGGAGCAGCGCGTGCGGTTCCTGGAGCGCATCGGCCCGCTGGCTGACGAGGCCGCGTCGCTCGGGATCACGATCTGCCTCGAAACGCACGGCGGGCTGCTCGCCAGCGGCGCGACATCGGCCGAGCTGGTGCGGCAGATCGGGAAGCCGAACGTCGGCATCAACTACGATCCAGGAAATGTGATCTTCTACGGCAACACCCGGCCGGAGACGGACATCGAGGCCGCTGCGCCGTACGTCAAGCACATGCACTTCAAGGACCAGATCGGCGGCTATCAGGTCTGGAACTTCCCGCCGACCGGCACCGGCGAGATCGATTTCAAGCCGATCTTCGCCGCCCTGGAGCGCGTCGGGTTCCGCGGTCCGTGTTCCGTCGAGATCGAGTTTCAGGGTGAGCCCTGGCCGTCGCTCGAGGATGTCAACGCCGCGGTGGCGCAGTCGTACCGCTTCGCCCGGCAGTTTGTCCCGGCACCCTAAGTGGAACGGCTCCGCGAGCCTGCCAGAATCCAGGAGAAACCTGCATGACCAGAGTCGCCGTTCTTGGCGCGGGATTCATGGGCAGCACCCACGCCCGCGCCTACCACGCGATGCCGGACGTGGAAATCGTCGGCATCTACGGCCGGAGCGAGGAGCGGGCGAAGCCGCTCGCTGAGGAGCTCGGCACGTCCTGGACGACCGATCTCGAAAGCCTCATCAAGGATGAGTCGGTCGATGCGATCGATATCTGCCTCCCGACGCCGCAGCACCGCCCGGCGACCGAGGCGGCGATCGCCGCGGGCAAGCATGTCCTGCTAGAGAAGCCGATTGCCCTAACGCTGGAAGACGCCGATGCGCTCGTCGCGCTCTCGGAGCAGACCGATCGGGTCTTCATGATCGCGCACGTGCTGCGCTTCTGGCCCGAGTACATGGAGATTCAGCGCCTCGTCGCCAGCGGCCAATTCGGCAAGCCAGTTTCGGCGCTCGCTTACCGGCGCCAGCCGTTCCCGGCCTGGTCCAAGCTCTTCAGCCAATCGCACCTGACCGGCGGCGCCGTCATCGACATGATGATTCACGACTACGACGCCCTGAACTGGATCCTGGGCACCCCGCGTGCCGTCGTCGCGCGCGGCTTGAACAATCCGCGTTCCAACGGTTGGGACCAGGTGCAGGTGATGGTGGACTACGGCGATGCCTCCGGCTTGGTGGACGGCGGCATGATGATGCCGGAGTCGTATCCCTTCACCGCGGTGCTCCACGTTCTCTGCGAGACGGGCGCGCTGGAGTACACGTTCCGCGCTGGCGGCCGCTCGGTCGAGATGGGGCAGGGCGTCAATGAGCTCATCCTCTACCCGAACGACGGTGAGCCAAAGAAGCTCGACGTCCCGCAGCAAGACCCGTACTACGCGGAGTGCGCGTACTTCATCGAGTGCGTCAAGCGCGGCGAGCCCGCGACTCGCGCCACACCGGCGGAAGCTCGCCTGGCGCTGAAGGTCGCCCTGGCCGCCCGAGCGGCGCTCGACCACGGCGGCATAGCACCAGTGGAGGTGTAGGGGCGAGGGGATAGGAGTCGGGGGTTAGGGATAGAGGCGCGAGGCTTGCCACGCTCCTACATTGACTAGGGGCAATCTTGATCGCACGCCGAACGACGGATACGCAGGCGGGAGCTTTCGGAGGCTGCGCCTCCGATCGTCCCTAACCCCTGGCCCCTAACCCCCAACCCCCAACTCCTACCCCCTACTCCCTTATATCGAACGCGGCGACGACGGCGCGTTGGAAGCTCGGGTGGCGCTCAAGCAGGTCGTCGATGCTCATCCGCAAAAAGGCGGCGAGCTGGATGAACTCGAGCGGCGTCAACGTGAGGGTGACGAAGTCGATCGCCAGCTCGATCGTGTCGTCCTCGTCGAGCGTGTCTTTCGGCTTATCCGGGATCGTCGAGCGCGTCTGTAGCCCGGTTTCCGGCCAAATCAGGTCTTGCAGCACGATTCGCCGCGTGCCCGGCTGACTTTCCCGTTCGTCAATCTCTCCCACGGCTTGTCCTCCTCCATCTCGGGCAGAGTGTATCGCTCGTGCCACTCGTGCCTCGACGGTCGTCGGGTGACGCGGCGGCGTCTGTGCGGCATTGCCGTGGGAGAGACGGGTGTGACCTCGCCCAACGCTATGGCGAGCGAGCCGCCCCGTAGGGGAGTGGATCGCGCCTCGGACAACGATCCAGTTTGGACGAACGCGTCCGCGCTATTGCGCGCGTGGCAGCCAGACCCGCATCCGCCCTGGCTCTCGGTTCGCCCACGCGTAGTAGGGGATCGCAGTCAGCGGAATAAGCCTCGGAGATTCAGCCTCCGCTTGTTGGTCTGCGCGCCGGTAGAGCGAGTCCGTCCACGTCGCCGCTAGCGGGCAGGCGAGCGCCGTCGTCGTTAGTACGGTGACGCCGCCCAGCAGGTTCGGGTCATGGCGAGCCTGGAACGTCGCCGACTCCGGGAGCGCGACGTCGCGCAGATCGGCATCCGGGTTGTCCACTTGCTCCACGCAGTAGAGGAGCGGCCCGCGCATCAGTGCGACGCGTCCCACGTTCTCGACGACGTAAGGATGGCTCTCGACACGCTGGACGGGCATCGGCAGGCTGAGCTGGACCACGTCCCCTGGCTGCCAGGAGCGGCGAATCTCCGCGTAGGTGCCGGGTTGCACGGCGACGCCTGCCGGTTGGCCGTTGATGCGCAGGTCGGCGCTGTCCGCCCAGCCGGGAATGCGCAGCCGGAGTGCGAACGTTCCGGCGCCATCGATCTCGAGCGCGATGTCTCCGTCCCAGGGATAGTTGGTGCGCTGGCGCACCGAGACGGATTGTCCGTCCGGCAGCGTCAGCGACGCCGAGCTGGCCGCGTAGAGATGCACCCAGATTTCGTGCTCCGCAACGCTGTAGAGATAGCCAGAGAGCGAGGCCAGCGTGCGGGCGACGTTCGGCGGGCAGCAGGCGGTGTTGAACCACGGCACGCGGCGGTGATGGCCCTCGTCGGCGAGGGGATTCTGGTAGAAGTACAGCTCGCCGTCGAGCGAGACACCGGCGAGCATCGCGTTGGAGAGCTGAAGCTCGATCAGGTCGGCGTAGCGCGCGTCGCCCTCGATGAGGAGCATCCGCCAGTTCCACATCACGCTACCGATTGCCGCGCAGGTCTCCGCGTAGGCGAGGGCGTTGGGCAGCTCGTAGTCCTCCCCGAACGCTTCACCGTCATAGCGTGAGCCCAGGCCACCACTGACGTACATCTTGCGCTTCGTCATGTTGTCCCAGAGACGGTGGAGCGCCGCTCCGATCGCGGGATCGCCCGTTTCGGCGTAGATGTCGGCGGCGCCGGCGTTGAGGTAGACGGCGCGCACGGCATGACCGACGATCTCACTGAGCTCGCGGAACGGCTGATGGTCTTGGTGATACCAGCCGCCGTAGCGACCGAAGGCATCCCCGAGGTGGCCGTGTCCGCGGACGTCGAGCAGGAATTGCGCCAGTCGCAGGTATCGCTGCACGCCCGTCTCCCGCGCTAGCTCCACCAGCGCCATCTCCACCTCGGGATGCCCGTCGGTGCCGATGCGCTTCCCTTCCTCTGGCGGACCGAACGTCGCATCAATGTGATCCGCGAAACGCGTCGCCACCTCGAGGAGCCGTCGGGAGCCGGTTGCCCGGTGATGCGCGATGGCTGCCTGGAACAGGTGGCCGGCGCAGTACATCTCGTGAAGATCGAAATCGGTCCAGCGCTCATCGGCTCGTTCGAGCGAGAAGTAGGTGTTGAGATAGCCGTCCGGCTGCTGTGCGGCGGCGACGATGGAGATCACCTCGTCCACGAGCTTGGACAGCGCCGGATCGGGGTGTGTGGCGAGCGACCAGGACGCGGCTTCGATCCACTTGTACACGTCGGAGTCGTTGTAGAAGCGCCCCTCGAACGGCCCGTCGTACTTCCCGGCCACGCGGAGGAAATTGTTGAGCCGGCCCGTCTCCCAGAACTGCCGGTATTGCGATGGGAGCGTGCGCTCACGGTTGATCCGGAGCCGAGGTGCCCAGAATTGATCCTCGAGCGTTACCGAGGCGACCGGCGCCGGGCGTAGCCGGGCGTGCGGGCTGCGCGAGGTATCAACGACGACCGATTGCGTGCGCTGAGCGACTGTCATCAGGCCGTGTCTCCTTTGCTCCACATCCGCTGTCACGTGCTTGAGGAGTCGTCCTGGGCCGCGATCCGATGGCGTTGACGGCGAGAGCGTTCCCCGAATTGCTCGGGCCGTAGTCATTTGGACGTAACGTGTTCATGGAGTGTACGGCCGGGTCAGACAAGCCTGACGCGTGAAGATCGCGACGACGAAGGGATTTTATCGGTACGGCGTCACTACGAACGCGTCGCATCTTGTGCACGCGGGACGATGAGAGAGTGATAACACGGCAACGAAAATGGTTGCGCAAGGGATGCGTTGGCGATGTGACGGGTAAAGCGAGAGGACGGAAGGTGACTAGCAACGGCGCGACGAGCACACATCGACGGCACGCCACGATCCGGGATGTAGCCGCCGCGGCGGGTGTCTCGATCGGGACGGTGTCGAAAGCGCTCAATGGGCGCGGCAGCTTGCGTCCGGAAACGCGCGAACGCGTCATACGCGCGGCTGAGCGACTCGAGTTCCGGCCCAACGATCTCGTCAGGAGCCTGATTCGCGGCCGCACCTATACGGTCGGACTCATTACCACCGACTATTTCGGCCGATTCAACATGCCGGTAATCGCGGGCATTGAGGACGCGCTGGGCGCCGCGGAGATCCTCATCTTCGTCCGCAATGTCCAAGACGATCCAGAGCGGGAACGGCGTGTCATCGGTTCGCTGCTCGCAAAGCAGGTGGACGGGATCATTGTGATGGGGCGTCGCGCCGAGCTTCGCCCGCCCATCGACGTTGGTCGCTCCAGCACGCCGGTGGTCTATGCCTTCGCGCGCGTCAGCGATCCGCGCGCCCTTTGCCTCGTCCCCGATGACGAGCACGGCGGCTTCCTCGCCGCGGATCATCTCCTGCAGCTCGGACGTCGCCGCCTCGCCTATGTCACCGGTCCCGCCGACCGGGAAGCGGTCCAGCTTCGGCGGGACGGCTTTCTGCGGGCGCTCGCGGCTCACGGCGTACCGGGCGAGGATGCACCGATTCTCTACGGCCAGTGGTCGGAGCGTTGGGGCATCGAGGCGGTCGGGCGCGTGCTGGAGGAGGCGCCGGACGTTGATGGCATCGTCTGCGGCAGTGACTTGATCGCGCGCGGCGTCCTTATCGGTCTGCAAGAGCGCGGCAGGCAGGTGCCGGGCGAAATCGCCGTCGTCGGGTTCGACAATTGGCAAGTTCTGGCCGAGCAAGCTCGCCCGCCGCTGACCACCGTCGACATGAACCTCCATGACCTGGGCCGGGAGGCTGCCCGGCGTCTGCTCGCCAAGCTTGAGGGAGCGAATGACGGCGGCGTCATCCGCTTGCCGTGCACGCTGGTCGTGCGGGAGTCGTCTGGAGCGCGCGAGTTGAGCGCGGTTCCAACGGGCAAATCGTACGTTGAGGCGGACTAGCGCCGGTCGCTCGCAGCGAGACGGCTGGAGCTCACCAAGACGAGAAAAGAAAAAGTCCCTTCCGGGGCTGGCGGAAGGGACGCGAGGAAAGAGGGGGTATTGGGGGCATCGCGCGCTCCGGCACGAACGCGCGACGTTGTGGCTGGTAATCTGTGCCGTCTCGCCTAATTGTCGAATCGTGGTGGGTCAGAGACCCGTAGCAATTAGCGAATTTTCGCTTCGGTACCGGCGTGGCTCGCGTCAGCGCGATGCCGGTTCTGGGCGGGGGGCGGGGTCACCAAGGAAGATCCGCCCCAGCCGCTCCATCACCCGTGCCACCAGACTCACGGACTCTTCGCTATCGCCGCCGAGCCTGAGGCTCTCTTCAATCATCCTTCTGCGCGCCGCGTCGGCCATTACCCGCTCGCGGTTGACCGCGTTCACCATTTCGAACAACAT
This sequence comes from uncultured Chloroflexota bacterium, assembly GCA_937901745.1. Lineage (GTDB taxonomy): Bacteria > Chloroflexota > Chloroflexia > Thermomicrobiales > UBA6265 > CALGSZ01. The sequence continues at coordinate 168,281 of CALGSZ010000096.1, read as the reverse complement.
GAGTTGGTTTTGCATCGTCGGCCATCCTCTTACTGCCGTACCCGTTCGAGCGGCCGGGTGCCGCAAGCCTAACCTCTCCCAAACCCGATCGGTCCTCCCGATCACGGTCCCTATCTTGCCGTCTCTTCTCCCCTTGCACATCGGCAGGAAGACGTATTTGCGCTCCCACGCAACATGCGTGCTGGGCTACGCATATCGACGTAGCCCAGTACGTCAGTGTCGGAGTGTTACGGGGATTCCCTCTGTCGCCTCGACTCTGTCAGAGCCGAGGATCGGTCAGTTGGGCTGATGCCTCCGCTATACTGGCGGACGCGACCGGCCTACCGCGCCGGTGCTCGAGTTTGGGCAGGCGGAGGATCCATGGGCGACGAGGAGCCGCGCGACGATCGCGGAGTCCGGATGCAATTGCAGTCGCTGCGCCGGGAGCATCCCAACGCGGAGATCGTGACCGAGCACATCCGCATTGACGATGAGATCGCGATTTTCCGCGCGACGGTGACGATCCCCGGTGGCGGCAAGGCGACTGGCCACGGCAGCGTGCGGGCGCAGGCCGATGCGACCTACATTGAATCGGCGGAGTTGAGAGCGCTGGCTCGCGCCTTGGCTGTCCTCGGCTTCCCCGCTCAGCCTGCCCAGGGCGAAGCGTCGCCCACGCCGGTCTCATCACGCCGAGCTAGCGCGGAGATTCGGACGATCGGCACTGGCGCCGACGCGCCAACCGAGCCTCAGGTTCCTGTTCAGCCGCGTCCAGAACCGACGAAGCGCCCTGAGTCACCGAAGTCCGCTACGCCGGAACGGCCTGTCTCGCCGGAAGGAGCCACCTCTGCCGAGCGCGGTACGCCGCCAGTGACGCCATTCCCCAGGCCGGCAACCCGGCCGGGTGAAGCTGACCCGCCGCTCGAGGACTTCTCCTGGACCGCGTTCTGGCGCTGGGCTCGAGAGCAAGGATTCGAGACGAAGAGCGCGATCGAAACCTTCGTCGGCCGGTCGATCCAGAGCCTGTCGCCCGGGGAGGTTCGCCAGCTCATCCAGGCCAAGCGCTCGAACAGCTGACGCGCCGCGCCATACGTAATTTCCGCAGCCAGAATGCGAGACTGGGAGGACGGGCGCCGGCCGGGGCGCAGTTCATTTCTCCAGCCGGCGTCATGATCGGCGCTCAGGCCGCGCGCAGTTGGTCAACGGCTTGGCCAGCCGCCGCATCGTCGGACAAGCCCGAGCGGAAACCCTCGCGCCAGCTCGCGAAGCGCGGTTGCCAGCCGAGTGCCAGCCTGGCCTTCTGGTTGGACGATCCACGGATCCGCGTCATCATCGAGACACCCGGCTCACCAACCATCATCCGAGCCAGCCAGACCGGCACACGGCGTGGCGGCTTTGACCCGAGCGTCTTGGCCAGGTACGGCAACCACATGGAGACGGGGGCCGGCTCGTCGTCCACGATGTTGTAGATGCCCGGCGCTCCCCGCTCCACGGCGAGGACGGTCGCCCGGGCCGCATCGTCCACGTGGATGAATGACCAGACGCCGGCGCCGTCGCCGATCAGTGGGAAGCGTCGCTGCCGGATCATCATCACATGCTCGCCGGCCAGGCTCATCATGGTGCCCGGTCCGTAGAGGGAGCCGTAGCGGAGGACGATCCCCTCGATGTCGGTCGCCTGGGTCAGCGTCCGCTCCAGGTAGCGAATCGCGCGCAATGATTGCGCCATCGCCGCCGGCGGATTCGGATCGAGCGGGTCCGCCTCGGTCTTGACCGGTCCGCCCTCGCGGATGTTCGGCCAGCCGGTATAGCTCTGCGCGATCACGCGCCGGACTCCCGATGCCCGCGCTGCTTTCAGTAGGTAGTCCAGGCCCTCGGTGCGCAGGCGGTTCGTCTCGGCGAATTCTTGGTCGAATCGCTTCAGGTTGCGGAAGCCCGAAAGCGCCGTCAGTTGATGGATGATCACGTCGGGCTTGGCCACCGCCACTGCCCGCACCACCGCCGACTCGTCGAGGGCATCCATTACGACCGGCTCGGCTCCGAACTCCCGCAAGAGCCGCGCTTTCGCGGTTGAGCGGGTGGTGGCGACGACTGCATGTCCTTGCTCTACCAATTGCGGCACCAGACGGCGGCCGATGGCTCCCGTCCCACCGGCGACAAAGACTCTCATTCCGCGGTCCTCCTTTCACGCCTCGCCGTCTTCTACAACCGTAAGACGCGCGGCAGGGTGCCGACGTGACAACCGCCTCACAGGAAGGTCCGCTCCTCAGTCATTCGAAGTGGAGTGGCGATGAGAGCGAAGGATCGTTTTCGATGACAGAACAGCCGCTGCCGATGGGGCTGACCGCGACATACGACGGCGAGCGCTACCGCCCTCGCCTCTTTGGGATCGCCTACCGCATGTTGGGCAGCGTCACCGATGCCGAGGATGCGGTTCAAGAAGCCTACCTACGCTGGGAGCACGCGCGGGCGCGAGGAGAGCACATCGCGGCGCCGGAGGGGTGGCTGGTGACGGTAGTGACCCGTCTCTGCCTCGACCAGCTTCGATCGGCTCGGAGGCAGCGGGAGACCTACATCGGCCCGTGGCTCCCGGAGCCATTGATTCAGGTGCCGGGACCGGACGCCGTGGAGGCGGCCGAGCTTACCGAATCGCTCTCGATGGCGTTCCTCATCCTGCTGGAGCGGCTCTCTCCCGTGGAGCGTGCGGTCCTCCTCCTACACGACGTCTTCGGCTATGCCCACGCGGAGATCTCCGCTTTGGTCGGCAAGAGCGAGACGGCGTGCCGGCAGATGTTGCGGCGCGCGCGGGAGCGGATCGGGGGCGGCCAGCCGCGCTTCCAAGCGGCGATTGAGGATGGCAACCGGCTGGCCGCGGAGTTCCTAAGCGCCTGCACCGAAGGGGATTTGCCACGCCTGCTGGCGCTCCTGACCGAGGATGTCGAGCTCGTCGCCGATGGTGGGGGCAAGGTGCCCTCGGTGCGCCACCCGCTGCGCGGCGCGGATCTGGTCGCTCCGTTCCTGCTCCGAATCGCGCAACTGGCGCCGGCTGGCTGGACGGCGACGCTTGTCATGGTCAATGGCGAGCCGGGGATCGTCGCTCGCTACGCCGATGGCCGGCCGCTGTCAGTGATGTCGCTCGCGCTCGTCGAGGGACGCATCGCGGCGATCCGCATCGTCAACAATCCGGACAAGCTCAGCGCCGTTCCCGCCGCCTCTGTGTCACAGGGGTGACCGTCGCGAGGATGTGCCGTCGTCGTTCGTCTTGGCGTCGAGATTCCAGCGCGCTTGCGCTTAACTTGCGATCACAGTACCCTCCGGAAGCGCCCCCGGCTGGGCTGAGCTGCGCGGCGCCGCTTGTAGCAGTCGGCCCGGTGGCTGGACGGCCGTGACGCTCTGTCAGCGTCCGGGAGGCATGCCGGGGCACGGGGATCTACCCGCCTACGCCGCGGGCGAGATCGGTCGAGAATGGAGGGAGGAATCATGGAACGAAGGGGGATGTTCAGTCTGGCGCGGATCGGTGCCATGCTGCTCATGCTGGCAGCCGTGGCGGCGTTCGCGGCAGTACGACCGGCGTCGGCTCAGGACGATGTGCTCGTCATCGACCTGGGCGAGCTCAACGACTCTGGTGTCTCCGGCACCGCTGAGTTGACCGACAACGGCGACGGCACGACGACCGTGGTGATCCAGGTCGATGGCGCGACCGGCGGTCACCCGGCGCACATCCACAATGGCACCTGCGACGACCTCGATCCGAATCCGCTGTATCCGCTGACCACGGTTGACGAGGACGGCTTCAGCGAGACGGATGTCCCCTACACGCTGGAGGACTTGCTAGCGAATCCGACCGCGATCAATCTGCATGAGTCGGACACCAACCTCGGCGTCTATATCGCCTGCGGCAACATCGTTAGCGATGCGGGCGACGGTGACGACGAGGAGGCGGACGAGGAGACCGCTGCCGAGGATGACGCCGCCGCTGAGGAGGACGGCGTCGGTGGCGGCACGGTCCCGCCGGCGACGGGTGTTGGCGCGCTGGCTGGTGCCGCTGGCGGCTTCGCGCTGTGGCAGGGCCTGGCGGCGATCGGTGGCGCGGCGCTCGCGGCTGGTGCGCTGTTGCGCCGTCGCTAGCCCATCAGGTGAGATCGCCAGAGAAAACCGGGGGCGGTTCGCCGCCCCCGGTTGCGTTTTCTACGGGAATTGACTGTTCCGTGCCCGCGTTTGGCTGCCGACCGGCGATCAGCCCTTGCGCTGCTCGCGGACTCGATCCATCGATACCCGGCTCAGATCGGTTGCGGGCGCGCGAACCGCGGCTTCGCGGACCCAGAGCACCGAGGCCGCCAGGATCGAGCCGCAGACGTTCGAGATCAGATCGTGGATCGTATCAACGCGGCTCTGCACGCGGTCCGTGGAGAAGATGACGTCACCATAGTGCTCGTAGGCTTCCCAGCCGAGGCCGGCGAGAATGAAGCTCGCGGCGACGGCCAAGGCCAGGCGCACCCCGCTCCCGAGCGACAGCCGCTGCCGGCGATGCATCGCGGTGAGGATGTCATACGAGATGGCCGCGACGGTCGCGCCGCTCGAGAAGTGGATGATTTTGTCGTACAGGTCGAAGCTGTGATACAGGTCGCCGGCGGTGCCGAGCGTGTCTGCCGCGGTAACCACCACCGTTAGCAGATGCGTCGGCCAGGAAAGTCCACCCTCCGGGAGGAGGAGCGTTTCCAGCGCGAGGACGGTCGCCAGAATCGCGAGCGTCTGCGCTAGGTGGAAACCCCAATAGTGGGTGAAGCCGGGCGCGAAAATCTGTCCGAAGATCAAGTAGACGAGCACCGCGAAGAGCCCGAGCGCCGACCGCCGACCCTTGGCCGACACCACAAGCATCTCTCCGACGCTCCGGCTCGCCCTGGTGATCCACCGTCTGCTTTCGATCCTCACAGGTTCTGCTTGTCGCGCCACGGTTTCCCTCCTGGCCGTCGCATGACCCGTGCTAGGCCGCTCCCCCGCGCTTGCGCTCGCCTATGAGAACGTACACATACACACCGCCTGCGCGCAAGGGAATGGCTTGGCTGCGACATGTGGCATCTCTGCCAGGAAGATGAGCGACTCTCGGCCAATGTCGCGGGATTATTGCAGAGCAAAGCGGGATCGCGCACGCATATAGAAAGATCACTCACCGTGTATGTGAATGATGATGACTGGTGATCTCACGCGACCGAATGTCGAGGACTGGTCGCCGAGCTAGGCTCGTTCCGCCCCACAGACACGCGACCGCTCGCGCCGGACTCGAGCCGCGCGGGCGGTCGCGGTGGTGAGGCATGACTCAAGACACTCAGCCGGCCGCCGATTCCTCTTCCGGCGTCGGCTCCTCAGCCGGAGCGGTGGCAGTCGGCGAGGGAGTTGCCGTCGGTTCTGGCGTGGCTGTCGGTTCTGGCGTAGCCGTCGGCGACGGCTCCGGCGTCGCTGTGGGCTCCGGAGTCGCGGTCGGCTCTGGCGTCGCGGTCGGCTCCTGCGTCGGATCGGCGGTCACCGTCGGCTCCGGTGTTGCCTCCGGCTCGGGCGTAGCCGTCGGCGAGGGCTCCGGCGTCGGCGTCTCGGCGGACGCCGCGCTTGTCCCCTCGACCTCATACGGAGCCTTGTGGTCGCCGGTCGGGCTGACGCCCCGGACGTATGCCGTCCCCGGCACCGCGAAGTCCGGGACGGTGATCAGCGTCCGCATGCTGCCCGTCGCGCCGGTGTCGCGAGTCTTGACCGTGACCCACTCATCGCCGTTCGGCCACTGGATTTCGACCGTCTCGTTCGCGCCGTAGCCACGCGCGGTAACGGTGATGCGGTCGCCAATCTCGCCCTTCCGCGGCGAGAGGTGCACACGCGGGATCACCTCGAATTCGACGGAGGCGGACAAGGAGCCGGCCACGGCTTGGACGGTATGGATGCCCTTGACCGCCGGCGGGATCTTGACGTCGACGCTGCCGCTCCCTGAGCCGTCGGTCGTGACCCGCGCTCGGATGGTCCCGTCCCACCGAATCTCGACCGAAGTGTTCGCTGGGAACTTGCTCACGAACGCGGTGAACGACGTCGCCACCGACCCGCGATACCGGGAAAGTGTGAGTTCCGGCGGCTCCTCGACCGTCGAGGGGCCCGTGACGTTGAACGGCGCCTTGTGGTCGCCGGTCGGGCTGACGCCCCGGACGTATGCCGTCCCCGGCACCGCGAAGCTCGGGACGGTAATCAGCGTCCGCATGCTGCCCGTCGCGCCGGTGTCACGAGTCTTGATCGTGGTCCAGCCGCTGCCTTGCGGCCACTGAAGCTCGACCGTCTCGTTCGCACCGTAACCGCGCGCGGTGACGGTGATACGGTCGCCGACCTTGCCCTCACGCGGCGAGAGGTGTACGCGCGGGATCACCTCAAACTGAGCTGTTGCCGAGGTGGAGCCGGATACCGCTCGGACCGTGTGCATGCCCTTGACGGACGGCGGAATCTTGACGTCGACGCTGCCGCTGCCGGAGCTGTTGACCGTCACGCGCGCCCGGATGGATCCATCCCATTGGATCGCAACCGACGCGTTCGGTGGGAAATTGCGCACCGTCGCGGTGAATGACGTCGCGACCGAGCCTCGGTACCGGGAGAGGGTGAGTTCTGCTGGCGCTGGCGCGGGCCGCTCGAGCGCCAGGACCGCCTGATCCACCCAGCCGCCGGCGTAGGTCTGGCTGTAGACGGGCACCCAGCGTTGACCGGTCGCCGCGACCGACTCACCGCTGACGGTCATGAGCGCGCCGGAAGGAACCCAGCCGATGACGCGCTGCGGCAGACCCGGGCTGCGTCGCAGATCGGAGCCCTGTGTGAACCGAACCACGTCGCCCACCTTGAACTTGGCGGCGGGTGGATTGCCGGTCGGAGCGGGATCGAGATAGCGCCCGTTGAGATAGCCCTCGTAGCCCTGGCTGGTGTAGGTCAGAACGTAATACCACTCCTCGCCGTTGACAATCCGCGGCGCGCCGGTGATCGCGCAGAGCGTCCCTGCGGGCAGTCGGGTGTACGCGGATGAGGATTGGCTCGGCTCGGAGCGGAGATAGAGCTGCCGGTCCGTGACGACATTGTCGCCGATGCCGTATTTGACCTTCGGCGGCGGCGGCACCGAGGAGTCGGGAGGACTCTCGGTTGAGTTCAGGACCTCGGCAACCGCGTTCCGGATCGCTGGCAGGTCGTTCCAGAGAAAGTCGCCGGGGCAGGTCGATTGATTCACGTCGCGGTGACTCGCGATGGTCGGCAGGTTATAGGCCTCGTGGAAGGTCGAGCGGCCAAGCGGATCGAGGTTGCGCCCGACCCAAGCGATGATCGCGATCAACGCTGCCTGGCCGGCCGACGGGAAGTCGCTAAAGCTGTAATCGCCGATGGCGCAGATGCCGGAGGAGCCCCAGGCGTATTGATAGGCGTGGCCGCCGACGACGTTCTCCCCGCCGTAGCGTCCCTCGAAGATGTGACCTTGCCGGCTGACGAGGTAGTTGTAGCCGATGTCGCCCCAGCCGAGGGTAACCGCGTGGTAGTAGTAAATCGAGCGGACAACGCTAAAGGGCTCGGCGCTGTTGTGCGAAGACGTCCCGGAATGATGGACGATGATGTGCGTGACCTTCTGATACTCGCGCGGCCAGACCTCGCCGTAGGAGTCGAACCGATATGACTCGTTCGCGCCCCAACCGGCGCGGGAGATGATGGCCGGCCGTTCGAGTGTCGGAAGCGCTGCCGCCGTCATCCCGTCGCCTGCCGAGGGGCCGGCTGTCGCGTCAATGTAGGTGAGGGCGAAGCCGGGAAGGACGATCGGATTCCCCGCCGCATCGAGCGTTCGATATCGGACGAAGCGCGCGCCGTCGGTGAAAACCAGGTTGGTGAAGATGCGGTTGTTGCGTGTGGGTCGTCCGAGGTCTTCGAGCGCGGCGCCGATGACGATCGGGTTGTTGAACGATTGGCCGTCTTGGCTGAAGCTCAGCTCGATCTGCGGGGAAGTGCCGCCCTCCGCATCCCAGTGCGCGCCGATCGCGTAGAACGGAAAGTTGGCTTGGACGACGCGTTGCGCGCCCGCCTCAGCCGCCGAGATGCCCCCGACCTCGTCGGCTTCGACCCAGTCATAGGCGAGCGTGGTGTCAGATTGCGCGGTGGTGCGGACGGCCCCCGGCGTTCCGAGCCCGCTCGCGGCGAGTGCCGCTACACCCGCCGCGGCCTTCAACACCAGCCGGCGGCTGACTCGCCACGGAACCAGGAGATCAATGTTGCTCCCACGATGGCTCTCGCCCATTTCCCTCCCCTCCGGCTCCTGACCCGTGATGAGCCCCGATGGCGACAGCGGCGAGCGATCTGCTCCAGCCATACACGCCTCGCTCGGAGCGCTCTACGTCCGGCTAGGCTACACCCTGCTCATAGAACGTGGCAAACGTTGACGAGGTGTCGAAGCGACCTCGAGTGTGCGTGAGCTGTGAGGGGTTGCAGTCGCGATGGGTTGCTCGATAAAGTGCGTACGAACGAGGTGAGCGCCGCCCGGGCTGGCGAGCGGCGCTCTCTCAGGGGGATCGGAGAGCGGAGGGGAGGGAAGGGGGGGACACCTCCGCTCTCTACGGAATATACGTAATCAGGTGACAAAAAGTTCTCCTTTCCGTGACCTGGCGACACACGTCGCGGAAAATGGCGGCGCCGGGCAGTCCCAGCGCTTGCCGCGCGGTGCCCGGCGCCGTTCGCGCTGCCTGCCTATGTCGCCGCTATGCCGCGCGCGGCTCGATCTTCGGCTCGGGCGCGGCAACGGCGGGTTGGCGGACACCAGTGATGATCCAGTCGACGACGACCGCGATCAGCGAGCCTACCGCCGCCGCTACGAGGTGGATGCCGCCAAAGGTCGGATCGTTCTCATAGACCTTCGGCAGCAGCGCCTCCGCCGCGAAGATGCCTAGGAACGGATACGCGGCGACTCGCCACGCCCTCTCCGGCAGCCTGCCAGGCAGCAGGTCATACCAGAGCACGCCCGCGGCATAGGCCAGCGCCAGCATCAGCAAGAAGGTTCCGACTTCCATCGCCGTTCACCTCCTTTCTACTCGCGTGTTGCTGGCGATCACTCGCCACCGCTCATCACCGTGACCTCTGCCATCCGGCGCGGCCGGTCACCGGATTGCGGGCATCGCCCGCGGGGCCGACGGCCCAATGCCAGCGGCCGACCGGCCGGGTCCCCAATCCGTCTTCCATCTATTGCTACGACACTGGTGATACGTTGGATTTATGTGATCTAACCGAGACGTATCAATATTGAGCTAGCACGCGTTCGCCGCCACCGCGGGTACGCCAGGAGTCTGGGAGCAGTGCCGCTGGAGCTATTCGCTCGCCGTTTGAGAGTCCTCGCTTGGCGGCGACTCGAGCCGGTAACCGAGTCCGGGGAAGGTGGTGATCAGCTGCGGCGTCTGGGGATCAGTCTCCAGCTTGGCGCGTAGCCGGCTGACCCATGTCCGCAGGTAGTGCGCCTCGTCGCGGAACTCCGGTCCCCAAATGCGCGAGAGGAGCTCGCCGTGGAGCATGACGCGGCCAACGTTACCGGCGAGCTGCGAGAGCAGTTCCCATTCGGTCCGGCTCAGGCGGACCTCCTCGTTGCCGACGGTGACGCGCCGCCGCTCGAGATCGATTTCCACGCCGGGATACCGCAGGACCCTGTGGCCACCCGCCGGCGCCGCGCCCGCGGTTCGGCGGAGGACAGCCCCGACGCGAGCGGAGAGCTCGTCCGGATTGAACGGCTTGGTGACGTAGTCATCGGCGCCGACGTGAAATCCCTTCAGGCGGTCAGCGTCGCCCGTGCGCGCGGTCAGCATGATGACCGGTACCTGACTGTCGGTGCGGATGCGGCGCAACGTTTCAAAGCCGTCCATGCCCGGCATCATCAGATCGAGGATGACCAGGTCGGGTCGTTCGTCCTCGAGGATCTTCAACGCTTCCTCGCCGCGGCTCGCGGTGATGACGGCGTAGCCATCGGCCTGGAGCTTCGTCCGCACCAGCCGGACGATCGCTGGCTCGTCATCCACAACTAGGATGAGACGCTTTCGCATAGTCCCTCCGACGGGATTGTGCCGGCTGCCGACTCATTCCTCCTCCCAGTCACGGGCGATCGGCAGCCTGATGGTGAATGTCGCGCCCTGACCGGGACCCGCCGAGGTCGCGGAAATCGTTCCGCGCTGTGCTTCGACGAGATGGCGGCTCAAGTACAGTCCGAGCCCCATGCCGCGGACAGTCGGCGGCGCCCCCGGCCGGCGGAACCGCTCGAATACCTGGTTGACGTGCTCCGGCGCGATACCCACCCCTTGATCGGTGACGTGGATCGCGACCAGCGGCGCCTCCAATGAGGCAGATACGCAAATTTCGCCGCCGTCGGGAGAATATTTGACCGCGTTTTCGAGCAGGTTGCGCAGCACCTGGCTGAGCAAATTCGGGTCTGCCTCCACTGGCGGCAGGTCTGTCGGGATTTCGACGGTGAACGTGTGGCGAATCGTCCGGTTCTGGACCTCTGCCGCCACGCGCTTAGCGAGCGGCTTGATCAGCACCGGCTCCGTATTCGGCTCGAGCCGTCCCGCCTGAATCGAGGCCAGGCTGAGCAGGTTGGAGAGCATCTGCTCGAGCCGCTCGCTCTCGGCGACGATATCGGCCAGAATCGAAGCGCGCGTACCCTCGTCCAGCGTCTCGCCCTCGTGCGCTAGCAGGTGAGCTCCACCATAGATCGTCGTCACCGGCGTGCGCAGCTCGTGAGAGACCAGGGAGATGAAGTCGTCCTTGAGCTGCTCGGCTTCCCGCAGCCGTGTAATGTCCTGGATGACGACGACGGCGCGGACAATCTGGCTGCGCGCGTCGCGCAACGGGTTGGCCTGGACGAGGACCGGGAAGCGGTGGCCGTCCCACCGCTCGACGAGCAATTGGCGATTGCGAATCGACTCCCCACGCAGCGCGCGCATCCCGGGCCGTTCGTCGCTCGGCAGGGACGTGCCGTCGGCTTGCAAGAGGGTGTAGTGGCGGTCAGGGACGGGCATGGTGCTGGCGGGCAGCGCTGGCCCGAGCAGCATCTGGATTGCGGCGTCGTTAGCGAGCTCGACCTTGCCGTCTGGTGGAACGTGGATCAGGACGCCGGACGGGAGGCTATCCAAAATCGCGCGGACCTGGTCCCGCTGCTCTTCGGCCTGCGTCCGGCTCGCCGCGAGCTCGCGATAGAGGTAAGCCCGGTCGATCGCGGCGGCGGCATGGCTGGCGAGGATGGTCAGGACCTCGAGGTCTTGCTCGTCGAACGGCCGGCCATCGAGTCGCTCGGTGAGATAGAGGTCGCCCAGCGTCCGCTGACCGAGCTTGATCGGCACGCCGATCAGCGACTTCATCACCGGATGGTTCGGCGGGAAGCCATGCGAGCGCGGATCGGCCGAGATGTCCGGGACAAGCAATGGCTCGCCCTTTTCGATGAGGACCTTGAGCAAGCCGTGCCCCTGCGGTGGCGGACCGATCGCGGCCCGCTGCTCCTGCGTGATTCCAGAGGTTATGAACTCGACGATGCGGCCGTTCTCGGCGACGCCGAGCGCCGCATACTTGGCCGGGACGACCTCGCGCGCGAGGTCAACGATCCGCTGGAGCACCGCGGGGAGATCGACCTCGGACGCGACGGCCAGGGCTGCGACGTAGGCGGCGAAAGCGCGCTCGCGTCGTACCCGCGATGCCTCATCGGTCAATTGCTCATCATCGTGCTCGACCGACGCAGCCACCTCTTGCCCTCGCGTGCCTCCGTGCACTTTCTCACTCATCAGCATACCATCCGGTGAAGGCAGCGGCGGCCAGGTGAAGAATGGCGTCACAGATGTGCCTCCGCCGTTCGCGTCCAGCCGGGTATCCTGTTTGTGTCGATGCGGCCGGCGATTGGCGGTTGCCGTGGCGCTGGCCGCGAGCGGAGGGCCGGCGCGCGCCTTCACTGAGCCGGAGTGCACATGGACGATCAAACCACCGCGCAACGGTCGCGGCTCGTTGCCTCGCTCCTCAGACCTGAGGCGTATCCCTGGCGCCCCGACCGGATCGAACTCATCGAGACGCATATCTCCTGGGTCTTCCTGGCCGGTGACCGTGTCGTCAAGATCAAACGTCCCGTCCACTTCCCATTCGTCGATCACCGGACAATGGAGCAGCGGCGCCATTCCTGCGAGGAGGAGGTGCGGCTGAACCGCCGCCTCACCGACGGCGTCTATCTCGGCGTCGTCCCGATCGTCCAGGAGGGCGAGGAGTACGTCGTCGAAGGTGCTGGCGAGCCAGTCGAATGGGCGACGCTGATGCGGCGGTTGCCGGCCGACCGGATGCTGGATGCGCTGCTCGCGTCCGAGGCGGTCCCCGACGACGCCGGCGAGAGGATTGCGAACCGGCTGGTGCCCTTCCACCAGCGCATTGCGGCTGATTGCGGCGCGGAGCCGTATGGCAAGGCAGCGGCGCTCGCCCGCGTCCTGACCGACAACCTCACCGAGCTCGAGCCGTTCGCTGGCCGCTACTTTGGCCCGGAGCAGCTGAGGCTCGTCGCCACGGCGATGCGATCGTTCCTCACGGTGCAGACCTCTCTCCTCGAGCAACGGGTCCGCGACGGCTGGGTTCGCGATGGGCATGGCGATCTGCGCGCGGAGCACATCTGCCTCGAAGAGAGCGGCGCCGTCCAGGTGTTCGACTGCGTGGAATTCAACCCGGCGATCCGCTGCGCGGATGTCGCCAGCGATCTCGCGTTCCTGTTGATGGATCTGGAGCGGCTCGGGGCGGAGTGGCTCGCGGGTGAGATCGAAGGGGCGTACCGCGCCGCGGGAGTGGACTTGCCGCCCGCGCTCCTCCGGCTCTACCGCGCCCACCGGGCACTAGTCCGCGTCAAAACGCAGAGCATCACCTTGAGCAACGCGGCAATGCCGCACTCTGAAATCCCGGCGGAGATCGAGCGCCTCTTCGCGACCGCGATGCGCGACGCGCTGACCGTCCGCCCGGTCCTGATCGCGATGTCGGGCCTGAGCGGCACCGGCAAGTCAACGGTCGCGATTCCATTGGCCGCGTCGTTGGGAGCGCCGCGCTTCGCGTCGGACATCGTGCGCAAGGAGCTAGCCGGCGTCAGCGGGCGCGTCAGCGCGGGTTGGCGGGAGGGCATCTACGGCCAGGATTGGACGCGCCGGACCTACGATCGGCTCCTGGATCTCGCAACGGAGACGCTCGCGGCGGGCAAGCCGGTCGTGCTCGATGCCACATTCCTCGAGGGTGAGTATCGGGAGCGCGCCGCCCAGGTGGCCGCGGCGGCCGGTGTGCCGTTCGTCTTGGTCGAGACGGTCTGTGACGAGGACGTCGTTGCCGAGCGGATCACGCGGCGAGCGGAGCGTGGCGATGCGGTCTCGGATGCGACGCTGGCGATCTACCAGGCGCAACGGGAGCGCTTGCAGTCGGCGCCGCCACCGATCCCGGCGGGGACGTTGGCCTTCCAGATCGATACGACGCGCGATGACCCGACCCGGCTCGACCCGATCTTTGCCGGACTCGAGCGAGCAGGAGTTCTGCAGCCGCGCTTGCCGGCATGAGCCCGTCTCAGCAGACAGTCTCGCCGTCCTCCCGCAGGATCGAAGAGGCAACGACCTGGGAGATGGCTGAATCTTGGGTCGGCATCGTCTGAGCGAGGTGGGACGGATCGACGCGCAGCACGGGGGCGGCGCCCGAGCGTAGGAGCCGGCGCGTCACTTCGCCGAGCGCGCCAGTGGGCGATGCCGCAATGACGACCAGCGGCGCGGGGCGAGTCTCGATCTCGGTGAGCAGCTGCCGGAACGGCTCACCGACGAGCGTCACCCGCGTCGTCTCCTCTGGCAGGTTGTAGCGATAGATCACGCGCTGCAAATAGGCGTGCGCTTCACGTTTGGCCTGCTCGACCTCCGCGATCGGCCAGGGCGGCGGTTGCACGGACGGACCCCCGTGGCTCGCGCGCGCGGTCGGTGGCTCCGGCAGCGGAATCACGTGGATGAGAACGAGAGGGCAGCCGTGTCGCCGGGCTTCATCCGCGGCGAAGGGAATCGCCGCCTCGGCGGTCGGCGTGGCGTCGAGGAGAACTAGGACCGTGCCGAACATCGTCGTGCCCTCCTGCGGGGTCCGGCGGCAGAACGTGGTGCGGTCCGCTCAGTGTGGCGGAACTCGAAGCATAGTGCCCCGCACCTGTACGTGCAAATAACCACCGGGACCCTCCATCCGCTGAGCCGGCCGCTGACCTCCGACCCACCGGTATCCATCACGTCATCGTGCCAGCGTTTCCGCGAGCTCGATCATCTCTCGCGGCACCTTGGTACACGGCTGTATGGCCTCTGCCGTCGGAACGAGACTTATCCGCCCTCTCGCGAGCCCCGCGACGACGCCGCTTTGACCCGAAATGAGCGCGTCAACGGCAGCCGCCGCGGACCGCGTGGCGAGAAGCCGGTCGAACACCAGCGGCGAGCCGCCGCGCTGCACGTGCCCGAGCACCGAAAGCCGCGCTTCGTATCGGCCCTTCTCCTTGTTCAACCGTTCGACAACCTCAGCCGCCTTGACCGGACTCCCTTCGGCGGCGACGACGATGAAATGCGTCTTGCCGCGAGCGTAGGCGGCGTGGAGCACGTCCGGCACCCGCTCAATCGGGTATGGGATTTCCGGCGTGAGGATGATCTCGGCGCCACTGGCAAGCCCGGTCATCAGCGCGAGATAGCCGCTGTTCCGCCCCATCACTTCGACCACGAACGCGCGGTGATGCGACGAGGCGGTATCGCGCAGGCGGTCGATCATTTCGAGCGCCGTGTTGAGCGCCGTATCGACACCAATAGTCGTGTCGAACCCGTTGAGATCGTTGTCGATCGTCGAGGCAACGCCGACGGTCGGGAAGCCCGCGTTATGGAGTGCCAGGGCGCCGCTCTGCGAGCCGTTGCCGCCGATCACGATCAGGCCGTCAATCTGGCGCTCGCGGAGGGCATCCAACGCCTGGGCTTGGCCGGCCGGCTCGATGAACTCCGGAGCGCGGGCGCTGCCGAGCATCGTGCCACCACGTGAGAGAATGCCGCCGACCGCCCGATCGTCGAGCCGCAGGAAATTTCCGGTCATCAGCCCCCGGTAGCCGTTGCGGACGCCGATCGTTTCCACGCCCGCGGCGGACGCCTTGCGGGTGACCGCTCGAATCGCCGCGTTCATGCCGGGCGCATCGCCGCCACTGGTCAGGACCGCCAAACGCTTGATTGCCATCGCTCACTCCTCTCGCACCGTTGAAGCAGCGGTTCCTGCCGCACCGTCCAAGTCGAGTTCCACGCGCTCAATTCCATCCACGTGCTTGATACGCTCCGGCAATCCGAGATCGCGTAGTAGGTTCAGCATACGCGCGT
Source organism: uncultured Chloroflexota bacterium (assembly GCA_937901745.1). Lineage (GTDB taxonomy): Bacteria > Chloroflexota > Chloroflexia > Thermomicrobiales > UBA6265 > CALGSZ01. The sequence continues at coordinate 152,919 of CALGSZ010000096.1, read as the reverse complement.
TCTCTGGGAGGACCAGCGCGTAAAGATGCCGGACGTTCCGGCGACGCGCCGCGTCGACCAACCGCCGCGTCAACGCCAAGCCGAGCCCGCGCCCCTGCCACTGGTCGACGACGATCGCCGCGTATTCGGCGCGGTCGGTGCCCGGCTCGCGATCGAAGCGAGCGACGCCAATCAGCTCGTTTGGATCAGTTGGGTCGAGCGCCACGAGCGCGAAGCGGTCGTATCCGTCGACGTGCGTGAAGCGGTGCGCTAGCTGATCGCTCAGGACCGGCATGACGCCGAAGAATCGCTGATAAATCGATCGCTCGGACAGCCGGGAATGGAAGCGCTGCAGAGCCGGGGCATCCTCCGGCCGAATCGCGCGATAGTGAACGACTGTCCCATCGAGGAGTGTGAGTTCTCCCGCTTCGGATTGCGTCATGGCGGTCATCGGCTCATCCTCCAACGTTCGCTCCGATCGCCCTGCCGATCCCAAAGGTGACGGCCGACGCGGCTAGGCCAAACGCGACTTGGCGAAGTCCAGAATAGAGGACGCCGCGCCCGGTGATAAGCGTTATCCCCGCGCCGATAGCAAACAATGCCGCCACGCTCAGGGCGATGCTGGCGCCGGCTGCCCAAAGACCGCTGCCGAAAAAGAAGGGAATCACCGGAACGATCGCACCAATCGAGAAGAGGAGGAAGGATGCAATCGCCGCTACCCAGGCCGAACCTCCAAGCTCGCTCGGGTCGACGCCGAGCTCCTCGCGCGCCATCGTATCGAGCGCGGCTGCCTCATCCTGGATGATGCGGTCGGCGAGCTCACGAGCGCGATCGGCGGGGAGTCCCTTCGCCTGGTAGATCAGCGCCAGCTCCTCGGCTTCCTCTTCCGGCACCGCGGCAAGCTCTTCCCGCTCGATGCGGATCTGATGCTCATAGAGCTCGCGGGCGCTTTGGACCGAGAGCCATTCGCCGAGCGCCATCGAGAGCGAGCCGGCCAGGAGCCCGGCCAACCCGGTGATGAGGATGGAGCGCCCCGAAAGGTCGGCGCCAGCGACGCCCATCACCAGACTCGCGTTCGAGACCAGCCCGTCATTAGCGCCGAGGACGGCGGCGCGTAGGGCGTTCCCCCCGGTCGCGCGGTGACGTCCTTCGAGCTGCGCAATGATCCCGCCGCCGATCCCGGTCGGCGCCGGTCCGATCGCGCGAAACAGCCGGGCATGCGACCACTCGTCGCTGGGCAGACCGGCGGCCTCCGCCTCCGGCTGGCCCCGGTACCGGTCGGCATCGGCCTGCTCGCGGGCGGTGATGGTCGGCAGGACGAAGCCGGTGCCAAAGCGGCGCGCGAGCCAGATCAGAACGCGCGTCTGCCAACTCGGGCGCTGAGGCAGATCGGTAACGCCACCTTCGCGCAGCTTTTCGCGCCAGAGTTCAGCGTGCCGCTCCTCGGCGGCGGCGAGGCGGGCGTAGACCGTCGCCAGCGCCGGCTCTTCCTCGATCTCCGACAGAGCGCGGTAAAGCGTGGCGCCGTCAATCTCTGCTTGTAAATTGGCCTGAAGTCGTCGCCGATCGCTTTCAGACATCGTGCTCCCCATCATCGTGGCCAGCGGATCGGGTTCGGCAGTCGTAGCATCGCACTTGCCCGCGGATCCGGCGATGGCGGCGCTGACCAAATCTAGCCAGCCAGAGTTGTCGAAAACGGAGACGCCTCGGCGTCGCCCCCGAGGCGTCTCCGGAAGGGTGAGAAGAACGGAGCGGCGGCGCTATTCTTCGACGAAGAGCACGGTCACCATACCGAACATCCCGGTCGGGCCCTCCGCGTGCGTGAGCACGTGGCAGTGGAAGGCCCAGGCACCCACCTCCGTCGCCTCGATGATGGCATCCCACCGTTGCCCAGGAGCGATGTTCAGCGTGTCGCACATGTAGGGCTGCGGGAGCAAGTAACCGTCCTGGGCGATGACCGTCATCGGCATGCCGTGCAGGTGCATCGGGTGGATCATCAAGCCCTCGTTCATGAAGCGGACGAGGACGCGCTGTCCCTTCTTCGCGTAGAGCGGCTGCGTGGCGGGGAAGCTCTTCCCATTCAGCGTGTAGCCGCCGATCGGCCCGTCGTTCAGGATCATCGTGTACTCGACGTCGTAGGCCGGGCGCGTCGAGGGATCCTTCGGCTCGACGATGAACGCGCCGAGCAGGCCCTTCGTCACCTGAACGGCGGAGTTGTGGTGCGAGTGATACATGTGGGAGCCGGCGTTCCCCTCGCGGATTTGGAACTCGTAAGTGAAGGTCTCGCCCGGCTTGATGGGCGGCTGCGTGATGAACGGCACGCCGTCCATGGCGTTGGGTACAACCAGTCCGTGGAAGTGGACCGCGGTGCTTTCCGGTAGCTCGTTGGTCACGATGACCCGAACCTTGTCCCCTTCGGTGACGCGAATTTCCGGACCCGGTACGACGCCGTTATAGGTCCACGCCTCGGTCCGCTCGCCAGGGGCGTACTCCCAATTGACGACTTGGCAGGTCAGCTTGAAGACCTTGACGTCGCCGTCCATCTCGTATTCCAACGGCTGCCCGCCGAGCCCCTCGGTCGGTGCCGGGAAAGACTTGACTCCGGCTTCATGCATCGCGTCCATCTCGTCCGCGGTCATGTCCTCGGAGTGCTGGTTGGCCGAAGCCGCCAAGTGCTCCTCATGACCACCGGTGGCCGCCGATGCCTTACCTGTCTCAACGCGGACATTGACGGGGGCCGCGGCGGTGACCATCGCGCCCGCGCCCGCCAGACCGAGCGTACCGAGCAGCCGCCGCCGGTTGACCGCGCTAGCCAGTGGAGATGCCATTCATAACTCCTCTTCTTGCGGCTGGCCGCGCCGCTTCGCGAACGGGCGACCAATCGAACACCTCGCCGCTATCGTGCTCCTTGCGGCATGGCAGGATCGTCGGCTCTGGAGGGTGCACCGTTACAAATTCGCAAAGTGACGGGAAGCGCTGCCTGAACTGGCCTGTGCCCCGGCTGGCTCCTGACGGCGGAACCAGCCTTGACGCACAATCACGTGGGGCAGGTTCGAGATGAAGGGGGCTGAGATCGTGGCACAGGAAAATAGACGGCGCTGGCCGCCGGTCATGAGCGCCGACGAGGCGGTAGAGCTCATCTCATCGGGCGATCGAGTCTATGTCCACGAAGTGGCGATGGCGCCAATCGAGCTGCTCGAGGCGCTGGCGCGCCGGGCGCTATCCGCGCCGCTGCACGACGTCGAGACGATCTCGCTGCACCTGGAGGGGCCGGCGCCGCACGTCGCGCCGCAACTGGCCGGGCACATCCGGCATAACGCGCTCTTCGTTGGGGCCAACGTGCGGGAGGCGGTCAACGATGGGCGCGCGGAGTACACGCCGGTCTTCCTCTCCGAGGTGCCGGGCCTGATCGCTAGCGGAGTCCTGCGGCTGGATGTCGCGTTCCTGCAGGTCTCACCGCCGGATGCGCATGGCTATTGCCGTCTCGGGACCGCGATCGCCTGCGCTCGCGCCGCGGCTGATCATGCCCGAATCGTGATTGGCCTCGTCAACCCACAAGTGCCGACTACGATGGGCAATTCCGCCGTCCATGTCAGCCGCTTCGCCGCGTTGGTCGAGACGGACCGGCCCTTGCCGACGGTCAAGCCGCCGGCGATCGGCGAGGTGGAGCGGCGCATAGGCGAGCACGTCGCGACGCTGATCCCCGACCGGGCAACGATCCAGACCGGCATCGGAGCGATCCCGGACGCCGTGCTGGCCTGTCTTCAGGACCGCGAGGACCTGGGCGTCCACTCCGAGATGTTCGGCGATGGCGTCGTCACGCTCGCCGAGGCTGGGGTGATCACGAACCGGTTCAAGACGACGTGGCGCGGCCGCATCGTGACATCGTTCGTCCTCGGGAGCGAGCGCGTGCTTCGCTTCGTCGATGCGAACCCGTTCGTCGAGTTTCATCCTTCGGACATCGTCAACGACACGCGGGAGATCCGCCGGATCGAGCGGATGGTCTCGATCAACTCAGCGATCGAGATTGACTTGACCGGCCAGGTCGTCGCGGATTCGATCGGCGAGCGGATCTACAGCGGCATTGGCGGGCAGATGGATTTCGTGCGTGGCGCTCGCCTTTCGTCCGGCGGCAAGGCGATCATCGCCCTGCCGTCAACGGCGAAGGGCGGGACGATCTCCCGTATCGTCCCCACCATCAAGCCGGGCGCGGGCGTCGTCACCACCCGCGGCCACGTGCAGTACGTTGCCACCGAGTACGGCGTGGTCAATCTCGAAGGCGTGCCGCTGCGGCGGCGGGCCGAGCTGCTGATCTCGATCGCGCATCCAGACGTGCGGCCAGAACTGCGGGCCGCGGCGCTCAAACGCTGGTACTCGCTCCCGTCCGGGCCTGCCGACCCGCCGCGCGCCTAGTCGCAATCTCGCGGCAAGGACGACGCGCTAACCGACGGGGACGCGCAGCGCGTAGATGCGGAACTGCACGTCAGGATCGTCTTCGCCGATGGTGATGACGTATCCGTCCTCGGCGGAGCCGTTGACCACGTCGCTCTCCGCGATGAAGTAGGTGTCCGCGCCGCGCGGGAGCTCGGTCAGGCGTAGCCGATAGCGGCCATAGGGCAAATCGGACCACCGGTACCGCTGGTTGCTCAGGGCGTTCGCGTCATCGAGCGAAAGCGAGCGCTCCAGCGGCCGGCCGGTCAAGCGCGCCTCGAAGCCCGTGGTCACGGGCCGGCAGCGATCCCGCTCGAGATCTTCGGCGGTCATGCCGACCGGGCAGACGAAGACGCGGAACGTGATCGAGCCGGTTGGCTCTGGCGACGGTGTCGCCGTCGGCACAGGAGTCTCAGTCGGCGTCGCGGACGGGGTCGCCGTGGCCGACGGGGTCGGAGTTTCCGTCGGCGGCGGTGTCGGTGTAAAGGTCGCCGTCGCGGTTGGAGTCGCCGTTGGTGTTGGCGTCTCCGTCGGCGTCGGGCTCGGAGTCGGTGTGTCGGTCGGTGTCGGAGTGGGCGTCGGCGGTGGCGCCGTGCTCGCGAGATCGAGTGGGATGGCGATCGCATCGCGCTCAGCCCCGTCTTCGGTCACGCCAAAGACGACGAGCGTGCCGCGCTGCGCCTCTTCCGACTCGTACGGGATGGCAAACTGAAACGGCCGGCGTGGATTCCGGCTGCGACGGAAGACCGTCGAGCCCTCCATGAGGACCTGATCGTCGCGCGCGTAGAGCCGGAAGCCGATCTCGTTGTACTCAGTGGGCATCGTGCCGCTGACCTGGATCGGGCTGCGCACCGAGGCCCAGATCCCGGGCTGCTCCACTTGGAGCGGCGGGATCAACGACTCGTAGTTGTCGCGCGTCGCCGGGCCGTCAATTTCTCGGCCGCGAGCGTCGCGCGCTGTCAGCGGCTTGCCGTTGACCCGAAACTCGACGCCGGAGATGGCTGGAAATTGCGTGAGCGTGAAGACGACCTGGGCCATGCGGTTGGCTTGCAGCGTGTCATCCTGCGAGCGGAAGCCGCGCAGAAAATCAACGGTGGCCGTGCGCGTTGTGCGGTCGAGCTCGACTGGGCCGCGGAGCTGGGTGCCGGCGCGGATCGTCGTCGTCAGCCCAAAGGCGATCTCATCCGGTTGTGGGCCTTCTAGCAGCGCGTTGACCGCCGCGTCAAAAATCGAGCCCTCGACCGGCCGCTCGACCCGCGTGGCGGGTGCGACATAGCCGTCGCGCAGGAAATAAACGGCGACGGGCACGCCCGCTTCGTCCTGCGCCAAGGCATTGCCGCTCGGGCTCCACATCTGCGGCACAATGTTCGCGAAAATCATCGCGCCGATGAGACCGAGCCAGGGGAGGAGCCAGGGCCGTCGTGGCTTCCAGCTCCGCGATACGCTCATCACAAGCCTCCGAGCAATTCATGAGAAGATCTGCCCGGCATCTTGCCGCCGCCGAAGGCAACAAATAACCGGTGCAGTCGACAATGGGAACGTTCGCAATCCTGCATGGGTACCTATGGTAGCGCGTGACGGGCCGGTCGGGCGACTGGCGCGGCCGGCGACGGCGGCCAAGTGAGGAGGGATGGCGACCATGGTCCAGGCACAGGCGACGAGCGAAACCTCCGCGCGGCGGCGCCCGCTGAAGGTCGGATTGCAGCTTCCGGAGGCTGAGCGTGTCGTCCGCTGGTCAGAGCTGCTGGCGATGGCTCGATTGGCGGAGGACATCGGCTTCGATTCGCTGTGGGTAGGCGACCACCTCATGTACCGCCGCCTGGAAGAGCCGCCGCGCGGACCGTGGGAGGCGTGGTCACTCCTGGCCGCGCTTGCTGCCGTTACGAGCCGCGTCGAGCTCGGCCCGCTGGTCGCGTGCGCCCTCTTCCATAGCCCGGCGATGCTGGCCAAAAAGGCGGCCACGATCGACGAGATCAGCGGCGGACGGCTCATCCTCGGTCTCGGTGCGGGGTGGCATGAGCCGGAGTTTCGCGCCTACGGCTTTCCCTTCGATCACCGTGTCTCTCGCTTCGCGGAGGCGTTCACAATCATACGGACGTTGCTGCGGGAGGGAGAGATCGATTTCGCCGGGAACTATTACCAAACGCGCGAATGTGTCTTGTTGCCGCGCGGCCCGCGACCGGAAGGGCCACCGCTCATGGTCGGCTCGCTCGGTGAGCGAATGCTCGACATCACGCTGCCCCACGTCCAGGCCTGGAACGCTTGGTACGCCTACTACGGCAACGATTGGCGGCGCCTGCCCGAGATCATGGCGCGGTTGGACGATGCCTGCCGGGCGGCCGGCCGCGACCCGAAAACGCTGGAGCGAACAGTCGCCGTCCTGATCGAGCTGCCCGGTGGCGAGGGCCGCTGGAGCGTGGATCGCTCCGACCAGCGTCCCGTGCCGCTTCGAGGGACACCGGAGGAGATCGCGGCCGAGCTGCGCGCCTTCGCCGCCGTCGGCATCAGTCACGTCCAGCTGGTCCTCGATCCGATCACGCTTGAATCTATCGAGGCAATGGCGCCGGTCCTGGCCGAGCTCGACCGGGGTTAGCGGGTGCAGGCGACTCGCGCTGGCACAAGACGTGTATCGCGACAAGGTGAGGATCAATAGCAAATCGAGACCGCGGACGGTCCTGCCGTTTAGCGTGGAGGGAGTACCATGAGCCACCCGGTCGCATTGCCCCGCCTGCTCGCCGCGTCAATGCTCACCCTTAGTTTGATCGGGGCCGCTATCGTGGCGTTCGGCTTGCCGGCTACTGCTGGTCCCGTGCTGGCTGCTCATCTCCAGGATCACGATGATGACCACGATGACGACGATCACGACGACGATCACGACGATGATCACCTCAGGGTGGCCAGCTTCCCCGCTCACATCCACACCGGAACCTGTGCGGCCCCGGCTTCTGGCTCCGAAGTAGCCCTGACGGAGCTCGCATGGCGTGGCAGCGCCGAGATCGGCCAGGTTGGCCCTGACGACTCGATCGCCTGGGCGTCAGAGTCAGAGGTGGAGATGGCGCTGAACGACCTGCTCGCCTCCCAACACGCGATCGCGGTCGGTGAGGATGGACCGGGCGTCGTCGCGTGCGGCGTGCTGGCGGGACCGGTGGTGGATGGTACCCTGGTCGTCGGGCTGCGCGAGCGCAACGACTCTGATCTGGTCGGGATCGCTGTTCTCGAGGAGCGAGGGGACACGGGCCGCACCGCGGTCTCGGTCTATCTGACCACCTGCGAGGACCACGATGACGACCGAGACGATGATGACCACGATTGACGTAATCAGCGCACCGGCGCTGCCGCTTGCTACTTGCTGACCGCCGCGAAACAAGGTGGCGGGAGACCCGTGAGAGCTCCCGCCATCATCGATCGGCGTGCCGTGCGGGCGGCGACTGGTCACGCCGCCCGCGATCCGCGCTACTCCAGGAGGCGCCGCACTTCCTGGGCGACGGCCTTGCCGAGCTTTTCGTGCTCGCTCGCCTCGAAGTGGATTCCGTCGAGGTCGCTCGAGACGATCACCTGACCCGCGTCCAGGAGGGGGATGTTGTGCCACGCCGCGAAGGTAGCGAAGTGCTTCGCCAAGCGGCGCGATTTCTCAGCGCCGCCCTCGAACATCTCCGCCAACTCAGTCAGCTTGCCCAGCGGGGGCGGTGCAATCAGAAGCACCTTCGGAGGCTTTCGGCCTGGACCGACCGGCGAGTTCGCCGCGATGTTCGCGAGCAGCACGGCGCCTTGTGCGATATCCGAGGCCGAGCGCCCGAAGCGCGCCTTCAGGTCGTTCGTCCCCAGCATGATCGTGACGAGATCGATCGGCCGGTGCGTCTCCAGGCAGGCCGGGAGATACGTCAACCCGTTGCGATGCAGCTCAAACGGGTCATCAGCGTTTGTCGTTCGCCCGTTCAACCCTTCCTCGATTACCCGGTAGTCCGAGCCCAGCTCGCGCTGCAGGATACCCGTCCAGCGCACATCCGGCGGGAAGCGGTCTCGCGTCGCCGGATCGTAGCCCCACGTGTTGGAGTCGCCGTAGCAGACGATCGTCTTCATAGCCCTCCCTTCGTGCCATGACCCCATGTATCGGGCGCCGTCCTCCGCTCCTCCTACATCGGCGCCCGGTCCTTCGGCGTCCAGCCGAGGAGCTCCTTGGCATGGGAAATGTCCCAGAACTTTCTTGGATTATCGGAAATGCCGTACACGACCGCCCAGCCGACATTCCGCGCTTCCAGGCAGGCGGCGATCAGCTCCGCGCAGTCCCGCTGGCTCAACCAAGTGGCGCGCAGCCGCTTGAATTTCTCCTCCGGCGTCAGCTTGAGCCAGCCGGACGATTCCGCGACCGACGGATCGCGTGGGTTGTCGTCCGCTCGCACGGTGCCGATGCGCAAGTTGTAGACGCGCATTCCGAAGTTCTCATGATAGTACCGGCCGAGGGCCTCGCCGTAGACTTTCGAGACGCCGTAGAGGGAGTCCGGGCGGACCTCGACGGTGTGGTCGTAGACGCGCGGGTCATCCAGCTCATAGATCGCCGGCGCGGCTTCGACCTCGTACATCCCGATCGTGTGGTTCGACGACGCGAAGACGACCGCGGAGACCCCCGCTTGCCGGCTCGCCTCGAAGACGTTGTAGGTGCCGATGAGGTTGTTCCGCAGCACGTCCTCCCAGGGCGACTCAACAGTCGAAGAGGCGGCAAGGTGTACGACCGCGTCCATCCCGATGAACGCCGGGTAAATCGCGTCCAGATTGGCAATGTCAGCGACGTGGCTCGGAAAGTCGGCCGGAGTGCGGGTCAGCGCGTGCAGCTCGTAGCGGTCGCTCAGATGCTTGAAGACCGCCCGGCCGATGACGCCTGCCGCTCCAGTCACGAGCACCCGCATGCGTTGACTCATCGTCCCTGTCCATCCCCCATGGTGGCGATACAGTGCACTTGGTTCGAGCGGCAGTCTACCCGAACGATCGCTGATGTGGAGATAGCCTGTCCGAACCCTTGCGCGAACGCATGTTCTACGAGAGAATGTGATCCCGCCATGACGACGAGTCAACCGCACCGGGAGGAGGGGTAGCGTGAGCGATCAGTCCGAGGTGATCCGGCAGCCAGCAGAAGTCCGGTGTGCGCGGGAGCTAGCGGCGCTGCGAGCGCACGATCGCTGGCCACGGCCACCCGGTTGGCAGCTCTCGCCACGCGCGGTCGAGATGTTCATTCTCGGCAGCAACGAGCCGCTGCCCGACCCGGACGGCGAGCTGGTGACGATCACGCCCAAGTTCGTCGGCGATCGCCGCTTAGTGCAAGTCGCGATCGCCACGCTTGCCTCGGACCGGGCGCTCCTGCTCGCCGGCGAGCCAGGCACCGCCAAATCGTGGCTCTCCGAGCACCTGGCCGCGGCCATCTCCGGATCATCGGCGCTGACCATCCAGGGCACGGCCGGAACGACGGAGGAGCACTTCAAGTACGGCTGGAATTACGCGCTGCTGATCGCCGAAGGACCGAGCCGTCGCGCGCTGGTCGAGAGTCCCGTGCTGCGTGGAATGCAGCTCGGCCAGGTGGTGCGCATCGAGGAGATCACTCGCTGCGGCGCCGAGGTGCAAGACGCGCTGATCTCGATCCTCTCCGAGGGGCAGATCGTCATCCCCGAGCTCGGAGAGACGGTCCAGGCGCGACGCGGATTCGCCGTCATCGCCACCGCTAACACTCGCGACCGCGGCGTCAACGAGATGAGCGCCGCCCTCAAGCGCCGGTTCACGTTCGTGACCGTCCCGGTCATTGACAACCTGGAGCAGGAGATCGAAATCGTCGAGCGTCGCAGCCGCGAGACGCTCCGCCAGCTCGGCGTTCCGGGCGAGATCGCTCTGCCGCGCGATGTCATCCGTCTCCTCGCGACCGTCTTCGCCGAGCTGCGCAGCGGGCAGACGATTGATGGGGCGCTCAAGGTCAAGTCGCCCTCCACGGTCCTGAGCACGGCCGAGCTGATCTCAACCGTCACCAGCGGCGCGATCCTCTCCTCATTCTTCGGCGACGGCGAGGTTGATGTTGAGGACGGGGTTGCGAGCCTGGTCGGGGCGATCGCCAAGGAGCAGCGCGACGACCTGAGCGTCTTTAAGGAGTACTTGGAAACGGTCGTCAAGAGCAGACGCGATGGGCTCTGGCCCGCCTTCTATGAGGCTGGTCGCTCCCAACTCGATTGATCGCCTGGCTCCGGAAGCGATCGTCAACTAGCGACGCGGCGGCTCCCAGGACTACCGAACGCGGGCGCGGATTTTGCGAGGCCGCCAATGAAACCCGGCGTGGCGCCGAGGCGTCTTAGGTGACAAAACGAGCGGACGAGCGGTGTCCGCCGTTAGGGGATCGCTCCCCACACGGAATGGAGGCCACGGGTGGATCGCAGGAGTATCCTGGTCGCCTGGTTCGGGATCATCGGGATCATCGGCGGGCTCATCTTGGGGTTGGCTGGCACGACGGCTGCCGCCGGCACGGCCACGCTTGAGATCCATAAGCGCGTCTGCCACAACGGCGAGCCGCAGGAGGACATCTTCGAGGAGTGCCATCAGTTCCCGCCGGAGCAGGAAGTCCGATTCCGCGTCGATCGAGGCCTTGCGCGGGCGGTCAATTCGGAAGGGAACGTCACGTTCACCGGACTCACGGCCGGTCGCCACACCGTGACCGAGACGGAAGGGCCGCCGCTCGAGTTCGTCGAGCTGCGGGTCTGGTGCTCGGTGCTCGGCTCAGGCGAGCCCGCGAAGGAGCTGGAGACCGATGGTCCGTCGTTCGTCGTCGAGCTCGCGGCCGGTGAGCGCACGATCTGCGATGTCTACGCGATCCCGATCGATCTCGCCGACATCGACTGGGCGACGCTTGAGATCCACAAGCGCATCTGCGCGGATGGCCCGCCCCAGTTCGACATCTTTCTGGAGTGCCACCAGTATCCGCCCGAGCAGGAAGTCCGCTTCCGGCTGGATAGCCGCACGCCACGGGCGGTCGACGATCGGGGCAATATCATCTTCCGCAATGTTGCTCCCGGCCGGCACCGGGTCACGGAGACGGAGGGACCGCCGCTGGAGTTCGTCGAGCTGCGGGTTTGGTGCTCGGTCCTGAACTCTGGCGTTCCGGCGAAGGAGATTACCACCGACGGCCCGAGCTTCGAGATCGAGCTGAACGAAGGCGAGCACACCGTCTGCGACGTCTACGCCATCCCGATCGATCTTTCTTAGGCAGCGGGCGAAGAGGCATACCGGATCAGGCCGCCACGTCCAGTAGCTCTTGCACGTCCGTCGGCGTCGTCTCCGCTGACTCGAACCAGAAGCGCCACGTGTCTTCAAGTGAGACGCCGCCGGCGCGCTCGAAGGCGCGGCGCAAATCGTCCGGAGTCGCGATGCCGAAGGCGAAGCTGTCGGCGTAGTCCCGGAGCCCGGCGAAGAACGCCTCATCGCCGATCTCGGCGCGAATCGCAAGGAAGCCGAGCGCCGCCTTGGCATAGATGAGGACGCTTCGCGGCGGATGCTCTTGTGGCTCAGTGATTGGGAGACTGACAACCCCATCGCCGTACCGATCGAGCGCCTCCAGGTAGGGCAGAACGATCTGCAAGCGCAGCTGCCCATATCCGACGTCTGGCCCGACTGTGTCGTTCAGGCTAACAGTCGTCAGGTAGTTGGTCAGCCCCTCAACCAGGTATGGATAGTCGTTCGAGTTGGCGCCGACGACGCTGCCCCACCACTGGTGCCCGACCTCGTGCGTGACCGTGAAGGTGAGGCGTTGCACGTCCTGCTCGCTCGCGATTGGCTGTGCGAGCAGGTCATCACTGTCGAGAAAGATCAAGCCCGCCCAAGAGACGCCGAGCGCGCCTCCCAGCTCCGTCTCCACGAGATCGAGCTCTTCGTACGGGTACGGTCCGTAGCGGTCGGAATAGGCGGCCAGCGCGCGCTCCGCCGCGTTGAGCGCCAATTCCGCGTTCTCGGCGCCAATCGTGCCCGCGTTGGCGTACACGGAGATGCGAATCCCGCCGACGTCTGTCACGGCCGAAACATAGTCGTCATCGAGAACCAGCGCGAACTCCCGCGCCGGACCGCTGACGAACCGGCGCAGAATCGTCTGTCCCTCCTCTCGCGTCTCGACCTCGCTGCCGGTCGCGACGACGACCAGCTCAGCCGGAGCGCGGATCGCGACGTCGTAGAGAGCGACGTAGGAGAATGTCGGATCGCCGAGGTCCGTCGGCGGGTCGAGACGCCAGCCAGTCTCCGCCTCCCAACCCGCGACGATCGGATACCAGTCGGCGAGAACCCACGTGCCTCGCCGGGAATCGCGGGAGAAGATGCCGAAGGTGCCGCTCGAGTCTGTCGGTACCACCGTCGCGAAACGCATCTCCACGGTCGTCGCCTTGCTTGGCTGGAGCGGACTCGGCAACGGAAGCCGCATCGCCGTCTCGTCGGCCTCAAAGGTTGGCTCGACTGGCTGTCCCTCGATCCGAGTCCCGCTCACGCGGATCTCGCCCTCGCCGTAGTAGTAGGCGTTGGGATAGAGCCGGAAGGCGACATCGGTTAGTGGCTGCCCATAGTGGTTGACCAAGCGCAGCCGAAGCCGGCCGGAGACGGTAGACGTCGCCGGGTCGAACCGGACGTCGATGTCGTAGCTGCTGACCTTGCCGGCGGTCTTCGAGCGGATGTCCTCCCGTAGCTCGGGCAGTATCCCTAGATAGCTTTCCGGCGCGGCCGAGGCCGGCGCGAGCTGTCCAGCGATACCGACAACGACAAGGCAGATCGCGACCACAATGACGCGAGCGCGGCTCTCCAATTGACGATGCATCCTTGGTTAACTTTCCCTCAGTCAAAGATTCCAGCCCGCGCAAGGCTACCACGCGGCCATCCGCCGTCGCTCGGATGAGCGGCGCGACGAACGCGATCCGTTGTGCGGCAGGTTACGACCGGAGCCGCGGATCGAGCGCGTCGCGGAGACCGTCGCCGAGGAGGTTGAAGCCGAGAACGGTGAGCGCGATTGCCACGCCGGGGAAGATGGCCGCCCAGGGAGCGAGCTGCAGGAAGCCGTAGGAAGAGGAGACCATCGAGCCCCACGAGGGCGCCGGCGGCTTATTGCCGAGACCCAGGAAGGCGAGCGACGCCTCGGCGAGGACGGCGAAGGCGAAGTTGAGGGAGGCGTGGACGATCAGCGGCGCGGTGATGTTGGGAAAGATGTGCCGCACGAGGATGCGCGGCGTGGAGGCGCCGAGGGAGACCGCGGCCTCGACGAATGCCATGTTTCGGACGGAGAGCGTAGCGCCACGCACGACGCGCATGAACGTCGGCGTGTAGACGATGGCGATCGCGATCATGACGTTGGCGAGCGAGTTGCCGAGCATCGTGATGATCGCGATTGCTAGCAGGATCGCCGGGAAGGCGTAGACGATGTCCATCAGCAACGAGAGGACGTTGTCGAGCCAGCCACGGCGGTAGCCAGCGATCATCCCGAGCAGAATGCCGAGCGAGCCGGCGATGCCGACGGCGATCGCGCCCACCTCGAACGAGATGCGAGCGCCGTACAAGAGGCGGCTGAGGATGTCTCGGCCGAACTCGTCGGTGCCGAAGGGATAGGCGCGGCTCGGGCTCTCGAGGCGATGTTGCGGGAACTGCTCCGTCGGGCCGTGCGGCGCGAACATCGGGCCGACGACGGCGACGACCGCGAAGAAGGTGACGATGAGCGCGCCGGTCAACGCCAATCGCTGTCTGCGGATGGTCGTCCAGATGGTGGGCCGGCGCGGCTGGCGCACGGCAGCGCCGAGCGTGAGGGCGCCGGCCGTTGCCGTCCCGCCCTCTGCCGAAAGTCCCGACTCTGTACCCTCTGCCGATGTCATCGCACGGCCCTTCTCATGCCACGCCTAGCGATGCCGCAGTCGTGGATCCATCACGGCATAGAGGATATCGACGGCTACGCTGATGAGCACGAACATCGTGGAAATGACGAGCACGACGCCCTGGACCACAGGATAGTCGCGGTTGGCGATTGCCTCGTAGATGTATCGCCCGATGCCGGGTAAGCCGAAGATCGTCTCGATGATGACCGTGCCTCCGAGCAGCGTGGCGATCTGGATGCCGCCAACCGTGATGATCGGGATAGAGGCGTTTTTCAGAACGTGCCGCGTGAGGACGGTCGAGGCGGGAAGCCCCTTTGCCCTGGCAACGCGGACGTGATCCTGCGACAGCACCTCGAGCACGGCCGAGCGCGTGTTGCGCATCAGGATCGCTGCTAAGGGCATGCTGAGGCTGACGGCAGGCAAGATCATCGTTCGCAAGTTTTGGACTGGGTCTTCCGTCAGCTTGGCGAAGCCGATCGGCGGTAGCCAGCGCAGCCAGTACGAGAAGATCAGGACGAGCAGCGTCGCCAGCAGAAAGTTCGGCACCGAGACGCCAATGAGCGTGGCGATCGTCGCTCCGTAGTCGAGCCAAGAATTCCGCTTGACCGCGGCGATGACGCCAGCCGTTACAGCCGGAATCGTGCCGATCAGCCCGGCCAGGACGGCAAGCTCGATGGTGACCGGCAGGCGCAGGCCCAGCTCTTCCGTGATCGTGCGCCGCGTGCGCAGCGATCGCCCGAGGTCGCCCTGCACCACGTGACTCATCCACTTCACGTATTGGACGGGCAGGGGCTGGTCGAGCCCATAAGAGCGGCGAATGGCTTCAATTTGCTCGGGCGTATAGCGCTGATCCACTCCGATCATGATCGAGACCGGATCGCCAGGGACGGCGCGGATCAGGCCAAAGACCACGATAGAAACGCCGAGCAGCACCGGAATCAAGAGCGCCAGTCGGCGGAGGACAAAGGTCGCCATCGTCAGCGTCGCGATGTGTGCTTCAAGGAAGGGAAGGGAGGCGGAGCGACGCGGATTCAGTCAGCTCCGCCTCCAGTCTCCAAGCTGATTACTGATCCAACCAGGTCTCGCGCAGCGTGTAGTTGGAGCCGGTGGCGATGTGGGTGTAGCCCTTGACGTACGACTTCATCGCCTCGTACTGATTCGCGACGAAAAGGCAGACCCACGGCACCTCGTCCAGCAGGATCTGTTGGATCTGGCGGTAGATCTCTGCGCGCTTCTCCTGGTCGGTCTCCGCCTGGCCCTGGTCGATCAGCTCGTCCACCTGCGGGTTGGAGTAACCGACGAAGTTGCCGCTCTCCCCGGTCTTGAAGTTGATCATGATCTCGTGCGGATCGACGTAGGCGCTCGTGCCGGTCACGGCGATGTCGTAGTTGAAGTTGGTGTGGACGTCCGCGATCATCGTCGCGTTCTCGACAAGATTGAGCTCCGCTTCGATACCGATCTGCTTGAGCTGCTCCTGGATCACGACGGCGGCGTTGCTCAGGAAGGAGTACTGAGCCCACGAAGTGATCGTCGTCTTGAAGCCATCGGGGAAGCCAGCCTCAGCGAGCAGTGCCCTCGCACCCTCGATGTCCGGCGCCGGAACCTCTGCCGGCAGCGCGGCCCAGTAGTCCGGCGGGAACGGGACGACGGTCGTCGTGCCGTGACCAAAGACGGTCGGCCCGAGCACCGCCTCACGGTCGATCACCTTGGCGATCGCCTGCCGCACTCGCACGTCGTTGAACGGCTCGCGCTTCATGTTGAACGAGACCATGCGGATGTTCGTGTTGCTATTGCCCGCCAGCACGATGCTCGGGTCGCTTTGCAGCAGCTCGATATCGCGCAGCGGGGCGTACTCGATCATGTCGACGGTGCCGGTCACCAGCGCCGTCGTCCGAGCCGTGTCGTCGGCGGCGATGATCAGCTCCAGTCCGTCCAGGTACGGCAGACCTTCCTCGAAGTAATTCGGGTTCTTCTCGAGGATGACGTGCGTGTTCGGCACATACTCGCGGAAGATGAAGGGACCGCTGCCGACCGCCACCTGAGAGAGGTCGCCGTTTTCCTCGACCACTTCTTTCGGGATGATGATCGCGCTCTGGCTGGCTAGGATCGACAGGATCGAGGCGTCGCGGTTCTTGAGGCGGATGACGACGGTTGAATCGTCCGGCGCCTCGACACTCTCGACGGACGCCAGGTCGGACCGCACCACCGATTCCTCAGATCCGTAGCGCTCGAATGAGTACTTGACGTCCTCCGCCACGAGCGGGCGGCCGTTGTGGAAGGTCACGCCCTGCCGCAGCTTGAAGGTGTAGACGAGCCCATCCTCGGAGATCTCCCACGATTCGGCCAGCTCTGGCCCGACCGAGAGATCGGGCAGGATCTTCGTCAACCGGCTATAGATGTGCTCGACGACGTGCCAAATCGCGGTCAGCGACTGCTTGTGCGGGTCGAGCGCGGTCGGGTCCGCCTGCATACCGACCTTCAGCACGCCACCGGGCTTCGGCGTGCCGTCCTGCCGGCGAGCGGCGAAGGAGCGAGCCGCGCCGCGCGGTGCGGCAGCCGCTCCGCGCGGGCCGAGCGCGGCAGCGGCGCTGAGCCCTGCGCCAGTGCCGAGCGCCGTCCGTCGCGTAAGCCGGCCAGCAAGTACCTCTCGGAAGAGTTCCTCGAAACGATCGCGGGTCGCCATCCGTCTTTCCTCCACTCGCATCCGCAGCTACCCTGGCGCCAGCCGCTCTCGCTCGGCGACCGTGTGCGCCGATGGGTGTTCCTTATTGCTTACGGAACCTAAGGGCGCTGAGTTGATTGCCGCCGTTGATGAGCAGACGAGCGACCGGACTATAGCACAGGCATTGGGCGACACGACGCGGCATTCGTACCGCTATCCGGCGCGGCTTAGCGCAATTTGTTGCCGGCCTGCCGGCAGCTCCTCATCCGGGCAGCCCGGTGTCAGATGCACGACTCGGCACCAGCCATCGCCCCGCAGAAAGGCGGCCGTGAGGATGCGGTCTCGTTGCTGGTCCCAGACCAGACCCCAGAGTTGACTGGGCGTGGCGATGAGGTCGGCGGCGACCCGTTCGTCGAGCCAGTTCAGACGGTCCAACGTCTCGGCGTCGAGCGGCGCCAGCGTGAGATATCCCCCGCCCCACAACGGGATTTGCGTCGAGCGCATCTTCCCGGAGTGCAGGTCGCCGAGAGCGGGAAGATCGGCTGTCTCAGGGTCGAGCTCGATCCACTCGACGTCGTGAAGCGCGACTCGCGTCACCTCGGCAATCGCGCCGAACGGGTACCTGCCGCTCCAAACGGGAAAGCCTTCCACACCGCAGGCGAGCCAAGGCCCACTCGACTCATTCCACTCGGGCGGATCTAAGAGCAGCCATTCCCAGGCGTACCCGCGCGACTGCAAGCATGACCAGACCACGTCCCCCTCGACCGTCATGCGGCCGAGCGGCACGAGCGAGAGGCGGTCCGCGGCGCGGGGACGCCGGGGCAGGAGCGGTTTCGCGTGCGCATCCGGCGGCGGCGTGTCCACGAGATGGGCTCGCGCGAGGCGACAGGCGGCGCTGGCGAGCGTTACCGCTCGCAGCCCTTCGATGGGACCGGTCGCGGACGCCACGTCGCGGAGCCGAGCGGCGACGTCGTGCAGGCCGACGGCGGCGAGCGCTTCCGCGTCACGCGCGAACCCCGCGGCGTCCGGTCCCGCGTTGCGCCAGCCGGATGCCAGCATCCGCCCGAGCTTTTCCTCGACCTGACTGAGAAACGCGACGATCTCTCGCGGCATGCGGCTACTCCCGCGCTCAGCTCATCTCAGGGTAGGACGGACCGTTCCCCCATCGCAGGCTCCCCACCAGGGAAAGGCATTGAATCACCGGGCCGCGATCGGACAGCCCCGCGAGACCGACCAGCGCGACCTGCGACGGGTCCTCCGGTAGGATCGCGGGCAGCTGGCGAGACCACGTCGTCGGCCAGAGGATGTCTACCGCCTGGCCGGCGTCGTCGCGGGCAATCACGCGGCTCGGCTCGACAAGGAGCGCGGATGGCCGGAAGAGAACCGGCAGCTCCGGTGAGGCGAACGGCAGCGTCATGCGCTCACGCAGCTCTTGGTGCAGGCTTGCGACCGAGGTTCCGGCCAAGGCGACGACCTGGCCGACGTCGCATCTTCGCAGCGGCGCGCGCTCTTCGCGCAGGATTTGAATGCGGTGGGGCGGCAAGCCAGGATAGATCGCCGCCTCCGGTACGTGCAGGCGCATCCGGCGCGAAGGCAGCCGCTTTGCCCGGATCCCGCGTGGAGTGATCAGTCGCTCGACATAAAGGGAGCCGGACAAGAGATCGACGTGATACACCGACTGGATTCGAAACTCGCCGTCGCTCTCGTGATCCTCGGCGACGGGAACGAGCTCCAGCGGCCCGATCCGCTCCAGCTCTGACGCGCGCCACGTCTTGCCGATGAGTGAGGCGGCTGTGCCGGCATCCAGGCTGATGCGCCCCTCCAGGTGCGCGCCGACCATTTGGCGCATCATCCAGACATCCCGCAGCGCGTCAGCGAACTCGCCGGGTTCCTCGGCGGCGCGGCCACTCTCGACGATGTGGACCAGCGTCAGCAGGGCATTGCCGAGCCGCCGCAACTTCAAGACGCGAACGGTCTCAGCCGCGCTGCGCACCAGCTCCAAGCCTTCCGGGCCGAGTCCGGCCGCTCCACTCGCGGCGAGCTCCTCCAGGAGCCGGTCGACAACTGCAAGCCCATCGGCGCGTTGCTTCGCTCGCGTCGTCTCCGGATCGGTCTTGGTCGCGCTCTTGCGAGGCCGGCGGGTCTTCGCGGGCTTTGGAATGTCAGCCGGCTCGAGCACGGTAAAGGCGCTCGGGCGCTCGAGCAGCAAGAGGCAGACCGCGACGACGTGCTTGCACATGCGTCGCCGTCGCTGCGCCGGGCAGGTGCAGCCTGCCTTGACCGATTTGGCTCGCCGGGAAAAGCTAAGCGAGACGCGGTAATCGGTCGAACCTTGAACGACCGCCTGGGCCAACGTGCCGGCGATCGTCGCCTCACGCACCGCGCCGGAGCGTACCAGCTCTCGGCCCGCCGCGTACATCGACTCTCCGGCCATTTCCCGCAGCGAGTTGCCAAGTGCGACGAGAACCGGGAACGCGCCTGGATCAAATGCGGCTGCCATCTGGCGACTCCCCTCGCAGCGCGCGCTCGATGACCTCGACCATCCGGTTGGGCGTCGCGGCGAACGCGGGCACGCCCACATTCGCCACTTCGCGCGCGAGTTGGTGATTGTACGAGGCGACGCCCGCGTCGTTCAGCGCGAGCGCGCAGAGCACGCGGACTCGGCTCTCCACCAGCGCGGCGAGCCGATCCAGCAGCGCCTCGCGATCGCCCCCTTCGTGCAGGTCGGTGATCAAGAGCAGCAGCGTCCGCTCCGGCTGCTCGACCAGCTCCGACGCCGTCGCAACCGCGCGGGCAATGTCGGTGCCACCGCCGAGTTGGGCGCTGAACAGAACCTCGACGGGATCGCTGACGTGGTCGGTCAGATCGACCGTCGCGGTGTCGAACAAGAGAAGCCGAGTCTCGAGCGCGGGCAGCGAGGCGAAAACGGCGGCAAAGATTGCGGCATAGACGATGGACTCCGCCATCGAGCCGCTCTGGTCAACGAGGACGATGATGCGCCACTCATGGTACCGGCGCTGGCTTGCGTAGAAGTAGAGCCGCTCCGGAACGATCTTTCCAAGCTCTGGCTGGTAGTTCCGCAGGCCCGATTGGATCGTGCGCCTGACGTCAAGGTTGCGGCTGACGCGCAGCGGCGCATGCCGGTTGCGCTGCAGTGCCCCCGTGATCGCCTGCTGAAGTGGCGTCTCGAGCCGCTGACGCAGCTCCGCGACGATCTCCGCCACCACCTCGCGCGCGGTCCGGCGAGTCTCCTCCGGCATCAGATCCTTGAAGCCGAGGATCGTCGTGACGAGGTGGATGTCTTTCTCGAGCGTTCCGAGCACTTCCGGCTCAAACAGGAGCTGGCGCAGGCCGCGCCGCGCGATCGCCTCCCGCTCGAGGAACGCGACCGTTTGGCGGGGGAAATAGCGACGGATGTCGCCCAGCCACGTCGCAACGTACGGCAGGCTCGCGCTCAGATCGGCGCCCCGCTCCGTGCCGTAAAGGAAATCGAGCGCGCGGTCGACGGCCGTCAGGCGAGGATCGCCGGCCACGGCTTCGTCCGCGCTGCCGAGCACGCGGGACTTGGGCGAGCCAGCTGGTTCCGGCCCGAGGACCAATCGCCATCTCAGCAAAGCGGCATCCGCGCGGGCTTCAGCCGATTCCATATCGGTCTCTCCACGTGTCGAGCGTCGCGGCCACGGCCGCATCAACTTCCGCAAGCCGGGCGCGAAGCTCGTCTGAGACGTTGAGCTCGGGTCCGGTGTCCTCCGCGATCTGCAGCGCGGCGGTCAGCGTCTCATCGAGATACGCGCGTTCAGCCGTGGAAAGATCTCCGAGCGTGCGGCGCAGGGCGGGGAGGAGGGGCAGCAGCGTCTCGATCTCCAAGCCGAGCAAGAAGTCGGTGATCGCGCCGATCAGCGCTTGGTTGCGGATCAGCGTGCCGCGATGAAGGGTGAAGATGCCGGCGACCAAGCGCGCCCCGGCATCCGGCGAGGAACCCACGAGCATCCGGCGCAGCCGCCGCGCGAAATCTCCCGGCGGGAGGCGATGGCTGACCTCGAGCAGCGTTAGCGCCACCCCGCGCAACCCGGGGTGTGCTCCGTCGTGCTCACTGACCGCGGCAATCGCGTCCCAGAGAATCTCCGGCGTGACGACCGGGCTCCCTTTTCGCGCAAGCTCGGCCAGCGGCAACAGGCTCGTCTCCATCTCAGCAGCCGCCTCGTCGCCGCATTGCGCCGCGGCTGGCAGTTGCAGCGCTGCCCGGATGAAGAGGCGCCGCGCCAAATCGGTCAGCTCGGCCGACGGCAGCTGGCGCACGGCTCCGTAGGAGAGCAGTCCATCGAGATGGAAAACCGCCCGCGCAATTGCCGGAAAGCTGGCGCTGTCTGCCGCCAGCGTCTCACAGCGCGGCAGTGCGGTTGAGAAGGCATCGGCAAGGTCGCAGAGCGTCAGCCGCAGCAGGATCTCGGCGCCCTCGTCAATCGCCTTCGCGGCGTCGAGCCGGCGGAGGAGGAGGCGCCGCGCAACCGAGGCGAGCGTGCTGCCCCAGGCGTTGTGCTCGATCAGTCTGGCGTCGGTCAGCGGCGACCAGCAAAGCTCCCATTTCTCCCTTGCGCGCCGCAAACCGGCCAGCGCCCCGCCGCGCGCCGCTCCTCGCCCGCCGATGCCGCCCTCCAGCTCCCGCGCGAACGGGATGTCTGCCGCGACCAAACGGTGGAGGAAGACGGACTGGGCCGCCTCGTCAGGCTCTGGCAAGTGGACGAGGATCTGGCGTGGCGCGTCCTGCACCGGCAATCGCAGGCGCTCCGCCGTCTCGTAGAACTCGGTCTGCAGCGGCGTGAGACCCGCTCGCGGCGAGACCCGGCCCAGACGGTGACCGATCAAGACTTCGCGCAGCGCCTGCTCGACGACCACGGGCTGCCCGTGCGCGAGGCAGGCGACAGCGGCGTCAGTGATCTCGTCCACGCCTGGCGCGGGTTTGCCGCGCAGCCCGGCGAGGACGGTGGCAAGCTCGTCGGCGTCGACAACCTGGGCCAGGGAGGCGAGCCGTCCCTGCTGGCGCAGCCGCGCCGCCACCGCTAGCAGCGTGCGCCGGGTGGCCGCCGTGAAGTCCCCGCGCTGCTCCCAGACCTGCTGGTAGAACCACGGCGCCCGGTTGCCAGCCCCATAGCCGAGATCGTCGCTTAGGCGCGGAAAACTGTACGGGACAAGCGCGAGTTCGGTCGGAAGCCGGTCGGGTAGCGACGGCGGCTGGATACCCTCGCGGACATACGCGGCGATCGCGGAGGCGTGCGCCGCGCCGCAAACGATCAGGATATCGTCCTCAGGAATGCCGGCCGCGACCATGCCGAGCGCGACCGAGGCCATGTGCTGCTCGCGGATCGCATCGGAAATGCCGATCTCGGGTGGAGTTGCCAGCGAGCGCGCCTTCGTCCCGAAGTCGCTCAGCGCCGCGATGTAGTCATCCACGGCCGCCTGCGCACAAACTTGCTCGATCGCCGCCTCCCAAAAGCCATCGAAGGATGAGAACCCCGCTGCCTCCGCGAGACGGTCGGCAAAGGTGGAATAGCCCCCATCCGCGCCGCCGGATTCGCTCGGCTCTTCCTCAGCGGCCAGGCTGACACTCGCGGGTACGTCGCAGAAGGCGACGCGTGCGCCCGTCGCCGTGCCCTCGACGAGCGCGACGTATTCAGGCGAGTAGGAGCAGAACGGGTAGAAGATCGAGCGCGCGCGGCCGGGGTCGCCCGCGTGGTTTGCCTCGAAGGCATAAATCGCGACCGGCGGCTCGGTCAGCATGTCGGTCAGCAACGGGATCAGGTGGTCGGCGTCTGCCGGCCCCTCGACCAGAATCGCTTTCGGCCGCCGTTCGCGGATCAACCGCTGAAGCTGCAGGGCGGCAGCCGGGGAATGGTGGCGGATGGGAAAGATCAGCATCCAAGATCCACGGGTGCGCGGGCGATACCGCATGAGCCGTCGGGGCGCAGCGGTATTGTGCCCTAGAACATGCGTTCGTTCAAGGGGTCGGGCGATCTTTCAATCTGCCGCAGGCGAGGGTGTGACCGCGGGGACAATGATGTTCTCAATCACCGGGCGTGGTGGACCGAAGCCCGCCGGCGGCGTCTCGAAGCCGGCGGCAATCACGACCGTCAGATCGAGATCGGGCACGATGTAGACGTATTGCCCGCCGAAGCCGAGCGCGAACGCGGCGTGATAGCCGTCCGTGTTGGTCACCCACCATTGGTAGCCGTACTGCGCGCCGCCGGTGGAATCGCCCGAGCTCTTGACGGAAATCGCGTGGCGGATGTACGAGGCCGGGACGATCCGCTGGTCATCCCACCGCCCTTCGTTCAGGTACAGCTCGCCGAGCTTGGCCATATCGCGCGGCGTGAGCTCCAGTCCGAAGCCGCCGCTGACCTTCCCCTGCGGCGATCGCTGCCAGCTCGGACGCGGGATTCCGAGCGGATCGAAGAGTTTTTCCTGGGCATAGTCCGCCGTGTCTTGCCCGGTCACCTCGCTGAGGATGATGGACAGCAGGTGCGATCCACCCGTGTTGTAGGCGTAGAACGTGCCCGGCTCGTAGACCACAGGCAAGCTCAGCGTGAGCCGCGCCCAATCATCGCTGGCGATCAGGCGCTGATAGTCCGTCCCGATATCCCACGCCCAGCCAGACGTCATCGTCAGCAGGTGGCGGACGGTGATCTCTCGCGTCCGGGGATCCGCTTCCGGAGGGATGCGGTCGGGGATCAGCTCGCCGAGCGTCTGGTCGAGCTTCAGCTTGCCCTCGGCCACGGCGATGCCGATCAGCGTGCCGATCACGCTCTTGGTGATCGAGCGAACGTTGACGGGATCGTCGCGCCCGTAGCTGTCGCCGAAATATCGCTCGTGGACGATGTAGCCGTGCCGGACGACAACCAGACCGGTGACGTGCGGGAGATCGCGAGCGATGACATCGCCGGCGAGGCGCACCGCCTCCCGGTCCACGCCCATCCGATCTGGACCGGCCTTCCGCCACTCCACGGTCGGCCAGTAGTCGCGGCGTGGTCTTACTTGGGCGGAAACGGCGGATGGCGCGAACGGGCCGAGCGCAACGAGGACAGCAAGCACGAACGGGAGAACGCGGGGCAGGACGGTCATGACGTTCCTCCAGAAGGCGTGACGGGCGCCACTGTTGATCTGAGAATACTCGTTTGAGCTTCCACGGTGGGCCGAAGGTAGCGCGTGAGGGTGATCTGGGCGACGGCAACGGCCGCTCGATTCAGATGGCACGTTATCTGCACTCTTCGCGCCGCTAGGAAACGCCGACCGTGGCCCGTCACGCATGTTGGCGCAGTGGAGAAGGAGATGGCCATCATCCCAGCGACGGTACCGAATCGCCGCAGCGATGCTGCCCCAACGGCCGATGCGGCGGGTACGGCCGACGCGGCTGCCACGGCAAAGTCCGCCGGCCTGCGCTACGTGACGGATGCAATGCCCGGAATCCGGCGCGAGCGAGCGGGACGCGGCTTTCGCTACCGAGACGCTGACGGGCGGCCAGTCCGCGATCGAGCGACGCTGAAGCGGATCAAGGCGCTCGGCATCCCGCCAGCCTGGACCGACGTCTGGATCAGTCCGCTGTCGAACGGGCACCTACAGGCGACTGGTCGAGACGCGCGCGGCCGGAAGCAATACCGTTACCACTCGCGCTGGCGCGAGGTGCGCGACGAGACGAAATTCAACCGGATGCTCGCCTTTGGGCGTGCGCTCCCGGCGTTGCGCCAGCGCGTCGCCGCCGATCTGGCCCGACCTGGGTTGCCGCGCGAGAAGGTGCTGGCGGCCGTCGTGCAGCTGCTTGAGCAGACGATGATCCGCGTCGGCAACACCGAGTATGCCCGCTCGAACGACTCGTTCGGCCTGACGACAATGCGCGACGATCATGTGGAGGTGAACGGTGCGTCGCTGCGCTTCAGTTTTCGAGGAAAGAGCGGCAAGGAGCACAGTGTCGACCTCCGCGACCGTCGCCTCGCCGGCATCGTCAAGCGGTGCCGCGATCTTCCAGGCCAGGAGCTCTTTCAATATCTCGACGAGACCGGGGAACCGAGCACGATCGGCTCGGCCGACGTCAACGCCTATCTCCGGGAGGCAACTGGCGACGATTTCACCGCCAAGGATTTCCGCACCTGGGCAGGGACGGTGCTCTGCGCACGCGAGTTGCAAGCGGAGGAGCGCCCGGAATCTGACGGCGATGCCAAGCGCCGCATCGTTGAGGCGATCGAAGCCGTCGCGCGATGCCTCGGCAATACGCCGACGATTTGCCGCAAGTACTACGTCCACCCCTCGGTGCTCGACGCCTATCTCGCCGGCGCCCTCTCGATGGTCGAGTCAACCAGCGATGACCTGGAACAGGAGGAAGCGCTGATTCTCGCCCTACTCGAATGCTCTGGCGGCGATTCGCCCTAAGTCCCGCGAAAGCGTGACGTCGCGGATTGCGATGCATTTCCCTCCGAGCCTTCTAGGAAGTATCCGGCTAACGATCCACGCATGCGCTAGCGCTCCACGCCCCAATATTGGTAAGCGGAATCAGGCCGCGCCAGATCGGCGCTCCCTAATTTCCCGCGATGGGCGGGGGCTGCTCGTCCGTCTCCGTGGGAGACGGTCACCACGTTCAGGTGATGCAGCGGAGGTCGTGGCGCGGAGGAGGTAGCGCATGACCGACACCACGCAGCAGAGGACGGCGAAACGCGCGACGTGGCGGGATCGGGCACGGCTGATCGTCGCGGTCGTCGAAGGCGTGATCGTCCTCGCCGCGCTCGTCGTCATCGCTGCCTGCCTCGCCTTCCTCCGGATCCTGATCTTCGATCCGGAGCGCGGTTCGGAGCTGACCAGCGGCCTGCGGCCGGTCCAGTTCTACCAGGACTTCGACGCGGAGCTCTTGGATGATTACTCCCAGGTCTATGCGATTGCGCACAACTCGGGGAACAGCGTCGAGTCCACGCTCGAAGCCCTCGCCTTCGACGCCAACATCATCGAAGTCGACGTCGTCCCGCTGAACGGCCGGCTGTACGCGGCGCACGCCGCGCCCGTGCCTTGGTTCGGCGGCGTGGTCTTTCGTGGACCGCCGCTGGAGCGGATCTGGATCGCGGCCGCGGGCGCGGATGCCATCAAGCTGGACCTGAAATCCAGTACACCGGAGTTTCTCGAGCTTGTCTTCGACTTCCTGGCCCAACGTCGCGGACAGCGCCAGGTGATCGTCGTCTCGGCTGAGCCCAACGTCTTACGCGTCTTTGCGGAACGCGAGCCAGATGTCTGGCGGTTCTTCAGCATCGCGACCGGCTCCCGGTTTCGCGTGCTGGAGGAGGATCCGAGTCTGGCCGAGGTTATTGACGGCGTCTCGATTCAGCACGGCCTGCTCGATGAGGAGCGGGCGGCTTGGCTGGAGGAGCACAATCTGCTCATCGCCGCGTGGACGGTCAACGACATCGAGCGTGTCAACGAGCTGGTCCAGCTTGGGGTCGATGCCATCACCACTGACAACCTGGCGATCCTGAGGCTGCTCGGACCGACGCGACGCGAGCGGCAGCCTTTGGAGCGCCTCTGGCGACCGGCGGCGGAGGCGACTCCGGTCAGCGCAGCAACCGCGGAGCCAGGAGACCGAGCACAAATCCAATACCGGCAGCCATGAGAAGCGCCCAGCAGAGACGGACGTCGCCTTCCCAGATCAGCAAGCGCAGGTCAACGAGGACATAGTTCGCCGCGGAGAAAAGCGTGAGCAGGGCGAGTGTCGCGGCGAAGAGGACGAGGCGCAATGTCCAGCGATGATGCCAAACCAGCCAACGAGGTCGAGTCTCAATCGTCATGATTTCCCCGAAGGTTTACGGAAAAACGGCTAACGTCGTCTGCGGCGTACCGGCTCAAAGGTTACCCCACGCGAAGCGCGTCGCCTCCTGCTTGCCGCCACGGCTACCCCTTGATCCCGGAAGTCGCAATCCCCTCGATGAAGAATCGCTGCGCCAGGAAGAAGAGGAGGATCATTGGCACCGTGAAGATGACTGACGCCGCCATCCACAGCGCCCACTGCGTCTCATACTCCGACTTGAACGACCCGAGCCCGAGCGCCATCGTGTACATCGCCGGCTTGTTGAGATAGATCAGCGGGGTCATGAAATCGTTCCACTTCGCCTGGAACTCGAAGATCGCGACCGCGGCCATGGCCGGCTTCAGCAATGGCAAGAGGACGCCGGCGAAGATCCGAAAGTACCCCGCTCCGTCGACTCGGGCAGCGTCAACGAGATCCTGAGGGATCGTCAGGAAGAACTGCCGCAGCATGAAGATGTAGAACGCCGAGCCGAAGAGGTTGCCGGCCCACAGCGGGTAGTACGTCCCGACCGCGCCAAGCTCGTTCCAAATCAGGAACGTCGGCACCATTGTCACGGCGGTGGGGATCATATAGGTCCCGATAACCAGCGCGAAGAGGACGCGCCGGCCGCGAAATCGCAGGCGCGCGAAGCCATAGGCGACGAGAGCGCTGGAGAACACCACGCTCGCCGCGCCGAGCGTCGCCACGAGGAAGCTATTCCTGAGCCAGCGGAAAACCGGCGCGTAGCGAAAGACATCCGCGTAGTTGTCGAAGGCGATGACGTTAGGGATCCACTCGTCGGAGAAGACCTGATCGGGCGGCTTGAGCGAGGTTGAGATCAGCCAGAGAAAGGGGATGGTGAAGAGGGTGGCAAGCGCGATGAGCGCGGCATAGACCGCTGCCTGACGCCAATCCAGTCGGCGCTCGCCGGGCTGCCGCTCCGTCTCTCGCCGAGGCGTGGCGGCCTCGCGGACCGGCATCGTCGTGGCCATCCGTGCCTACCTCCTTTCTCCGGCGCTCATTCCGTCTCGTAGAAGACCCAGCGCTTCGCCAACCGGAACTGGACCAGCGTTAGCGCCAGGATGAGCAGGAAAACGAGCCAGGCGATGGCCGAGGCGTAGCCCATCCGGAAATACTCGAAGGCGTTCTTGAAGAGGTACATGATGATGAAGAGCGCCGAGCCGCCCGGTCCGCCGTTGCGGTCGAACATCACATACCCCTGCGTGAACACTTGCAGCGCATTGATCGTGCTGACTGTCGCGATGAAGAACGTGACGCCTGAGAGCATTGGCAAGGTGACGTCGCGCAGCCGCTGCCAGGCGTTCGCCCCGTCGAGCTTCGCCGCCTCATAGAGGACGACTGGCACGCCACGCAGCCCGGCGAGAAAGATGATCATCGCCCCGCCGAGCAGCCAGATCTGAGAGACCACGATCGTCGGCTTCGTCCAGAAGGGATCGACCGTCCAGGCAGGCGCCGGCAGCCCGACGGCCCGCAGGGCGCGATTGACGATGCCGTCGTTCGGGTTGAGGATGCCGATCCAGAGATAGGCTGTGGCGACGGCCGGCGTGATCGAGGGCAGGTAGAAGAGCGTCCGAAAGACCCCGGTGAAGTGCCGCGCCTGGTTCAGCAGAAGCGCCACCCCGAGCGCCGTCACGATGTGGAGCGGCACGTAAAGGAGCGTGTAGACGACAGTATTGCGGATTGCCTTGACGAACAAGGGATCGTCGGTCAGCAGCTCGCGATAGTTCGCCAGCCCGATCCATACCGGATCCGAGAGCACGTCGTACTTCGTGAAGCTGAAGTAGAGCGAGGCCGCGACCGGGCCGAGGGTGAAGATCGCGAAGCCTACGAGCCACGGGCTGATCGCCAGCCAGCCGGCGATCGTCTCGTCAGATGCACGGCGGCGCGGCGTGGTCAGGTACGCCATCGGCAGGAAACTCCCTTTGGGCAGCGCGGTCCCTTCCGCTCATCGTCCACGCGCGGCGGGTGCCGGGCACGGCGGCAATTGAGCGCGGTCGAATCCCGCTGCGACTGGTTGCGCTACTGGCTGTCAATCGCGTCCTGGGCGCTCTGGGTGGCATCCGCCATCGCATCTTCCGGCGACTTCTCCTCGCGCAGCGCGGGCATGACCCCCTCCTGCTGGAGGATGTCGTGGAGCTGAGCGCCG
Organism: uncultured Chloroflexota bacterium; assembly: GCA_937901745.1. Lineage (GTDB taxonomy): Bacteria > Chloroflexota > Chloroflexia > Thermomicrobiales > UBA6265 > CALGSZ01. Next base: position 124,003 of record CALGSZ010000096.1, on the reverse strand, counting down.
ATTGGCGACTTCGAGACTGGTCGAATGAAGCTCTGCTCGAGGATCCGCGGCCAGAGCTGGACGGCTTCGTCGAGCTGCGGGGCGATCGGCTCGTAGAACTCCTCGATCTGCATCTGATCCGCTTCCTTATGCGCGGTCAGCGACGGGATATAGGGCCGCCCCTCGCTCACCTGGAACTCCTTGACGCCTGCCGCGCCGGTTCGCCAGGTATCGAGCCGGTTCATGAACTCGATGAAGACCCAGGCTGCTTCAGGATCGTTCGCGCCGTTCGGGATGCACCAGGCCGGACCGCCGCTGTAGCTGACGAGCTGATCCCCGCCTCGCGCCTTGATCGGCAGCACTCGGAAGTTGAGGTCCGGCGCCACGCGCGCCACGATGCCGAGCATCCAGCTTTCGTAGACGGTCATCGCCACCTGGCCGCGAGCGAACTGCTCGTCCCCTTGCCAGGTCGTCGCGAATCCTTCGTAGAGCTTGAAGCCGCCTTGACGCTTGTAGGCGTCGACGCCCCAGGCCAGCGCCTCGACTGCCTTCGGATCGGCGAAGGTCGCTTCTTGGGCGTCCTCGCTCAGCAAGGTGCCGCCGTTGCCTTGCGACCACAGGTAGATGTGCCCCGCCTGGAGCTTGTGATCGAACCCCCACCGCTCGACGCGATCCCCATCGCGCCGCAGCAACTCGGCGCCAAGTCGAGCGAGCTGGTCCCAGTCTGATGTGTCGAGCTGTTCGATGTCCTGACCGATTTCTCCGAGCGCGTCGAGGCTGACGTAGAGCCCGCGGACATCCATGAACTGCGGGATGCCGTAGATCTTCCCCTCGTAGGTGACCTCGTCGAGCGCGGCCGGGTAGTACGACTCGAGATCGATCCCGGATGCCGCGATGAGGTCATCGAGTGGCTGCAGCACGCCGCGCGCGGCCCAGCTCGCGATGCGGAAGCGATCCATCCAAAGGAGGTCCGGCAGCTGCTTCGCGGCAAAGCCGGTCAGCAGCTTCTGGTCGTCGAACTCCGGCACCAGTTCTAGCTCGATTGATGGATAGGCCTCACGGAAGGCATTGATTCGGGTGAAGGCCATGGGGTTGGTTTCCTCAGCACCGAACCCCCACGAGGTGATCGAGGCTTCCCGGTCGAAAGTGGGCGGCGTTTGAGCGGCGGCGCGACCCCGGACGATTGCCGGGAGGAGCGCGCTCGTGCCCAGGGCGCCCGCGCCTTGAAGGAATCGTCGTCTGGTCGACCGCCGTTGGCTCTGCGCGAGGCTGCCCATGCTGTCACTCCTTTCGCGAGTGAGAAGTGGCGGCGATTGTGAGTTGTGCCTGAAAGTCAGGGCGCCGCGGGCTTGCGGCAGCAAGAACCGTACCAATCGGCCGTAGGCTTGCCGGGCTAGTCACGCGCTGGCTAGGAGCCTAAGGGACCGCGCGCGCTGCCGCGGAGGCCGGACGTCGCCCTGGTTGTTGGAGCAGAGTCTGAAGGAGCTCGATCAATTCGTTGATATCGAAAGGCTTGCCGATGAATCCGTCAGCGTCCAACTCTCGCAATCGCGATCGACTGGCATAGGTGGAGCAGACGATGACGACCGCGTTGCCATCCGGCCGATCGCGATACGCGGCGAGAAACTCATAGCCGTCCATGATCGGCATGCAGAGGTCGAGCAGGATTGCGTCGGGACAAATGGTGTCGAGTAACGCCAGAGCGGCGGCGCCGTTGGGGGCGGTAGCGACTGTGAAGTTTTCGTCTTCGAGGACGAGCTGTACCGCCTGCCGAATCGCAGGCTCGTCATCCACGACCAAGATCAAATGACTCATGCGTTCGTCGTCCCATGGTGTCTAGTCGCCAGTCACTAATGCCCGCATCGGCCTATCCCGGTTGAGTGATTCCGAATCGCTTACCTGAGGGAGGTCGAAGACATCCCAGCCGGAACCGTGGGATCGCAAGACCCGTGCCAAAGAGAAGGGGCGTGAGCAAAACTTCACGATCTCAAGGCGTTGCCGAAGTCTCTCTGCGAGGTGTTTGGCACAGATCGTGCGATGAAGCAAATCGGCGGGAACGGGGATCCGAAACCACCCCTCCCGGATTAACTCGATAGCTGCTCGGGGCCGCCTCCTGCATTGGCGCGAAGCATCCGCGCCCACCATCGGCGCCCACCTCTCGGCTCCGCCAGGGCGTACGATGCTTTCCCCAGGAGCCACCAACAGCCTCTAACTTCCTCCCTTGGCTCCCGAGCAGTCCCGACGAGTGAGCGGCCTAACTGGCCGCTCACTCGGCATCCCCGGTGAAGGTCATGCCCATCCGAGCTCTGATTGGAAGCGGTGCGAGCTCAGCGAGCGGTGGCCGTCTCAAGGCCGAATGCCTGGACGCGGTCCTGAAGCTCCTCGAGCCGGACGCCAAGCATCGCCGCCGCGGCGACGCGGTCTCCCTGCGTCAGATTGAGCGCTTCCGCGACAGCCTGGCGCTCGACATCGGCCAGGAGGTCACTCAAGCGCATCCCCTCGCGCAGGCGCTGGCTGATATCAATGAACCGGCGATTGTCGGCGCCGCTGAAGTTGATCAGATCTTCCGTAATGACGCCGCCTTGCGAGAGGATGACGGCTCGCTCGATCACGTTCTCCAACTCGCGCACGTTGCCTGGCCAGTGGTAGGAGCGCAGCGCCTCCATTGCCCCCTCGCTGATCCGAGCGGGAGGCGCGCCGGGATAGGCGCGGTGCTTGTGAAGGAAGTGCTCGACAAGCAGGCGAATGTCGTCGCCCCGATCGCGCAGCGGCGGCAGGTAGATCGAGATCACATTCAGCCGGTAGTAGAGATCCTCGCGGAACCGGCCCTCCGCGATCTCATGCTGCAAATTCTTGTTGGTCGCCGCGATGACGCGAGTATCGACCTTGACCGTCGTTGATCCGCCGACGCGCTCGAATTCCCGTTCTTGGAGAACTCGCAGGAGCTTCTTCTGCGTGGCGAGCGTCATCTCGCCGATCTCGTCGAGGAAGATTGTCCCCTTGTGGGCCATCTCGAACCGGCCCTTGCGCTGGGTGACCGCCCCGGTGAACGCGCCCTTCTCATGGCCGAAGAGCTCGCTCTCGAGCAGCGTCTCCGGGAGGGCGGCGCAGTTCACTTTGATCAGCGGGCCGCGCGAATAGCTCGAGGTGCGGTGTAGGATCGTCGCGACGAGCTCTTTGCCGGTTCCCGTCTCGCCGGAGATGAGGACGGTCGCGTCGGAGCGGGCAACGCGCCCGATCGTCTTGTAGACCTCCTGCATCGCCGGGCTGTTGCCGATCAAGACTTCGTCCGGGTCGCGCTCACCGAGCTGGGTCGAGAGGTTCACGACCTGCTCGTTCAGGTCCTGCCACTCGAAGAACCGCTTGACGGTGACGGCCACATCGTCGATGTCGAACGGCTTGGTGATGTAGTCGTAGGCGCCAAGCTGGATGGCTTCGATGGCGGTCTTGGAAGTGCCGCGCCCGGTAATCACCAGCACCGGCAGCTGAGCGCCAGCCGCTTGGCCGGTTCCCTTTCGCACCTCGCGTAGCACGTCCAACCCGCTCTTGCCGGGCATATAGACATCCATGATGACGAGATCGGGCGAGCCGTTGCCGGGCGTGGATAGCGCGGCCAGGACCTCGTCGCCGCTGCCCGCCTCGCTGACCTCATAGCCCTCGTCTTCCATCAGGTTCCGCAGCACATCGCGGACCGAGGGCTCGTCATCTGCAATCAGAATCCGTCGCATGTGTAAAGCCTCTAGAGGCGTGATGCCGATAGTTTCCCGCGGCTTCCGGGTTTCAGACCCTCTGGCTCATTGGCTGTTTCGTCAGTTATACCCCTTGGCACGAATCTGCACAACGAATGCAACGCGAATCTTTGACGGTTGGCGCGCACTGAGCGCGTTTCCCCTAGTGGCCAAAGCGTCACGCTATTCGCCTGGAGGAGCTGGCTTCGAAGCCAGTTCGCCAGCCCGGGCATCCCACGAATCCTGCAACGTGAAGCCGCGCGCCGACCACGGTGATCCTAGTCACCTTCCACGTCAGCGCGTTGCCCGAGCTGTGACTGGGCGGCAGACGTTGGCACGCCGTGTGCCAAGGCTAGTGAAGGGACATGTTTGGTCCCGCATATCCAGCGCGCGTCTGGAACGGAAAGGACGGAGCGACGATGAGCGAGCTTGGGCAGCAGGAGATGGAGCCGACGGGGATGGTCGGCGGACTCGACGACAAGAGCAAGAAGACGCTTGCTGACTGGCTCGGCGACATGGTCGCGCTCGAGAGCCACATCGAGGAGGCGCTTGACCGCCAGCTTAGCCAGGTCAAGGACGATGCCATCGCGGTCGAGGCCGTGCGCAGCTTCCACGACACCGTCAAGCGGCAGCGCGACGCGCTCAAGGCGTTGCAAGAGCAGTACGGCGGAACGGCAGGCAGCCCGATCAAGGAAGCAGGTGCGGCGCTCCTTGGGAAGGCGGCTGGCATCATCGACATGATGCGCGCCGAGGGGAACTCGAAGGCGCTACGGGACGACTACACGGCGTTCAACCTGGCGGCGATCGGTTACACGATGCTACACACGACCGCGACCGCCCTAGGTGACGCTCGGCTCGCGGGCGTGGCTGAGCAGCATCTGCGTGGCTACGCCGGCATGATCCAGCGCATCAACCACATCATCGAGGATGTCGTCGTCAACGAGTTGGCGAAGGACGATCACAAGGTCGCCGCCGGCGCGGCTGACGCGACGCGCAAGATGGCCGATGCCGCTTGGAAGGCGACTGCCCAGGACAGCTCATCATCCGGTACGATGCGCGCGTAGTCGCGCCTTTCACAACTTCCGTCTTACTAGACCGCGCCGGATTCCCGGCGCGGTTTTTGTCGTCTATGCTACCTAGACCGAGTGGTGGACCACTACGTTGGCACGATTCTTGCGAATGGAAATAGCACGGCGAGCATGGCATGGTTCATGCATGGAATGGGTTTTGCGTCACTGGCGATGTCCACGGCGATGATCGCGAGCGACAGTCGAGCCTTAGATGGTGGCTGGCGCCACCGCGTCCGCCTAGCCTCGTGCAGGCGAATGGCAGCGCCTAGTGATGGAGCCCCTCATGGTGGCGATGGAACTCGATTTTGATCAGATTCAAGAGCAACGGCAGCGCAATCTGCCTCGCCTTATCGAGGCGAATTACCTGCTCAATCTCTCCTCGCAAGAGCTAGAAACGGTGATCGCCGCGGAGTTGATGTCCAACCCCGCGCTGGAAGTGGAGGAACGGACACTCTGCCCGCTCTGCGGCGGCCCAATGGAAAGTGGCTACTGCGCGACTTGCCTCACCGACCATAACGCCGCGCCACCATCCGATTCGGACGACGAGATCTTCGACCGCATTGACACGATCCGCCAGCCGCGCGACTCGGAGGAGGATTTCGACGAGGTCGCGTTCATCGCGACGGAGCTGGATCTTCCCGAGCAGCTCCTTGCCGATTCGCGGACGATTCTCGACCCGGCTGATCACGGGGTCGCGGAGCTACTCATTGACGCAATCGATGAGCGCGGTCTGCTCAGCATCGACCTCGCCGAAGTCGCGGCGATGGCAAATCGCCCGATCGAGGACGTCGAGCGGATCCTGACGACGATTCAGGCGATCGCGCCGCCGGGCGTCGCGGCTCGCGACCTGCGCGAGAGCCTGCTCCTGCAGATCGACTACTTGCGCGAGACTGGCGTCGAAGTGCCGGCGCTGGTCGAGGAGATCGTCGAAGATCACCTGACGGAGCTCGGCAATCACCGCTACCAGCAGATCGCTCGGCGGCTGCGCGTCACGCCGGAAGAGATCGGCGAGGCGCACGAGTTCATCCAGACTTACCTCAGCCCGCATCCGTTGCAGCAGCAGCGGTGGAAGACGTGGCAGAGTCCGGCCCGCACGCCGTATGTCTCGCCGGACGTGATCATCTCGATCGTCGACGGCGAGTTCAAAGTCGAGGTCGCCGGCAGCTCGCGGGCGGACCTGCGCGTCAACCCGCTCTACGACGGACTGGCGCAGCGGTTACGCCGCCGGGCTCGGACGGCGAGCGAGGCCGAGACGGCGGAGGTCATGGCCCAGACCTCGGAATCCGACCGCGACCACATCCGCGAGGCCGTCTCCCGAGCAAAGCAGTTCATCAGCAAGATCCAGCAGCGGCGTGAAACCCTCCTGAAGATCAGCACCTGCATCTGCGAGCTTCAAGAGGATTTCCTGCGGGAGGGCGTTCGCGAGCTGCGGCCGCTGACCCGCTCGCAGGTCGCTCAGCAGGTTGGCGTGCACGAATCGACCGTCAGCCGGGCGACCGCGAACAAGTACGTGATGCTCCCCAACCGGAAGGTCATCCCGTTCAGCGACTTCTTTACCCCGTCGCTCAGTGTCAAGGACGTGATCAAGGAGATCATCGAGACGGAATCGCAGAACGGGAAGCCACTCTCGGACATGCGCATCCGCGAGCTGCTCCTGCAGCGCGGATATCGCATCGCGCGACGGACGGTCGCCAAGTACCGAGCCGAGCTGGGCATCCTCCCTTCGACGGTTCGCTAATGCTACGCGTCGGCAGCTGACGGCGCACACGAAGCGCCTGCCACTTGTGTGGCGGCGGCTGGAGGTCATCATGAGCGAGAAGCCGATCCTGTCCGACGAGGAGCGCGGCGAGGCATCGCAAGCGGGCTGGGCGAATGCCGACCGCCGACGCAATCCCGTCCCTCCAGCCGATGAGGTGGAAGAACACGAGCGGTCGGACGTTGAAGAGGGATTCGATATCCCTCCTGGTGAGAACGTCAGCCGGTCCGAGCCGAAAGGGCCGGCGGACCGGCATCAGAAACCGGAGTCTGGCGCGGGCTGATGCGTCCTGGATCGGCCACCGGTCGCCGACGTTGCGCGCCCGGTCACATTCGGTGTTGAGAGGGAGATCGGATGCAAGACGGTAATGGCGCCCGGAGCCGGCAACCGGGGATTGATGCTCTAGAGCGCATGGCGTGGCTCCAGGGACTCTTCTACCTCCCGACCGGAATATGGCCGATTCTCCACATTCGCAGCTTCGAGGCGATTACCGGTCCCAAGACCGACCGCTGGCTCGTCAAGACGGTGGGAGCGCTCATCACCGTTGTCGGCATCACGCTCCTCGGGGCGGCGCGGCGGCAGCGGATGACACCGGAGATGGCCGTGCTCGGAGCGGGCAGCGCGGCGTCGCTCGCGGCCATTGATGTCGTCTATGTCGCGCGCCGGCGCATCTCGCCGATCTACCTCCTCGATGCCGTCGCCGAGATTGGCATCATCTTCGGTTGGCTTCGCGCCCTCTCCACGTCGAAATAGACCTAGTCGCATCTCGGCCGATCCGAAGATCGTGCCAGCATCTCGCCGTGGAATCCGCGTCGTTTCCAGCTTGCACGAGGAAACGAGGCTGTCTCCTCCGCATCAGGAGCATCGGCAGAACTTGATGGAACGCCGTATGCGGTGAGCGGGATAGCGCCAATCATCGATGCCAGGCTCCCCGATCGCGACGGAGGCACACTGACCGATGGACACCTACGAGGTACTGGCCGAAGCGATCCGCACGCGAAAGCGAGTCGTCGCTCGTTATCATGGAGAAGAGCGCGTTTTCAGCCCGCACGCGCTCGGAACCAAGCGGGGCACCTACCACGTCTTGGTCTACCAATTCGCGGGTGGGAGCCGCTCTGGCCTGCCGCCTGGCGGGGAGTGGCGGTGTCTCAATCTGGACGAGCTGGGCGATCTCCGGCTGGAGTCCGGTCCTTGGCACACAGCGGAGAATGTCTTCAACCAGCAAACCTGTCTCGATGACGTCGAGGTCGTCGCTGAGCCGCTGCCACCGCGACAACTGGCGGACGCTCAGGCCGATGAACGCACCTTCCCGTGAGCACGGCGGCTGGCAACGACGCTGACGGTCGAATGATGTCGGGCGGACGGCAGGTCGTCGAGCTTGTGCCGGTCGGCACGGTGCCGGACGAGGTGCTCGATCACTTACTCCAGGCGATTGAGGCGCGGTTTCCGCGCAGCGTGGCGCGCCTGGCTTCGCACTCCCTGATGCCTCCTGAGGATGCCTACGATCCGGCTCGTCGCCAGTACCGCGCTGAGCCGATCCTGGCTCGATTGGATGAGCTGCCCACGCGCGCCGAGCGAGTTCTCGGCGTCGCCGACCTCGATCTCTACGAACCGGGGCTCAACTTCATCTTCGGTCAGGCCCACGTTGGCGGGAGGGTCGCGGTCGTTGCGCTCGCTCGACTGAGGCCGGAGTTCTGGGGCCGGCCGCCAGATCAACGCCGCTTCCTCGAGCGTGCAGCGAAAGAAGCGATCCACGAGCTCGGGCATGCCTACGGTCTAAGCCACTGCCCCAACTCGATCTGCGTCATGCACTTCTCGAACACGCTCGAGGAGACCGACCGCAAATCCGACCGATTCTGCGGCGTGCACGAGGCGGATCTCTTGCGAATCGTTCAGCGAGACTGATCCGACTGGACTCCGTCCTGAACGCAGGTTGCGCTATTCCCGGTCTGTCTCGATCGCGGCTTAGCGTGCGATGCCGGCAGTGCGCTCTACTGCTTCCCGGCAAGGAGCGCGGGACGCTCCCCGAGCCACGTCTGCTCTATCGGTCGGCGGGAGGGTCTTGCGGTTTCCCGTTCGGGATCATCCGCCGCCGGTAGCGGGCGTCCAGCCAACACGATCCGGATCAGCGACTCCGCCTCGTCCTCGCTCGCGGGAGGCCGGCAGTAGGTAATGCTGATTTGGTCGTTGAAGGTGCGCCCGACGAGAATCGGCACCCACCCAATCCCTCGCTCTTCCCAGATGATGAACTGAACTTCGCCGAGCGACCGCGAGAGCGGCGCGGCTGTCAGCCGGTAATTCCCTTGCGCGACCTCGGCGCTGCCCTGCTGGCTCTCACCGAGCCGTCGCAGGGCCGATGCGATCTGCATGATTCCCTCCGTACGCATGGCGGGCGGCGCGCTCCAGCTCCCTCACGACGTTGGCCGCGAGGGCGCGAGCGACGGCACACCGATTCCGAATTCGCGCTCTCATGCACGATTCGTGCCCCGCGGTCACTTTAGCTATTGACGGCATGCGATCCAGGGCGTACCTATCCGCAGCCAAGCGGAAGTCCCGAGACAGCGCGGAAGGAATCGAGGGGAATGGATATCCTGGGCTACACCGATCGGTTGAGCGTCATTCCCGGCCAGCGGCTACAAGTCATGGTCAGCTGTCAGGCTGACAGTTACCAGGTGGATCTCATCCGGTTCGACCGGGCGTTCACCATCCCGGAACTCGAACGGGACACGGTCGTCCCGAGCGCGATTGCCGGCCGCCGGTCGGGACGCGAGCAGGGAATCGGGATCGGTTCCTACGTGCTGGTGCCGAGCAGCGAGACGATGCGGTTCGAGCGAGGCCTGGCGATCCAAGCCTGGATCTGTCCGACGCTCGTAGGTGGTCGTGGTCCGCAAGAGATCATCGCCCGGTGGGATGAAGCGGCGGGAGCCGGTTTCGCGCTTGGGATCGAGTCCGATGGCCGGCTGCGGCTCCAAGTCGGCGATGGCAGCGGCCGCCGGCGCGTGATCCGCTCAGACAGGCCGCTGGACTGCTGGCTCTGGTACGCGATCGGCGCGACCTACGACGCCGCGACGGGAGAGGCGCGCCTGGTCTGGCGAAAGCTCGCTCGCTCCTGGCTCCCCGAGGAAGGCAGAGAAGCGAGCGAGTCCGGCGAGCCCCTTTCGCTGCCCAACCTCGATTTGCCCCTCTTGATCGGGGCGGGTTGGTTAGCGCCGCTCGGTGACGGACGCCACGCACCCCGATCCTGCTTCAACGGCAAGATCGACCGGCCACGGATCTGGGGTCGCGCCCTTCGTCCGGATGAGTTGCTGGCGCTCTTCGGCGGCTCCGATCCCCTGGCGTTGCCCGACGCGCTGGTGGCGGCCTGGGATTTCGCGCGCGACTTCAGCGGCACGGCGATCCATGACCGCTCGCCAAACGCGCTCAGCGGAACGGCGGTCAACCAGCCGACGCGCGGCGTGACCGGCGCAAACTGGGACGGGACCGATGTCTCCTTCCTCACCGTGCCGCACATGTACGGCGCCATTCACTTCCATGAGGACGATCTGGAGGATGCCGGTTGGTCGCCCGATTTCGAGATCCCGGTGCCAGAGGATCTGCCGTCCGGCGTCTACGCGGCGCGGCTGACGACGGAGACGTCGGTCGAGTACGTCCCGTTCTACGTCCGCCGGCCCATCGGCGCCCCAACCGCTCCGTCCCTCTTCCTGGCGCCGACCAACACCTACCTGGCCTACGGCAATGAGCGCCTCCACCGCCGGATGGAGACCGGCGCCGATTGGATCGCGAAGACGACCGATCAGCCGATTGAGATCACCGAGCGTGAGCACTTCCTCGATTCCCGCCCCGACCTTGGCTCCTCCGTCTACGACGAGCACCCGGACGGGAGCGGCATCTGCTACTCCAGCCGGCTGCGACCGGTCATCACGATGCGGCCCCAGTTCCTCAATTGGTTGACCGGCAAGCCCCGGCATTTCTCCGGCGATCTCTATCTCATCGAGTGGCTCGAGCGGAGCGGTTTCCCCTATGACGTGGCGACCGATGAAGACCTGCACTTTGACGGCGCCGATCTGCTGCGGCCGTATCGTGTCGTGATCACTGGCAGCCACCCGGAATACTGGACCGGCCCGATGCTGGACGCGCTGGAAGCCTATCTCAGCGAGGGCGGGCGGCTGATGTACCTGGGCGGCAACGGCTTCTATTGGGTGACGGCGATCAACAACGCGCGCCCGCACCTGATCGAAGTTCGCCGGGGCATCAACGGCACGCGCTCCTGGACCTCGCGTCCCGGAGAGAGCTACCTGAGCCTGACCGGTGAGCTGGGCGGTCTCTGGCGATACCGCGGACGCTGGCCGAACGCGCTCGTTGGCATCGGGTTCACCGCCGAAGGGTGGGGCGGCGCGGCCGGCTACTACCGGCTCCCGGATTCGCGCGATCCGCGCGCGGCCTTCGTCTTCGAGGGCATCGGCGATGATGAGATCATTGGCGACTTCGGGCTCATCCTCGGTGGCGCGGCTGGCGATGAGATCGACCGGTACGATCTGGACCTGAACACGCCCCCCGAGGCGTTGCGCCTCGCTACGACCGAGGGGCGGCACACAGATTACTACCAGCTCGTCATCGAGGACTCGAACGATACCCTGCCCGGGCGTGGCGGGACGGAAGAGCCGCGCGTGCGCGCCGATATGACGCTCATTCAATCGCCGAACGGCGGCGCGGTCTTCTCCGTCGGCTCGATCACTTGGGTCGCGAGCCTGCCCGTCAACGACTTCGACAACAACGTCTCGCGGGTGACAGGCAACGTCCTGCGCGAATTCTCGAAGGGGCCGGAAACGAGCGACGGATAGCGTTCATCCAATTTTGAGCCGGTGGCGATTGGCGCGAGTGTCGCCGCCGGCTTCCCCTTTGAATTGGCCGCGCGTCAGGACGAGGCGCGCTGGCACTCCTTGCACCGGCCAAAAAGCGCGAGGTGATCGATCGTGACCTCGAACCCATAGCGCTCCTGGATCGCGGCGCGAAGGGGAGCGACGATCTCGTCGTCCAGGACGAGCATGCCGCCGCAGTCGCGACAGATCAGGTGGTGATGGCGCCCGTCATCGAGTAGCTCGTAATGGCGAGCGCCCTCGCCGAGGTCCGTTTCGGTAATCAGCCCCAGGTCGCGGAAGAGCTCCAAGGTGCGATAGACCGTCGAGCGGTTGATTGCGGGAGCGAGCGCTCCGACGCGGGCATACACTTCCTCCGCCGTCAGATGCTCACCCGGCCGCGCGAAGGCTCCGAGGATCAGGAGCCGCTGCGGCGTCACGCGCTGGCCGGCTGCCCGGAGCCTGGCCGCTAACTCGTCGGCAGAGCGTCCTGGGAGCCAGGCATCGCGTGGGCGCGTTCCAACACCGGCAGGTCCTCGGTGGTTATTGAGATGGGACGAATCGCTTGGCACCCTTCGCTACCCTCGCCAGCTGTCGAACGTTAGTTGTATGGATGGTATCACCTTGACTCAGGCCATCGTCATGGCTAGGATGCGAACTTGTGCTGATGCGAGTATTTGCATCTGCGCACGATACTGTTTCCTGTGACAGCTAGGCACGAACTCGGAGCAAGCAGTTGATGGAGACGTTTCGCCTGAATCGGCGCCAAGTTCTTGGGTTCGCGGCCGCGACGGCGGTGCTGACGCGGTATCCAGTCCGAGCACAGCATGCGACGCCGACGGCGCCGACTTCGAGCCTGGGATGGAGCGATGACTTCGACGATAGCGGCCGGCTGAACGTCGCCTCGACGGTCGCCCCGATCAGCTCGATGGTGCGGAACGTTGGAGGGACGCGTATCAACCTGCGCGGCATCGTGCCGGACGGGACCAACAGCCACACCTTCGAGCCGGCGCCGTCGGATGCCGTCATCCTGTCTCAGGCGGATTTGGTCATCGTCAACGGGCTCGACCTCGAGATCCCGACGATCGAACTTGCCGAGGCGAACCTAAAGGACGGCGCTGAGGTCTACTCCCTCGGCGACAAGACGATCACGCCGGAGGAGTACGCCTACGACTTCTCCTTCCCCGAGGAGGAGGGGCATCCGAACCCGCACCTCTGGCCGAACGTCGCCTACGCGATCCGCTATTCCGAGCTCATCGCCGAAAAGCTGAGCGAGCGCGATCCGGCCAACGCCGACTACTACGCTGAGAATCTCGATCGCTATGTCGCCGTCCTCTCGCGACTGGATCAGGGCATCATGGACGCGGTGCAGACGATCCCGCCCGACCAGCGCAAGCTGCTCACCTATCACGACTCCTGGGCTTACTTTGCGCGGCGATACGGGATGACCGTCATCGGCGCGGTCCAGCCGTCCGACTTTTCCGAGCCGTCGCCGCAGGAGGTGGCGCGGCTCATCGAGCAGATCAAGGAAGAGGGCGTGCCCGCCGTCTTCGGCTCCGAGGTCTTCCCGAGCAAGGTGCTGGAGCAGATCGCGGAGGAGGCGGGCGCCGTCTACGTCGATGGCTTGCGGGACGACGATCCGCCGGGCGAGCCGGGAGATCCGGAGCACACCTATCTCGGGATGATGCTCAAAAACATGGAGCTGATGATCCCGAACCTCGGCGGGACGATCGACGCGCTAGCCGGCATCGAGCCGTACGACACCTACCTGGACGCGAATCCGTAACCTGCCGGCTCGAAGACGCCGGCGACGCGGGGGTCGAATACGTGGGCATTGAGGCCAGGCGAGCCGCCATTGGCGAGCGATACATGACCAACGGATCGATCGTGGTCGAGCGCCTGACCTGCGCCTACGACGGCCTGCCGGTATTGTCGTCGGTCTCCTTGCGGGTTGAGCCGGGTCAATTCGTCGGGCTCATCGGCCCGAGCGGCGCCGGCAAGACGACCCTCCTGCGCGCGCTCCTTGGACTGGTGCCGCGAGTCTCGGGTGACGTCATCGTAGCCGGGCAGTCGGTCGTGCCGGGGAGTCCACCGTCCGGCGTTGGGTATGTGCCCCAGGTTGAGACCGTTGATTGGACCTTCCCGGTCACGGTCGAGAATGTCGTCCTCATGGGCAAGACCGGACAGGGCCGCTGGCTCCCTTGGCCGAGCCGCGAGGAGCGTCGCGAGGTCGCGGCGATGCTGGAGCGGCTGGGCATCGGCGGGCTCGGCAATCGGCACATCCGCGACCTCTCTGGTGGTCAGCAGCAGCGCACCTTTCTCGCGCGGGCGCTCATCGGGCGTCCGCGCATTCTCCTGCTCGACGAGCCGACTGCCAGCGTGGACGTCAAGACGCGGGATGACATCCTCAGCCTCCTGGTTGAAATCAACCAGAACGACGGAGTCACGATCCTGATGACGACCCACGAGTTGAATGCGGTCGCCGCGTATCTCCCGTGGGTGGTCTGTGTCAACGGCGGGATCGTCGCCCAAGGGACGCCGGATTCGATCTTCACCAGCGCGATCCTCAGCCGCACCTTCGAGACCGAGATGCAGGTCGTCCACCACCCGCGGACCGGCCGCGTTCTTGTCGCCGAGGCAGGGAGTTTTCATGCGCTGGCCGGTCGTCTATCGCGTGGGGAGCAACGTAATGGAAGTGGGTAAGGCGATGAGGACCAGCATCAGCAACGTGAACGACCGACCGTGGGTGATCGGCTGATGACCTTCTTTACTGAGCCGCTCCAGTTCGAGTTCTTCCGGCACGCGCTCATCGTGGCGACGCTCATCGGCGCGCTTTGCGGCTTGATGGGCGTCTACATCGTCCTTCGCCGCATGAGCTACATCGGCCACGGCCTGTCCCACTCGATCCTGGGCGGGGCGGTCGTCAGTTATCTGGCTGGCTGGAACTTCTATCTCGGAGCGGGAGCGTGGGGCTTCGTCTCCGCCCTCTTGATCGATGCCACCGCGCGCCGCCGCCGAATCGGAGCCGACGCGGCGATCGGAATCGTTACCACTGCCTCCTTCGCGCTCGGCGTGGCTTTGATCAGCATGAAGCGGCGCTTCACCCGTGACTTCGAGGCCGCGCTGTTCGGCAACATCCTCGGCGTGACCGAGGAAGACATCCTCGTCATTGCCGCCGTCAGCCTCGTCGTCGGGTTGGCCGTCTTCTTTGGCTACCGAAGCCTGCTGTACACGACCTTCGATCCCGAACTGGCGAAGGTGCACGGCGTCCCCACCGGCTGGGTGGAGACCGGTTTCGCCCTGGCGCTGGCCGCGACGATCGTCGCCTCCCTGAACGTGGTCGGCGCGACGCTGATCGCCGCCGCGATCGTCATCCCCCCGGCCACGGCGCGTCTCCTCACGCAGTCGTTCGGTCGCCTGTTGATTCTCTCGACCGCTATCGGCGCGGCGTGCGGCTTCTTCGGCATGTTCCTCAGCTACCGATACGACCTCGCATCCGGCGCCGCCATCGTCCTTCTCTCGGCCGCGATTTTCGGCGTCGTCTACCTGATGACGGGGCTGCGCCGGGCACTCGGGAGTCGCCGCATGGTTGGCCAGCCTGTCGCGCAAACGCGGGCTAGGGTGCGAGGCGAAATGGTAGTCGCGCGTCTGCCTCGCGCGGATGACGGCTCTCTCGGCTAACTGCCAACGACTGACCGCCTCGGATCTAATCGCTGGCATACTGTGACGCGCGGGTAGCATGCTGGCGACAGCATTGCGTCACTTTGTGAAGCCTTCAGCAGGGAAAGGAAGCCATAGATGCTCCTATCAACGACATCACATCTCGATGGGCGCCGAATCGTCGAGTACAAGGGAATCGTGAGCGGGCAGGCGATCCTCGGCGCGAACATCTTCAAGGACCTCTTCGCCGGTATCCGCGATATCGTCGGCGGGCGCTCGGCGGCCTACGAGCGGGAGCTCGATCGGGCCAAGCAGATCGCAATTCAGGAGATGATCCAGCAGGCGCAGGAGCTGGGCGCCAACGCGATCATCGGCATCGACCTCGACTTCGAGACGGTGGGGCAAACCGGCGGCATGCTCATGGTGAGCGCTAGCGGAACCGCGGTCGTCACCCAGGGATAATCAACAAGCGCGGCTAACGTCTGGACCACCGCGTGCGATGTGCCGCGGCACTGTTCACCGCGGCACTCCCGGCTCTCGCCGAGCTCACGGCGCGAAGCGGATCGGATTGGTCCAGGCGCGCTTGCCTTCGGCATCAAGCACCGTTACGCGGCAATAGCTGTCCAGGAAGCGGTCGAGCGGAAACTCTGCCTCGGTAAGCCCTTCTCCGCGCACGTGCGCGGCGCGTGAGCCACGGCCGCTGATGAAGATGACGCTCGCTGGCGAGCAAGAGACGTAGAGCGAATTCCCCTCGATCCGCACATCGCGCAACTCAGGACCTTGCGACGAATAGAAGTGGCCGGCTTTCAGCGCCGATAAGAGAGACTCCGGCGTCAATTCCGGCGCTCGGACCATGACCCATGCTCCGAACGAGTCCGGCCGGTCGCTGAAGTGCGTATCGTCGGCAGCGTACGCGAGGAGGCGGCGGCCGTTCTCCTCGAGTTGGTCGCTGAGGTACCAGCTCTCGCCACGGTCGTTGTGGTTGGCGGTCGTGTGGTTGTAGACCTCGACGGCGTGCGCGGCTTCGACCAAAAGCGCATCGGCCAGCGTCAGCGAGTACCAGGCCGGATGGGCCAGGCCGACGAACGCGCCAGCGTCCGCGGCGCGGGCGGCGAGCTCGGGCCCCGTCTCCGTGCTGGAAGTCGGCGCGAAGTCGAGAGGAAGGCCGACCGCCACCAGGTGCCAGGGCTCACCATTGGACAGCGCTGGCGCGTGCAGCTCCGCGCCGAGCAGCGTCGTGAATCGCTCGTCGCGGAAGTGGCGAGTATCGGTGATCGGGAACCCGAAGCGCTCCAGGAAATGGTCGGTGAGGGCGATAAAATCGTAACCCTGCTCCCGGTATGCGGACACGACCTCGTCCGGCGTTTTCCGACCATCGGAGCAGGTCGAGTGCGTGTGCAAGTTTCCACGCCAGAATCGCCCGGGCTGAGCAAACGGTAGCCGATCCATCCCCGCCACACTCCCCTCGTCGCATATTCGAGATCCGGCGTTCTTGTGCCGGTGCGGTTCGTTGTCGGCAGGGTAGCGCACTCCTTCCATGCTCGCTACGGGTCGCCGGGGCATGGGATCATCGGTCATAAGAATTTCCTCCAAATTGACGAGGCTATTGTCTAGTCAGCAGGATTACGACGCTCTATAGTGAAGAATCGGACAATTCTTGGCACGCAACGCGTGCATGGAGGGGGAGGGGATGCACGCAGCTCGATGCCTGGTGCTGACGCTGAGTCTGCTCCTGGCAATGACCGCGTCGGTTGCAGCCGCGAATGACGAAACGCTGCCCGGCGAGTCTATTCGCCCACGGCCGACGCCGCGGGCCTATGAGAATCCAGCCGCGAAGCCGCGCGGGAAAGGCGGCGAGGATGCGATCGGCGCCGGGGACGCAGAGACGTCTCAGCCGGCCACGCCAGGTCTCCGCGTTTGGCCGCTCGCGCCGGGAACGTATTGGTTCAGCCAACCGTTCGGCTGCGTGCCCCAGCTTGGCTTCTACGCGGTCGTCGCCGGGTGTCCCGCCGAGGCGCCGGCGATGCATACCGGGATTGATCTCGCGGCTCCGCGTGGCACACTGATCTACGCGGCGGGAGCTGGGACGGTGGTCGAGGCCGGCTTGGATCGGCCAGAGGGGATCGCCAATACCCGCCTGGTCATCGTCCATGAAGGGCCGGACGCTGGCTATGCCACTGAGTATCTCCACTGGATCACGACGTACGTCCAGCCCGGACAGCGGGTGGAGGCGGGGCAGGCGATTGCCGAGGTCGGCTCAGTGGGTTACTCGACCGGCGACCATCTCCATTTTGGCGTGATCGACCTGGCAAGTGGCGGCCGGATCGACCCGCTGCGGTGGCTGCCGCCGGATCCGACCGGAGGAGCGTATCTGGGCATCTTGCCTGGCAGCGTGCCGGTGACGTTCCCCGATGTCAGCGCCGGGATTCCGGATTACGCCGATCCGGAGCCGCCGCCACCGCCACCAACGCCGGTGCCCGTCGCGCCGACTCCGACGCCAGCGGCGCCGGCTGAGCCGACGGCAACGGTTGAGCCGAACCCGACGCCAACTGCGCCGCTGCCGGGTGAGCCGACTCCGACGTTGCCGCCTCCGACCGAGGTGCCGCCGACAGAGCCTCTACCCACGGAACCTCCGCCGCCGACTGAGCCGCCTCCGGAACCGACCGAGGAGGCCACGAGCACGCCTTCGGAATGGAGCCGGGCGCCGGAGGAGTGACTCGTCAGCGGTCCTCGCGCTCTGGCATCTTTCGCCAGAGCCGGTCGAGGAATGCCGCGCGCTCTGCCTCGGTCATCAGCCGCGGTTGGCCGCGGGCGTCTTGCTCGATGCCGTGGAGGCGCAAGCCGACCAGGCGATCGCCGTGGCAGACGAACTCGACAATCGCACTTTGCCGGGTTTCGACTGCCTCGCCTCCGCCGGTTAGGCCGCCGAGTCCATAGAGCACCGGCTGATCGCGGTAGCTCTCCATTCCGCTGACTCCGGCCGCACCGGTCATCACGACCGCGTCCGCCCCAGAGTCGATCGCGAGTCGGGCGGCGGCGATCATGTCGGGATCGGGCTCGTCTCCTCCCGCCGGATCCACGTGCAGTAGGACGATGACGAGGTCAGTCTCCGCGGCAAGTCGCTGCACCTCGTCGGCAAGAGCCACCGGATCGAGGGGCGTAGGACTTGCGCCTTCGGGATTGGTCGGATCCGGGACCGTCGTGTCGTTGCGCGCCGCGACAATCGCGATGCGGAGACCGTTCCGCTCGATGATGAGCGGCTCCTGCGATGAGTTCGGCGACTGACTGCCGATCGTCTCCAGACCCGCCTCGCGGAGCGCGCGGTCGGTTTGGTCATCTGATTCGCCCGTGATGAGGGAGATGACGTCGAAACCGGCATCCGCTAGTGCCGATGCGAGCGCCGACTCACCGCTACTAGCGGCTGGCGTGCTCGCGGTGGGCGTTGCTGCTGACGTTCCGCTGCCCAGGTTGCCGATGGTGAGATCCAAGCTCGCAATCAGCGGAGCTAGGCTGGCGAGCTCTGCTCCGTCCGCGTTGGTCGCGATGTCGCCGGCAACGCCGATGCGGGTAATGACGGGCGCGCGGTGTGGCCAGCCCAGGCGGGCGAAGGCGCGCTGCACCGCGTTGTCGATCTCTTCGGGCTGATCCGCCGCGACGGCCGCGATCAGTTGCTGACCGAATGGATAGCCCGCGGGGACGACGGTGCTGCGGATCGGGTCGATGCCGTCCACCGCCAGGACGTTGACGCGCCAATCAACCGTTTCGACCGGCACGAGCGCCACGCCGCCAGGGTGTTCCTCGAGTCCTGCCACCAAGGCATCGTAGTCGTCGTATGTCTCGACCGGCCGCGCGCCCTCGAGCCGAATGTCGCCGAGCGCGAGCGGCTCGACTGGCAACGTCAGGCCGGCGCCGACGGCGGCCCAGTCGGTGATTCCTCCCCGCAACAACTGCTCCGCTTGCTCCTGGCTGACTCCCGTCAGCGCCAGCCTTGGCGAGGTCACGACGGCGAGGGGAGCGCTGGCGATCGTGTAGGGGCGAGATTGGGAGGGAGCAGTGAGGCCAATTTGGATTGCTGCTTGCTGGGGGGAGGAGAGTCGCCGGACGGCGCGTCCCGGCAGTTCTTCTTGGAGGGCGTTGACCAATTGGTCGACGGCGTCCGCGGGATCGAGTCCGGCAACTGCTTCGGCATCCCTGGCGATGGCGATCCCAATCGGCGGGAGCGTGGCCGTGGGACTCGCGACCGCTAGCGTCTGCTCCGGGGTGACGGTCGCGGCCATCCGGGGTGTCGCCAACGACTGACCGCCAGGGGGTGATGCCGCGGCCAGTGATGTCGGCGAGCCGGGTGGGGTCGCGACCGTTCCGGACTGCGCGCCGCTCCCGGTGGTCGGCGCGATGGGTGGCTCTGTTCCCTCGCCCGATTGGCCGAACACATCCAGCCAGAGGAGCGCCACCGCCGCGGCGATGAGGAGCAGCCCCACGAGGATCGGAACGAGCACCGACGCTCGGCGCGCCAGCGGCGAGGGCGGACGGTCCGGAAGATCGGACGCCGGCTCTAGCTCCGCCGCGGGCGGCAGCCAATCGCGGTCGACATCGGGAGATGACCCGACATCAAGCCCGAGCAGCGCGGGCGGCGGCAAGCTCCCGCTCGGCTCGGGAGTGCGCGGCATTTGCGCTCGCTCCTGCGAATCTCGGCGGGGCTGGCGGGGGGATTGGCGGGGTGGCGGTTCCGGACGGTGCCTCATATCGTCACCTCGCTGCGCCGGGCGCGCGGCCCACCGTGCAACTCTAGCACTGCGTGGCAGCGGCGGAGCCAGGACCGCTCCCCGCCAGCCGCCCGTCCTCGTGCTCTGTAACGTCGCATGCGCTGCCGCTGTTTCGTGACGCTGGTACCATCGGCCAAGGACAGATGAACGTGGAGTGGGTTAGGCGAGAAGCCGATGGACGAGATCCGCGTCTCGGGTTGGGATGAGCTAACCGAGCGGCTGTACGAAGGGTCCTGGAATCCGACGCTCGGCCGCTTCCGCTCGACATTCGCGTTTCGCGGAGACGAGGTGGCCGCGCGCGACCTGCGAACGAGCCTTGCCCGCCTCGGCGGCGACTACGTCGAGCTGGAGCGGCATCTCCTGCGGAATTTCACCAAGTACGCCTACCGGGAGATGGGCGCCCGCGGAAATTTCTGGGAAACTCTCGCCCTCGCACAGCACCACGGACTGCCGACTCGCTTGCTCGACTGGACCTATTCACCATTCGTTGCGATGCACTTCGCGACTGCCAACGTAGAGCATTTCCATCTCGACGGTGCTATCTGGTGTATCGACTTCGTTGCCTCGAACCGATTCCTTCCTGAGCCGCTGCAACGCATCCTCGAGCGTGAGGGAGCGGATGTTTTCACGGCGGAGATGCTGATCTCGGTTGCGCCCGATCTAGCGGCCTTCGATTCGCTGGCGACCGAGACGTTTCTCGTCTTCTTCGAGCCGCCTTCCCTCGATGCTCGCATCGTCAATCAGTACGCGCTTTTCTCGCTGATGTCCAGCGCCTCGGCTCGGCTCGATCAATGGCTTGCCGACCACACGGGACTCGCCCGGCGCCTGATCATCCCCGCCGAGCTAAAGTGGGAAGTCCGCGACAAGCTCGACCAGGCGAACATCACCGAGCGCGTGCTGTTCCCTGGTCTCGACGGCCTGAGCAAGTGGCTGAAGCGGCACTACAGCCCGCGGCAGTAGTGATCTGGGGTCACTCAGACCGTAACGGGGAAGCGAATGGGTGTTACGACTGAGAGGTCTTGCTAGTCGCGCATTTCTTATGGGCGCCGCCAATTTATGCCTAGACGACTGCACAAGAAGCAGTTCTAGACTAATGGCGATTTCGAACTACGCCGCATGTCTTCGCCAGTCCATCTACCCAAAGGATTCCGGTCCTTACACTGAGAGCTTCAGCTGCGCCTCGAGTGTACGTACATGTATGATATAATTAGCCTAAGGTAATAGATTCGATGGATGCCAAACACAGTCAAGGCCATTGGTAGGGCAAACCAGAGCAGATTCCTGCATGGATGGAATCGTTCCGATTTTGCGCGCTCTGCCTACGGTCTGTCGGAAGATAGCGAGTGAGGTTGGGTGAAGTACTTATCGGCTCTGGACTGGTCAGGCGATGGCGGAGATCCTGCCAAGACTCCGGGCCTACCACCGCTATTAGTCATTGTCACGGTAACTCTTGACGTCGATGATGCCAAGCCGAGGCTTCACAATGCCCTCAGTCGAGCTCGGCGAGAAAGGAATCTCCCCGAGACACATTGCTTCCATCACGTATCCTCGAAGCCTGCAGTCACTCAAGCGTTTTTCCGTGCTCTTCAACCGCTGCCAATTTGCGTGACTGCGTCCCTAATCGATAAGCACCAATGGGATCGAACATACATTAGGAGTACGACAGGAAACGATCGAGTAATCTCGGAGATCGTCAAGCACGTTTGCAATCTTCCCGCTACTACTGTAGCGGGTCAGCAACTGATAGTTGATCTTGAGTCGCAGGACACAAAATTGTTGGATGCCCTAAGAAAGAGCATCCGGCATGCAATGCGCTTAGAGGGGCGAAGAAGTTTTGCTGACATCCGCGCTTGCCCAGATCGGCGCCGAACTCTTGGAGACGTGATTCAAGTCGCCGACATGATTGCAGGACAACTGCGCAAGCATCGAGCAATCGATGGTCCGCACCTTCCGCTAATCAAGGATCGAATTGTGATCTTGGATTAAGTCAAACCCCGCCGCTATCTGGTCTTGCCGACCAGCCCGCCCCCAACAGGAGGGGACCCCTTCGCGACGGGGAAAACGCTACTGCGTTTTCTGTCGTCCGACCGAACGCGCTCATGTCGCGGCCCGTATCGAACGGCCTCACTCTAACGACTTCCGGAAATCTTGTCAATTTTGACTGACAACAGATTTGTCTGCCAGTGTACATTCCAGTGTATCCCACTCGACGCGAGGAGCCGAACAGATATGTGGTAACAGCGAGTTACAGAGTTCGTGCACTCGATTGCGAAATGCGCTTCATGGTTCTTGTACTTGATGTTTGGCGGACGTGGAAACGCGTCGAACAGCACATTTACCTGACGATCCACGATGGAGTTCAGGAGTTGGATCCTTCCGTCTCACGAGCGCGATGCCGCTTCCTCCGTCTCCGGCGCGATGGTCAGCACCGCGGCTCCCTGCACCCGGCCTTGCCGCAGCGCCTCAACCGCCTCGTTGGCCTGTTCCAATGGGAAGGGTGTTGCCTCGGAGACGATCGGAACGCGCGGCGCCAGCTCTAGGAACGCCTCGCCGTCGGCTCGCGTAAGGTTTGCGACCGAGCGGACCGTGCGCTCGCCCCACAGGATCGAGTAGGGAAAGCCCGGAATGTCGCTCATGTGGATGCCGGCGCAGACGACCGTCCCGCCCTTGGCCACCGCGCGGAGCGCCTGTGGCACAAGTGGACCAGCCGGCGCGAAGATGATCGCCGCGTCCAGTTCTTCCGGCGGCGACTGATCGCTGCCGCCTGCCCAGACGGCGCCGAGATCGCGAGCGAATTGCTGGCCGGCTTCGTCGCCGGGGCGCGTGAACGCGTACACCTCGCGTCCTTCGTGGCGCGCCACCTGAATGAGCAAGTGGGCGGCCGCGCCGAACCCATAGAACCCGAGCCGGCGGGCGTCGCCAGCCATCCGGTAGGAGCGGTAGCCAATCAGCCCGGCGCAGAGGAGCGGCGCCGCTTGCAGATCCGGATAGCCCTTCGGGATGGGGAAGCAGAATCTCGCGTCGGCCACCGTGTATTCGGCGTAACCGCCGTCAATGTCGTACCCGGTGAAGCGGGCCGAATCGCAGAGGTTTTCCTGACCGGACCGGCAGTAGCGGCAGGTCCCGCACGTCCAGCCGAGCCAAGGAATGCCGATCCGATCGCCTGGCTGAAACCGATCCACTCCCTCGCCAAGTTCGACGACCGTCCCGACGATCTCATGACCGGGAATGAGCGGCAGCTTTGGATTGGGAAGGTCGCCGTCGATCACGTGGAGGTCGGTCCGGCAAACGGCGCAGGCGTGCACGCGCACCAGTGCCTGACCGGGACCTGGCTTCGGCGTCGGAATCTCGCGTAGCACCAGCGGCGATCGCTGCGTCTCCAAGACCATCGCGCGCATCCGAGACCCTCCACCTCTCCTGGCTAATGATTTGGCTCACGCCTGCTCCCGATAGGCGCGCTCCAGGCACTCTCTCGCGCGCGGGAACTCGGCGGCGAGCTGCTCGAGCGAACGCCGCAAGCTCTTGCGAGCGTCAGGATTCGTCGCCGCCGACTGAAGGTACGGGTAGATCGAGGTCGTCAGCAGCTGGCGCAGGTCCGAGACGAAAAGCGAAAGCTCGCGGCAGGTGGCATCATCGAGGTCGATCCGGCGCAGGGCGAAGGCGTCGGCGAAGGCGAACGCCGCGTTGCCGACGTCTTTCCAGGTGTCCCACCGCAGCGCCTCCGCCGGAAGGTCCGGCGGCAGCGTCAGCGGCTCTCCGGGGAGCAATACCGGATTGGCGACGGAGATGACGGCGCTCTCCAGCTTCGCCAGGAGCCGGTACAGCTCGTTCAACGCATCAATGCGTCGCTCAGCTTGTCGGGCAGCTTCGGACGAGGCAAAGCTGCTTGCCATCGCCGCGATGGCGGCGGTGACCATCTCGCGAAGCTGGCGGAGTTCAGTCTCGTGCTGCGCGCGCAGATCCCGCAGCGCCTGCTCCAGCGTGTCCGCTGCCTTGCCGTCCAAGTCGGCGACCTGTGTCCGCAGCTGCACAAGGCGCGACTCTTGCTCCTCCGCGGACGACCGCAGCGTCTCCCGTAACCGGCTGAGCTCAGCCTCGACTTCTCCGATCACCTGCCGCGCCTCGGCTCGGAAACGCTCGATCTCAGCGGCATACTTGCTGCTCAGCTCGGGAATCACCGTCGCCGAAGCCTCGGAGGAACGCGGGAGAAACCGGGAGCCTTTGCGCATTTCCCGTGGTAGGTAGTAGACCGCGCCGCCGACGAGGCCTGTCAGCACGATCAAGAGGAGAAGAATGACGATCTCCACCGCGTAATACCCCGTGAGCGTCTGGACGTCCGAGGACGCACAATGCCAACGTCACACAAGATACTCGACGCAATCGGACCGCGCATTTCGAAAGTCAAAGGCTAGTTAGTATTGTCGGCGCGCCGACCGGAATCGCCGGGGAGAGCGTGAGGCACTATGTGCAGTGCTGAGGTCTGAATGCTGAGTGCTGGGTGCCGAGAGGGCTGTGGGCTTCAGCAAGGAGGGGCATATGAACCGGGTCAATCGGCGGCGATTCGTGGCCGGAGCCGTGGGCGCCGTGGCGTTTGGCGCGAGCGGCATCACGAGGCTGGCGCGGGCTCAAGGCGATGGAACCGATGTCGAATCGCAACCGGCGCAGCCTGAGTCGCAGCCAGAGCCGCTCCTGCCGAAATATCGCATCCTGTCGTACTACGGTTTCCCCCGCAACGAGCTGATGGGCATTCTCGGCGAGCACTCCAAGGGCGAGCTCCGAAAGCGTCTCACTCGCCAGAGGCGAGCGTATGAGCGTGTCGACAACTCGCGGCCGTGGAAGATGGCATACGAGATCATCGCGTCCGTCGCTCAACGGGATGCGATGCCGGATGGGAGCTATCTCTACCGGACGGACCCGGACGTCATCAAAGAGTATGCGAATTACACGGCGAAGCATGACATGCTGCTCATCCTCGACATGCAATTCGGCCGCCTTTCAGTCGAGGACGAGATCGAAGCCGCGCTTCCGTGGCTCGAACTGCCGCACGTCCACTTGGCGCTCGACCCGGAGTTCAAGGTGAAAGAAGGGGAGCAACCGGGCGTGCATCTCGGGAGCATAACCGCCGCCGAAATAACCTACGCGCAGGAGACGCTGGCGGAATTCGCGCGGAAGCGCAACCTGCCGCCGAAGATCCTCCTCGTCCACCAATTCCACTACGCGGTCATCGAGGACAAGGATCAGCTGCGGCCGGTTCCGGGCGTGCAATTCGTCCTCGAAGTGGACGGGTTCGGCACGCCGGAGGAGAAGCGGGAAACCTACCGGGTCATGACCGAGAACCCGATCGAGTTCCATGGCTTCAAGCTCTGGTACCGCCAGGATGAGCCTCTCATGACCGAGGAGGAGGTGCTGGCGCTCGATCCGTCTCCCGATATCGTGATCTACCAGTAAGGCGGATCGGCAGGAATGGAGCGCCGCGCGCGGGCCGAGGCGTTCCGCCTCAGACTCGGAACCGTCATCTCGCATTTCACTGGGGCGGAAGGGCCAGTTCGGACGACGCTGGACCGGCTGCGCGAGGTCGGGCTCGGCGAACGCGTCCTGAAGAGCGCGGTGGCTGCCGGGCTCGCCTGGGAGCTAGCGCGGCTCCTCCCGGACAACGGTCAGCCGGTGCTGGCGCCGCTAACGGCTGTCTTTTCGATCAGCCTGACAGTCGCCGGCTCGGTGCGGGAAGGCATCCAGCGCATCCTCGGCGTCATCTTCGGCGTCCTCGTCGCGGTCGCGGCCAATCGCTTCCTGGGCGCGAATGGCTGGACGATCGCGCTGGTCGTGCTCATCGCGTTCGTTGCTGGCCGGCGCTTGCGGCTCGAGGCGGCCGGCGTGTCTCAAATGGCCGTCAGCTCCCTCGTCGTCGCGCTCGGCGCCACCCCAGGCGCGACTCAAGACGTGGCGCTGCTCCATGTCGCCAATTCAATCATCGGTACTGTGGTCGGGCTCTCCCTGAACGCGGTTTTCGCGCCGCCCAACTATCTGCCAGCGGCGCGAGAATCGGTCGTGACGCTCGGGCATCGGATCGGCGCGGTACTCGACGACTTGGCCGCCGCCCTCGCGACCGGCGTGACCGAGGCGCAGGCACGCGATTGCTTGGAACGGGCGCGATTGATCGCGAGTTCCCTAGACGAGGTCGAAGCCTCAATCGCCCGCGCCGAGGAGAGCCTGCGATACAACCTGCTGGCTGGTCGCCAGCGCGCCAGACTCGCCGTTTACCACCGTGCTAACCGCGCGATGGAGCACGCAGCGCTTCAGACGCGAGTTATCTGCCGGGCGATCGTCGAGGCGGTGGAGACGGCGCGAGCGGGAGAGCCTCGTCCGCGCTGGCTGGAACCGGACCGGCTTGGTGCGCCGCTCGCGGATCTACTGAGCGCGCTCGCCGTCTCGCTCGACCACTTCCTGACGCTAATCGACCTTCCGCGAGAGACGAAGGACGACGAGGAACTGGCGACCGAGGTTCAGCGCCAGCGGCGAGCCGTCATGCTGGCCGCCAGAGATCGCATCCATGACCTAATGCCGGAGGGCTGGGCAATGCTCGGACAGGCGTTGGCGCTGTCCGACCAGCTCGTCACCGACCTAACGGACGCGGCCAACGAGCTTGGCCGGTTGAACCTCGCTGCCCAGGGCTCATCATCTTCGCCCGCGCTCGAATCATCGACGCCTACATCGGAAGCAGAACCCACGGGAATCGGCGGCTACTCGTCGCCGAAGTAGTCGACGTCGACTCGTTTGACGTGATAGGTCGCCACGTCGGTCACACCGACCCCGTGATCGATCATGAGGCTCGCCAATTGTTCGCCGTCGATGAGCACGATCCGCTTTTCGATGCGCTTCACATAATCCTGTGCCTCGCGGGTAAACGAGGAAGTTGTGATCAAGACTCCTTTGCGCGCTCGTTGGCCTTCCAAGCTGCCGGCAAAGGCTTGCACGATTGGACGACTGACCGGATTCTCCCAACGCTTTGCCTGGACATAAACGAAATCGAGCCCGAGGCGATCCTCTTTGATGATTCCATCGATGCCGTCGTCGCCAGAGCCGCCGACCGCGCTGGCCGCGTCCCGGCGCGAGCCTCCATAACCCATAGCAACGAGTAAGTCGATGACCAGCCTCTCGAAAAATACGGGCGAAGCCCGCTTGATTCGCTCCAGAGATCTTGCGCGAGCGCTTGTCGCAATTGCTGATAACTCGCCTCCAACAACTCGCCGGGCGAGAGTTTCTGTTCTCCATTGGTCGGTGGGGCAGGTGGACTGGGACGGCGGCTGCCCCCGTCCTTCCGTGACTGACTCTTGAACTCTACGACCTCGGGGAATCGGGAGAGGAACTGAACATCAATCCGGAGCGGTTTATCGGCCAGTACCTGCCTCCCGCGCTCCGTCTATGTGAGACGGAGTCGGTGTTTTCAAAGGTGGATGTCAGGCGGTTGCAAGATGAGGGAACACGGCCGAGGGAACGAAAGGGCAGTAGGCGGAATCCAACGATGCCGTCCCGGAAGAGATCTGCCAGCTAGCGAACTCTAGAGGATGGCAGGCCGAGAGGAGGCGGTACTCTTAGGAGTTAGCCGATGCCGCGATCGTCATCGCCTCTTGGCGTTGCCTAGCGCGTCCGAAGCGACGATCAGTTGCGGTACGCCACCCGCGCCCCGATCACTCTCACCACGCGTTGGCACGGCTACGAGCTACACGTCTGCCTAGGAGTCGGTCGCGAATCTTGCGCCGACCCAAGTGTGCTTGATCCCTCTCAGGCCGCCGCGCCAGAACGGCAACCGCGGAGAGCCGCCAGCGGCGTGGTCTTGGCTTGCTTTCCCCGCGTCTCATCGGTCGCGGAGCACGCTAGAGCGGACTGCTGGGATATCTGTCCCTGCAGCGGATCCGCGTCCCTGGCGTGCTCCCTTCGGTGAGACTCACGGGCGCCACATCGGCCCAATCATGTCTCGGCCGGATCGGTCACTGCGGCGATGAATCGCCCGAGCGGGACATGGGCTAGCAGCGGGTGGCGCGTTCGCGCGGAGAAATTCACGGTGTAGTAGTTGCGCCGCCCGTTCTTCGACACCCTCAGCATCCCTTCATCGACCAAGTCCGTGATGATGCGGGACAGCTGCCGCTCAGTGATTCTCAACGCAGCAGATGCGTCGCGCAGTGTTGCCGTGGGATGGATGGCCAGATAGCACAAGACCAGCCCGTGCGTGGAGAAGATTGTCCATTCCCGACCCTGAGCGCCTTGCATGCTGGCGTGCCTTTCTTGACGGCGAGATGCCCACTCCTTAGAATCCTGACGGGGGATTCAGGACATCCGGGTCTTGGTTGTACACGTTGGTCCTTGCTCTAACGCAGGACCTGAAGGAGAGCTACAGTGGCTGTCGATCGCGCCGCTGTGTCGGGGAGCAGCGAGCATCGTGTCGAGCTGCGCCTGGTTACCAACCAGGATCTTCCCGGTCATGAATCGTCAAACTCCGCCGAGCGGCCAGATGTGATTCGGCACATTCGTCGCCCATCGAATGGCACGGAGACTCGCTGGATGTCGCTCCGAGATGTGGCTCAAGCCGCGGGGGTGAGTCGGCAGGCAGTCTCCCGCTGGGTCGCGACGGGTCGGCTGCAAGCGATCTCAACGGCGGCCGGGTACCGCGTTGCCGCGGACGACGTTGAGCGCTTGCTGGCGCTGCGGCGAACTGCTGCCCAGATTGGGGTGCATCCACGCACAGTCCAGCGCTGGATGGCCAAGTCAACAGACCAGGGAGCCCGCAACTGATCTAAGCGGCCTTCTTCCACAGTACTTACCCACGTACCCTGACGGTCCTCTCGCCCCGGCAAGCGAGTCACACCGCTCCCAGTTGCTGCTCGTCGCGGCCGCGAGTGACGATGGAGGCGGTGAGGAGCGCCCGGGACCAGCTGATCGTGCCAACCCATCAGCCGGATCAAACGCGTGTCCTTTCCATCGTGCACCCCCTGGCCCGCGACGCCGCTCCTGAGATGTGGTGTGCCTCGCCAGATGTGCGCGGTGCACCCACAATACGGAGATAATCGGCCCATGTCAATCGTACGGACAAAGGGGGGCACGGAAGTCATCCGTGTATCGGTATTCTTAGCCCGAATCGTTCTGGCGGCTGGAATTCGTGTTGCACGTTGGCGGCCCGTAGCGTGAATATTGGCCGGTAGGTAAAGGTAAGCAACGCTACATTGAATTCTTGCGGCAGCTAATTCCCTAGCCGGGCAGCCACCCAGACGCCCCGGCGCGACTCGCGCGGTGACCCCACCGCAGATCCCCCGGCCCGGTGCTACACTCGCACCCGGTGACGCCTCCTCCATCGGGGAGACCTCTGACCCAGCGGGAGATTGGTCCTAGCTCAGCAGGAGTCCAAACTCGATGTCCGCTTCTGTCGATGCCGCGCCTAACGCTTCCAGGCGAGATCCGTCCCAGCAGGCGCTCCGCGAGCGCCGAGCAGCAGTCGAAACGGCGCGGGTGCTCGAGGTCGAGCTGCGTGCGCGCCTGGCCGGCGAAGTGCGATTCGATAAGACGGCGCGGATGCTCTATTCGACCGATGCCTCGAACTACCAGATCGAGCCGGTCGGCGTCGTCATCCCCAAGACCCTGGACGATGTTCAGGCGGCCATCGAGCTTGCCGCCAGCCACGGCGTGCCTATCCTGCCGCGTGGCGGCGGTTCGTCGCTCGCGGGACAGGCCGTCGGCGCGGCGTTGGTGATCGACTTCTCGAAGTATCTCCACCGCGTCGTCGCCTTCGATCCGGAAGCGCGGCGCGTGACCGTCGAGCCCGGCATCAATCTGGACCAGCTCAACAAGCATCTCAAGCCGAGCGGGTTGATGTTCGGCCCGGACCCGTCGTCGAGCAACCGGGCGACGATCGGCGGAGTGGTCGGGAATAACTCGGCGGGCGCCCACTCGATCCTGTATGGCATGACCGCCGACCACGTCATCTCCGCGCGCGTCGCGCTCGCCGAGGGAGGCGTGGTCGAGCTTGGACCGGGGACCGATGCGGAGCTGGCGGCGCTGGCGAATGTTGAAGATGCGCGCGGGCGACTCCTGCGGTCACTCTTGAACTACCGCGAAAAGTATCGGGATCTCATCGAGCGGGACTTTCCGCGCCACTGGCGACGTGCGACCGGCTACTCGCTGAATGAGTTCCTCAAGCCGGACGGTGAGTTCAATCCGGCGCGGCTGCTCGTCGCTTCTGAGGGCACGCTCGGCACGCTCCTGCAGGTCACGCTCAACGTCGTGCCGACGCCGCGCATGACTGGTCTCGTCCTGCTGCAGTTTGACGAGCTGGTCGCGGCGATGGCGGCGACGCCGATCATCCTCGAAGCGGAGCCGTCCGCGATCGAGCTGATGGACCGGATGCTCATCAACCTGACTCGCTCGCAGCCAGGGTACGCGCCGCAGATCGCCTTCATTCATGGGGATCCCGCCGGCGTGCTGGCCGTTGAGTTCTATGGCGAGAGCGAGGCAGAGCTGGAGGCGAAGTGCGACCGGCTGGAGGCTCATCTCCAGCGGCACGGCGTCCGCCTCAGCGCGCCACCGCTGCGCGTCCTGGATGCGCGGCGCCAGGCCGACGTCTGGTCGGTGCGGAAGGCTGGGCTCGGGCTCCTGATGAGCATTCGCGGCGATGCCAAGCCGATCCCAGTGATCGAAGACGTCGCCGTTCCCGTCGAGCACCTCGCGGAGTACGTCGGCGCCATCGAGCGCCTCGTCCAGGAGCACGGGACGACGGCCGCGTTCTACGCGCACGCCTCCGCCGGCTGCCTGCACATCCGCCCGCTCATCAACTTGAAGGACATCAAGGGCGTCGAGACGATGACGTCGCTGGCGCGCGCCGCTGCGGAGCTTGCCCACAAGTTCGGTGGGGTGATGAGCGGGGAGCACGGCGACGGACTCCAGCGTTCTGAGCTCAACGAGCTGATCTTTGGCCCCGAGCTGTACCAGGCGATGCGCGAGTTCAAGGCCATCTTCGATCCCAGGGGCTTGATGAACCCCGGCAAGAAGGTCGACGCGCCACCGATGACCGAGCATCTCCGATATGGGCCGACCTATCACCCCTACGAGCCGAAGACGCATCTCGACTTCTCGAAGGAGGGCGGGTTCCTCCGCGCCATCGAGATGTGCAACGGCGCGGCCGTTTGCCGCAAGCTGAAGGCCGGCACGATGTGCCCGTCGTACATGGCGACGCGCGACGAGCAGGACACGACGCGAGCTCGCGCCAACGCCCTGCGCAACGCGCTTGCTGAGCGGGTCTTCGACCGCAGCGATTTCACTTCGCGAACGACCTACGAGGTGATGGACCTTTGCCTCTCGTGCAAGGCGTGTAAGACCGAGTGTCCGTCCAGCGTCGACATGGCGAAGCTGAAGACCGAGTTCCTTGCCCACTACTACGAGGCGCATGGAACGCCGCTGCGGGCGCGCGTCTTCGGCCACATCCACACGATCTCCAAGCTGACCTCGCCAGTCGCGCCGCTCGCCAACTTGGCGCTGCGCACGCCCATTTCCGCGCCGGTCATGCGTGCGCTCGGCGTCCACCCAGAGCGGAAGCTCTCTCCCTTCGCTCGGCGGACCTTCGTCGCTCGCTGGCGCAAGCATGTCAAGCACCTGCCCGCCAACCGGTCGACACGAGGGAAGGTGGTTTACTTCCACGACACCTTCACGACGTACAACTATCCGCGGATCGGCTTGGCGGCGGTCAAGCTCCTGGAAGCAGCCGGATTCGAGGTGATCGTCGAAGAGCGC
The DNA here is from genome assembly GCA_937901745.1 of uncultured Chloroflexota bacterium. Lineage (GTDB taxonomy): Bacteria > Chloroflexota > Chloroflexia > Thermomicrobiales > UBA6265 > CALGSZ01. The sequence continues at coordinate 92,416 of CALGSZ010000096.1, read as the reverse complement.
CGGGCATGCTGTGGGCGTCCGATGCTCTCCAAGGGACTTGTCAGCGATGCGCGGCGGGTCGCGCGCAAGAACGTCCTCTTGCTGGCTCCCTACGCGCGTGCTGGATACCCGATAGTGGGCACGGAGCCAAGCTGCATTTTGACGCTACGCGACGAGTACCGCGATCTCCTGCCAGGAGACCCCGAGGCTGAGGTCGTCGCCGAGCAAGCGTTCATGATTGATGAATTCCTCGCGAGGCTGGCTGAAGAGGGTGATCTGGGGATCACCTGGAAGGATGGACCGGCGCCTGAGGTGCTGTACCACGGGCATTGCCACCAGAAGGCGTTGATCGGCGTCGGGCCGTCGCTCTCGATTCTGAAGCACGCGGGCTGCAAGACGACCGAGAGCGGAGCAGGGTGCTGCGGCATGGCCGGCTCGTTCGGCTATGAAGTGGAACACTACGAGATCTCCCGCAAGATCGGCGAGGAGCGCCTCTTCCCAGCCGTCGAGGCCACCTCGCCGGAGACGATCATCGCCGTTGCCGGTGTCTCTTGCCGGCAGCAGATCGAGCACTTCACCGGGCGGCGAACACGGCACATCGCCGAGGTGCTGGCCGGCCGGATTGCGCCGGGACATCAGTGGCAGCCGCCGGTCAAGGTGCCGGGACTCGAGGTCGAGCCGACTTCCGAGGCCGAGGCGCACGCTCGCAATGTGCAGGAAGGCCCTGCGTCGGCGTAACCACCTGAGCCGAAGCGCGTGGTGAGAACGGTCGTCAGGAACGGACGAGCGTGAGCGCGGCTATCGGCGTCCTTCGGCCGGGATGCCCCTGAGCGAGAGGGGCGCCGCGCTTCGCGTCGGGAGCGTGAAAAAGAGGGGGAGGGCGATGGCACTGATCCGTGTCGTTGCCGAGCGGAGCATCGAAGCGCCGCCGGAGCGGATCTACGCCGTGCTGCGCGACTACCGCGAGCACCATCCGAATATCCTGCCGCCGGCTTTCTCCAACTACCGCGTCGAGGAAGGAGGCGTCGGCGCCGGCACGATCGCCGCGTTCACCGTCACCGTCGGTGGGCGGCCGCGGAATTTCCGCGTGCTTGTCGAGGAGCCGGAGCCGGGTCGCGTATTGCGCGAATCCGACCAGGAATCAGACTTGGTGACCACGTTCATCGTCGTCCCGGAGGGCTCGGGTAGCCGGGTCCAATTCGAAACGACCTGGCAGAGCGCAGGCGTCAGCGGTTTGATCGAGCGGCTTTTCGCGCCCCGCATGCTGCGCGGGGTGTACCTCGATGAGCTCGAACGGCTGGACCGCTATGTCCGGCAGCTCGACGCGCCGAGCCAGTAGCGGGCGCGTCCGGGTCAGCAGGCGATCCAGCCTGTTAATTCAAGGCAAATTCAGGCAAAGGAACAGGCTCCAGGCAGCGCGCCGCCCGGAGCCTGTTTCGCGTTCACCTCGTTCGAGCGATGTCTGCCGCGAGACCGCCCGGCAAACTTACGAGCGAGTCGCTGCCTTGTTCTCGAACCGCTCGCCGAGGTACTGGCCCTGGCGGACCAGGATCTCCTGCAGCTGCGGCACTGGAACGTCACGCGGCGTGCAGCCCCACTCGATCGCGAGCGCGGCCGCGGTGCCAGCCGCCTGCCCCATCGCGAACGATGGCGGCATGACGCGGATCGCGCCCAGCGCCTCGTGGGTGGCGGAAACGCACCGTCCGGCGACGAGTACGTTGTCGAGATCGCGCACAACGAGGCTGCGGTACGGAATCTGATAGACATTCGCGCTGGGCAGCTCGCCGTCGGCGCCGCCGCCATCATCGGTCGGGCTGTGGATGTCGACCGGGTAGCCGCAGAGCGCGACCACATCCTCGAACTCCCGCCCCGTCGCGAGATCGTCCAGCGTGAGCATGTACTCACCGACGACCCGGCGCGTCTCGCGAACGCCCATCGTCGCCGCCGTGTCGAGCAGCTCGGCGTTCTCGAAGCCCGGAAGCCATTTGCGGAAGAACTTCATCAGCGCCTTGATCTGCTCGCGCCCTTCGATCTCGGCCTTCGTCAGATCTTCGACATTGGTGCCGTCGAAGAAGTGGAGGCGAGTCGTATTGACGCGCCAGACGCCGGGCTCTAGCGTCTTGTAGATGCCGATACCGCGGCGGGGGATCGGGAATTCACCCTTCGCCTTCGCCTCGGCGACGAGTGCGGCGAACGGCCGATAATCGTCCGGATGGGTGCGGATGTACTCCTCGACCTTCTCATCGTCAACGTTGCAGACGCGGAAAAAGAGCGTCATCGGCTGCATCAGCCCGTCGCCCTCGCGTCCCTTCTCATACGCGGCGCCGGCCCACGCCGCGATGTCGCCATCGGCGGAGCAGTCAACGATGACCTGCGCCTTGATGGCTTGCAGCCCCGACTTGCTGGCCGCGACGACCCCGGTGACCTTCTTCCCCTCCACGAGGACGTCGGCGACGAAGGTGTGCAGACGAACGTTGACTCCGGCCTCGCGCACCATGTCGAGCGCCACGAACTTGGCCGCCTCGGGATCGAATGGCGTGACCTTGTCATGGCCGAAGACGATGAATCCGCTGTAGGCGCTGCCGGCAGGCGCCTTCGAGGGATGGAGCGCGCCACCCATCTGCTCCATCCGGATCACCATCTCCTCGAAAATGCCCTTGATCAGCTGCTGCTGCCCGTCGCAGCTGTACGAGGTCATGCAGGGTCCGACGAGCCCGGCCGTCAAGTTCCCGCCAAGAAAGCCGAACCGCTCGATGAGCGTCGTTCGCGCGCCGTTGCGGGCAGCGGCAATCGCCGCGGCGATACCCGCTGGTCCACCACCGACGACGAGGACATCGCCGCCATCCACGACCTCGAGGTCACGCTCGTAACGAATCGACGTGGTCACGTTCTCGTGCTCCTGTCCCCGGCTCCGTCCGGGATGCGACTGCCGAAAACCTACGACCTACCATGACAAACCTATCAAGCCTGCCGGATCGCTCCGTCGGCTTCGCGTGAAGTACCTTGCTCTCGACTCACCCCCCCCGATTCCACGTGCTAGCTCGAAAGCTTGCTCATCATGCCAGCGGCATGGGACATGATCTCCTCGATTGCGGCAATGTCCTCATCGCTCAGCTTGACGTCGACCGCGCCGGCGGCCTCCACGATCTCGCCTTCCGTGCGCGCGCCGACGAGCGCGACCGCCACCGGCGAGTGCCGCAGGACCCACGCAATCGCCAGCTGCGCGAGCGTCGCTCCCTTGCTGGACGCGAGTTCGGTCAAGCGGTCAACGACATCGTGGTTGTGTGGGCGGTTCTCGGGTGTCAAGAGCGGCTGCCCGAAGATGACGCCGGCGGCGCGCCAGTCCGTGGGATCAAAGGTCGTTTCGCGGGTGATCGCGCCGGCGAGCAGACCGTGAGCCAACGGCCCGTAGGCCATTGCACCGATGCCCAGCTCCCGGCAGACGCCGAAGGAGTCGTTCGCCCAACGCCGATCGAAAAGGCTGAAGCTCACCTGGTTGACGACCAGCCGCGTCGTCCGGAGCGCTGCCGAAAGCTCGCGAAGCTGCGCGCCGGTGAAGTTCGAGACACCGATCGCCCGCGCTTTGCCGCTCGCGACGAACGACTCGAGCGACTTGGCGACATCCTCGAGCGGCGTGGCCGGGTCCGGCCAGTGGATGAGATAGAGATCGACATAATCGGTGCGAAGGCGGCGCAAGCTGCCTTCCAGCACATTCTCGAGGTGCTCCCGCCGGCTGTCGTGACCGAGGACGCGGCTATGCTCGTCCCAGATCAAGCCGCCCTTGGTGACGATGAGCGCCTCGTGCCGGCGCGATCCCAGCGCGGTTGCCAGGAGCTCCTCGGCGTGCCCGTTCCCATAGGACGGAGCGGTGTCAAAGCACGTGATACCCAGGTCGAGCGCGGTCTGGAGCGCGCGGATGGCGCTCGCGTCGTCGCTCGGGCCGTAGCGCGCGCCGCCGATCGGCCAGGTGCCGAAGCCGATCGCTGATGTCTTGATATCCGTTGCGCCGAAGCACCGATACTCCATCTGACTCATCGTCTCCTGCCTTGCCGCTCCTGTGCTAGATGGTCATGCTCCGCGCATGCGCGGATCGAGATAGTCGCGCAGGCGATCGCCAAACGCGCCGACTGACAAGACGACGATGCTGAGGGCAAGCCCTGGCATGGTCGCGATCCACCAAGCGCGGTTGAGATAGTCGCGGCCATGCGCCACCGTCTGTCCCCAGGACGGCTGGTCCGGCGGCGTACCGAGACCGAGGAAGCTCAGCGATGCCTCGGCGATGATGACCAACCCGACTTCGACGGTCGCGATGACGATGAGCGGAGCGATCGTCGAGGGGACGATGTGCCAGCGAAGGAGGCGAGGTGTTCCCGCGCCCATCGAGCGGGCGGCGATGACGTAATCGCGCTCTTTGGCCGAGAGCGTCGCGGCTCGCGCGACGCGGCCAAACGTGACCCAACGCGTCAGCGACAGCGTGATGATGACATTGGCGACGCTCGGGCCGAGCACCGCCGCGATCATGATCGCCAGCAAGATCGACGGGAAGGCGAGCTGGATGTCGGCCAGGCGCATCAACAAGGCGTCCAGAAACCCGCCGTAGAAGCCGGCCAGCGTGCCCATGACCAGACCGATCAGCCCGGCGAAGAGTACCGTTGCCGCGCCAACGAGCAGCGAGATGCGCGCGCCTTGCAGAACTTGGGCGAGCATGTCCCGGCCGACCTGATCGGTGCCAAGCCAGGCGCGAGAGCCGTCGCGCAGGATCGCGCCGGGCGGCTTGAGCCGGTCGCCGGTGCGAACCTTGACCGGGTCATACTCGACCACCATCGGTCCGACGATCGCGGCGAGGACGAAGACGATGATTGGCAATGACCAGAGAAAGAGCCGAAGCTCCCGGTTGTGGCCGCGCCGCTTACGGGCGCCGGTCGCGAGTGCCCCCTGCGTCGGAGGAGAGGTCTCGAGTCCGGCGCTTTCTGCCGTGTTGGAAGCCGTACTAGTCATCATTGGAGCCGAATCCGCGGATCCAGATAGACGTAGCTGATATCAACGATCAGGTTGATCGTGATGAATGTCGCGGTGATGCAAAGGATCGCCGCTTGTACGAGCGGGTAGTCGCGATTGAAGATCGCGTCCACCAGGAGGCGGCCGATGCCGGGCCAGCCGAAGACGGTCTCCACGATGACGGTGCCGCCCAGCAAGTTGCCGAGCTGGAGTCCCGCGACGGTCACGACCGGAATCAGCATGTTCCGCAGCGCGTGCCGAACCAGAACCGAGCGCGGATCCAACCCTTTCGCGCGCGCCGTGCGGATGTAATCCTCGTACATCACTTCGAGTAGCCCGCTCCGCACCAGCCGGGTCAGCACGCCGATCAATGGCAGCGCCAACGTCACCGACGGCAGGACGAGGTGTTTCCATGTGTCCGAGCCGGCGCTCGGCAGCAGGCGCAATTGGCGCGCGAAGACGAGGATCAACATTATGCCGAGCCAGAAACTCGGCACCGATTGCCCGAGGAGTGAGACGACCGAGACGAGCCCGTCAATGAACGTGCGCTTCTTGAGCGCGGCCAAGATGCCGAGTGGAAAGCTGACGAGGAGAGCGATCGCCATCGCCGTGACCGCCAAGCGAGCCGTGGCCGTGATTCGCTCGCCGATCGAGCTCAAGACCGGGCGGTTGAGCCAAAGTGAGTTGCCAAAATCGAGCCTGATGGCATCGCCAAGGAATTGCACGTATTGCACCGGCAATGGCTCATCCAGGCCAAGCCGATGTCGCAGTGCGGCGACATCCTCCTCCGTCGCCCCAGCGCCGAGCATCATCGAGGCCGGGTCGCCAGGCACGATCCGGATCGTGACAAAGATGATCGTCAGTGCGCCCCAGAGCACGAAGATGGCGTAGGCGAAGCGGCGCAGGAGATATGGCGTCATGCGCGTGTCCCGCAATCAGCGGACAGGAGTCTCGGATCAGACTGCCTGAGCCCATACGTCGCGTGGCCCATGACAGCCCGACCCGAGACTCCTGACCCGAACTTACTCAGCGATCTTCACAGAGGTGAAGACCGGCACGGCGCTCGGCGTCGGAACGAAATCCGTCAAGCGCGTGCGATAGACGTAGTTCTCCAGCAGCTCGAACGGGAAGATTCCGACCGCGTCATCCCAGATGATTTTGCAGGCCTGCGCGTACAGCTCCTGCCGGCGGGCCGGATCGGCAGCGGCCGCGGCCTCGACCAGGATCGTGTCGAGCTCGGGATTCGCGTAGCCGGTGCGGTTTGCCGACGAGACGTACAGGCGCCGGAGGGTGAAGTCGGCGTCGCCCGTGCGGACCGTGTTGGTCTGGAAGTCCATGTCCCAGTCGAGCGCCAGGAGCGCATCGAGCCAGGCCGCGCGCTCCATCTCCCGGCTCTCGACGGTGACCCCGATCTCCGCCCAGTACGAGATCATCGCTTGGACAAGCTCGCGGTCCTGCGGCCCGGAGCCCGGATTCCAGATAACGTGCGTCTCGAACCCGTTCTCCAACCCGGCCTCGGCGAGTAACGCCTTGGCCTTCTCCGGATCATACTCGTACGGCGTCTGCGGAGCGAAGCCGAAGATGGTCGAGGGGATGGGAGCCTGCGCGCGGACACCCACGCCTTGCAGCAGGTCGTTGACGATGGTGTCGAGGTCGAGGGCATGCGCCATCGCGCGGCGAACGCGCGCATCGGTGAATGGCTCGCGCGAGCAGTTGAACCAGTTGAAGTAATAGGCGTAGGACGGCGTCGAATCGATCCTGAGCTCAGAGTTCTCCGCGAGCGCCGGAAGCTGGTCGGCCGGCAGACCGAAGGTGAAGTCGATCTCGCCCGTCTCGAGCGCGGTCACGCGCGCGGACACTTCCGGAATATCACGGAAGACGAGCGTCTGCACGCCCGGCGCGCCGGCCCAGTGATCCGGGATGGCTTCGAGGCGAAGCTCGCTGTCCCGCACCCAGGAGACGAACTTGTACGGGCCAATGCCGATCGGGTTATCGAAGAAGCCCTCGTCGTTGGAGTGCGCGGCCGGTGTGACGAAGAACAGCGCGGCGCTGACAGGGATCGTGCCCTGCGGCTCGCTGGTCTTGAAGATGACCGTCAAGTCGTCCGGCGTCTGCACCTCGGTGACGAGCGCCCACAGCGGCGCCAGCGGGCCTTCCAGGGACTGGACGCGCTCGAGCGATGCCTTGACGTCGGCCGAGGTGAACGGCGTGCCGTCGTGCCAGGTCACGCCCTCCCGCAGCTTGAACTCCCAAGTCGTCTCGTCGATCGCTTGCCACGAGGTGGCGAGTCGCGGCTGGAGCTCTCCGGTCGCGGCATCGCGGACCACGAGCGTGTCGAAGACATGCGAGGAGATCACCGCTGTGGCCTCTTCGACGCTCTGTGCCCCGTGGGGATCGAGCGCGACGAGGCTCCGCGGCAGGACGATCGTGATCTCACCGCTCGGCGCGGACTCCTGCAGCGCGGCCAGACCTCGACGCTCGAGCATGGCCGCGAGCGGCATGCTCAGGCCCAGCGCCGTAACCGCCTGCACGAAGGCGCGTCGCGAAATCGTACCTTCGCGCCGACGCCGAACGAGCTCGTAAATCCGCCGTCCGGATTCCTGAGCCGGGCTCTCCATTGAACCAATGCCTCCTTCCTCAGCGCAGCCGACCGATGGTCCCTCCACCGGCCCCGATCACCACATCGGATGGTCGCTACGTTCCGTCCGTAGAAAGGGTGGAGAGGACTGCCTCCATCCCTTCGAGCACGTGAACACGCATGAGCTCCGCTGCCAACGAGCTGTCGTGTGCCTCGAGCGCGGCAATGATAGGGAGATGGCGCTCCGCTGTTGGCATGGCGAGGAGACGTAAGTCGAGTAGTCGAGCGCGATAGCCCTCACACTGGTCCGCGAGGTTTTGGAGCGTTTGGGACAGGCGCGGCATATCGGGGATCTGACGCAGGCGGCGGTGGAAAGCGAGGTCGATCGCGCGGATGGCGCGGATGTCTGGCTCGGGCTGAGCGCGGAGCCGGGCAATCTCGTCGTTAAGAGCGCGGAGATCGTCAAGGTCGCCCTTCGTCACGCGGTGCGCGGCCTCCCTGGCCGAGAGGGCCTCGAGCTCGGCGCGCATGAGGTAGATCTCGCGAATATCCTTCGGCTCGAGTGGCGCGACGGCGGCTTCCTTATGGGGAGTCAGCACCACGAACCCTTCGCCTGCGAGCCGCTTGAGCGCGTTGGTGACAGTTATGCGGCTGACGCCAAGCTCGGTCGCCAGGTGGCTGACGACCAGCGCCTCACCCTGACCCCAGCGGCCCTGGATGATCGCTCGCCGCAGCGCCTCGTAGGTGGCTTGCTCCCGTGTCTTGAACTCGACAGTCAGAGCAGGTGTGGATTGTGACGACTCCGATTGTGCCGATTGCATGCAACATACAGTAGGCATCTGTGCAAAGTGTGTCAAGACCCTGACGGTCAACCCCGCGGCGGCTAGGTACAATGCCCACCATGATCGAGGCCGTGATCTTTGACATGGATGGAGTGCTGATCGACTCCGAGCCGCTCTGGCGCATCGCAGAGGTCGAAGTCCTTTCCAGCGTCGGCGTCCCGATCACCATCGAGCGGACGTTCGAGACGATGGGGCTACGGACCGACGAGCTCGTCGAGTACTGGCACGAGCGCTATCCCTGGGACGAGCCGACGAAGAAGCAGGTCGAGGCGCAAATTGATGAGCGCGTCATCGAGCTCATCCGCCAGCAGGCCGAGCCGATGCCAGGCGCCGTCGCTGCCGTCGAGATGCTCTCCAGCGCCGGCATCCCGCTCGCGATCGCTTCGTCATCGCAGAGCCAACTGATCTCCGCGGTCGTGGACAAACTCGGCGTCCGCGATCGCTTCCGCGTGCTGCAGTCCGCCGAGCACGAGCCGTACGGGAAGCCACATCCAGCCGTTTACATCGAAGCGGCCCGCGCGCTCGGCATCGCGCCGGAGCGCTGCCTGGCGATCGAGGACTCGCCGAACGGGTTGCTCGCGGCCAAGGCGGCGCGGATGAAGTGCATCGTCGTGCCGGAGCCGGGGATGCGCGACGATCGACGGTTCTGCATCGCCGACGCGATGCTCACGTCTCTGACGGAGTTCAACCTGGACTTGCTGCGTTCGCTGTGAGCTCAGTCCTTGCTCGCCTGCCGAGCTTCCCGGCGTGCTGGGCGATCCTCCGACTTGGCGAGGAGCGGGGTCACGCCGGCGGCGCGGTCCTCGTACCGAGCGAGGATGAAGAGGAACGACGACAGCCGGTTCAGGTACCGCACGATCTGCGGATTCGAGATCTGACCCTCGCGGGCCAGCGCGACGGCATGCCGCTCGGCGCGGCGGGCAACCGTGCGGGCGACATCGAGCGTCGCTCCGGCGACGGTGTCGCCGGGGAGGATGAACTGCGGTGGAAGCTCCACTTCCCCGGTGAGCCGGTCGGTCAGCTCTTCCAGCCGCGACACTCGCTGCTCTGAGAGCACGAAGTCGGCCGGGCGCAGTTCGTCAGTGAACGCGAGCTCCGCCATCAGGCGGTAAAGGTCTCGCTGAACCTCGATGAGCCATTCCTTCGCCTGTTGCGTCTGGGCGAGCGCCCGAGCCAGGCCGAGATGCGCCGTCGTCTCGTCCAGCGCGCCAATCAGCTCGATGCGCGGATCATCCTTGGGTACTCGCGCTCCGAGGAGATCCGTCGTCCCCGTGTCGCCCTTGCCGGTGAACAACCGCATTGCGCCGCTCCTCCCGCGTGGAAGCTCGTCTCGCCGGGTGGTGCCCGCCGGACATCGTGCCACACCTGGAACGGTTTACGCGGCGCCGGTGTCGCCGGGGCAACGGAGACGATCGTGTAGGATTGCCCCCGGATGGGCGCGATCGTGCGCCAATTTCGTAGGCGGGAGAGCGAGAGTCCGAGGTGATGGTTGTTTCGGATCGAGTACGCGGCGATACGCAGCGTGGCGGGACCGTCCGGATTGGAATCATCGGCGCTGGCCATGCGGCGGCGATGCATGTGCCCGCGCTGAGCCACGTGCCGGATGCCGAGATCGTCGCGCTGTGCTCGCGGCGGCCCGACCGGGCACACTTCGTCGCCGCTCGCTTCGGCATCCGGAACGTCGTCCACGACTACCGCGACCTTCTGCGCGATCCCGAGGTCGACGCGGTGATCATCGCGACGCCACCGCACCTCCATCACTCGATGGTCCTGGCGGCGCTCGAAGCGCGTAAGCACATCCTCTGCGAGAAGCCGCTGGCGCGAACTCTGGCGGAAGCGCGGGACATGGAGAAGATGGCGCGCACCGCCGGCGTCGTGGCGATGATCAATCACGAGTACCGGTATATTCCCGCTCGCGCGCGCGCCAAGGAACTGATCGACGAGGGGTACATCGGCGATCCGTACTCCGCCTCCGTCACCGTCTACCGCTCCAGCCTGAACGATCCCTTCGGCGAGCCGTGGGACTGGTTGTCCGAGGCCGGGAAGGGGGGTGGCATGCTCGCGGCCGCCGGGTCCCACCACATTGACTCGCTGCGCTGGTGGCTCGGCGATGTCAAGTCGGTGGCCGGCGCGACGGCGACGATGGTCAAGCGGCGCCGGTTGCCGGAGTCGAGTCAAACGGCTCCGGTGGACGCCGACGACAACTTCGTGGTGCTGATGCGACTCGTCTGCGGCGCGCTCGCAACGATCCATTACTCCGCGACCGCGACGCATGATGTCGGAGACGAGGTGATCCTCTCCGGATCGGAGGGTGTGCTCGTCATCACTGGGGACGGCCACCTACTCGGTGGCCGCCGGCGCGAAGCCCTCGCGGAGCTGCCGATCCCCGAACGCCTGACGCCCGAGTTTCCGCCGTTCGAGCATCCGCTCACCGTCCCGACGATCCACCTCTTGCGGGAGTGGGTGCGCGCCATTCGCCTAGGTATCCCTGGCGAGCCGTCGTTCGCCGATGGCGTCAAGGTTCAGGAAGTGATCGACGGCGTTCTGCGGTCGTCCCAGCAAGGGCGCTGGATCGAGATCGCTCGCTCCCGCTTCCAGATCGCGTGAAAGTCGCGTCCAACGCCAATTGCTCAAGTTTTTGCAAACCCTGCGATAATACGGCCCCCGTCGTCATCAACTCGCTGGCACGGACTCAGCGACGGGGAGCGGACCGGCGGCTCTGTGCCGACCGCCGCCGGCCACCGACGCTATGAGGAGGACATCATGACCGCAGCTATTGCCATGCCGGCATCCACCATCGTCGATCCGTCGCAGGAGATCGATACGCCGTGCTTGGTGATCGACGAGGGCATCCTGCATCAGAACATCTCGGAGATGGCGGCCTGGGCGAAGAGCATCGACGTCGCGCTCCGACCTCATATCAAGACCCACAAGACGCCCCAGATCGCCAAGCTCCAGCTCGCCGCCGGCGCCATCGGCATCACCTGCGCCAAGCTCGGAGAGGCGGAGGTAATGGCCGACGCTGGCATTGATGACATCCTGATCGGCCACGAGGTCATCGGCGAGCCGAAGATTCGCCGGCTCCTCGCCCTGATGGAGCGGGCGCGGATGATCGTCGGCGTTGATTCTCACGAAGGAGCCGAGGCGTTATCGGACGCGATGTCCCGCGCCGAGCGCACGATCGAGGTGATGATCGAGGTCGACACCGGGCATCATCGCGCTGGCGCCCCGGCCGGTGAACCAGCGGCCCGACTCGCCTTGGATGTCGCTCGGCTGCCCGGCTTGCGCGTGATCGGGTTGTTCACGCACGAGGGACACGCGAACGCTGCCCCGCCCGACCAGATCGAGGAGGTTGCTCGCGAAGCTGGTCGGGCGATGGTGGAGACGGCGGAGCTGATCCGCTCTCAAGGCCTCGAGATCGACGTGGTCAGCGTCGGCTCGACGCCCGCCGCCGCCTACACCCCGACCGTGCCTGGCATCACCGAGATGCGGCCAGGCACCTACGTCTTCCGCGACACGAGCGGCTTCCGTTACGGCATCTACGGACCCGATCGCTGCGCCGCGCGCATCGTCGCGACGGTCGTCAGCCGCCCGGCGCCGGACCGCGCGGTGCTCGATGCGGGCTCAAAAGTGCTCGCGCTCGACAAGAATCCGTCCCATCCGGGTCACGGCTACATCGTGGGGCACGAGCGAGCGATTATCGATCGCCTGAGCGAAGAGCACGGTGTCGTTATTGTCCCGCCGGAGGAGCAGGGTCTGCGCATTGGCGACCGGGTGGAGGTCATCCCCAACCACATCTGTCCGGTCGTCAACCTCGCCGATGAGCTCCTCGTCGTCCAGAACGGCCGGGTGACGGACACCTGGAAGGTCGCGGCCCGCGGCAAGGTGCGGTAGCCACAGGAATCACATCGACGCTTGCGTTGGAGGCACTTCCGCCGCCTCAGGCGTTTGCATCATAACGGCTCGAGGCTTCTGCCTCTGTCAGTAGCGCGTGCCAAAGTCGATGGCGCCGGTCGTACGAGATGCGGCCGGATTTCTTGAGGTGTTGTTGTGCTGTGCGGACTTGATGTTTCCACAGCTTTCCAAACCTCTGGCCATCGATGATGCGGTCCTTCGTGTCGTCACAGAGATCTGGATGTATTTCTTTGATCCACCGGTGGATCTCCTCAGTCGTCATTGCGCGGCGCTGAAGCAAGTACTCGATCGTATCGCTGAAGATCGCATTGATCGTCCGGCCTCTGACGCGTATTCGCAGCAGCTCCTCTTCAGCACGTAGCTGGAGTCTCGACGACGCCTCGCGGACTTGCCGGTCGATCGACCGCTGCTCTGACTCGATAGCTGATTGGATATCAGCGACATGCGATGCCAGAAGATGCAAATGCTGTGTCGGGACAGGACTACCGAGTTGTGCGTATCGTCGGATGTCGTTGCTGACACTCCGCACTATTTCAGGCGTGCGGAGACAGACGGCATATTCGAGGTTTTCATGTAAACCTGAGTGGGTAAAGTTCGCCGACCCGACTAATGCCATGGAATCGTCAGCGACATAGGCTTTCGCATGGATCCTTGGCAGGTAGATAACCTCTGATCTTGGAATGGATTCTTTGGCAAGGATGAGCGCGTTAATGTCGGTCGAGCGAGATACTAGTGTCTTGAGGGAAATATCGGTAATGATCTTAAGATCGAGGCGGGTCTGGAGTCCCTTGCGTTCCAATGTTGTGATGAGTTGCTTTATTGGATTGATGCCGATATATGGGGAGCAGATGATGCATTGATGTTCGATCCGGTCAATGAATTTGTCGAATGTTGCACCCAATGGAGAAGGACAGAGCTCCATCCAGCTGCTCCAGGAAGTAGTGAAATTTTCCTCCATGCCACAACTACCCGCAGTCTATCGACGATACCAGTGGCTTCCGCACACGGTAGGTGACTTGCGCAGGTCAGCGAATTGGATGTTCGCTCTCGGTGATGCCGGTCATCGTCGGGCGAAACGATAGTCTGCTTACTCAGCATCCTCATCATATCTGACAAAGATTTGCATGCGGGCATGAGTGCTTACTTCCTTCATGCTTACTTAACCGTGGCCCCGAACAGAGCGCTCATGGCAGGAAGGCTGCTTTGTGTTGCCGTCTGAATGTCAATGGCGTGATTTGACCCGAAGTCCAAGACCGGTGAATCTTCGTTGATGTCGTCACGGCAGCGTCGTTCGCGCGTTGCGAGGATTGCAGGTGTTGAGGAGTGAGTGGTGTCTGGGGCGGTCCTGACGGTACCCGATCCGTCGCTCGTCGTGCTCGTCGGCGTCGCCGGCTCGGGGAAATCGACTCTTGCCGCCCGCCATTTCCGGCCGACCGAGATCGTCTCGTCCGATCACTGCCGCGCGCTCGTCGCCGATGATCCAGGCGACCAGTCGGCGACGCCCGCCGCCTTCGATGTGCTGCACCTGATCGTCTCCCACCGCCTGCGCTTCCTCAAGCTGGCGGTCGTGGACGCGACGAATGTGCAGCCGCGTGCTCGGCATCGCCTGATCCGCTTGGCGGAAGAACTCAACTTGCCTGCTGTCGCGATCGTGCTCGACCTGCCAGTGGCGTTGGCTGAGGAGCGCGCGCGGACGCGGCAGGAGCGGCCGGTCGACCCGGACGTTGTGCGCCGCCAATACGAGGCGCTGCGCCGGTCATTCGACACCTTGACGCGGGAAGGCTTCCGCGCCGTCCACGTTCTCACGACGCCCCAGGAGGTTGACGCGGCGCGGATCGTCCGTGTGCCGCTCCCTCCCGATCGCCGGCACGAGCACGGTCCCTTCGACATCATCGGCGACGTCCACGGCTGCTTCGAAGAACTCCGCGCGCTCCTCGGCCGGCTCGGCTACGAGGTCTCGGAAACGACTGGCGAGGACGGCGTGCCCTCCTACCAAGTCAGACCGCCAGCCGGGCGGCGGACGATCTTCCTCGGTGACCTTGTCGATCGTGGGCCGGCGATCACGGCGGTGTTGCGCCTCGTCATGGGCATGGTCGAAGAGGGAACGGCTCTCTGCCTGCCCGGCAATCACGACGACAAGCTGATGCGATACCTGCAAGGCCGGCAGGTAAAGATCGCGCACGGGCTCGAGGACAGCATCGAGCAGCTGTCTAAGGAACCGCCCGAATTCGCCGAGCAGGTCCGTGCGTTCTTCGAAGGGCTTGTCCACCACTATGTGTTGGATGACGGCCGGCTCGTCGTCGCGCACGCGGGCATGAAGGCGGCGCTGCAAGGACGCGACTCCAAACGCGTGCGCAGCTTCGCCCTCTACGGCGAGACGACGGGAGAAGTCGATGAGTACGGGCTCCCGATCCGCCTGGATTGGGCGGCCAGGTACCGAGGACGGGCGATCGTCGTCTATGCCCACACACCGATCACCCAGCCCGTCTGGGTCAATCGCACCATCAATATCGATACTGGCTGCGTCTTTGGCGGCGCCCTGACCGCGTTGCGCTATCCGGAGCTGGAGCTCGTCTCCGTCCCGGCCGCCCGGACCTACGTGGAGCCCGGCCGGCCATTCCTGCAGCCGGTCGAAGCAGGTCCGCCCCCCGCGCCCGGCTTTGCCGCGGAGCAATGGCTCGGCTGGAGTCGCGCGGCCGAGGTCAACGCCAACGACTGACCCCCTGCTCCTGACCACAACGCCAGCCGAGCCTAGCCTGCTTGGCACGGCGAGAGAGGCCAATGAAAAAGCCCCCTCCCGACGCGATGGGTATCGAGAGGGGGCGTGGTAGGAGGCGAGCTTCTTAGTCCGCGGCGCCGCGGGCCTCGACCTCTTCCGCCGAGGTGACCGCGAGCAGCAGCGTCGCCCGCGGAATCACCTTCCAGGTGTTGGCCACAGTGTTGTCCCAATCCGCGAGGAGTGACTTCGCATGCTCGCTCCCGGTGAGACCGACGTGACGCTCGATCAACTCCCGCAACTTGTTCGCATCGTCGGCCGTCAGGCCGCGCTCGACGAGCACCGACTCGCCATTGATGCGGCCGTCGAACTCGCCAGCCGGGTCATAGACGTACGCGATGCCGTTCGTCATGCCGGCGCCGAAGTTGCGCCCAGTCGGGCCGAGCACCGCCACAACGCCGCCGGTCATGTACTCACAGCCGTGGTCGCCGACCCCTTCGACGACGGCGACGGCGCCACTGTTCCGGACCGCGAAGCGCTCGCCAGCCCGGCCGGCCAGGTACAGCTCGCCGCCGGTCGCTCCGTAGAGGATCGTGTTGCCGGCGATAACCTGCGGCTCGCGGAACGGCGCCTCGCGCGGCGGCCGAATCGCGATCACGCCGCCGCTCATCCCCTTACCGACGTAGTCGTTCGCCTCGCCCTCGAGCGAAAGCCGCATGCCGTCGACCAGGAACGCGCCAAAGCTCTGGCCCGCGCTGCCCTTGAAGTTCGCGACGACTTCACCCTCGCGCTTGCTGCCCTTCTTCTGGGTCAGGGCAATGGCTCCGGCGACGCGGGCGCCGACCGTCCGGTCGGGCGGGTTGATCGGGCGCTCAATCGTCACCGGCTGACCGGAGCGGATCGCCTCGCCATACGTCTCGAGCATCCAGTCGTCGATCGTCGGGCGCGTGTCCCGGACGTCCACGAACTTGCGCCGCTCGGTCTCCGGCGCGGGCGCCGGGAAGAGGGCGGATAGATCGAGGAGCGCGGCCCGGCCCTCTAGGTCGGTGCGCTGCGCCAATAGGTCGGTGCGACCGACGATCTCATCCATCGTGCGGGCGCCGATGCTGGCGAGCACCCCGCGCACACCCTCTGCCAGGAGCATGAAGTAGTTGATGATCTGCTCCGGCGTACCGGCGAAGCGTTTGCGCAGCTCCTCCTTCTGGGTGGCGATGCCGGTCGGGCAGGAGTTGAGGTGGCACTGGCGAGCCATGTCGCAGCCGATTGCGACGAGCGCGGAGGTGCCGAAGCCGAACTCCTCGGCGCCGAGCATCGCGGCGATCACCACGTCCTCCGGCGTCTTGATGCCGCCGTCGGTCCGCAACCGGACGCGCGAGCGCAGGCCGTTCATCACCAGCGTCTGCTGCGTCTCGGCCAGGCCCAGCTCCCACGGGCAGCCGGCGTGCTTGATCGAGGCGAGCGGCGAAGCGCCAGTGCCGCCGTTGTGGCCGCTGATCAGAATGTAGTCGGCGCGAGCCTTCGCCACGCCCGCCGCGATGGTGCCGACGCCCGCCTCGGCGACGAGCTTGACGCCGATCTTCGCGCGCGGGTTGGCCTGCCGCAGGTCGTAGATCAGCTGCGCCAGGTCCTCGATCGAGTAGATGTCGTGGTGCGGTGGCGGCGAGATGAGCGGCAGGCCCGGTACCGCGTGCCGGATGCGGGCGACGAATTCGGTGACCTTGTGGCCGGGTAGCTGTCCACCCTCGCCGGGCTTGCTCCCCTGCGCCATCTTGATCTCCAGCTCGCTCGCCATCGCCAGGTAGCGCGCGGTGACGCCGAAGCGACCGGAGGCCACCTGCTTGACCTTCGAGTGCGGGATATCCGGCCCGGACTCGTCATACCAGTCGGGATCCTCGCCGCCCTCACCAGAGTTGGAGCGCGCGCCGAGCCGGTTCATGCCAATGGCGAGCGTTCGATACGCCTCCGGGCTGAGCGCGCCGAGCGACATCGCCGTCACGACGAACCGCTGCACGATCTCCGACGCCGGCTCGACCTCGTCAACCGGAATCGGATCGCCAAGCGGCTTGATTGTCATCAGGTCGCGCACCGCCGTCAGCGGATGCTGCTTCACGAGATTGCGGTATGCCTGGAAGTCGGCGGCGGCTCCGCTATTCGCGGCTGCCTGCAGCGCCTTGACGGCCGTTGGATTGAAGGCGTGTGGCTCGCCGTCCTTGCGGAAGCGGACGAAGCCTGGATCAGGCAGCTTGGCGGTCGGCTCGGAGAACGCCTCCCGATGCCGCCTCAGGACGTCCGCCTCGATCTCGGCCAGGCCGATCCCGCCGAGGCGCGACACCGTGCCGGTGAAGTAGCGATCCACTAGCTCTTGCGAGAGCCCGATTGCCTCGAAGATCTGCGCGCCACGGTAGCCCATCGCGGTCGAGATGCCCATCTTCGAGGCGACCTTGAGGAAGCCGTGCTCCAGCGCCTTGACGTAGTTGCGCTGCAGCTCCTCCGGAGTCTTGTCCTGGTGCTGGCGCGTGCCGGCCAGCTCACCAGCCGCCTGGAGCGCGAGATACGGATGGACAGCCGACGCGCCGTAGCCGATCAGGCAGGCGAGATGATGCACGTCCCAAACTTCACCCGTCTCACAGACGATGTCGGCCTGCATCCGCAACCCCTGGCGGATGAGGTGGTGATGAATCGCGCCGACGGCGAGGAGCATCGGGATCGGCGCGCAGCGCTCGTTGACGCCTCGGTCCGACAGGACCAGGATCGAGACGCCGGCCCGCACGGCAGCCTCGGCCTCGGCGACCAGGCGGCCGAGCGCGTCCGCGAGGGGCGATGCGCCCGGCGCCGCGTCCTCGCTCGGCACCTCGAAGAGCGTCGAGAGCCGCCGCGCGCGCAGCTTGCCCTGGTCGAGCGAGGCAACGTCCGCGAGCTGCGCCTCCGTGAGGACGATGCTCTGCAGGTGCAGGATTTCAGCCGCTTCCGGATCTTCGACGAGGAGATTGACGCGCGGCCCGATGTAGGTGTCCAGCGCCATGATCTTCTTCTCGCGCAGGGAGTCGATTGGCGGGTTCGTCACCTGCGCGAAGCGCTGCCGGAAGTAGGCGGAGAGCGGTCGTGGCCGATCAGAGAGGACGGCCAGCGGCGCGTCGTCGCCCATCGACCAGGTCGGCTCCTTCGCCTCGCCAGCCATCGGCTGGACAATCAGCCGGGCATCCTCGGCGGAGTAGCCGAAGGCTCGCTGGACGGCGATGAGATTCTCGACTGTCGTCTCCGCCGGCGGCGTGTCGCGCTCCGGGAGCGTCGGGCGCCGGGCGGCTAACCACTCGGCATATGGCTTGCGCGAGGCGACCTCTTGCTTGATGTCCGGGTTGCGGAGCACCACGCCGCGGCTGGTGTCGACGACGATCATCTGGCCCGGTCCGAGTCGGCCCTTCTCGATGACGTGCTCTTGCTGGACGGCGACTGTTCCCGCCTCAGACCCGGCGATCAGCAGACCGTCCGAGGTGATGGCATAGCGCAGCGGCCGCAGACCGTTGCGGTCGAGCGTGGCGCCAGCGACGACGCCATCGGTGAAGGCGAGAGCGGCCGGGCCGTCCCACTGCTCCATCAAGCCCGCGTGGAAGTCGTAGAACGCACGGCGATCGGCCGGCATATCTGGCAGCTGCTCCCACGGCTCCGGGACTAGCATCATCAGCGCGTGGGGCAGCGAGCGACCGCCGTGGTAGAGCAGCTCCACGACGTTGTCGAGGCTTGCCGAGTCGCTGCCGGTCAGCGAGACGATCGGCTCGAGCGCCTCCGGACCGACGCCGTCCGCGTATTGCAGCGAAGGCGTCCGGGCTTGCATCCACGCCCGGTTCCCCTGGATCGTGTTGATCTCGCCGTTGTGAGCGATGAAGCGGAACGGCTGGGCCATCGCCCAGGTGGGGAGCGTATTCGTGCTGTACCGCTGGTGGAAGAGGGCGATCGCGCTGACGTAGTTGGGATCGCGCAGGTCGGCGTAGAACCGGCTCAGGTCCGCCGCCAGGCAGAATCCCTTATAGATGATCGTCCGCGAGGAGCAGGAGACGACGTAGAAGTCATCGAGCCCCTGTGCCTCCGCGGCTCGCTCGGCGGCCTTCCGTGCCAGCATGAGTTCCCGCTCGAACGCCTCCGTGGTCGCACCTTCGGGCCGGCCGATGAGGAGCTGCGCGATTCGCGGCTGCGTCGCTGCCGCGATCCGCCCGAGGACGGAGGGATCGTGCGGCACCTCGCGCCAGCCGAGCACACGCAGGCCCTGGCCCGCCACGGCGGCTTCGAGGACCTGGCGCGCTCGCGCCTCGGCGGCGTCATCCTGGGGCAGGAAGACCATTGCTACCCCGTAATCCCCGGGACCTGCCGATGGCGCGCCGAGCTGGGCCAGGACTGGCGCGAAGAGCGGGTGCGGAATCTGCGTCAGCACACCGGCGCCGTCGCCAGTCCGCTCGTCAGCGCCGACGCCACCACGGTGCGTCAAATTGACGAGACCGGCCAGGGCACGCTCGACAATCGCGCGCTGCGGGCGGCCGGAGATCTCGACGACCAATCCGACGCCGCAGGCATCGTGCTCGAAAGCCGGGTCGTAGAGTGGCGCGTCCACTAGCCGAGCGTGTCGGTGGCGTGTCATGCGGGTTCCCTCCCTCGGACGCTGAAGCTAGCTTCAACGTTCGGTACAAATCGTGAGCGTTGTCACAAAATCTGAAATCCGAGTGGGCCTCATGGGGCGAGTCGTCGGCGTCGTTATCCGCGAACGCGCCGCCCCAGGCAGGTCTTTGCACTGCCGTCGGCGGGTTCAGAGTCTAGTAGCGGACCCATGCGCGCGAACACGTGCGCAGCGCAGCAGATCATGTGAGTGTTGATTGTGCGGAGGGTACCAATCGCGGTATGCGGTTCGGGCGGTTTGAACGATTGGAATTCTGGCTCACGACAGGACAACCTTGCCAGCGCGGCGAGGTTGCCGCCGAAGCACAAAAGCAGTAGCCTATTTCCGCTCGCGGTTTGGATCGAGCGCCCAAATAGACGAGGGGAAGGATTGGTCAATGATCGCAGGCGCGGAGCGGGAAGCGGGACCGGATGCGGAGGCCGTGAATGAGACGCTCGAACGCGTCGCGGCCGCGAATGTGCGTCTCGTCGACCTGCTCTTTTCGGATATCACCGGCGGGGCAAAGGCGCTGACGATACCGGTCGAGCTCCTCGCCGACACAATGGCGCATGGCTATCGGTTCGACGGATCGGCGCTGACAGGCACGCGCCGCATCGAGCTCGATCTGTTTCTCGTTCCTGACCCGACGACGCTCCTCATCTCTGACGGAGCTGATCCACGCGGCCGGCGGGCGCGAATTTGCTGCTCTGTCCGGCGCCGCGACGGTCAGCCGTTCGACGGCGACCCGCGCTCAGTGCTCGAGCGCGCGCTGGCCGATGCGAGGGCGGCTGGCTTCGAGTTTCGCGTCGGCATCGAAATCGAGTACTACCTCGTTCGTGGCGATTGGCCAAACGTCGTTCGCACGCTCGACGCCGCCGGATACTTCGATGTCGGCGAAGAGACGTCATCGCGTGTGCGCGATGAGGTCGTTTCCACGCTCGATGCGCTCGGGATCAGCGTCGGCGGCGCTCATCACGAGACGGGGCCAGGCCAGGAAGAGCTGGATCTCCTGCCCGCCGACGCCCTGCGCATGGCCGATCAGCTCATTACAGTCCGCCAGGTCGTCCGGGAAGTCGCGCAGCGGCACGGGCTGCGTGCGACATTCATGCCGAAGCCGTTCTCGGACGCGCCGGGCTCCGGGATGCACATCTTCCAGCGGTTGCGGCGCTACCCGGAGGGCACCGACGCGCTCGTGCACGGGGGGGATGCGCTTGCCGCGACGGCCTACCACTTCATTGGAGGACAGCTCGCGCATGCCAGAGCCATGTGCGCGGTCCTCTGTCCGACGGTCAATTCCTATAAGCGATTGAACGCCGGTCATCGCGCGCCACGCCACGCGACTTGGGCGCACGTCAGCCAGTCGTCGCTTATCCGCGTGCCATCGTGGGCGCCGGGCGAGGAAGCGGCGATCGAGCTGCGGTCTCCCGACGCGACGGCGAATCCCTACTTGGCGCTTGCCGTGACGCTGGCCTGTGGGATGGACGGCATTCGCCAGGGAGAGGAGCCGCCGGAGCCGCTAGAGGAGTCGCTGACCGCCTACGACGACGAGGGAATGCAGCGGATCGGCGTGCCGCGCTTGCCGACCACGCTGGGTGAGGCCCTGAGTGCCCTCACCCAGGATACGGTCGTGCAAGAAGCGCTCGGCGATTACGTCTACGACCAGCTGCTCTCGGTCAAGCGTGACGAGTGGGAAGAGTACCGTGCCCAGGTCGGCCCTTGGGAGCTGCGGCGCTATGGAGATGCTTAGCAGAGCCGACCAACGCGCCCCGGTAGGAGGATGGAGATGATGAGCGTGCCAATCCATTCCAACCGACCGCATTCGCGGCGTGATGCCCGTCGTCGCAATCGGCCGTGGGCTGACCGCTCGTTGCCACCCGTCATCCGCTCGAGATTATCGGATGTCGTCTTGCCATGATTACGGTCCGCGATCTTCTGCAATGTATGCCGCATGGAACACACGTTGTCGCCGGTGAGGCGGGACTAGACGACGATGTCTCTTGGGCGACGCGTCCGGCGCCAAGTCCTCCGGCGTTCGGACATCTACGCGGCGGAGAACTCGTACTCCTCAGCTCGAAAGCACTGAACAGCATTGACGAGCGGTTGACGCTGGAAGGCGTGGTGCGTCAGCTCGCGGGCGCCGGCGTGTCGGCAGTCGCGTTCGCGGGGCGCATCTCGCCGGCCGCCAAAGCCGCTGCCGAAGCGGCAACGCTCCCGCTGATCCACCTGCCGGCGGAGGTCGATCTTGCCACGCTGGAGCGGGAGATGTCGCACCTTGTCGCGGAGCGCCGCCGGGAAGCGCACCGGCAGGGGTTGGAGGCTGGCCGGCGGTTGATGGAGCTCGCGATCGCTGGCGAATCGCTCCAGGCCTTGGCCCAGGCCTTGGCGGAGATGGCGCAGCGCACCGTCGTGATCGAGGGGCGTGACGCGCGCGTCCTAGCGATGGGCGGCGATGAAATGTTGATTCCCGAGGCGGTAGCGACGCTCCTCGACCGAGGCAGGCCCGCGTTGACCGCCTGGCTGCGGACGAGTGCGGCCGGCAGCCTTGCCGAGCCGCCAACGACCGTCGTCGAGCTCGATGCCCAGCGGTGCCGCGTCGTCGCGCCGATCTTCGGTCGCGATGGTCTGCTGGGACTCCTCTCGCTTCTCTTGCCCGGCCGGCGCGAGACGTCGGAAGACCTGCTGCTCGCATCGCGTGGCGCCGCCGCTGCCGCGGTAATCCTCGCCCGCGAGCGCGCCGCTGCCGCTGCCCGGCAGGAGCTCGCGCTCAACGTCCTCGATGAGATCCTCGACGGTGCGCTGCAGAGCGAAGTCTCGCTGCGCCAGCAAGCGCGTCGCCTGGGTCACGACATCGAGGCGCCGCACGCGGCGATCGTCGCTCGGCTCGATCCGCTTGTCGGCATGAGCGCCGCCCGGCCGCGCAATGGCCGGTGGGCAGTCTTCGAAGAGACGCTAGCGCGACACGGCGCCCGGCGGCTCTGGCGCATCCGGCACAACCAGCTCGAAGTCATTTGGCCCGTCGCCGATGAGCGCGAGGCCACGTCTGTAGCGCAAACCCTCTTTGCCGATGCGCAGCGGCGCTTGCCGGAAGGAGCAGGGTTCGCCGTCTCGATGGGGCTCGGCCGCGTGGCATCCGGCTCGCGTGGCATTCGCCAGTCCTATCAGGAAGCGAGGCAGGCATTGGCGATGGGGCGGCGCCTCTACGGGCCGGGTCGCCTGACGCGTTTCGACGATCTCGGCGTCTATCGTCTCCTCTTCGCCGCGAAGGATCTCCCCGAGCTACGGACGTTTCACGACGAAACACTCGGCGCGTTGATCGAATACGATCGGGAAAACGGTGCCGAGCTGATCCGCACCCTCGAGGCGTTTTTCGCCGCGCGTTGCGGGCCAAAGGAAGCGGCTGCTCTTCTCGGTGTCCACCGCAACACCGTCCTCTACCGGCTCGAGCGCATTCGGGAACTGACGCGACTCGATCTCGACGACGCGGACGTCCGCCTGCGCCTGCACTTGGCCCTTTGCGTCCGCCAAGCGCTCGTCGCCGAGGAGCGCTGAAGCTCCTGATCCCTTAGCCGCATACGCCGACCGCTCCAAGTCCTCGTGCTGACGCTGATGCCAGCGGACGGCGCGCGGCTTCCCTGCACAAGAGCGCCAATAGGAGTCCTTAGCTATGCATCACAATTGATGGCGCGGAATTTGCACTCCTTAGGGGCCACAATCTTAGGCAAATCTCCATCTTGACGGAATAGGCTTTCCGTCCTAAAGTAAGGTAAGAACTGCAAAACTGCCGCTTACACAATCTTGCAAACAAGGAAGGAGCGAAGCCAGGTCGTTCGGCCACCACTGGGCGTCTGAGCGTCTCGGTCTGGATTCCGTTGCCGTGACTCTCGCGCTCGCGGGCTCAGATTCACTTTGAGCCCGAGCGCATAGGGCGAGGTTTTCGCTCGGCAGCGTTGCCGGCATGGATCGAGGAAGGAGGTGGTGCCGCGGAAAGAGGCGAAGTGGCGAAGCGGTTGATCGGGGTGAGCGGGACACTGCTCCGGCGAAGCACGAAAGGAGAAGCCATGCCGGAACTCGTCACGACACGCCAGGTAGGTCGTCACATGAGTCTCGACCGCAGAACGTTCCTGAAAGGATCCGCGGGAGCGATGGCGCTCCTGGTCGTGCAGACGGCCTACGAGCGGGATGCACTCGCGCAGGATCCGCTATCTGAAGGGTTTCGCTTCTTCAATCCGGTGCAAGCTGAGACGGTCGCGGCGATCGCCGAGCGCCTTTGGCCAACGACTGATGACAGCCCAGGCGCGATCGAAGCCGGGGTCGTCCACTACATCGACCACTCCCTCAACGGTCCTTACGCGCGCTATCGACTCACCTACATCCAGGGCTTGAAGTGGATCGATGCCGTCTCGCAAGAGCAGTACGGAGCGCCGTTCCGCAACCTCGAGCCCGAGCAGCAGGATGCGATTCTGACCGGCATCGAAGCCGGTGAGATCGTCCGCCCGCAGGCCGGCCAAGAGGATGGAGCAACGGGCGATCAGACGCTGAGCAGCTCGTACCTTGACGGCCTCGACGGCGAAACCGCGCGGCAAATCGCGGGTATCTCGCCACCCGCAACGCCGGATTTGAGGTCGTTCTTCAACGTCATCCGGACACACACGATGGAAGGCCTCTTTGCGGATCCCATCTACGGCGGTAATCGCAACTTCGCCGGCTGGCGCGCCGTAGGGTATCCGGGTCCCTACTACGTCTACACCGAGGAAGAGCAGCAGAGCTTCGAGCCGCTCAACAAGCCGTTCCAGAGCATAGCCGACCTTTGATTGTCGGTTTTCGGCGAAGCAGGCAACGGCTTTGTAGACGAATGGAGGACCAGCAGTGGCAGTTCTTCCAAAGAAGGACGTCGTGATCATTGGGTACGGCGCGGGCGCGGGACCGGTATCCACCGAGCTTGCTCTGGCGGGATACGATGTCGTGGTGCTGGAACGCGGACCGTACCGAACGACCGCGGAGGACTTCGCGAAGGGCGCGCTCGACACGCTGCGCTGGAACACGCGCGGCGAATTCCTGCCGCCTTTGCAGGATGTCCCGCTCACTTTCCGGACTGACCTCAATCAAGAAGCGGTGCCGACCAACTACATCATGGCGAACACGGTCGGTGGTGCCTCGGTGCACTGGTCGGGTCAGTCGTGGCGCTTCTACGTGGAAGACTTCCGCGTCAAGACCACGCTCGAGCAGCTCTATGGCCCTGAAAAGCTCGAGTACCTGCGGGAGGACGGCGCCAACATCCAGGACTGGCCGATCTCTTACGAGGACGTCGAGCCGTATTACGAGAAGGTTGAGTACTACATTGGCGTCGGCGGCTGGCCCGGCAACATCCAGGGGCAGATTCGGCCGGTCAATCCCGACGACGGCAACCCATATGAGGCGCCTCGGCAGCGGGATTATCCATTCCGCCCGCTGCGTGACAACGCGACTGACCTCACCTTCCGCGAGGGCGCGCTCAAGCTTGGGCTGAAGCCGTTCCACGTGCCGACCGCGATTACGACGGAGCCGTGGACCTCTGGGTACGGCGTCCAGCGGGCAGCTTGTACCTATTGCACGTTCTGCACCAGCTTCGGCTGTTGGAACGGGTCGAAGTCCAGCTCGCTCGTGGCGCTCTTGCCGGTCGCGGAAGCCACGGGCAACTTCGAGATCCGGCCAAACTCGCATGTGCTGCGCATCAACCACACGGGTGACCGAGCGGTCAGCGTCGAGTACATCGATCTCGTCACCGGCGAGGTTCACATCCAGCCAGGTGAGATCTTCATCCTCGGCGCGTACACGTTCCAGAACGTCCGGCTGCTCCTCTACTCCGGCATCACCTCGAACGGGCTCGTCGGCAAGTACTTCATCAACCGCGCTGGTCCAAGCGTGAGCGCGATCTTCGAGGATCGCTATCTCAACGGTTACAACGGTCCGGCGGTCCAGCGACAGGGGGTTGATGACTTCAACGGCGAGAATAACGCCGAGGAGAAGCTCCAGCTGCCGGATGATCAATTCTTCGTCCGTGGCGCGTTCATCGGCTCCCCGAGCCAGCGGACGCCGCTCGAGACGTACAACGCCGTGCCGCCCGATGTCCCGCGGTGGGGTGCTGAGTACAAGCGCTATCTGAGCGACAACCTCAACCGCTACATCGGCCTGCAGCTGCTGGCGGAACCGATTCCGTACGAGACGAGCTACATCGATCTCGACCCCAACTACACGGATCGGTTCGGGGTGCCGGCCGCGCGCGTTCAGCGGCAAGTGAAGCAGAACGAGATCCGGATGGCTCGCTACATCTTCGAGAAGGGCAAGGCCATTCTGGAGGCGGCCGGCGCGGCCAAGGTCTGGGGCCGCGATACGCCGGTGGCGAGTGCGACGATGACCCACGACTGCGGCGGTCTGCGCATGGGCCACGATCCCTCCATGTCCGTGACGAATCGCTACTGCCAGATGTGGCAGGTGCCGAACATCTTCGTCACGGGTGGCGCGCTGTTCCCGACAATGTCCGGGCACAACCCGACCGAGACGATCTGGATGCTCAGCTTCTGGCTGGCCGACGCGATCAAGGACAACAAGGTCAACATCTACAACTCCGAGGATTTCCGGTCGTAGCCATCCGGGTTAGCGAGATGGACTGGCCCCGGAGGGGCGGGCTGTGCCCATCTGTCATCCGGGGCCGCCTTCGCGCTACCTAATCGCCAGGTGCGGCACTGAGGGAGAGACGTGAATCAGTTGCGGGGGCCACTGCTCATCCAACCCCAGCGGCAGGCGGGGCCGGACATCGCCTCGGCGCTCGCCTGGCGCGACTGGGAGACTGGGCTGCGTGAGGCGCGGGAACGGCGAACGCCAATCCTCGCCCTCGCGGAGCCGCCGTGGACGACGAGCGCCCAGCGCCTCGCCCATGTGCTGGGGAAAGACGCCGATCTACGGACAGTCATCTCAGAGCAGGTCGTTCCCATCCTCGTTGATCCGGTCCGCGCACCCGACCTCGTGGCTCGGTGGCGCTGGGCATCGATCGCGTTGACGGGGACTGCTGGCCCCCCGCTCCTGCTGTTCCTCACGCATGAGGGCCGTCCGTTTCTCAGCTACTGCACGCTCTCGCCGGAAGGCGACGAGGAGCATCCCTCATTGCGGTCGCTCGTCGCCGCCACCGCCGAGACGTACCAGCGCGATCCCGAGGCGTTCCTCGCGGAAGCGCGTGAGCTTGAGCAGCGGGCAATGGGGCAAGCGCGGCCGGGGCATGGCTCGGCGGGCGCGTTCTGGCAGGCGCTGGCGCCGGAAGTCGATGCTGATGACGGCGGCCTGCTGGAAACGCCGAAACATCCGCGGCCCCAACTCCTCTGGCTCCTGCTCGATCTCCTCGAGCGGGACACGGAGCGTGAGGTCGCGTCCTTCCTGCATGAGACGCTCGTCGCAATGCGCAAGGGTGGCATCTACGATCAGATCGATCGCGGCTTCCACCGGTGCGCGCGGGACGAACGCTGGATCGTGCCGCACTTCGAGAAGCCATTACCGCTAAACGCTCAGCTAGCCGCCGTTTACGCGCGCGCGGCGAGGCTCCTCGGCAAGGACGAGTTCCACGAGGTGGCGGCAGATCTCGCCTCCTTCTGCAAGGCCGCGCTAAAGGACGGCATCGACGCGATCGGCGCCGACAGCAACTACTACACGTGGACCCCGCGAGAAGTGTTGGACTCGGTCGAGCCGTCAGTCGTACAGGCAATCGGACTGTTCTTTCACGTCACCCAGCATCGCTCACGGCATGTCCTCTACCAGGCGATCGAGCCGGAGGATATCGGGCGATACAGCGCGGAGCCCGTCGAGACCTTCCGCCGGCGCGTGGAGGAGGGACGTCGCCAGCTTGCGATGGCGCGGGCCCGGCGACCGCCGCCGCTCCTTATTCGCCCGGCAACGCCGAGCTGGACGGCGCAGTCGATCCGCTGGCTTCTGCTCGCGGCAGAGCAGGGATGTCGGGTGTCTGTCGAAGACCTCGAGTGGCAGCTCGAGCGAGCCGAATCGGCGTCTCGTGATTGGCTCGAGGACCGGGCGGCGATCCTCGCGGCGATGCTGGCGTGCGCGCGGGTCACCGGCAACGATCGCTGGCTGGAGCGGGCCCGCGAGGTGGGGGAGGAGGTCCTGAGCCGCTACCGTGACGACCGCGGCTGGCGCGACCGTCCCATCGAGCAGGGCGGAGAGGAGCCAAGCTGGGCGGTCACGGACGACATCGTGCCGTCGGCCATCGCGACCGTGACCGAGGCGCTGACCGAGCTGGGGCAGCGTCTCAACGACGAGCGGTTCGTGGCGACCGCGCGAGAGGCGGCAGCCAAGCACGTGCCAATGGCCGAAATGGGCCGCCAGTGGAGCAGCGCCTTCTGGCGCGCTTGGCTCCAACTGAGCGGATGACTGCCCCAATTGCGCCCCTGATGGCGTGGTTATTGCAGCGTCGATGAAGGCCGCGTCGGGTCTGCAAGGCGCCCGAGCGGCGTGGTGAAGTTCGAGCGACAGAAGGGAGGGAAACGGTGAGAAAGAGCCCATTGCTCGCTGTGCCGGCTGTGCTCGTAGTGGTCATCGGGCTCGCGATCCTCGCGGCGGGAGTGAGCGTCGCGCGACAGTCTGAGGCGACTCCCGAGGGTACGCCGTGTCCGTCACCGGTAGGATCACCGGAAGCGACGCCTGATGGGACGCCGGTCATGCCGCCGGTTGCCAGCCCGGTCGCATCTCCGGACGCGTCGGCAATGGACGAGTGCGCGCCGGCGGGAGGGATCACCATCGAAGCTAATGACTCCTTCACCTTCACGCCGAGCGAGATCACGATTCCGGCGAATACCGATGTCGAGATCACGCTGATCAACACCGGCGTGCTGCCGCACGATTTCACGGTTGATGAGGCGAACGTCAAGATCGCCGCTGAGGGCGGCCAGCAAGCGACGGGGACGATCAATCTGCCGCCCGGAACCTACGAGTTCTACTGCTCCGTTCCGGGGCATCGGGAATCCGGCATGGTCGGCACGCTGATCGTCCAATAGCCGACGAACAGCAAGACCTCACATCGAAGCGCCGGGCGGGTGACTCCGGAGACGACATCTCGGACACGCATCACCCGCCCGGCGCCTTTCCACGCCGTGCGAATGGGCGCGCGTGACCCGGCCGCGCCGCCAAAGTAATGCCGCACGACAGCTGAGTCTTCCTTTTCTCTCGGGGAATCTTGAGAAGAGCTACGAGAACAAGCGGAAGGCCGCCCAAATGATCGCGGCCCAAAGCAGGAGACCGACCGGTACAAGCAGCCGGAGCCCGATGAACGCGCCTAGCTCGTCCTCACCCTGCTGCTCGAATGCCGTGCGCATCGGGAGCGAGAAGGGAAGCCGCTGAGCGTCGCTGCCATTCATCGTTTGCTCCATCGTTCGCCGCTCCTGTTCCTCACTCGCCGGCGGCGTCGGCTCCGGCCCACGCCGTGATACACGCATCCTAGGCGATACGGCTCCTGACCGGAAGACTCCATCGGTCCCCGCCCTCGCTCCCATTCTTCCTATGACCGCCCCGCCACTCGGGCTAGCCAACCTGGGCCTCTCTCGCTCGTCGCGACCGCGCGCAACCCCACTTGCCCGCTTGGTCGGGTTGCTGGCACGATCACGCCGCCAGCCAGGCCGAGCGAAGCGTTTGTCCGGACGGAGGAACGGGAGTGTCGCGGGTGATGTTCCTTGTGTACTGCGCGATAGCGATTGGGATGGGGTGTTTCCTGGCATTGCAGGCGGGCGTGAATGGTCAGCTGCGTTTGCGGACTGGCGATCCTGTGCGCGCGGCGCTCCTTTCGTCGGCGATTGCCGCGACCTCACTGCTCGTCTATTCGCTCGTGGCGGTCCGGGAGCCCTGGCCCTCCGCCGACCGTCTAATCGGAGGCCCGTGGTGGCTGTGGATCGGCGGCGTGCTCGGAGCGGTTTACGTCGCGACATCGCTCGTCCTCGTGACCCGATTGGGAAGCACGCTCATGTTCGCGCTGATCGTTGTCGGTCAGATGGTCGCCGCGTTGTTCCTCGATCACTACGGCCTGCTCGGCATCCCTCGACACGAGGTCTCGCCCCTACGGATCTTGGGCGTGGGGCTGCTTGTCGTTGGAGTCGTCCTCATTCGCCGGTTCTAGGCTTACCTCCTCCTCAGTGGGATGCTGCCCGCGTCGTGGACGACTCTGCCACCGCTGCGGGACGCTTCCGTTGCCTCCAGACGTTGACGAGGGCGACCAACGAGACGGCCGACCACGCTCCTTCGAGGAGGACGAAACCCCACTGGCGGTCTATGTAGGCCAGGATCGCCAAGATGCCTGATCCGATCACGTTGAGCAGCAGATAGATAGATGATACAGGACTGAGCAGGCGGACCTGCGCGGCCACATAGGCCGCCAAGATCAAGACGGCGCCGAAAATCTGTATCGCCTGATCCATCCTCTCGCTGCTCCCGGAGTGATTCGGGTGGGCGCCTCGCAGATAGGCCATTCGGCCTATACGGCGGACCACGCCCTTCGGAGTGTACGACACGCATCAGACGGTCGCTTCGCATTGCTCCCGCGCCGCGTGCAAGAGCGAACCTTGCCCGATGCCGCGCAACAGCGGAGAATGGCCGAACCGGTCACTCAGAGGAGTTGAACCGCGTCGGAGGAGCGTATGGAGTTTCAAGCCTTTGAATTGGCCGACGTCGATGAGCTGCACCGGCAAGCCGGAAAGCTCTATTACGAGTTCCTCCGCGTGCCGTCGCTCAGCGTCGGGCTCTATGTGCTGCCCGCGGGCGGGGAGGATCCGCAGACGCCGCATCGAGAGGACGAGGTCTACGTCGTGCTCGAAGGACGAGCCGTCCTCTCTGTTGCCGGGGAAGATCACCCGGTGCAGCGCGGCTCGATCGTCTTCGTCGCCAAGGAAGTCGAGCACCGGTTCCACAGTATCGAAGAGACACTTCGCGTCCTCGTCTTCTTTGCCCCCGCGCATACATCGTGATCTCAACCAAATCGTGTCGAAGGGAACGCGGCCGGCGGCATGCTCGTTTCACAAGAAGCGGCAGTACGTCGCGGCGTGAAGGAGTGTGATATGCCGTTTAGCGGAAAACGATGCTGGGCTCTCGTGGTCGCGATTCTCGGACTCGTCCTGACCACCGCCTGGCTGCCCGGCTCGGCCACTGCGGCCTTTGGCGTCACCTGGGCTCGCTATGACGTGACCCTCGACCTGCTCGAAGACGGGACGTACCACGTCGTCGAGCGGCAGACCGTCGTGTTCGGCCCGGGCTTCTATTCTGAGGGCTTCGCCGAGATTCCGACCGAGCGTATTGATGCGATCGAGAACGTCGTCGTCCGCGAGGAGACGCCTGGCGGACTCGTGACGTACGAGGAGCTACGTTACTGTTGTCCCACGAGGTTCAAGCCGGGCACATACGCGGTCGACTACGAGTCAACGTCGGTCACGATTCTTTGGGGATTCGAGTCGGCCAGCGACGAGACGCGCATCTTTGTCCTCGAATACGACGTCCGCGGCGCGTTGCGCGTCTATGACGATCCCGATCCCTCGCTCGCCAACCAGCAAATTTGGTGGACGGCGATCGGCCCGGAAGTGACGGACGTCGGGCCGGTGCGTGAAGCGACCGTCACCGTTCACCTGCCAAGGGCGGTTCCTCTCGCCGACACTGTCATCGCCACCAACGACGATCTCGGCAACCCGGAAAAGTACACGACGGACGGCCAAACCTGGACGTGGAGCGTCAAGAATCTCGGCCGGGGAGAGAAGGTCGAGATTCGCCTCCAATTCCCACAGATCGTGGACGCGCAGAAGCCCACCTGGCAGCAGCGCGATGATGACCGCCGCCGCCGGGAAGAGGAGGCGGAGGAGCGACGCATGCTCCTCAACTCGATGTTCCTCGGCGCGGGCCTACTGGGCCTCGTCGTGGGTGGTCTGCTCGTCTACGGCCTTTGGTACCTGCGTGGTCGCGATCCGCACACGGGCGTCGTCGCGGACTTTCTGCCGGAGCCGCCTGACGATCTTCCTCCCGGAGCGGCCGGCGCGCTCGTCGACGAGATCGTTCACGAGCGCGATGTGGTGGCGACGCTTGTCGATCTCGCTCGTCGGGGCGTGATCTCGATGAAGGAATCGAGCACCGGGTGGGGTACCGACATCGACCTGACGTTGCTTGCGCCGGATGCCCCGGTGACGAAATTCGAGAAAGGCGTCCTCGAGGCGCTCTTCGGCTACGACCTCAAGTCCGGCCAAGGCGTCAGCTTGTACCAGGTGCGGAGCCAGTTCGAGCGAGCGGTCCCGACGATCCGCGCCCTGCTCGGCGATGAGCTGGTCGAGCGAGGCTACTTCACGACGAATCCCGATGTGACGCGGGAGACCTGGCGAGATCGCGCGCTCCGTGGCTTGCTGCTAACTCTCATCGGCGGCTTCGCCATTTGGCTCCTCTTCTTCCGTGACACGGGGTGGATCTGGTTCCCGATTGGCGTCGTGTCGCTCGTCTGGATCGCCATCTACCTGCTGAGCGGCGCAATGCCGCGGAAGACTCCCGCCGGCGCTGAGGCAGCCGCGCGCTGGCTGGCGTTCCGCCGCTATCTCGCGGAGATCGAGCGGTACGACCGGCTCAGCGAGGCACGGGACCGGTTCGAGCGCTTCCTGCCGTACGCGATCGCCTTCGGGCTGGAGGAGTCTTGGGTGACAAAGTTCGCCGCCGCCGGCGCGCAGGCGCCGTCTTGGTATCAGCCGGACATCCCGACCGTGACCGATTGGGACCGACCGGCATCACAATCCATGCGCCGTTGGTCCACCTCCAGACGCCGAGCTACCTGGTGGGACATCGCGGGCGCTGAGCCTCGCCGTTCGAGCGGCGGTGGGAGTGGCCGAGGCTGGAGCTTGCCGGGCCTGCCGGATCTGCAGGGGACGAGCGATCACGCGGCACGCTCGCTAAGCCGCGCCAGCAATGGCCTCCTGCAGATGTTCGACGGAGCTGGACGGGCGCTGTCCTCCTTCGCCGAGTGGTCCTCCAGCGGCTCGGGCGGTGGTGGTAGCCGGCGCAGCGGAAGCTGGGGCGGATCGAGTCGACGCTCGGGAGGCTTCCGGGGTGGCGGATCGCGCCGCGGCTCCTCGGGCGGCGGGCGACGCGGCTTCCGCTAGCGGTTACTTATTGCTGCAGCCTGGATGACAATCATGCATCGCCATCGCTCCAAACGGTGCGCTTGTCACAAAGATGCCGTGCGGCTCTCTGCTACACTTGAGAGGCATGTTGTGAATCTGCCCTGATAACGTGCGGGCATGAGAGAGTCTTGTCGGCAGCAGGAGCGTCGATGGCGCCATCCGGGACGCCGCCTCCATCAGAGAGGAGGGATGCCCTTCAGGTCGTCTCCCCGATCGGTGTGAACGGTCGCCCTGATGGCCGGCTGGATGTAGGCGTGGCTCAACCCGATGAAGGTCCGGTAACCGAGAGCGATCTCGATCTGGTCCAGCAGCTCCAGACGCGCGATCCGGCGGCGCTCGCCGCCTTGTACGATCGCTACGCTCCGGCTGTCTATGGCCTGATGCGCGCGATGCTGAACGACGACCGGCTCGCGGAGGAAGCGACGCACGACGTCTTTCTGCATCTTTGGCAGAATCCGCACGCCTTCATCCTGGGCCGTGGTCCGTTCGCTGGCTGGCTGCTTCGCGTGGCGCGTAACCGAGCGATCGATCTCCTCCGGCGGCGCCGGGAGCAGCCGTTCGGAACGGTGACGTCCGAAGCAGGGCAGCCGATCGATCCCACGGCGTGGCTGGTTGACCCCGATCCCGATCCCGCCGACCAGGCGGTGACCCTCGCAACGCGGCGAGAAGTGCGCCGGGCGCTGTTGCGACTCGACCCGGATCATCGGCGGGTTTTGGAGTTGGCTTACTACAATGGCCTGACGCAGAAGGAGATCGCGGCGACGGTCAATCGGCCTCTTGGCACCGTGAAGACGCAAATCCGAGTAGCAATGCGGCATCTGGCTGACCTCTTGCGCCCGCCGGTTCCTGGCGGCGACGAGCCGGCGGTTCAAGTCGGCAGCGAGGGAGGCGCTGACCCGCGATGAGCCAGGCAGCGGTCAATCTGGCCTGTCATGAAGTGCAGGATGCGCTCGCGGCCTATGCGCTTGGGGCGCTCGATCCTGAAGAGCTTGAGGCGGTAGAGCGCCACCTGGCCGAGTGCCTCACCTGCCGCCAACAGCTCACGACCTATGAGGCCGTGGCCGAGGCGCTTACCACGGCGGTGCCCCCGGCCACGCCGCCTCCGGACCTGCGCGAGCGGCTTCTCTACGAGATCACCGCGACCAGCGCGCCGCCCGCCGAGCCGATACCTGTCCAGCCGCGCCGCTCGAACCTCATCGTCATTCGGCGCTGGGTGGCAGTTGCGGCGGCCGCGGTCTTCCTCGCGATGCTCGTGGGAATGGGCATCCTGGCAGTCTTGCTGGCGGGAGCGCGGGACGACCGTAGTGAGGCGGTCAGCGCGGAGCGCATGCTGGCGGCGTATCTCAGCGCGGGCGGCAGCGTAATGCGCCTCAACTCGCTGCCCGCCTCCGACTACGGCGACACGCAGGGGCGCGGCAGCCTGGTCATGGCTCCGGGATTGAAGCCGTTGGTCGTCGTGAGCGGTTGTCCGCCGTCCAGCGAGGATCGCACGTATCGCGTCTGGCTCGCGACCGGCGGCGATCGGACGGGCATGGGCGAGTTGCTGGTGCGCGAGGATGGGACCGGCTGGATGGAGCTGGAAATGCTGGAGCCGCTCACTTCGTACGATGCGCTCGGCATCACAATGGTGATGGCTAGCGGCGCGCGGCAAGATGTCCTCGTCGGCTCGATCCCC
Source organism: uncultured Chloroflexota bacterium (assembly GCA_937901745.1). Taxonomy (GTDB): domain Bacteria; phylum Chloroflexota; class Chloroflexia; order Thermomicrobiales; family UBA6265; genus CALGSZ01. The sequence continues at coordinate 57,899 of CALGSZ010000096.1, read as the reverse complement.
GATCAGCTCAGCGCCTGACTGGCGTCGGCCTGGTTACCCAAACGTGCCAACTAGCTCGCGAGTTGTGCTCGCGCGGCAGCGGCACCGGGCATCCTGTGTATAATCCGCAACGGAAAATGGCGGCCGTGCCGTTCGCGGTCGCCAGGTGGCCGATTCGTGAGTCATGGCGACTGTGCGCTGCTCTCGGGCAGGGTGCAGGCCGGTAGCAACCTGTAGCAGCACATGACATTCGTCCTCGCCGGGCAGACGCTAGTCTGCGTTGATTGTCAGCAGCCGTTTCTGTTTTCCGCCGCCGAGCAGGCCTTCTATGCCGAGCGAGGCAGCCGTCGCCCGGAGCGATGTCCGGACTGCCGGGCCAAACGCAGAGCCGAGCGAAACGCGGAAGCGCTGCGAGCCATCGAGTCCCTGAATGTGTCCGCCGATCCCTATTACGGGAGCGGCGTTTTTTGTGGCTCTGCGCTTGGCGGCCGCGAACGCCGCGCTGGCAAAGGCGGTCCCCGCTTTGCCTATCCCGCCATATGCTCGGCGTGCGGCCGCGCGACGGAGGTGCCATTCGCCCCGCGCCACGGCCGGCCTGTCTTCTGCCGCGAGTGCTTCGAGCTGCGCCGTAACCGGTAGCAGCAAACGACCGCTGCCCAATCGCCCGGCGCCTCTTCCGCGTGTATCCGCGTGAGGGGAGGGTGGCCCGCGCCTCGGGCGAGCAGCCTCGACGCGGGCCGAGGTGTTCCTGTCAGTCCGTAATTTCCGCGGCGAACTCGCGCTCCGCGATGGTCAGCGCCTCGTCGGCGATGCTGACCATGCGGTCGATCTCCTCGCGGGTGATGACCAGTGGCGGCGCGAAGTGCATTACGTCCCACGTCCGCGTGATCAACCCGCGCTCGACCATCAGGGCGCTGAGCCGCTTGACGAACGCGGAGTCTCGACCCCAATTCGTCTTGTTCGCCTTGCTCTTGACCAGCTCAACGCCCCAGACGAGGCCGGTGCCGCGAACGTCGCCGACCGTGGGGTGTGCGCGAAGCTCTTCCAGACGCGCGCCGAGATGCTTGCCCATCTCCGCCGACCGCGCGACCAGGTCTTCCTCCTCGAAGATCTGTAGGTTGCGAACGCAAGCGGCGCAGGAGACCGGATGCCCGCCGAAGGTGAGCAGGTGCGCCATTGGGGTCGTCTTCTGCTCCTTGAAGACCTCGAAGACGGCATCGCGGACAATCGCCGCCGCTAGCGGCGCATAGCCGGAGGTAATTCCCTTCGCCACAGTCATGATGTCCGGCACGATCCCGTAGTGCTCGGTCGCGAACATTTTGCCGGTGCGGCCGAACCCGTTGATCACCTCGTCGCAGATCAGGAGCACGCCGTGCCGGTCGCAAATCTCCCGCAGCATCTGCCAATAGATAGGCGAGGGCACGTGAACGCCGGCGGCCGTCGAAATCGGCTCGCCGATCACCGCGGCGACCGTCTCCGGTCCCTGGCTGATGATTTCCTGCTCGACCGCCCGCGCCGCCATGATGTCAGCCTGCTCGCCGGTGACGCCGAAGTCGGAGCGATACCGGTTCGGGTGCGGAACGTGGTAGACGCCGTACATGAAGGGGCCGAAGTAGGTCTCGTTGCGCGACGAGGTTAGGCTCATCGCGCCGTAGGTCATACCGTGATACGAGCCGCGCCGGGCGATGATCTTGTAGCGCTTCGGGAAGCCGCGCATCGCCTGGACCTGCTTCGCGATCTTGATCGCCGTCTCGACCGCCTCCGATCCGCCGGACGCGAAATAGACGCGGTTCAGGTCCCCAGGCGTCCGCTCGGCGAGCATCGACGCCGCTTGCACCGCCGGCACGGTCGTGTAGTGCATCGAAGAGGCGTACCCCAGGCGCGCCGCCTGCCGTGCCATCGCCTCGGCGATGTCCTTGCGGCCGTGCCCAGAATTGACGACCCAAAGCCCCGCGATTCCGTCGAGATAGGCGCGCCCGTGCACGTCGTAGAGCGTGCTGCCCTCTCCGCGGTCGAAGACGCGCAGGCCGTCACTCTCGGCGATGTCTACCCACGGCGCTTGGTGGATCCAAACGTGGTCGAGCGCCTCTCGCTCTAGGTACGCCGGAGCCGTCGGATCCTGGTCAAGGATTGTCGTGCGGTGATCGCGTCCGCCTTGGGGATTGGAAGCCATTGCCGGGGTCTTCTCCTGGTGAGCCACGAAGATGCCGAGCGGGCTCGCCATGTTCGGCGACGGTGCGGCTTCGCGCCGCGTTCGCCGGGGCTGCCCGCGGCCGGAGTATAACGTAGCCTCCTGAGGCCAAATCGTTGAACGTGCAAAGAGTTTCCGAGAACGTCCGGCTGCTCTCGTGGGATGCTCCGTGCTACCATCGGAAGTTGCGGTAGGGGTAATGCCGCTGGAGCGACGGATGAGCCACGGTCGGGAATCGTACGACTGGATGCGGGAGACGCTCGATCTCCTGTTTGCTTCCTACGACGTCGAGGCGGCAACCAAATGTTTGCGCGACGAATTGGCGCGGAACGAATTGCGCCGCGCGGTCAATCGCCGGCTGCAGAGCGCCGGGAAAGACACGATCGTCCCGCTCGGTGAGCGCGGCGATAATCTGTTGCAGGCGATTCTCGCTTTGCGTATCAAGTTCCCACGGGAAGAAGCGACGGCGAAGCTCGAGCTCAACATCGCGATGCGGGAGCAGCACCGGGGGCGGATGACGGGGGAAAGGTGACACCGTGCCACTGATCGAACGAAGACGCGCGGCGCGCCGTTCGATCGGCCAACCTCTTCGGTGCCCGGTCACCCGTTATCCGGTGTTTCCACGAAAGGTAGCCTGGCGTGTACCCTCCAATGTCGCCCAAGCGGGTAATGATCAACACCGCGGCTGTGTTGTTCGTGCTCGGCATGGCCTGGCTGCTGATTCAGATCCGCTCGATCATCGCCTTGCTTCTCCTGGGCATCCTGCTCGCCGCCGCAATCGAGCCGCTCGTCTTCCGGCTGCGCCGTCGCGGCCTGACGCGCGGACAAGCCATCCTCAGCGTCTATGTCATGCTGCTGGTCACGCTGAGCCTCATCCTTTACTTGGTCGTCCCGCCGCTCATCCGGCAAGCGACGGAGCTGATTGACCAGATCCCGGTCATCTTGACCGATCTCCGCGACAGCGCGGCCAACAGCGAAAACGAGTTCATCCGCACCTCCGGCTACCGAACCGTTACCCGACTCATCTCCACCTATTACTCCATCCGATCGAGCCCACAGATCGAAGGTAGCCAAGCAATCGGATTCGTAACCTCGGTCTTCGGCATCATCTTCACGACTATCACCACGATGATCGTCGCCTTCTATTGGATGACGGAAAAGGCGATCATCAAGCGGCTCGTGCTCGGGCTCTTCCCGCTGTCCAGCCGCGACCGCGCTCATGCCCTGTGGGACGAGATCGAGGCCCGCATCGGCGGCTGGACCCGCGGCCAGTTGCTCCTCTGTCTCGTTATCGGTACGCTATCCGCGGTCGGCTATTGGATCATTGGGTTGCAGTTCTGGCTCGCGCTAGGGATCTGGGCTGGCATCACGGAGATCATTCCGTTCATCGGCCCAATCCTCGGCGGAGCGGCCGCCGTCACGGTAGCGCTCACCGATTCGTGGCAGAAGGCGGCCCTCGTCGCGGCGTATGCCGTGGTCTTGCAGCAGCTCGAAGGCGCGTTTCTCGTCCCGCGCGTCATGCGCAACGCGGTCGGGATGACGCCACTGACGGTCATCCTGGCCGTGCTCATTGGCGGCGCTCTCATCGGACCACTCGGCTCGGTCCTTGCTATTCCGGTTGGCGCGGCGGTGCAGGTCGTCGTCCAAGACCTTCTGTACAACCGCGCGGACGATCCCGATAACCTATCGGCAGCGCCGGTCGTGCCCGCAGCTCAAACCGATGGCGCGCCGCGCGACGTGGCGGCCGCGACCCAGGAGCGCTCATCCGAAAGCCGTACTCGTTAGTTCCCGTGGGAGACCCTTAGTCGCTTCAATGCCGATAATATGGGGAAACGATCATGGCGGATACCGAGAAGGGGATGGTGCGCTACACCGTCTTAGGGCTATTTGAGGACATGATCGACGCGGAGCACGCGCTCCTCGCGCTGCGTCGTGCCGATCGCCCGGCGGAGCAAGTCTCGGTGCTGGTGCGGGACCGCGCGGCCGACCAAGGTTATGGCTCGGGCGGGCACAGCGAGGTCGCGCGCGCGGTCGTGGCGAGCGCCCTCGACACGGTCAGTGGTTGGCTCCTCGGACTGGCTGCCCTGATCGTGCCCGAGCAGGGTCCGCTGCTGGTCGCCGGACCGATCGGCGCCGCCCTCGGTCGGTTGCGCTCCGTCTCCGACTCGGCCGACGAGCCCGCGCCGGCCGCGACGGCCGATTCGCGGCCCAACGATCTCCAGCGGACGCTGACCGAGTTCGGATTCGCCGCCGACGAGGCTCACTACATTGCTAGCCGCGTCGGCGTGGGCTCGATCGTCATCGCGGTCACGACTTCGGATTGGGACCAGCTCTCGCCAACTCGTCGCCTCTTCGCGGAATACAACGCGGTCCATATCGGCCAGGCGCAGACGGGCGAAGTCGTCGCACAGGAAGCGGCCGAGCTCCTGTCGCGGCCGCCCGAGGACGCGATTGAGCGGACCGTCGTCGTCGCGGATGTAGTTGCGACGTTCTCCCGCCTCTGCCAAGCGGAAGAGCTCACGCCGGTTGCCGCGGCGGTCTGCGGGGCAACGGTCCTTGATTCCGACGGCGTGGAGGCTGGAGAGATCGAGGACCTGCTCGCGACATCCGGCCCGGATGGCTCGCAAATTCTCTGCTACGTCGTGATCGGGTATGGCGGTTTGCTCGGCTTGGGGCGCCACCTCGTCGCGGTTCCGGCCGAGCTGGTCGATCTCTCGGCGCAGCCGCCGCGCCTGTCGGTCACGCGTGATCTCCTACGCCGGACGATCGCCTTCGACCCGGACGTGCCATTCAGCCGCCAGGAAGAGAGCGCCGTCCACGCCTTCTTCGGCACCAAGCCGTACTGGCTCAAGTAACCCTTGCCGCGCCGCTATCCGCCCGTCTCGTCTCCGTTCGGCTCGTCGTTCGCCTGCTCGATAGCGGCGAGAAGCTCGGTCGGCGGTGGAGCGCCCGCGGCCCGGTAGATGATCCGGCCATTCTTGCCGACGATCACCACCGTGCGGTTGATCCGATCGAGCTTGCGCTTGACCGCCGTCCCCTCCGTCTTGATCGCGTCGTAGAGATCAGAGACGCGGAACCCCTCGTCAACGAGGAGATCGAACGGCAGGTTCAGCTTCTCGATGAAGCGGCGGTGGCTCTCGGCATCGGCCTGGTTGATGCCGAATGGCTCGGTATCGAGTGCGCGGAATTGTTCGACCGTGTCACGCACGGCGGAGAGCTGGTCCGTTCAGCCACTCGAATCGTCTTCCGGGTAGAAGATCAAGAGTGCGCGCTTCTTCCCCCGGAGATCGCTGAGCGTGAACGTCTTACCGCTCGCGCCGGTCAGCGTAAAGTCGGGGGCAATCTCACCGACATCGGCCATCATCCTCGCTCCTCACGTCGGTGCTTACCACGGGCGAGGCGCCTGCCTCTCACACTGTCGCGTTCACTCCACCATACCAGTTGATCGACCCACCGCGCCACTCCAACGGCCACGGACGACGCATTTCGCGCTTTGGCCCGAATCGTGCGTCCGGAAGCGGACAAGCCACATAGTGCCCCGCGGATGGGTGTGACACTCGCCGCATTCCGGAGGGATTGGCCCTGCGGTGTCTGGGGCGCGGAGAGGAGGCTGGCATGCGAGGTCTAATTGCGCTCGTCGCTGCACTGTTGCTTGGTGCCGTTTCTCTCGCCCCAGTCGCGGCGCAGGACGCCACCCCGTCCACTGGCGGGATGTTGTCCGGAGCTGAGCTTGGACTCGAGGAACTGAGCATCCGCCTCACCGACACCGCATACGAGGGAGTGCCGGCGGAGGTTACAACCGGCCGCTACCTCTACACCTTCGAGAATGCTTCGAGCGCGCCAGGCGGACTCAATTTCATGCAGCTGCCGGAAGGGATGACCGCGGAGGACCTCGCGGCGATGGGTATGGAGCCAGAAGCAAGCCCGGCCGCTGAGGAGCACATGCACGCCACGCCTGCCGAGGAAGCCCAAGGGGAAGAAGGAGGCGAAGAGGGCGGCGGGATTCCAGATTGGTTCTATGAAGTCGCCATCGCCGGTGGCGCCTTTATTGAGCCTGGACAAACAGCGCAGGGGATCGTCGAGTTCACCGTCGCGGGCAACTGGGTGGCCTGGGGCGAGGACCCAACGGTGCCGCAACCACCAGTCGGCTTCACCGTGACGGAGGGCATGGCCTCGCCGGAGCCGGGGCCCGAGCCGGCGGCGTCCGTAACGGTCTATGAGGAGAACACACCAGACGGCTTCGTCTTCCGCTTCGAGGGAACGTTCACGCCCGGTCAACAGCTCGTGAAGATCGTGAACAATAGCGATCAGCCGCACTTCGTCGATTGGACGCTCTCACCGGTCCCAATCACGCTGGAAGAGCTGCAGCAGATCTTTGGGGCGTTCGAGACCGGAACACCGGCCGCTGGACTCCCGAGCCCTGAAGAGCTCGTGTCCGTGGCGTTCGCGGGGACGCAATCGCGCGGGACGACGCAATGGCTCCTCATCGATCTGCAGCCGGGCACGTACATCGTTGCCTGCTTCATCCCGGATCCGGGTCGCGACTTCGTGCCGCACGCCTTTGAAGGGATGGTGGAGATCGTCACCGTCGGAGAATCGGAGATGCCTGGCGCGACGCCAGAGGCGTAATGCACCGCCGATACACGGCGAAAAACGTCACGCGGGGCGGCTCAAGACCGCCCCGCTTCGTGCCTATCGTTCCGTAGATCGTGATTCTTAGGGCACCGAGAGCATCCGGTCGAGCGCGATCAAGGCGTCGCGCTTTGTCTCCGGATCGACGACGATCTGATTGACGATCTCGCCCTGCGCCAGGTGCTCTAGCGACCAGAGCACGTAACCCGGGTGAATCCGGTACATCGTCGAGCACGGGCAGATGACCGGGTCAAGGCAGAAGATGCGCTTGTCCGGCTGCTCCTGTTGCAGGCGATTCACCAGGTTGATCTCTGTCCCGACCGCCCAGGTCGTGCCCGATGGCGCCTTGGTGACTGTATCAATGATGAACTCTGTCGAGCCATCGCAGTCAGCCGCTTGCACGACTTCCAGCCGGCACTCGGGATGGACGATCACGTTCACGTCCGGATAATCGGCGCGCGCCTTTTCGATCTGCTCGACCGTGAACCGGGCGTGCACCGAGCAGTAGCCCTTCCAGAGGATGATGGTCGCCTCCTGCAGCGCCTCTGGCGTGTTGCCGCCGAGCGGCAGGAACGGGTCCCAGACGACCATCCGATCGAGCGGAATCCCCTTCTTGACGCCGGTGTTGCGGCCGAGATGCTCGTCCGGGAAGAAGAGGATCTTCTCGCCGCGTTCGAAGGCCCAATCGAAGACCCGCGAAGCATTCGATGACGTACAGACGATGCCGCCGTTCCGGCCGCAGAACGCCTTGAGGCTCGCCGCGGAGTTCATGTAGGTGACCGGGACGATGCCGGTGATGCCGAGGCGCTGCAGCGCCTCCCAGCACGCTTCGACGTCGTCCGGCTTGGCCATGTCGGCCATCGAGCAGCCGGCCTCCAAGTTCGGCAAGATCACCTTCTGGTGCGGGCCGGAGAGGATATCCGCGCTCTCCGCCATGAAGTGCACGCCGCAGAAGAGGATGAACTCGGCATCCGTCCGCCCAGCCGCTTGCTGGGACAGCTTGAAGGAGTCGCCGCGAAAGTCGGCGAACTGGATGACCTCGTCCCGCTGATAGTGATGGCCGAGGACGACCAACCGGTCACCGAGTTGCCGGCGTAGCTCCCAAATGCGGGCATCGCGTTCCTCCGCTGGCATCCGCATGTATTCGCGGGGTATCCGTTGCTGGCGGAGCGGAGTCACGCCATAGCGACGCAGGCGCTCATACGCGCTAACTGTCTCCTCGGGAACGCAGTTCGCCGACTCCAACTGGGCGTCCACGAACCAGGTGGACGGCTTCGCGCCGAATTCAAGCGTTTTCGAGCGCCGCGTGGAAGTCTGAGTAGGCTCGACCGTAATCGACATAATGAACGGTCTCCTCGTCGCCGGTGGCCGATCTCCGGCGGTCCGGCAGGGCGGGTCGGCGGCGGTCCCTCCGCGCCGTGGATTCCTGCCTCGCTGCCCGGAGCTTACACACCTAGGGAGTAATTGTCAACATGACACTAACTCGGATTTGCGCCGGCACGTATTATTGCCAACGTGTGATCGTGGTCTCGTGTGGGAGAAGAAGATGGTTGCAACGCACCCCGACGTGATGACGCGCCAGGAGGTTCCGGTCGAAGAGACGTGGGACCTGTCGCCGATCTATGCCAACGAGGCCGCGTGGGAAGCGGACATTCCGCGGGTCCGTGACCTAATCGCGAAGGTAAGCGAGCATCGCGGGCGGCTCGGTGAGTCAGCGTCGGCCTTGCGAGCGGCGCTGGATGACGCGGTCGCGCTGATGAAGCTGAGCGAGCGCGTCGCGGTCTACGCGATGCTGCGGCGAGACGAGGACCAGGCCGATCCGGAGGCGACCGCCCGGTACGAGCGAGTGATGGCGCTCTCGGTCGAGGTCGGACAAGCGCTGGCGTTCATCCGTCCGGAGATTCTGACGATCCCGGCCGAGGCTCTCGACCAGTATCTCGCCGATCCTCAGCTCGCACTCTACAAGCATTACCTCGAAGACATTGTGCGTTACCGGCCGCACACCCGGTCGGTCGAGGTCGAGGAGTTACTGGCCCAGAGTGCGGAGGTCGCCCGCGCGCCGCGTGATGCCTTCGCCGCGCTCGACAATGCCGACCTCGACTTCGGCACCGTCCGCGACGAGGAAGGTCGGGAGATCGCGCTGACGAAGGCGCGATACCAACTCCTGATGGAGAGCAAGAACCGCGATGTCCGCCGGGCCGCGTTCGAAGGTCTGATGCGCGCGTATCAGTCGCACCGGCATACTCTGGCGGCGCTGTATAGCGCGTCGGTCCGCAAGGATCTGTTCTACGCCAGGGCGAGAGCGTTCGAGGCGGCGCGGGACGCTGCCCTCTTCGACGACAACATCCCGCCGGCGGTCTACGACCAGCTGCTGGCGGCGGTGCATGAGGCCCGGCCAGGGATCGAGCGCTACATGCAGCTACGGGCGCGCCTCTTGGGTGTAGACAAGCTGGCGGCGTACGACCTGCTCGTCCCGCTCGCGCCGGTGCCGGAGCGGCGCTACTCGATCGCCGAAGCGCAGCAGGTGGTCCTGCGGAGCGTGGCGCCGCTCGGCGATGCCTACGTGAAGGATCTCGCAAACGGGTTCAAGTCGCGGTGGGTCGATTGGCACGAGACGAAGGGGAAGCGGTCCGGCGCCTACTCTTGGGGTGTCTACGGCGCGCCGCCAGTCATCCTGATGAACTGGAACGGCACGATGGACCACGTCTTCACCCTGGCGCACGAGGCCGGGCATGCGATGCACAGCCTGCTGGCCGACCGCGCACAGCCATACCACGACGCCCAATATCCGATCTTCCTGGCCGAAGTCGCCTCGACCGTCAATGAAGTCTTGCTCACCTGGTATCTCCTGCAGGAGACGCCGGAGGAGGATCGCGTCACCCGATTCTCGATCCTCAACCGCTTCGCGGACACGATCCATTCCACGCTGATCCGCCAGGCGATGTTCGCCGATTTCGAGCATCGGACGCACGCTGCGGTCGAAGCCGGTCAGCCGCTCACGGAGCAGTCGCTGAGCGAGATCTACGGCCAGTTGATGGAGACGTACATGCCGGGTGTCGAGCGGGACGACCTGGCGCGTCTCAATTGGAGCCGAGTCCCGCACTTCTACCGCGCGTTCTACGTCTACCAATACGCAACCGGAATCGCCGCCGCCATCGCGCTGGCGCGGGCGATCCGCGATGAGGGCGCGCCGGCCGCCGAGCGGTACCTGCGCCTGCTGGAGGCGGGCGGCTCCGACTATCCGCTCCTCCTGCTGCAGCGCGCCGGCGTCGATCTGACGACGCCCGATCCCGTCCGAGACGCGTTGGCGGAGTTCGAGGCGACGGTCGCGGAAATGGAACAGATCGTCGCCGAAGGCGGCCTCAACGTTGCCGCCAACCACGAACCAGGCGAGCAAGCCAATAACCGATCCGCGTAGCAACGCCCTTGGGACGGTCGCCAGCCTCGACATAACGCCAACCGAGACTTCAACCGCGCGGGCGACCGTCCCCACCAGCTAGTCCGGCTCGACCCTTTACTCAGCACTCAGCACCCAGCACTCTCTACGTCTCAGGAGTAACGCGCGTGCACTATGGTCATCCCCTCGAGTTTGGGACGTTCATCACGCCGCGCAGCGATTCGCCGGAGTCGGTGGTCGCGCTCGCGCGCCGCAGTGAGGAGCTTGGCTACGATCTCGTTACCTTCCAGGACCACCCGTATCAGCCGGCGCACCTCGATACGTGGACGCTCCTGTCCTGGGTTGCCGGTCAGACCGAGCGCATCCGCATCGCCGCCAATGTTCACAACATCCAGCTGCGCGACCCTACCGTGCTGGCGCGCTCCGCGGCGAGCCTCGACCTCCTCTCTGGAGGACGCCTGTCACTCGGGCTCGGCGCGGGAGCCTATCAGATGGCGGTCGCGGCGATGGGGGGACGCGGCCTGAGGGCCGGACAGGCAGTCGAGGCGCTCGAAGAGGCGATCGACATTATCCGCGGCATACTCGACACCGCCGACTCGGCGCCGCTGAGCTTCCACGGCACGTACTACCGTGTCTCGCGCGTCCAGCGCGGACCCGTCCCCGCGCACGATATTCCGATCTGGATCGGGGCCAGGCAGCCACGAATGCTGCGCCTGATCGGCCGCAAGGCTGACGGCTGGCTCCCCTCGCTCCCGTTCCTCCAACCGGGCGATCTCACGGCCGGGAACGCGATCATCGACGAGGCGGCGCGGGAGGCTGGCCGCGACCCGCGCGAGATCCGCCGCCTCGTCAACATTGCCGGCCGCTTCGCTCCTGAGCGCGGCGGGTTCCTGGAAGGGCCGAGCGTGCAGTGGGTCGAAGAGCTTCTCCCGCTCGTCGTCGAGCATGGCGTCGGCACTTTCATCCTGATGTCGGATGACGAGCGCACCATTGAGCAGTTCGCGCGGGAGGTAGCGCCTGCGCTGCGCGAAGCGGCGGAGCGCGAGCTTGCGGGAGCGTTCCTGGCTCGTCCGATCCGGCGCGCCTCGGTGCGGGCTCGGCGCCGCGAAGGCATCGACTACGACGCCATTCCAGAATCGCTGGATGGCGCGGTCATCGAGCCCGGAGACCCCTCCTACGCGCGCATGAGATCGACCTACTTCCGCGGCGGCTCCCCGGGCCTGGTGATTCAGCCCGGCACGACCGCCGAGGTGGCAACTGCCGTCGCCTTCGCCCGAGCGCACCGCCACGTGCCCCTTTCCATCCGCAGCGGCGGGCACGGTATTCGCGGCCGGTCCACGAACGACGGCGGTATCGTCATCAATCTCTCCCGCCTACGCGCGATCGAGGTGCTCGACCGCGCGACCCGCCGTGTCCGGATCGAGCCGGGAGCGCGTTGGATGGACGTCGCGGCGGCGCTGTCTCCCTATGGTTGGGCGCTGACCTCCGGCGACTATGGCGGCGTTGGCGTCGGCGGGCTGGCAACGGCCGGAGGAATCGGATTCCTCGGCCGCAAGCACGGTCTGACGATCGATCACCTGCGAGCGGTCGAGATGGTGCTGGCGGATGGGGCGGTCGTGCGGGCCAGTGACGACGAAAACCCGGACCTGTTCTGGGCGGTGCGGGGCGCCGGCGCCGGGTTCGGCATCGTCACCTCGTTCGAGTTCGAAGTGCCCGAGGTCAGCAACGTCGGCTGGGCGCAGCTGCTCTTCGACGCGAGCGATATAGCCGGCTTTCTCGAACGCTGGGGCGCTATCGTCGAGGCGTCGCCGCGCGAGCTCACCAGCTTCCTCATCACGAGCCCACGCCGGGGACAGCCAACCATTGCCTTCGTTCTGGCGATGGTCGCCTCGGACAATCCGGAGACGATCGTCCGCTGCCTCCAGCCACTCGTCAACATCGCCCCGCTCTACGACCAAAGCGCCATCATCGCGCCCTATGCAACCGTGATGGCGAACGCGCAGAGCGGCGATTACTACGGCCGGGGCGAGCCGATCACGCGCTCCGGCCTGATCGAGCACATCACGCCCGAGTTCGCCGCCGATGCTGAACGCCTGCTGCGCAGTGGGCTGATCTACTTCTTTCAAATTCGGGCGGTCGGTGGAGCCGTGTCGGACGTTCCACCAGATGCCACCGCGTACGCCAACCGCTCGGCGAACTTCTCGGTGCTGGCGCTCGGCGCGCACCGCGCGCGTCTCGACGCGGCTTGGGACCAAATCCAATACCACTTCAACGGTCTCTACCTCGCCTTCGAGACCGACCCGCGCCCGGAGCGGCTGGCCGAAGCGTTCCCGCCGCCAACGCTCGAACGCCTGCGCCGCCTCAAAGCGCGCTATGACCCGGAGAATCTCTTCCGCGACAGCTTCGACCTCAACCCAGAGGACGCTTCGCGGCCCGCACCAGTGGAGACAGGATCATGACCGACTACGGGCACGATCTCTGCTTCGGCGCCTTCATCACGCCACGAGCCCAACCGCCGCACCACGCCGTCGAGCTGTCGCTGGTGGCGGAGCAGGTGGGGCTCGATCTGGTGACGTTCCAAGACCACCCGTACCAGCCGGCATTCCTCGACACGTGGACGCTCCTCTCCTACGTCGCTTCGCGCACTCGGAGCATTCGGCTGGCCGGCAACGTCCTCAACCTCCCGCTGCGGCAGCCGGCTGTGCTCGCTCGCGCCGTCGCCAGTCTCGACCGCCTGAGCGGTGGCCGTATTGAGCTGGGCATCGGCGCTGGCGCATTCTGGGACGCGATCGAGGCGATGGGTGGCCGGCGGCTGTCAGCCGGGCAGGCGGTCGTCGCGCTCGAGGAAGCGATCACAATCATCCGCGAGCTTTGGGACACGAGCCAGCGCGGCGGCGTGCGGGTCAACGGCACCTACTATCAGGTCAGCGGAGCCAAGCGCGGCCCCGCGCCAGCACACAACGTCGAGATTTGGATCGGGGCGTACAAGCCGCGGATGCTCCAGCTCACCGGCCGCCTCGGGGACGGCTGGCTGCCATCGCTCAGCTACTTGCCGGGCGGGACGGCTGCCCTCGAGGAGATGAACCGGATCATTGATGAAGCCGCTGTCGCCGCGGGGCGGTCTCCCTCCGCCGTGCGCCGCATGCTGAACATCAACGGTCAGTTCAGCTCGGTAAGCCAATCCTTCCTCGTCGGCCCGCCGGAAAAATGGGCTGAGGATCTGGCGGACGTCACGCTGCGGTACGGCATCTCCACGTTCATCCTGGCCGCGGACGATCCCTACTCGCTCGAGCTCTTCGCCCGTGAGGTCGCCCCGGCCACCCGTGAGATCGTTGCCGCCGAGCGCGCCAAGGCCTGAGCGAGCGTCATGGACGGCAATGGCTCCGCGCGTTGCCGAATCATGCTATGTATGTCGCCTACTCGCCGGACGGGGCGTCCCGTAGTCCAGGCGTTGGCAGATGACGATAGAGCGTGATGTGGGGAGCGTTCATGGATCCGCGATCCTCGGCGCGCATCCGCGGCTTTGGAACCTCGGTCTTCAGTGAAATGAGCCGACTGGCCGCGCAGTACGGCGCGGTCAACCTTGGCCAGGGCTTTCCCGATTTCCCAGGTCCAGACTTCGTCAAGGAGGCCGCGAAGAAGGCGATTGACCGCGACCTGAACCAGTACGCGATCAGCCACGGCGCGCCGCGACTCCGTCGGGCGATCGCCGCCACCTGGGCGCGCGACTACGGGCGCGAGATCGATCCGGAGACAGAGGTCACGGTCACCAGCGGCGCCACCGAGGCGATCTTCGACGCGCTGCAAGCCTTCCTCGGGCCGGGCGATGAGGTGATCGCCTTCGAGCCGTTCTACGACTCCTATCCCGCTGGAGCCGTCATCGCTGGCGCCCGCCTTGTGCCTGTCACGCTGCGTCCGCCCGACTGGTCATTCGGCCCGGACGAGCTTGCAGCTGCCTTCTCGCCGCGTACCCGAGCGCTCCTTCTCAACACGCCTCATAACCCGACCGGTAAAGTCTTCACGCGCGAGGAGCTGGAGACGATCGCCCGGCTCTGCCAGGAGCATGACGTCGTCGCCATCACCGACGAGGTCTACGACCGCATCCTCTTCGACGGCGCGGCGCATGTGCCGCTCGCGACGTTGCCGGGGATGTGGGATCGGACGCTGACGATCAACTCCACCGGGAAAAGCTTCAGCATGACCGGCTGGAAGATAGGCTATGCCGTCGGTCCGGCTCCGCTCAACGCCGCGCTCCGCGCCGTGCACCAATTCGTCACCTTCGCCTCAGCCACGCCATTCCAAGAGGCGATGGCGATCGCGCTCGAAGTCGCGGCGGAGCGCGGCTATTACGAGCAGCTGCGGGACGAGTACGCCCGCCGTCGTGAACTTCTTCGGGGCGCGCTCGAAGCGGCCGGGTTGCCGACGCTCCCGATCCGGGGCAGCTATTTCCTGATGGCCGACATCTCGCAATGCGGCTTCCCGGACGACGCGTCCTTCTGCCGGTTCCTGACGGCCGAGGTCGGTGTCGCCGCGGTGCCACCCTCGGCGTTCTACGCCGACCCGCGCCGCGCGCCGCTCCTTGCGCGCTTCTGCTTTGCCAAGCGTGAGGAAACGCTGCTCGCTGCCGCCGAACGCCTCAAAACGCTCCGCGCCAAGCTCGACCGCTTGCCGGTAGGAAGCCGAATTGCCGGAGATTGACCGCACACGACAAGGCGCCGGCATTGCTCGCCGGCGCCCGTCAGTCTGTTTCGAAGATCTTGAATCTGCTGGCGGTTAGCGAACGTCCATCCTGGCTCGCGCGTCCGTGTCCTCGCCGTCACCGATGAACGAGCCGAGCAGGAGGCCAAGCGCGCCAATCGTCAGCGCGCCGATCAGCGCGATCACGCCGCGCGGCGCGATGCCTTCGAGCGATGGTCCGAGCAGCCAGCCGCCAATCGCTCCAACGATTAGACCCACGGCGATCCCGATCGCCGAAGCTCGCTGCTGCGCCGCCGCGTAGGTGCGATCGAGCTCGGTCCCTTCGGGCCACTCCGGGTTGGCGGCGTAGATCGTCCCGAGGACCGCGCCGTACACGACATGCAGGATCAAGTTGCCGATAACCGGCAGCGGACCGGCGCCGATGTCCGAACCGAAAACGCCGCCTTCCATTATCGGCAGGAAGACGATCAGCGATAGAAGCCACGGCACCAGCGCGAAGCGCACGCCCCGGAGCCAGCCTGGGCCCGACATGTGGTGCTCGACCGTGAAGCCGTAGATGATCGCCCAAATGAGGCCGACGCCGAGGTTCAGCGCGATCGCCAGGCCGATCCTGTCCTCGGTGGTCCGCGTGACCGGGTTATGCGTCAACGCCCAGAACCAGCGCTCGATCCTAGAGCCGTCTTCCTCGCCGATCGCCAAGGCAACGCCGTAAGCGAGCGCCATGACGATCGTCATGGCCACCGTGGCCAGAAAGCCACTGATCACGCTGTCTCCGAGCCAATCCGCTCGTCTGCCAATCGCGCGACTTGCTGGCTGTTGGGACTGACCAGTGATGGTGACCATGATCAACATCCCCCTTCCATTGCGCCCCGGAAACCATCCGGAAAATCTCAACGTTTCCGGATATTCATTGCTACGCATGGACTGGGCCAACGGTTCTCTACGCTGTGTCTCGGAAGTTACCGCCGAGAAGCACCGAAGGGGGTATCGGCTCGCGGCTAATTCGCGCTTTCCACGACCCGGATCGTCTCCAGGCGATGGTCCGCCGCGCCGGAGATGTACATCCCGAGGGAAGCGCCGTACCGCAGGTACTCCACCTTCTCCTCGGAGATGATGTCGCCGGGAGCCAGGACCGGAATGCCCGGCGGGTAGGGGATGACGAGCTCGGCCGAGACCTCCCCGGCCGCCTCCGCGAGCGGAATCGCGCGGGTGCGGGCGAAAAAGGCGTCGCGCGGTGACATCGCCTGCCGGCCTGGGGCGAGGACCGCACCAGATGAGCGGAGCGCCGCTCCCAGGCGAGCCCGCCCATCGCCTCCCGACCGGCCGCGCTGCTCGTTAGCGATCGTCGCCAGCGCGTCCACGAGGCGAGAGATGCTCGCTTCCGTATCACCGATCGTGATGAGGCACTTGATGCTGAGGAGATCGCTCATCTCCGGCGCGATCTGGAATCGTTCCCGCAGCAGGTGCTCCGCCTCAAAACCGGTCAAGCCGAGCCCGTGGACATCGATGAGAAGCTGCGTCGGATCCCAATGCTTCGCCCCGATGCGCTGCCCGTCGAGCACTTCGATGCCGGGTATCGCCTCCAGCTGACGTCTCGCCGTTTCGGCCAGCGCCAGCGTGCGATCGAGCAATTCGCGCCCATGCAGCACCATCTGCCGCCGGCAGGCATCAATCGAGGCGAGGATCATCGCCGCCGGACTCGTTGTTTGCGTCATCCCGACCGCCGTCTCGAGCCGCTGCATGTCGACGAGCGATCCCTGGGCGTTGAGGACCGCGGCTTGCGTCAAGCTTCCGAGAATCTTGTGCGTGCTCGCGACCGCGCCGTCAATGCCGCATGCCATCGCGGGCGGCGGCAGGTTCGGGTGGAACGCGAGGTGCGGCCCCCACGCTTCGTCGACATAAACAGGCACGCCCCGCTCGTGAGCGACGGCGGCGATGCCCGCCAAGTCCGATGCGATGCCGCAATATGACGGGCTGACGAGCGCGACGAGCTTGGCATCCGGATGAGCGTCCAGCGCGGCGGCGACATCCGCCGGCTCGATGCCGACGCCGACGTTCTTCTCTGGATGGATGCGGGGAGAGACGTAGATCGGAACCGCGCCGGTATGGATCAGCGCGACGAGCAGCGACTTGTGCAGATCTCGTGCGACGATGACCTTCTCACCGGGCCGGAGCGTCGCGAGCAAGAAGGCAAGATTCCCGGACGAGGAGCCATCGACCAGGTAGAAGGTGCGATCGGCGCCCCATGCCGCCGCGCCCAGTTCCTCTGCCCGCAACAGCGTCTGGTGGTGGAAATGGATATCGTCGACGCCGCCGCTGACCGGGATATCCACGCGAAAGGCATCCGCCCCGTACAGCTCGCGCAGCTCCGGCGCAATTCCGACGCCGAGCTTATGACCGGGAGTCGAGAAGGGAATGATCCCCGCCTCGCGATACGCCGCCAGCGCTTCCACCAGCGGCGCTCGCGTCTGGTCCAGTGCCCGTTCGGCGCGTGCCTCTCGCTGGCGTTGATCAGTCTCGGCCGTTTGTCTCCCTTCTGCTGACGTCGTCACGCTGCTCAATCCTCTAGGTGTTTCTCGCGGACGCTTCCCGGAAAAGCGCGGCAATCACTCGTGCCAAGGCAGTTGTCGCCTCCTCTCGCCAAGCTCATCGCCGGGCGTGATGAGGCTCACAGAGGCCAAGGATAGACGGCATGCACCACGCCGCGCCCGCGTTGGTGCTGCATTGCCGCTCAAAGCGCGGCGCGACTCTCAGCCACGCTCGAAATATCGGATGCGTTCCCAATCGGTGACGGTGGCGTCGAAGGATTCCTGCTCGCAGCGCGCGGCGTTGAGGTAATGCGCCACGACGTCCAGGCCGAACGCCTCCCGCGCGACCTCGCTTGTCTCCCAGGTGGCGATTGCCTCGTACAGCGCTCTCGGCACTCGTGGCGCGTCAGTAGCCCGGTATCCGTTGCCTCGGTACTCCGGCGGCGGCTCGATCCGCTGCTCGATGCCATACAGGCCAGCGGCCAGGACGGCAGCGAAGGCGAGGTATGGATTGGCGTCGCCGCCGGGGAAGCGATTCTCGATCCGTAGCGAGTCGCCGCGACCGATGATCCTGAAGCCGCAGGTGCGGTTATCGCGCCCCCAGATGAGGTGGACCGGCGCCCAGCTCGCGACAGCGAAGCGCTTGTACGAGTTGACGTTCGGCGCGAAAAACAGCGCCAACTCCCGCGTGCACGCGATCAACCCGCCGAGGAACCACCGCATGACGTCGGATGGCTCCCGGCTGCCGGGGCTAGCGGGAAAAAGGTTGTGCTGTCTGTCCGGATCCCAGAGGCTGACGTGGATGTGCCCGCTGGAACCGGTCCACGACTGGTCTGGCTTTGCCATGAACGTCACCGCTCGTCCCTGCTGGTAGGCGATCTCCTTCGCGCCGTGCTTGAAGAGCGCCGCTCGATCGGCGGCCTCCAGGGCGTCGGCGAAGTGAATATTGACCTCGTGCTGGCCGGGCGCAGCTTCCCCCTTGGAGCATTCGATCGGGACTCCGGCCGCGCTCATGCCGTTCCGGAGCGCGCGGTAGAAGGGCTCCGCTTTCGTACCTTGGAGCAGATGGTAATCCTCGTTGTACCAGCCGAAGCGACGCAGCCCGTCGAAGCCCCGAGCGGCTGCTTCATCGTAGCTGTCGGCCAGGAGATAGAACTCGAGCTCGGTCGACATCAATGGCCGCAAGCCGCGCTCCAGGCAGCGCTCAACTTGTCGTCGCAGGACGGTGCGCGGCGCGACCGGCACCAGCTCGCCGCTCTCCTCATCGACCGCGTCGGCCAGGACGAGCGCCGTCTTCTCTAGCCACGGGATGACCCGCAGCGTGTTCCAATCGGGCCGGGCCATGTAGTCGCCATAACCCGTTTCCCAGTTCATCAAGGTGAACCCCTCGGGCGTGTTCATCTCCATGTCGGTCCCGAGGAGGTAGGTGCAGAAGTGGGTGCCGTGCTCCTGGCAGTGCTCCAAGAAGTACGACGCGGTCAGCCGCTTGCCCATCAGCCGGCCTTGCATGTCGCAGATCGCGACAATGACCGTATCGATTTCCCCTGCGGCGACCATCGAAGCGAGCTGTTCTCGGGTCAGCATTCCTAATGCTTGCGCCGTCATGTGCCCGATCCCCCTCCGTTCGATACACGATCGCCGCTTGGCACTACCCTAATTGTCGATCCGGTAGAAGCGCCGCGCGTTTTCGTTCCACAGCTTGCGCTTGGCCGCGTCGGACAGGTCATGCGTTAGCTCGTCGAGCGTCTCCACCCAGCGGCGCAGGGGAGTGGCCATGGTGCAGACCGGCCAGTCGCTGCCGAAGAGGACGCGGTCCTCGCCGAAGACCTCCAGCGCGTGGAGCACGTAGGGCTTGATGTCCTCGATCGTCCAACGGTCATGATGCGCCTCGGTCGCCACGCCGCTGATCTTGCACCAGGCGTTCGGCAGGCGCGCCAGCTCGCGCATCTGGCTCATCCACGGCTCGCGCTGGTCTTCCCGGATGTTCGGCTTGCCGATGTGGTCGAGGATGAACGTCGTCTCCGGGCAGCGCCGGACCAGCTCGACTGTCTGGCCGAGCTGAATGTAGTAGCAGCAAAGGTCGCAGGTGAGACCGAATTCGGACAGAATCTGCGCGCCACGAACGAAATTGGGCTGCAAGCAGAACTCCGGATCGGGCTCCTGCTGCGTCAGGCGGCGGATGCCCTTGATCTTCGGGCTGATCGCCACTAGCTCCTCGAGATACGCGCGCACCCGCTCGCCGTACTCCAGCGGCGCGTGGGGGACGATCGCCAGCACCTTCGGCTCGCGCTCGGCAAGCTCGGCGATCGCGCGGGCTTCGGAGAGGGTGTAGTGCGGCGCGATGTCGATCTCCAGGTAGACGAACCCCTCGACGTCCAGGCCCGCCGTCGCCGCCTCGTACTCCGGTATCCAATGGCGCGAATTCAGCGCCGGCGTCTGGTCCAGCCAGGGAACCATGAAACGCTGCGGATCCCAAAGATGGACATGGGCGTCAACGATTGGCACGTTCGGCATGCGTTCGCTCCTTGTCGCAAGCGGCGAGCCGCCAGCGGCTGGCCGCCCGAAAACACCGACGGCACCTCGCCAGAGCGGAATCGAGTCTTGATCGCCGGTACTTTATCGCATGCCGCGCCGGGCAGGGCATCCTGCCGACCTTTGCTATGATCGGGCGGCTCATCGAAGGATCTTTTCGGCCGCCGCGCGGCGGTTTCATCCGCGCCAGCAGCGGCGTTCGGCACCTATCACGCGATTGGGGAGCGTTCGATGCGACTGGCGAACAAGGTCATTCTGGTCACGGGAGCGGGGAGTGGCATGGGCCGGCTGGCGACGCGCGTCTTTGCCGAGCAAGGCGCGAAGGTGGTCGCCACTGACATCAAGGTGGATGGCTTGGAGCAAACGTTGGCGGAGTTAGACGCGGGGCTGCGGGACTCGGTCTTGCCGCTGACCGGCGATGTCGCGCGGTCGGACGACGTCAAGAGCTGGATCGAAGCGGGCGTCCGGCACTTCGGCAAGCTCAACGTCCTTTACAACAACGCCGGGATCATGCCGGACGAGGACACGTCCGTCATCGAGACGAGCGAGGAAACCTGGCAGCGGACGCTCGATGTCAACTTGAAAGGTGTCTTCCTCTGCTGCAAGCACGGCGTCCCCGCGCTGATCGACGCGGGTGGCGGCTCAATCATCAACATCGCATCGTTCGTCGCGCTTCTCGGCTGCACCGTCCCGCAGGATGCATACACGGCCAGCAAGGGCGGCGTCATCTCGCTGACGCGGTCGCTCGCGGTGCAATACGGCCGACAAGGCATCCGCGCGAACGCCATCTGTCCAGGACCAGTCCTGACGCCGCTCCTGGAATCGCTCTTCCCGAACGAGGAAGAAAAGATGAAGCGGCTCAATCGCATCCCGCTCGGCCGCTTCGGTCGCGCGGAGGACATCGTTTGGGCGGGCGTCTTCCTCGCCTCCGACGAATCGTCGTGGATGACCGGTACCACCTTCGTCATCGACGGCGGCATCTCGGTCAACTACTTCTAGCCGCTGCCCGCATCGTCTCATTTGAGCGAAACCGTCAGTGCCGGCGTCGTGACTCGCAGTGCAACGCCGGCTTCATCACCAGCGAATTCGGCTCCAACCGCACAGCAACCCCACGTATCCGCCAACTCACGCAACAACCCAACCTCAGCACGCCCCTCCCCTCCCTCCCCGTTGTAAGGTCTTGACAGGTTCCCGGCGACAGAATAACGTGCCGGCACAGTCCGGCTATTTCCAAGCGAGTACGAACCGCCATGCGCGGGGGTGTCGAGCGCGGAATTCGCGGCCGGAAGGTGGTTGTCACTGAGGGGGTGTCTCGTGAGCCAGCGTCAAATTCGAGACGATCTGATCCGAGCGGTTCGTGACAAGCGGTTGGATCGCCGGCGCTTTATGAAGCGGGCGGCGGCGGTCGGCGCCTCGAGCAGTGTCTTGGCTGGCGCCTTGCCCGGCCGGCTGGGACGCTTCGCGGCCGCCCAAGAGAGTGCGCCGCCAAAATTCAATGTCACCCTTCAGTTGAGCACCGGTGAAACGTACCCCGAAGTCTTCAAGATGTACGCCGATGAGGTGAAGGAACTCTACGGGGTCGATTTCGAGTACACGATGACCGCCCCGCAGGACATGTACCAAAAGGACATGCTCGAATTCGCGGGCGGCTCATCGAGCTACGACATCGTGCTCTTCCAGCCCGCCTGGCTCCCCGACTACGCGCCGCACCTGGTTGATCTGGGCGCGCTGGCCGAGGAGTACGGCCTCAACTTCCACATGGACGACGCGCTCGACGTGTTCCGCACCAGCTACACGACGTGGGAAGGCAATTTCGTCGCCGTCCCGATCGACGCGGACCAGCACAACTTTTACTACAACAAGATTGCCTTCGAGGATCCGCGAAACCAGGAAGCCTACAAGGCGGAAACCGGTAACGACTTGAGGGTGCCGGAGACCTGGGATGAATACGTCCAGGTCGCCGCGTTCTTCAACGGCCGCGACTGGGACTTCGATGGGGAGCCAGAGTACGGCGTTGTCGAGGCCTGGCAGCGTGGCGGCTATGCCTGGTATTGGTGGCAGAGCAAGTTCTTCTCCTATGGCGGCATCTACTTCGACGAGGAGATGAATCCGCTCATCAACTCGCCGGCCGGCGTCAAGGCACTGGAAATCCAGATGTCGATCGTGGACTACGTCCCGCCGGGAACCGCCAACTTCGGCTCGCCTGAGGCGCGCAACGCCTTCATGAACGGCGAGGCGCCGATGGTCGTCCACTGGACCTCGACGGCGAAGCTCTCGAAGAATCCGGAGTCCTCGCAGATCGTCGATTCCGTCGGCATCGCGATGGTCCCGGGCGTGCAGGATGGCGACACCATCTATCGCCGACCGGCGCTGCCGACCGGCTGGGTGGCCGGCGTTCCGAAGTACAGCAGCAACATCGAGGCCGCGGTGCGCATCCTCGAGTACTACATGCAGCCGGAGCGCTCGCTCGCCATCGCGCTCAATCCAGCGGCCTGGTCGGAGCCGTGGCGCCGGAGCAGCTTCGATCCCGAGGCGTGGCTGAACCAGTGGCCTGATGATCCCGATTATGCCCGCGCCGTTGTGTCCGTTATGGAGGAGACGCTCGACAAGGGCGTGCCGGATCTGCAGATCCCCGGCCAGGATGAGTACGTGAAGGTGGCGGACGCCGAGATCAGCGCGGCCCTCACCGGCGCCAAGTCGGCGCAGCAGGCGCTCGATGATGCCGCCGCCGAGTGGAACAACATCACCGAGCGTCTCGGCCGCGACCTGCAGCTCACCTACTGGACGCAGCAGTTTGAGGCGCTCAAGTCTCGCGGCATCGTCTACCGGCCGGAGCTCGCCGAGGGCGGAATGTAGCGAGCTGGCCGCGACGCGAAGTGGCTTCCGCTGTTCGGGTAGGGCGGGGAAGGTCCCGCCCTACCACCCCCAAATGGGCAGGGTATGGCGCAACTGACAGTGCCAAGAGAGAAGACGGGATGGCAGCGTGTCCTTCCCCGGCATTGGACGCGTTATCTCTATCCCGCGCCACTCATGATCATTCTCGCCGCTCTGATCATCTTCCCGATCGCGTATGCGATCCGCTACAGCTTCTACGACTACTACCTCACGCGCGGCATCATGCGGTTTATCGGCTTGAAGAACTACGCGGATGCCTTCCGTGATGAGGTCTTCCGGCAAGCCGCCTGGGTCAATATCCGCATCATCGTCGTCTCCCTCATCGCCGAGTTCACGCTCGGGCTCTTGCTGGCGCTTGCCTGCTACAGCATCAAGCGCGGCCGCGCCGTCATCGTCGCGCTCCTTACTGTCCCGATCATGATCTCCACCTCCGCGACCGGCATGGCGTTCCGGATGATCATGCTCCCCGAGTACGGCCCGCTCAACTACATCATTGGGAAGCTGCTCGGACGGGATTGGGTTGCGATTGATTGGTTCGGCGACCGAAATTGGGCGATCTGGTCACTGGTGATCGCGAGCGTATGGCACGCGATGCCCTTCGTCATGCTGATTCTGCTCGCCGGGCTTGTCGCGATCAATCAAGAGCTGTACGAGGCGGCCAAGATTGATGGCGCCGGCTCTTGGCGGCTCTTCCGCGATATTTCTCTTCCGTTGCTGAAAGGACCTCTCTTTGTCGCCTTCCTCCTTCGGCTGATCGAGCTGATCAAGATGTTTGACCTCGTCTATCTACTGACGCAAGGCGGCCCGGCGCGCGTCACCGAGACGATGAGCTTCTACGTCTACTACGTCGGCCTCCGCTTCTTCCGCGTCGGCTACGGCGTCACGCTTTCGCTCTTCTTGCTGGTGCTGACCTTCGCGCTGGCGTTCGCGCTCATGCAGATCACTCGTCGCAGGGAGGCCGTGGCATGACTTCGCGGTATCTGTTTACGAGGCGCCTTCGCGCCGTCGTTGTCTACGCCTTCCTCTGCGTCGGCATCCTCGTTGCGGTCTTTCCCTTCTATTGGATCGTCACGACGTCCTTCAAGTATTCCCGCGATCACTTCTCCAAGCCACCCGTTTATTTCCCGACCGATTACACGCTTGATCACTACGACCGTCTCTTCGCCCGGACCGACGTCAATGCCCTGCCATTCCTGAAGAACAGCTTCGTCCTCTCCACGTTCAATATGGTTTTCGTCGTCGCCATCAGCATCCCGGCGGCTTACGCGCTCTCGCGCTATCGCCTGGGCGGCGACAAGGCTCGGTTCGCGATTCTGACCGGCCGCATGCTGCCCCCGGTGATTCTTGTCCTGCCGCTCTTCCTGATCTATCGGAATCTCAACCTGAACAACACCTATCTCGGGCTCGTCCTCGCCTACTCGATCTTCAACGGACCGCTCGCTGTTTGGCTGCTGATGGCCTTCTTCGAGGACTTCCCGACCGAGATCATTGATGCCTCCCTCGTCGATGGCTCGACCGAGCTTCAGGCGTTGGTCCGTATCGTCATGCCGCTCATGGCCCCGAGCATCGTCGTCGTCGCGCTCTTCTGCTTCCTGACCGGCTGGAACGACCTGATCTTCGTCCTGACGCTCGGCGGACGGGAAACGCAGACGCTGAACATGCTCATGGTCAATCTGCTCAATGCTCCGTCCAACGAGTCGTTCGGACCGGCAGCGGCGACTGTCGTTCTGGGAATCTTGCCGCCATTCGTCCTGACTCTATTCATGCAGCGCTATCTCGTCTCCGGCCTGTCGCTCGGAGGCGTCAAGGGCTAATTGGGGATAGCAAGTCAACCTGAAAGGGGCGCACCTGATGGCTGATGCCAATGAGTACCGTTACAACCGATTGACGTGGGCGGAGCTCGACGCCGCGATCGCCCGGCAACCGGTGGTGATTTTGCCGACCGGCTCGACCGAGCAGCACGGCCGCCACCTACCTCTCGATGTGGACCTCTTCCTCACCGAGTCGGTCTGCTTGGAAGTCGGCAAGCGAGCCGAGGGCAAGGTGCTCGTCCTGCCACCGATTCCTTACGGGCTCAATCTGCATCACATCGACTTCCCCGGCACCATTCATATCGAGCCCGAGATCTTCATAGCCTTCTGCTTGAACGTGACCAAGAGCGTCGCCTATCACGGCTTCCAAAAAATCATGATCGTGAATGGTCACGGCTCGAACGGCCCACTCATCGACATCATCGCCCGCCGGACGACGCTGGAGACGAATTCGCTGTGTACCGCGCTCTCGTACTTCGCCTTCGCGCTCGAAGCGTTCAAGAAGGTCAAGGACACGGAAGTCATCGCCCACGCCGATGAGTTTGAGACCTCCCTCTACCTCTATCTCGCGCCGGAGCGCGTCCAAATGGACAAGGCCGGCGCGGGCGATGACGTGATGGGCAAGTACGTCAGCTCGGATAGCACCTCGCCCTACGCGCGCTTCAACGACTACTGGTCTCGCTGGACCGATCTCGGCGTGCACGGGGATGCGCGAACTGCGACGGCTGAAAAGGGAAAGGTCATCTTCGAAGCCGCCGTAACGAATCTGCTGGAGTTCGTTGATGAGTGGCGCGCCTGGCCGCTAGCGAAGCGGCGCGACTTCCACAGCGGGCCTGTCCAATCGCAGATCCGCTGGTAGCCATTCCGCGGCGCACTCACATCCCGTTTCGGCAGAGCGGGAGCGTCAGCCAGTGCACGCCAGGCTGAAGGCGACCCCCGCGGCGCCGTGGCTTTGCCAGATCGGCGTTCCGATGCCGGATTTGATTCCGAGAGAGTGCAATCTCGCTGAGCCGAATGGGCGGGATTCGCTACGTGTGGCTCCCGCCCTCGGCGCCCTCCGCGATTTCGCTCTCCGGGCCGGTCCACGCGCTGCTGCCGCTTTCCGCGTTCGCGCGTTCAGCTCGCTCGGCCCTCTCAGCGGCTGACGCGCGGGAGGCTGGCGGCAGCTCCGGCGTCTCGACTCCCATGCCAATGTCCGCCCAGCCGTTCTGGACGGCGATCTTGAGCGCAAGGAGGCGATGGCCAATGCCGAGCTTCTTCAGCACGCCGCTGACCATGTTCCGTGCCGATTGATCGCCGATGCCGAGACTGTCAGCAATCTCCCGGTTGTTGTAGCCGAGGATCAAGCAGTCGAGCACCTGCAGCTCGCGGAACGTCAGACGGGTGGCGAGGATGCCGCTGCTCGCATCCGAGTCGCCCTGCCAGGCATCCGCGAGCGAGAGCCGATTCAGCGCCCGGCTCTGGATGAGCGCCGGCAAGAGTAGGTTGTCGCCTCGAAGCACGGCCTGCACCGACTGGCGCA
Source organism: uncultured Chloroflexota bacterium (assembly GCA_937901745.1). Classification (GTDB taxonomy): domain Bacteria; phylum Chloroflexota; class Chloroflexia; order Thermomicrobiales; family UBA6265; genus CALGSZ01. The sequence continues at coordinate 31,714 of CALGSZ010000096.1, read as the reverse complement.
CGACGTGCGGCGCGGCGTCTCGTGACAACAGCGCGGAGGCACCGGAGCGAAGCGCGACGAGCATCCGGCCGATCTCCGCGGATGGCGCGATCAGCACAATCCGCGTCGCCGGAAAGTGCCGAACGATCGCGGCGGCGACCTGATCCCCGGAAAGTCCCGGTAGTTGAGCCGAGATCAGCACGAGGTCGGGACGTTGCGCCGCCGCGATACTTAGGGCCTCGTGCCCAGTGCTCGCCTCGCTGACGCTGATCCCTGAGCCGGCCCTCGCGTTCAAGATGTCGTGCAGCCGCCGCCGGAATCCGTCGTCGCCGTCCACTAGGAGCACGCGGACGGGCGGCACCCCAGATGAGCCGACCTGCGCCGTCCCGAATCTGAGCGGCCGCGCGGTCAGCTGATCCCGCGCGCTTCCCGCGGCCAGGAACAGCGCCGCCGGCATCCGCACGCGGAGGGATTTCACCACCAGCGCGAGCCCAAGGAGACCGACGAGCCAAAGCGTGCCCGTATCGTCGAGCGATTGCGCGAGCGCTAGGCCCAAGTTCGGGACGCCAACGGATTCTTGGATCTGATCCGCGCTCCACCTCCCAAGCTCGCCGCCAGCGACCCAGACCGGCCTAGCGGTCGTCCGCTTCAGGTCATGTCCGCTCGCGCTGACCTCGGTCAGGACGGGCGGCAGCGGTGCCAGTCCAAGCGCGAGCAGGAGGATGAGCATCCGCCTAAACCGGCGCTTGACATGCGCCCCGCTGGTGCCAAACATCTCCGTGACCAACCTCCAGGAATCGAGCTTTCGGCAGCGATCAGATTCGGAGCCGCCGGTCGGGCGTCCTATTACGTCCGGTGAGCCGATCGGATGAACCCACCGGGCCCGACAACCTATCCCGGAGGCACCGAACCCGTTGGACGATGTGCCAGGGAGATCTGGAGGGAGAATGCTTGGCACACCCGGCGCGCTAACAACTTCAATCGGCACGGGGCAAGTCGGACGCTGGCGAGATCAGTCGCTTTCCACGTCCTAAGTACCGATGGAGATCGCCAAGAACGGTCGCCGTGTTGGGAGATCGGCGCGGTCGCCGGCGATGCTTGCGCGGAAGGGACCGGCATTTTGTCAACTTGGGGCAAGGAAAGAGGAGGAGGGAAGTCTCGTGCAACCGGCGCCAGGCTTATTGAATGAGCTTGGATTGCCGGCTGGCTGCCTACAGCAGTGAGACCACCGGTTGTGAGCGGCGGGCCGAACGGGTCAATCCACGCCGGTACCCTGCTCGGGACACGCATCCCGAGATGAACTACGCTCTTGAGGATGGAACCCCCCCGCCGGCCCATCACAAAGTTCGTTCACACCTTCTGGCTTTGCCGGCGCTCCCTCGATCGCCAATCAATCGAGGGATGTGAAAGGGATGCTAGAGTGTTGCCTCACTTCACACAATGAGGAGCTTGGCATAGCCAATTGGTCCGAGAAGGTGCCATTCAACTGGGTTAGGAATCGTTTCCTAGCGGAGATCAAAATGCATCAATGCGCAGCGGCGGGCGCTGATGCAGGCGCTCACTCGGTCGCGATCTGGGCTTTCTCGCTGGCGCCCTCGACGACCAGCCGGGCGATCGGGCATTCGTAACAGCGACGCGGCCCGCACAGCGTCGCGTCGAGGTGAATCAGTCCTTGCTGGCCGCGAGCGCCAAGTCGGCCAAGCCTCGCCTCACCAGCAACTTGACGTAAGGCGCGACGAGTGATCTCATTCGCTTCCGCCGGAGGCAGGCGTTCCCACGCGGCGGAAGCAGCCTCGCTTAGCGCGATATCCCCGGTATGCTCAGCCTGCGCCAGGGCAAATGGGAGAATGGAGTTGACTGTCAGGCCGACAGTGCGGTCCGCGCCGATGCCCGGCTGCTCATCCCAGGTTGCGAGGTCCTGGAGGGTCGCCACTATATCGGTGCCGTAGCGGAGTGGGGTAAGCAACGTCGCCAGCAGTCCGTCACGCGACTTTGCAAGTATGGACGCGCCAGCGTTCAGGCGCAGGGCGGGATGGTTCGCCGGTCGCACGCGGGCACGCGTCCAGACCGACGGCGACAGCGACTCACCGTGCCATGCCCCGCCGCGCTCCCGCCATTGCCGCTCGGCCGCGTCTACATCTTCCGGATCGAGGCGGGCGAGCGAAGCGTCCGCCGGCGACATAGGCAAGAGCCCGGCGACGCCGAAGAGGAGGCCGCGTGCCAGCGGGAGCCGCTCATAGTCGCTGCATGTCGCCAGCATCGCCTCGATTGCGCCCAGCGGCAGCCTGCGCGCAACCTCACGCATCGGCTCACGGTTCGCCGAGAAGCCCAAACCGTCCCATAACTCTTGGTACAAGACCTCTCCTGGCGGCAACTCGGTCAGGCGCGCCTCCAGTCGAGCCGCCTTCGTCGCCAGCCGCCGATCGCCGAGCTGCCAGAGGATTTCCCGAATCGCCCGCGGCCGTTCCCTAGCAAGCGCTTCCGCGCAGACCTCACCGCCGACGCTGGACCAGCGCAGCGCCAGCCCATCCACACGAGGTAGGTCCTCCGGATCGAGACGAAGCTCAACGACCGGTACGAGCGCGCCGTCCCGCCGTCGTGTCTCGCTGCCATCGTGCCGCAGCACCACGTGCAGAATGACCGGCTCGTACCGTTCGTCGAGGTGGTGGCCGTGTTCCGTCCAGCCGAATGTCGTCAGATGTAACTCGACCGCGCCGGTCAGGAGGCGCCGTCCGTCGAAGAGGAGCATCGCGTCGCGGAAGTCGGGACCGAAGCCGTGCGTCCAGACGCCGCGATGGACGACCTCGACGGTGTGCCCGTCCACCGTCCGCAGCACATTCGGCAAGCGGCCCTCGTGCCAGGCCACGGCCAGGGCCAGCTCAGGAACAGTCGAGCGATCCCGCGCGCACACGCTGAATACCCCGCTGAATCCGCGGTGAGAACGCGCACATTTTCCTAGAGGTCGGCAAATTGCGCTAGAGGATTACGCGGCAGAAAGGTGGACACACCGGCGGAATCCCGTAACGGGATTTGGGGGAGAGCAAGGAGGTGCTTCGATTAGCTAGACGGAGTCTCTGCCCTGTCCGTTGCGGCAGAGACTTCAGCGCGATCGCGCGATTTCCGGTACTCGTCGATCGCGGCCTGCGCGGTGCCGAGGGCGAGCGTCGCGCAGCGCACGCGCGACTTGACGACCTCTTCGCCCATCTCCTCGATCATCGTCTGCGTGCCGAGGGCTTTGACCTCATCGAGCGTCATCCCCTCGATCATCTCGGTGATGATCGAGCCGCCCGCCTGGCTGATCGTGCAGCCTTCGCCCTCGAATGTCGCTCGCTCGATCCGGTCGTCCGGGCCGATCTTGAGGTAGATCGTGATCAGGTCGCCGCAACCCGGGTTGCCGCCTCCGAGCTGAACGGTTGCGTCCTCGAGCCGGCCTCGATTCCGCGGGTGCTCGTAATGGTCGAGGATATGCTCGATGAAAGCTTGTCGGTCCAAGGTAGTGTTTCTCCTAGAAGGTGGGGGCAGGAGTCAGGAGGTGAGGCTCAGGCGCCAGAATCCCGCGCACATTCGGTACTCCCGACTCCTGCCGCGCACCTAGACGTTCTTCTCGATGGGCACGTTGACCATGCTGCCCCACTCGGTCCACGACCCGTCATAGTTGCGGACGTTCGGATAGCCGAGGAGGTAGGTCAGGACGAACCACGTGTGGCTGGAGCGCTCCCCGATGCGGCAATAGGCGATCACCTCTTTGTCCGGCGTGATCCCTTCGCTCTCATACAGGGCTCGCAGCTCCTCCGGGCTCTTGAAGGTGCCGTCCGGATTCGCCGCCTTGCCCCACGGGATGTTGCGCGCGCCCTTGACATGTCCAGCTCGCTGCGCTCCCTCCTGCGGGTAGCCAATCATGTGGATCACTTCCCCGCTGTACTCCTGAGGTGAGCGCACATCCACCAACGCGGCCTGGCCAGCCTCGATCTTACCCGATTGCAGCATTGCCATGACGTCGTCGCGGAAGGCGCGGATCTTCGGGTCGGGATCCTTGGCCTTGTAGGTCGTTGGCGGGTAGGATGGCACGTCCTTCGTGAATGGCCGGCCCTCGGCCTCCCACTTCGCGCGGCCGCCATCCATCACGCGGCAATCCTCGTGCCCATAGTACTTGAAGAGCCAGAAGGTGTAGCAAGCGTACCAGTTGTTCTTATCGCCATAGAAGACGACTGTGGTGTCGTTGGAGATGCCCACGCGGCTCATCAGGGCTTCGAACCCTGCCTTGTCGATGAAGTCGCGCTCGACCGGATCCTGCAGGTCGGTGTGCCAGTCCAGCTTGACCGCGCCGGGAATATGCCCGACATCGTACAGGAGAATATCCTCATCCGATTCGACGATCCGGACCTTCGGATCGTTGAGGTGCTGCGCAACCCACTCGGTCGAGACGAGGACTTCAGCGTGGGCGTAGCCTCCCTGTTCCTGCCGGGTCTCGGTTGCCACCATCGTCACACGCTCGCTTTCCAGCTAATCCGGCTACACCGAAGCAGCGCCCTGCGGACGCAACCCGGCGGGCCGGAGACGAACGTCAAAGACGCCTCGAGCTCACCCAACGAGTATAGCACCGGGGCTAGAGTTTGATGAGTTCTTGAGTATGTTATGAAGAATTGCGCTGGCTATGCGGCGGCGCCGCTCAGCTCCCGGTGCTCCGTGCGTGTGACGCTCTGCGCGTCTTGGCCGCGGAGGATTGCGTCAGACAGCACCGCCCCGATCTGCACCGCGTGGTCGTAGCGATCCGGCTCGACCAGCGTCACGCAGCCCTGCAGGCTGATCCACGTCGCCGGGCCGACCTCGTGGCTGTCAATCTGGCCGAACAGGGTGTCCATCTCGTAGTAGGCGGGCACCAGCGCGTCGAAGTCCCGGATCGTCTGGGAAATGATCTCGTGGACGGTCGAAGACGCGCCGATGACCAGGAACGCGCCTTCCTCTAAGTAGCCGATGCTGACCGGAGTCGCGCCAGTCGCGTTGCGGCGCAGCAGCACGCTGACGAGGACGACGAATTGATCGAGTCCGGTCCGGCCATAGTCCTGCCGGTAGGCGTCCGCCTCGCGCAAGCAAAGAAGCCCAACCGAGAAGATCTCGCGAGCGAGCAGCCGGCGCGCCAGCTCATCGGCGATCGGCCGCCGACGCGGGAAGTTGGTCAGGTCATCCAGCGAGCCGGAGCCGATCTGGACCGGCAAGAGCGCCTCAACGTGGTGCAGTAGCTCTTCCGGCTCCCAGGGCGCTTGCAGCACTGCCTCGGCGGGCATGCCGCTCAATAACCACGCCGGCGGCGGCCGATCCTCGATCACGATGATCGGAATGCCCGACGTGAGAGCATTGGCCTTCAGCCGCTGGCAGAGATGCGCCGCGTCCCCCTTCGACCCGTCGTTGTGGATGACGATCGTGTCTGGCAGTTCCCGCGCGACGATAGACAGCGCCGATCTCGGATCGGTCGCGTGCGCGCACGTCCAGTTCCGGGCCCGAAAGAGCGGTTCGGCTTTCGGCGACACGGCGCCGGTCGCGTCAACAATCAAGATGTTCATTGAAGCGAGATGCATCCCTTCGCATGACACCCCCATAATCCTACGGCAGGTGTCAGACGGCGCAAGGCATACCCTCACCACAAAGTGTGAGTTCGTCCGGGCCGGAAAGTCTGGCTTTTCCTTTACTGGAGGGACTATCGTCCAGCGTGACTCAAACGCGCAGTCACGCGCGGCTCATGATCCGGCGTTCGATCAGCCTTCCCACCGTTCCGGGACGGGGTCGCGCGGCGGTCGGCCGAGAAACTCCGCGACCAGCGCCGCGGCGCGCTCGATCCAATCCGGCTGTGTTACGTCGATGGGGATCAGCCGCGGGTTGCGGCGCAGCCACGTCTCCTGGTGCCGCACGTAGCGATGCGTGTCTAGCTTGATGCGCGCGATCGCCTCATCGAGCGTCGTCTCACCACGGAAGTAGGGGAGGAGCTGCCGGTAGCCGAGCGCGCTCATCGCCGGCGCATCGGGCGGGACGCCGCCTTCCAGCAGCAGCCGGACCTCCTCGACCAGTCCACGCTGGATCTGATCGTCGACTCGCCGGTCAATCGCTTCGTAGAGCTGAGCGCGTGGCATCGTCAGGCCGAACTCGAGCGTGTCGAACGGCCGCGGACCCTTCCCCTCCTGCTGAGACATCGGCACGCCGGTGGCCTCATACACCTCGAGAGCGCGAATGATGCGCCGCAGGTTGGTGCCACAGCGCTTTGCCGCGACCGGATCAACGACCGCCAACCGCTCCGCCAGCGCCGAAACCCCGAGGCGCGCTGCTTCGTCTTCCATACGGGCGCGGAACTCCGGGTTCGGCGGCACGGGCGGGATTCGCCAGCCCTCGACGACCGCGTTGATGTACAGCGGCGTTCCGCCGACGAGGAAGGGAACGTGCCCACGCGCCAGGACTGAGTAGATCGCCTGCATCGCTCGCTCCTGGTAGATGGCGAGCGACATCTCTTCGTTGGGATCGAGGATGTCGACCAGGTGATGCGGCACGCCCCGGCGCTCAACGATATCCGGCTTGGCGACGCCGATATCCATGCCCCGGTAGAAGTAGCGAGAGTCAGCGTTGATGACTTCGCCATCGAAGCGCAGGCTCAGCTCGATTCCCAACCGCGTCTTCCCAACCGCGGTCGGGCCGGCGATGACGATCAGCTTGGGTGCTCCAGGCTTCGTTTCCTCCTCGCCGGGCGCGCCTTGGGGCTGATCTTGTTGGTTGTTCGAGTCAGGGGGCGGCACTACAATGACCGAGGGGTTCCCGCGGGTGGCTGGCTGTCCTCGCTCATCCTGATGCCACACTCGCGGCGGTCGCGTCGGGCGGCCGGAAAGGTCTGGTGAATGATCCAACTTACCGTGCAAGCTCTCAAAGTCGCCACCATCGCGGTCCTGACGGTGGTGGTCGCGTTTGCCGGAATTCGCGTCTTCGACTACGCCCGCGAGCAGGCGGTAGCAAAGGACGTCGGCAAAGCGGTCACCATCACGATCCGCGAGGATGATACCGTCGATGAGGTCGCGAAGAAGCTTCACGACCGGGGCCTCATCCGCTACGAAGTCTATTTCAAGACGCGGATGCAGGTGTTGCGGCGCGACTTCAAGCCCGGCAAGCACACCCTCTACATCGGGATGCCGACTGACGAGATCATCGACGTCATCATCGGCGACAAGAAGGCGAAGAAGCCGACCCGCAACGAGCGAAAGGTGCTCAAGCTCGTCATCCGCGAAGGTTGGCGGACCGAGCAGATCGCCGAAGAGTTGGACAACATCGGCTACGAGCCTGGCGGAAAGGCATTCCTCTCCGCGGTCAAGAAGTATTCGTCGGATCAGTTCGACTTCCTGGCCGACCGGCCGGACGAGAAGTCGCTCGAAGGCTACCTATTCCCGGACACTTACGAGATCTACGCTGACGAGCCACCCGAGGACATCATCCAAAAGCTCCTGACGAACTTCGACCAGCGCGTCACGCCCGACATGCGCCAGCGAGCGGAAGAGATGGGGCTAACGCTCAACGAGGTGCTGCGATTCGCATCGCTCGTCGAGCGGGAAGCGGTCGTCGCCGAGGAGCGCCCGATTATCGCCGACGTCTATCTCAAGCGCTACAACGAAGGATGGCTGCTCAACGCCGACCCGACCGTGCAGTACGCGATTGGCAAGCGCAAGGGCAATTGGTGGCCGACGCCGACCGAGGACGATCTCTACATCGATAGCCCGTACAACACCTACCAGAATGCGGGACTTCCGCCAGGACCGATCTGCAACCCTGGACTGGCCTCGATCCAAGCCGTCCTCTTCCCGGCCTCGACGCCGTACTACTACTTCGTCGCCTTGAAGGACGATTCTGGACGTCATCTCTTCGCGGCGACGGAAGCCGAGCAGAATCAGAACATCAACTACATCAACGGCGTCGCCGATTCGCCGGCGCCGGGCAGCGATCCGTTCGCGGCCGATTCTCCGCTCAACGCGGGAGGCGGTGAGGGAGAGTCGGTGCCGATCGTGCCGGTCGGGGAGGAAGGATGACGGCACGACTTCGGCTGGGCGTAATTGGTGATCCGGTCGCCCATTCGCTTTCGCCGGCGATGCAGCAGCCGGCGCTCGACGCCCTCGGAATCCCGGCAACCTACGAGCTTTGGCACACTCCGGCCGCTGAGCTGCCGGCGCGGATCGCCTCCTTGCGAGAGCCGGATGTCCTCGGCGCGAATGTCACCGTGCCGCATAAGCAGGCGGTAATGCCCCATCTCGATGAGGTCACGCCGCTCGCCCGCCGTGCTGGTGCCGTCAACACGATCATCAACCGGGACGGCCGGCTAACCGGCGACAACACGGACATCGGAGGTTTCGCCGCCTCTCTCATCGAGGTGTGCCCGGATGCGAGCGAGCGCCGAGCGCTCATCCTCGGCGCGGGCGGCGCGGCTCGCGCGGTCGTCCTCGCGCTCGAAGGGCTCGGGCTGTCGGAAATTACGGTCGCGAATCGTAGCATCGAGCGCGCGCGAACACTGCAAGCCCACCTGAAGCCCGCGCCGCTTGCCATCGTCACCATGGACGCCGAGGCTCTCCTGCCGGCGATCGAACGAGCCTCGCTCCTCATCAATGCGACGTCGCTAGGGTGGCATCCGGGAGAGACGCCAATCCCGCTCGATTGGCTCGGCGTACTGCCCGCGGACGCCGTGGTCGTCGATCTGACCTACCGCGATACGGATCTTCTGGTGGCGGCGCGGGAGCGCGGCCTGAAGACGCTCGATGGGCTGCCGATGCTGGTCCACCAGGGCGCCAAGGCCCTTGAGCAGTGGACCGGGCGAACGGCCCCGATTGCGGTGATGATGGAGGCAGCGCGGCTGGCGCGGGCGGCGAGGGCGTGAGCGAAGCGGTTGTCATCGCGCTTGCACTTCTCGGGCTACTGGTCGGAGGCGCCGTCTGGGTCGTGGCGCGCAACCAGGCGATGCGCCGACCTCTCTTCTCCGGCCCCTACTGCGACGGTCCCCTGAGCATCAATATCTCGCCCGCGACCGCCAAGACGGCCCAGGTGGCTGATTCAGAGGCAGCGTCGGGAGGCGATTCCAGCAAGGGAAAAGGCTGCTCGGCGCGCTTGCCGGCGATCGGCTGGCTGCCCCTCTACGGCTTTGGCTTCGCGTGGATGTGCCCTACCTGCGGACGGCGGCAATCGCTTTGGCGTGTCGCGTTCGAGGTGCTGTACGCCGTCTATTTCGCGGTCGCCGCCTGGCGGATTGATGACTGGCTCTCCCTGGTCTCGGTCCTCGTCTTCTCGATCCCTCTCTCGATCATACTCCTGGTCGATGCTTGGACCCGCTTGATCTACACGACGGTCATCTACTCGGGAATTCTCGCTGGTTTCGCCTTTGCGCTCGCGGAAGGGATCGGGGAGTTTCTACGCAGCGTCGGAGGGATGGTCGCGGCCGCGGCGATCTTCGGCGGGTTCTACATCTTAGCGCTGGCGATCTATCGCAACGTACGCGTCATTCCGTTCGGTCGCGGCGACATCTATCTGGCCGCGATGATCGGCGCGATGGTGCGCATCCAGATCCTGCTCGGCGCGCTTTTCTACGGCATCGCGCTCGCGGGCATCGCCGCGCTGTTGATCCTCGCTACGCGCCGCGCCGGCCGCCGCCAGGCCATGCCCTACGGCCCCTTCCTGAGCCTCGGCGCGCTGATCGCCCTCGTCCTCTAAGCTAAGCGGTGCGCCTCACGATCGCGCCTTGACGATAGCAGTCACGGCCTCGGCTGCCGCGGTGAGCGCCTCCCGCGGCGATTTCTGGCCGCGCAGTGCCTGCTGGATCTCGGTGCCGAGCGCCAACGTCACCTCGTCGTACTCAGGAACGAGGAAGCTGTCGTACGGGTGCTGCGCCTGCTCCATCACGACGGGAGCGATTGTCACCGCTTGCTGCACCTCCGGATCGGCCAGCGTTGACAGCCGAATCGGGAGCCAGCCGGTTTCGATCGCCTGCTGCTTCTGGATCTCGGGGCTGAGATAGAACTCGATGAGGCGCCAGGCGAGCCTCCGTGACCTCGTCGCGGTGGGGATCGCCCAGGCGTCGGCGCTGTCCACCGAGGCGGTACCCGCCGGGCCAGCGGGCAGCACCGCCGCGCCGAGCCGCCCGACGATCCGCGACATCGCTGGGTCCTGCGCTGGTTGCCACATGAACGGCCAGTTCATCATCATCGAGGCGTTCCCGGCCATCAGCGCGGTGGTCGCGTCGTTGATCCCCCTGTGTTCAAGCGATTGCGGGTCGCTGTACGGCATCAGATCGATCATCATCTGCAGCGCGGCCACGCCCTCGTCGCCGTGGAAGACCGGGAGGCCATCCTCGCCGTACATCGTGCCGCCCGCCTGCTGGAGAAACGCCATCCAATAAGAGGTGACGCCACCAAGCCCGGCCGCTTCCCCGTAATTCTGCACCCAGCCGAAACGGCCATCGCGCGTGAGCTCGGCGGCTGCGGCCTTTAGCTCTTCCCAGGTGCGCGGTGGCTCCTCAAAGCCAGCTTGCTCCAAGTGCTCGCGATTGTAGAAGAGCGTCAACAGCGACAGGGTGAAGCCGACGCCTCGCACCTCGCCGTCCCAGGTGACGGCCTTCAGGCTCGACTCAGGCAGATCGGCGCGGAGATCCTCTGGCATCAGCTCGCGCAGGGGAGCGAGATACTCGGACAACTCCGGGATCCATCCGCAGGTATAGACGACGTGATACAGCCGGTCGCCCGACGAGAGATCGGCCCTCAGCGTCTCGCGTAGGTCGCGCCAGGGCATCGTGCGGTAGGAGACGCGCGCATCGTGTGCCTCCTCCCACTGGTCCAGCTCCACGTCCCCGAAACCGCCGACTCCGGGCGGCGCGGGATCGGGCGGAAGCGGCGCGAGGACGGTCAAGCGCGTCACCGCGCTCGCGCTTTGGCGCCAGCCAACGGCGCCACATGCGGCAACACCGCCCCCGAGCGCCATTCGGCGCAGGAGCCCTCGGCGGCTCAGCCGCAGCTGCATCGCATCGTCAATTGGCACGGGTCTCGTCATTTCGGATCGTGGTTCCGCTTCAGAGGTTGGCGGGCCAACCGACTCCAGCCCGCGGAAATGATCCGCCCCTCCGGTACGAGGGGAGGGGCGGATCCGCGTTTACGAATTGTGAGCGACGTCAGCGCGTTGCGCCTAGTTGCCCCAGTTCACATCGTAGAAGTCGCTGCCGTCCCCAGACAGCTCGACCGAGCAGCCATCGTAGCCGCCGAAGCCGCCCTGACCACCGCTCGCCGAGCCGTTGACGGCCACCGCGCAACCGCCATCAGCGAAGTCGCCGCCGTTACCGCCGGTCGCGTTGCCATTGATCGCGGTCGCGTCGCCGCCGCGCCCACCGGAGGCGCTGCCGTCGGACACGCCCGGATTGCCGCCGTTGCCGCCGGTCGCGTTGCCGTTGATCGCGGTCGCGTTGCCGCCGGCGCCGCCGTTGCCGTTGGTGGACCCGTTGCTCGCTGCCGTCGTGCCAGCGCCACCGGTTGCCACGCCACCGTTGCCGCCATTGCCGCCGGTCGCGTTGCCATTCACCGCGTAGGCATCGCCGCCGGCGCCGCCGTTGCCGGCAACCGCCGTCACACCCGTGGCGTTGCCGCCGTTGCCGCCGTCGCCGCCGGTCGCGTCAGCGCCGTTCGCCTCGGCGTCGCCGCCGCGTCCGCCGTCACCGCCGACCGCGGAGCCGCCGAAGGCCGCGCCACCGTCGCCACCGCGTCCGCCGAGAGCGGTGCCGCCTTGGATGACGCCCTCGCCGCCGATCGCCGAACCGCCATCACCGCCCCGGCCACCGAGCGTCGTATCGGTCACGTCGCCGGAGAAGGTGCACTTCGCGCTGATGACCGGAGCCGGACCAGAGCCCAGCGCCGCGACCAGCGACTCGAGATCGCACTTGCTGGACAGCAGTTCCGCGTCGAAGGCGCCGCCGCCTTGACCACCGTCACCACCAACGGCGTTCCCACCGATCGTCCCGAAGCCGCCGCGCGCGTTGCCGCCGCGGCCGCCATCGCCGCCCATCGTCAGGTCGCCGCCGTTGTGGGTCGTTGTGATCGTGCCAGAGAAGCCGATCGTGTAGATGCCAATATCAATTGCGCTCCCGCCGCCGGTGCCATCGCCGCCGTAGGCATCGCCGCCGTTACCGAGCTGTCCTTCGATGGTCTCGCCGAGGAAGACGTTACCCGTCGTCGCGATGCCATTGGCCGAGTCGCCCGGAACGCCCAGGCCGTCAGCGGCCGTTCCCGGCGTGCCGATGCCGTTGGTAGCAGTGCCGTCCTGGTTGGGAGCCGCGTTGGTGTCGACCGAGGCAGTACCGTCCGTGTCACCGGCGCCAGCCGTTGCGGAGCCGGGAGTGACCGTTCCGGAGCCGGTACCCGCGGTTCCGCTGCCGCCAAGGCCAATACCAGCCTGCCCGCCTTGTCCACCCGTCCCGGTGCCACCCGTTCCGGTGCCTGCCGTCACGTTACCGAGCGTCAGCTGGCCCTCGGTGTAGGAGCCGCCCGTGCCAGCATCGCCGCCGATGGCGTCGCCACCGGCGCCGCCGTCGCCGCCAATCGTTACATCGTTGGCGCTGCCGGAAGTCGTCACGTTCGCGGAGCCACCGCGCACCTGGACACCGATCGTGATCGCGTCGCCACCGCGGCCGCCGTCGCCGCCGACCGCCTTGCCGCCGTCACCGCCGTTGCCACCGATCGCATCGCCGCCGTAGACGTCGCCGCCGGTCGCGTCGCCGCCCTGGCCGAGGCCACCCACGCCGGCGCCACCGATGGCGTCACCGCCAGTGCCATCGCCACCGGTGCCGTCGCCGCCGATGTTGCCCTGGGACTCCAGCGAGACATTGGAGTCGCCGCCCGTGCCGCTGGACGTACCGCCGACCGCATTGCCCGCGGTCACATCGCCAGAGGCATTGCCGCCGGTACCGTCACCGCCGTAGCCATTGCCACCCGTCCCGGCATTGCCTCCAGTCCCGTCGCCGCCGATGCCGGCGCCTCCAGTGACATTCCCGCCGGTGACATTCGCCTGATAGGCGTGCCCACCGGTGCCACCGGCGCCACCGTAACCATTTCCGCCCTGGCCACCGGCGCCGCCGACCGTGAGATTGCCGCCCGCGGTAGTGATCGTCGTCGTTCCGTCGACATCCATCATGTAGACGCTGATGCCGGTGGCCCTACCACCCGCGCCGCCGGCGCCGCCGCGCCCGACGCCGCCAGTGCCGCCATCGCCACCAATCGCATCGCCACCGTAGACGTTGCCACCGGTCGCGTTGCCGCCGATGCCCTGACCGCCGGCGCCCGTGCCACCAAGCGAGTCGCCGCCAACACCTGCGCCCCCGGTGCCCGCGCCACCGACGTTGCTGTTATGCGTGGTCGAAGACGTGGCTGCGCCGCCAGTGGAAGCGTCGCCATCCGCGCCGCCGCCGGTAGCGTTCCCGCCAGTCGTGTCGCCGTCCGCGGTCCCGCCGGCGCCGTCGCCGCCGAAGCCGTCACCGCCGGTGCCGGCATCTCCGCCGAAGCCGTCGCCGCCGGTGCCCGTGCCGCCGGTCACATTTCCACCGATAACTTCGCCCGGACGAGCTTCGCCGCCGGTGCCGCCGGTGCCGCCGGTACCGTCACCGCCTGCGCCGCCGTCGCCACCGACGACGACGTTGCTGCCGTTGACCGCGATGGTCAGAGCGCCACTCTGATCCTTGACAGCAACGGTCATCACCAGGCTATCGCCGCCGATGCCGCCGGCGCCGCCTTTCCCGGTGCCGCCGGTACCGCCCTGGCCGCCGTAGGCATCTCCGCCATAGACATCGCCACCGGTCGCGTTACCGCCGATGCCGTCACCACCGGTGCCGGTACCACCAATCGAGTCACCGCCGAAGCCGTCGCCGCCGGTGCCCGCGCCGCCGGTGTTGCCGCCGCCGGTAGTGGTCGAAGTGGCGCTGCCGCCGGCCGCGTTCGTACCTTGGGCATTGCCGCCTGTCGCATCGCCGCCGATCGTATCGCCCGAGGCGTTACCACCGGTGCCATTACCGCCGGTACCGTCGCCGCCGTTCAAAGCCTGGCCACCCTGGCCCCTGCCGCCGGTGCCATTTCCGCCGGTGACATTGCCGCCAATCGTCGCTCCGCCGGTGGCGGTGCCGCCCGTGCCGCCCATGCCACCGGTGCCGTCTCCGCCGTTGCCTGCATTCCCACCAATTGCGAAGACACCGGAGTCGACCGTGATGTCCAAAGCCCGGCTGGACCCGGCGCGGCCAACTTCCGTCGTGATGACATCGCCGCCGTCACCGCCGGCTCCGCCGGTGCCCGTGCCACCCTTGCCACCCGCGCCGGCATAGACATCGCCGCCACGCACCGTTCCGCCGATGGCGTCGCCGCCACGCCCGACACCACCGGTGCCGTGACCACCGAGCGAGTCACCGCCGAAGCCGTCGCCGCCGGTGCCCGCGCCGCCGGTGTTGCCGCCGCCGGTAGTGGTCGAGCTAGCGTTGCCGCCGGTCGCGTCCACGTCACCGGTCGCGTCGCCAGCGGTGGCATCCTCGCCCACCGTGTCGGCGTCTACATCACCGCCGGTGCCGTCGCCGCCGGTGGCATTGCCGCCAATGTTGGCCACGCCACCGGTGCCATTTCCGCCAACGCCGAAACCGCCCTGAGCCGGTCCGCCGATCGTCCGGCCGCCTCTCGCGTTGAAGCCCACGTAGCCGACGCCGCCGATTGCCGACTGTCCGTCGTTTCCGTCCGCGCCGTGCTGGCCGCTGTGCCCCTTCTGGCCGGTGACGTTTTGACCGGAGCCCGCGTCGCGAGCGATCACATCACCGCCAGTGACGGGGCCACCGATCGCGGCGCCGCCCGTGGCCGGTCCTCCGGTCGCGTCGCCGCCCTTCGAGGTGCCACCGAACGCGTCGCCACCGGTGCCGTCGCCACCGACATTGCCGCCGCCATCGGTTACTACCTCGGCATCGCCGCCGGTTATCGGCCCGCTCTCAACGGTACCGCCCGTGTTGTCGTCGTCTTGGAGCCTTACCGACCCGGCGCTCCGGCCACCACTGCCACTGCCTGCCGCCAGGGTCGGCGTAGTGATGAGCACACTCATCGCCGCAAGCAGCGCCGTGAGGACCACGAGCGTGCTGTGCATCCGCTTCACCGGCGTCCCTCCCCTTAGAGTGCCGCTGCGCCCGCGTTTCGACGGGCGCTCGTCCGCCAGGCTGCGTGAGCCCAGACTAGGTCGAATTTACGAGCATCTTACCGGTCGAAAGCGGCAGGGGCAAGCCTAATGACCCCGGACCTCAGTGGGTATCTTGGGGGATATGAGCGGACCCCGTCGAATTCGCGCATTGTATCGCCATCAACGGGGCCCTGAGGCAGCAGTTGAACGGCCGTTTCCGTACCGGGCAGCGCCGTTCTGCAGGGACGTAGCGCCTACGAAGCGGTCGGCGAAGCGGCCGGAGTCGGCGACTCGACTGGCGTCGCCGAGACGATCGCGCCGCGGAGCACCCGAATCTCGCTCGCCTTCTCGCCCGGCGGTCCATAGTGGTACAGCACCCAAAGACGCCCGGTCCGATCGATCGCAACGGTCGGTATCCCTTGCGCCCCGTCCTCGCCGGCCGTCACCATCTCTTCCGGACCGACTACGTCAGCCTCCGGCTCCAGCGCTACTGCGGCCACCTTCGACGTCGCGCCGAGCCCGAGGTTGTAGGCAACGTAGACCGTGCCATCGCGCGCGATCGCGACGCGCGGATAGCTTCCCCGCGTGCCGCTGATCAACTCCAGCGGTTCGGACCACTCGTCGTCGTCCTCCGGCAGCCGCTGGAGATACAGCGTGTTGATGACGGAGTCGTCCTCCGTCGTGCGTCGGCCATACACCAGGACCACGCCGCCGGTAGGATCAGCGGCCAGATCGAGGAGGCGCCCACCAATCTGCGAGTCCTCGCGCTCGAAGAGGACTTCGGGCTCGGACCAGCCCTCAGGATCGTCCAGGGGCCGCTCGCTCCACTCGATCCATTGGGCGGAGGTGAGGTTCTCTCGATCCGTTCCCACGTAGACCGACCAGACGCTCACGAGGCGATCGCCATCAGCCACGAGCTGCGGGCGGCTCGGGTTGGTTTGCGTGTCCGGGCGCTGGTTGACCTGGACCGGCTCGGACCACGTGCCGCCGGGCAGTAGGTCGCTGACGAAGAGATCCGCGTTCACCGGGTTCGCGCGGTCCGGCTCTTCGATGTTGCGCTGGTCGAGCCACATCACATGAAGTCCGCCCTTGGAGTCGAGCACGAGCTCTGGGCTGAGCTGGTGCCCGGCCATGTCATGGGGAGCGACGCGGACAGGATCGGTCCAACCGCCCTGCGGGGTGCTCTTCACATACACCAACGTTCCGTACGACTGATCGTTGGCGCGGTCCGTGTAAACGAGATGGACCGTGCCGTAGGAATCGACGACGGCAGAGGCGCCGAACTGGATATCGCCGCCGCGCATCGGCCGAGCCGGCTCCCAGACATTGGTGATCGGGTCGAAGCGAGCCGCGTAAAGCTTCTGCGAGCCGAGCGCATAAGTCGAGGGATCTTCCTCAGTTGGCGCCTTCGGAATCTTCACCTGGGCGCTGAAGAATGCCCACGCGCTTCCGTCCGGCACAGGGAGAAGGACGGGCGACCAGTCGAGCCAGACTTGGTAGGACAATGCCGTCCCGCCGTGCTCGATCCGGATCGTGTCGTATCCGGGCTGGGTTGCGGCGGTGCCGACGTGCCAGGAACCAAGCCACGCTGCCACAGCCAACAGCAGCGCGAAGACGACGCGAGCCCCGTTCTCGTTCATGCCCTTCCTTTGCGTTCAGGCATCCAGGACCACTTTATCCACTCGGCTCATCGGGCAGCGAGAAGTCGCCCGAGCAGAAACAGGAAGCCACCGGATGCTACCACGAGCCACGTCAAATAAGACGTGATTGATACAAGTGGCGATCGAATGTCGAATGTTTCGTTAGCAACCTGCAGGCCGAGTGGCGGCCGTGCTCGCGCTCTGAGAATCGTGGCCGCGTGTTGTTGAATGCGACGATGCGGAGCCGGTTCCTCCCGTCTCGGTCGTTTTCGCCTCGGGTGTGCAATCGGCCGCGTTCGGTATGACCAGTGGGAACTCGACGCGCCCGCCGGTCAGGCCTTCGCGATGGATGGGGATGATCAATCGCGCTGGCGTCGCCTCCGCCGGGATGACGAACGTCACGGTCGTCTGAGCCGTCGCCCCAGGCTCGAGCGCCACGTCCGCGACCGGAGTGGCAATGGGAGTCGCGCTGGTTGATGCGGGCGTGTAGCCAAGGCCGTCGCAGTCGAGCAGCGTAATCTCCTCGATCCGGATCTCCGCCAGGAAAGAGCCCACGTTCTCGAAGCTCACGTCGATACGAACGGCAGTAATCACTTCGCCGGTTGGCGTTGCCCGCTCCATCGTGGCCTCGCGCTCGAGTCGCAGCAGCCCAACGCGGACATCGTTCGCCGTGGCGGCGCCCCACGAGGTGGCTAGGGGGCCGCAGGGGATCGGACTCGCCATGGGAGTGCCGATAGCACTGAGCGCGTCTGGCCGACTTAGCAGAGCCGCGGTGAGCGAAGCCGCTCCGAGCGCGATCACGAGCCAAGTTTGGCGACGCAACATTTCGACATTCTCCTTTGGCTTGAAAGCGAAGCAAGCGGGAGGCTCCGCCAGCATGTCTAAAGGGTATGTACGTCGGGGCCTCTCTGCACGGATGGTCGGAAGAAAGAACCAGGGGCGCCGTCGGTGGTGATTTCGATCGGCGCCCCTGGTGAGGTGGTGTCCGGCGTCAGCGCCGCCGGCGGCTCGACTACTGCTCCTCGATGAAGTCCTCGGCCACGAAGCCGGTGATGCTCGGATCGTCCGCCAGCTCAACCGGCCACCAGATGAAGCCGTCGGCCTCCACGGAGTCGCCGGTGATCGTCAGTGTCTGCCCAGCCGTCAGGACGGTGACGATGTCGGCCTCGGTCGACGGCTCGGCCCGGAGGTTCACCGCATCGGCGGCGACGGCGACGGTATCACCAGGCTGGAGCCCTTCTTCTTCCTCAGGCGTCGGCGTCGGCTCCTCCTCCTCTTCGGGCTCAGCCGGTTCCTCGGTTGCCTCTTCATCCGCCTCTTCGGTCGGCGTCGCGGTTGGCTCTGCTCCTTGCGGCCCGGTGATCTCGATCACGGCGGCGCTATCGGGCGCGGGTGTCGCCGCCGGCTCCTCTTCACCGGTCGAAGTAATTGTCAGCCGCAGGAGGACGACTTCCGCATCCCGATCGGAGCGCTGAGCTTCCTGCACGCCGAGCGGGAAAAAGGCCGAGTCGCCCTCTTCCAGGCTGAACGTCGTGCCCGGCGTCGCCTCCGGCTGGAGACCCGGATTTGACTGGCGCCACGGCTGCATCGAGCCGCTTTCCAGCGAGAACTCGAGCGCTCCGCGGTAGACCGTGAGCATGACCGGACCAGGGGACGCGGGCAACGGATCGCCCGGCCGCAGCCGCAGCCGCTCAACGACCAGCTCCGTCGGCCCGCTCGGCATCTGCGTCGCGACACCCTCGCCGAAGATCTCCGGCGTGATCGTGCCGGTCACCACCTGGCACCCCTGACCTTCACAATACGGCGGGTGCTGGTGACCAGTTGGGAAGACCACGACCGTCAGGATCTTCGCCGGCCGATCGCCGGCGTTCCGGAATGCCATCGTCGTGCCGGGGAGGTAGATGATGATGTCATCGCGACGCATCCGGAATTCTTCGTTGACCGGCGCTTCCTCGGCCGGCGTCGGCGTCCCGTCTGATGTAGCGCGCAACAACAAAGCGGGACCATCAACGGTGACCATCACGGTCCCGGATTCGACCTTCCCGATCTCCGGCCCGGAGTGCTTGTGGGGATTGCTCATCGCCCCGGGCTCGAGCGTCATCCGTAGAAGGCGGATCAGCGCCGGCGCGACCGGCATGACCCCCTCGTCAAAGGAGGCGCGGAGCAGCACCTCGGGCTGATTCGAGGTGTCCTCCTGGAACCGCGCGGCGGTTAGCCCCGGCGACAGGTGCGCCACCAGCGCCGCGATGAGTGCCGCGGCGAGCGCGAGACTGACAGTCATCGGTCGTTTCATGCGTCCCCCTCAGTAGACCATGCACACGTCCGAACTGGGTCTGCGGGTGACCCTGGCGCCGGCGGCTCGTGGCAGACCATCCAGACCCGTGCGTCCCGCCTCAGAGGTCGCATCGGCACATCTCCAGAAGGATTTGGTGGACGTCGAGCTCGCGAGCCGGAGCGCTTTCCGTAACCGTAACTGTACCGGGACAGCGATGCGCGGGCAAAGCGCGTCATCAGTGCCTCAGGGGCCGATGTCCTAGGACTGGGGGGAGATTGGTCCTGGAACGTATTGCCTTATTGCGATTTGGACTGTAAGATGCGGCAAAGCCCCTCTTCGGCCGGAGTGTGCCTGGCCGCGTTTGGTATCGAAAAACCTCGAACGGACGCGGGACAGGCCGACCGACGAGGAGAAGAGCGCGATGACCGACGACTCGGCGTGATGTGAGGGAAGGGCACGTCGAGAGCGGGGAGGGTCGGAAACGTCGCGAGTCGGATCTGAAGGTCCGAGCAGGGTGGCGCAGATTGAGGGAAGGGGCTGAACCACGCTGCACGGAGCGAGGAGACGGCGAAGCGGCGAAGCTGGGCGAGGGATCGGAACAGTGTTAGCGCGGATTTCGGGAACGTTGGGACTACGAACCGGAGTCACGCCAGAACCGGCGTGGCCCGGATTCTGCGTTTCACTGGGGTCGGATTCATCGCTCATGGCGCTGCGCGCCAGACGGAAGGGGAACGAAATGGGTTTGGGCGTAGCGTCACCGGCCGTCTTCGTGTCGTCATCCCATCCGCGGCGAGCCGTTCGCGGATCGCGCGGCATGGGTGGATTCGGTCTGATGTGGGGACCGTTGAATCGTGGCGGTCCATAGCGACAGGTGCGGCGTAGGGGGTCGTGCCTGGGGGAAAGGACTGGATCTTGTGTAAGCGACGGGAATCGGGAGTCCGGGCTTGGGCTTCGGTGATCGGGAGGGTCCGATGGTGGAACGGTCAAAGAACCTAGCGATCCTGCGCGTGGTCGCTGCGCTGATGATGATCGTCAGCATGGTGACCTATGCGCAGGGCACCGTCGTGGCCGGCGGGAGCGCGGGAAGTCGCGTGACCGTCGAGCGGAACCAGGACACGACGAGCGAATCTGAAGGCGCTGGCGCCGGTGATGCGACCAGCGGTCCCGCCACGGGTGGCAACGGCGGGTCTGGCGCGAATGGCGCGGATGGCGGCGCTGGTATTGGCGGTGACGCCTCTGCCAATGGTGGTTCCGGCGTCGGAGGCGTCGGTGTCGGTGGGGACGCGGTCGGTGGCGACGGTGGCTCCGCCTCGGGCGATACCGTTGGTGGTGACACCGTTGGTGGCTCGGTGACCGGCGGCAATGCGACCGGCGGCGATGCGCTCGGCGGCAATGCTGGCGCGGGCGGTAATGCCACTGGCGGCGGCGCCGTTGGCGGTACGGTGGTCAGCAACACGACCGGTTCCGTAGCCAATGGTGGCGCTGCGACCGGCGGAGTGGTCACCGGCGGAGTGAGTGTCGGCGTCACCGTCGGTGGCGTCGCTAACGGTGGCGACGGCGGCGCCGGCAACACTGGCAATGGTGGCGCCGGCGGCGACGCGTCGATCGGCGCCGTGCAAGGCGGCGGTAATCAGGGTGGCAATGCGACCGCTGGCTCCGTGACCGGCGGCGCTGGCACGTCTATCACCGTCGGCGGCGGCAATATCGGCGGCGCCGGTACCGGCGGAATGGCATTCGGCGGTGACTCGACCGGTGGCGCCGCGGTTGGCGGCACTGCTGTTGGCGGTACCGCGACTGGTGGGCCGACGACCGGTGGCCTCACGATCGGTGGCGGCAACATCGCTGGCTCCGGCGGCACGGCCACGGCGGGCTCCGGCGTTGGTGGCGATGGCACGGGCGGCTTCGGTGGCTCGGCCATTGGCGGCGCGGGTATCGGTGGCAACGGCGGCGTTGGCGGCAGCGGTGGAGCTGGTGGCGCGGCCTTCACGGGTGAGGCCATCAGCGGCCACGGTGGCAACGCGAATGCGCAGTCCGAGTGCGACAACTGCGAGATTGACGTCGACTCGGTTGCCTTCGGCGGCGAGAGCGGCAACGCCACGTCTGGAGCGGCCATCGGCGGCAACGGTGGCGATGGCGGCGATGCCGGCGACGGCGGTGTGGGCATCGGCGGCGACGCGGATGCTGACGGCGGATTCGGCGTCGGCGGCTGGGGCTTCGGTGGCGAGGCCATCGGCGGCAATGGCGGCGACGCCTCTGGTGACACCTTCGGTGGTTACACGGAGGGTGGCGAAGCCGTTGGCGGCGATGCAAGCGCCGGCTCGGCCATCGGTGGTGACGCCGCTGATGGTGGCGAAGCCGTTGGTGGCACCGGCGCCGGTGGTGCCGTGATTTCCAATACGATCGGTGGGCCTGCGACCGGCGGCGGTGCCGTGGCCTTTGAGACGACCGGTGGCTCCGTCATCTCGATTACTGTCGATTGCGTGAGCGCGAACGGCGGTGACGGCGGCCCTGGCCAAGGCGGTGACGGTGGCGCTGGTGGCGCGGCCGACTGCGGTGACACCAGCGGCGGCAACAACATCGGCGGTTTCGCGCAGAGCGGTGACGTCGCGGGTGGCAACGCGGAGAACCAGACGATCGGCGGCGGGAACGTCGGCGGCGCTGGCACCGGCGGCGATGCCGATGCGGGCGATAGCGTTGGCGGAATCGCGGTTGGCGGTAACGCCGAAGGCGGTGCTGCGACCTCTGGCGCGACCACTGGCGGCGCGACCACTGGCGGCGCGAACGTCGGCGGCAACGGCGGCGATGCCAACGGTGGCGCTGGCGCTGGCGGCGCTGGCACTGGCGGTGATGGTGGCGAGGCCACGGGCGGCGCTGGTGTCGGTGGTGACGGCGGCGACGGCGGCAACGGCGGCGACGCGGGTGCGGCGATCTCTGGCGATGCTACGAGCGGTGGCGGTGGCAATGCCGGCGCGGCGGCCGCTGCTGGCGTGCCAGAGGATGAAGAAGAAGAGGAAGAAGGCGACGCGGGCGATCCGTTCGCGTTATCGGACGGTGGCTACGGCGGTGATGCCACCTCTGGCACGGCAGTCTCCGGCGACGGCGGCTTCGGCGGCAACGGCGGCGACGGCGCCAGTGGCTTCGGCGGCGACGCGGATGCTGATGGTGGATTCGGCATCGGCGGCTGGGGCTTCGGTGGCAATGCCGTCGGTGGCGCCGGCGGCGACGCCTCTGGTGACACCTTCGGTGGTGAGACTATTGGCGGCGACGCTTACGGCGGCAACGCCACGGGCGGCTCTGCGCAAGCTGGGGGCGCCGGCAATGGTGGCGCAGCCACCGGCGGCCAAGGTATCGGCGGAACCGTTACGAGCACTACCACGGGTGGACAGGACGTCACCGGAGGCACCGCTATCGGTGGGCAGACCGAGGGCAGCCTGGTCATCGCGATCACCGTTGGTTGCTACGCCGACGGCGGTGAGGGTGGCTTCGGCGGCGACGGCGGTGAGGGTGGCTTCGGCGGCGACGGCGGTGCTGGCGGCGACGCTGCCTGTGGTACGGTCGACGGTGGCTCCAACGGCTCTGCTGAGAGTGGTGCGATCTCCGGTAACGTCCTGGGCGGCAATGCGCTTTCCGTGACGGTCGGCGGCGGCAACGTCGGTGGCGACGGCACCGGTGGCGCGGCCAATGGCGGCAACTCCATCGGAGGATTGGCCGTTGCGGGATCCGGCACCGGCGGTAGCGCGACCTCTGGTGACACGACCGGCGGCGACACGACCGGTGGTGCCAATGTTGCCGGCGATGGCGGTACTGCATCGGCTGGCGCTGGCGTCGGCGGCGCTGGCACCGGTGGAGCTGGCGGCATCGCGACCGGCGGCGCTGGTGTTGGCGGCAGTGGCGGCGACGGTGGCAACGGCGGTGATGGTGGTGATGCCATCTCTGGCGACGCGACCGGTGGCCACGGCGGCAACAGCAATGCCGAGGCGACGGGCGTGGGCAACACCGGCTATTCGGTGGCGGAGGCCTTCGGAGCCGATGGCGGCAGCGCCCAGTCCGGCCTAGCGCTTGGCGGTTATGGCGCCGATGGTGGCGATGGCGGCGACGGCGCGTTCGGCATCGGCGGCGACGCGGATGCTGACGGCGGATTCGGCATCGGTGGCTGGGGCTTCGGTGGCGATGCCTTCGGTGGCAACGGCGGCGATGCTTCGGGCAACACCATTGGTGGCAACACCTATGGCGGCGGCGCCGAGGGCGGCGACGCCGACGGCGGTGACGCATTCGGCGGGGTCTCGTCGGATGGTGGCGAGGCCACGGGCGGTAACGGCATTGGCGGATTCGTCGTTGAAACCACCACGGGCGGCGTCGCGCAAGGTGGGATCGCCACTGGTGGCACGACTGCCCAGGGTCTCGTCCTTGCCGTCACGCTCGGCTGTGCGGTGATCGGTGGCGACGGCGGTGCTGGTGGTGACGGCCTGGACGGCACGACCGGCCCCGGCGGCAATGGCGGTAATGGCGGCGCTGCTACCTGCGGTGACGTGATCGGCGGCGGCAATTACGCCGGAACGGCGACGTCCGGTGACGTCATTGGCGGCGACGCAAACAACAGCGTTGTCGGTGGCGGCAACGAAGGCGGCGACGGCACCGGTGGCGCCGCAACTGGTGGCAATTCGACCGGTGGTACCGGAGTTGGCGGTAACGCCGAAGGCGGTGCTGCGACCTCTGGCGCGACCACTGGCGGCGCGACCACTGGCGGCGCGAACGTCGGCGGCAACGGCGGCGATGCCAACGGTGGCGCTGGCGCTGGCGGCGCTGGCACTGGCGGTGATGGTGGCGAGGCCACGGGCGGCGCTGGTGTCGGTGGCGACGGTGGCGACGGCGGCAACGGCGGTGATGGTGGTGACGCCATCTCCGGCGATGCGACCGGTGGCCATGGCGGCAACGCCAACGCGATCGCGGCTAACAACGATGGCAACGCCTTTGCGTCCGCGGTCGGCGGATTTGGCGGCAACGCCCAGTCCGGCGATGCCGTGGGTGGCCTCGGCGCCGACGGTGGCGATGGCGGCGATGGCGCGTTCGGCATCGGCGGCGACGCGGATGCTGATGGTGGATTCGGCATCGGCGGCTGGGGCTTCGGTGGCGATGCCTTCGGTGGCGACGGCGGCAACGCTTCTGGCGAGACCGTGGGCGGTGACACCTACGGCGCTGGCGCGCAGGGCGGCGACGCCGAGGCTGGAGACGGGCTCGGCGGTAACGCTGGATCCGGCGGTTCGGCGACTGGTGGCCCGGGTATCGGCGGCCCTGTGACCAGCACCACCACCGGCGTCGGTGCGGTGGGCGGACCTGCGACGGGCGGTGACACCACCTCTGGTGTTGATTTCGGCATCTCGCTCCCGTTCGGACTGCCGTCGACCATCAGCGTCGTCTCCATCACGGGCGGCTGCATCATCGCTGGTGGCCCGGGCGGTAGTGGCGCCACTGGCGGTGCCGAAGGTGTCGCCGGCGGTAACGGCGGCAATGGCGGCGCGGCGAGCTGCGAGTCGGTTGACGGTAGCGGCAACTTCAGCGGCAACGCGACGAGCGGCAACGTTATCGGCGGCAACGCCACGTCTGACACCCTTGGTGGAGACAACATCGGCGGCGCTGGCACGGGTGGCGAGGCCGTTGGCGGCAGCTCCACCGGTGGTACCGGCGTGGGCGGCAACGCTCTCGGCGGCGGCGCTACGACCGGCACGACAACTGGTGGAGAGACGATCGGTGGTGAGAACGTCGCTGGAGACGGCGGCGCTGGCAACGCTGGCGCTGGCGTTGGTGGCGACGGCACCGGCGGTGCTGGTGGCATCGCGACCGGCGGCGATGGCGTCGGCGGTAGCGGCGGTGACGGCGGCAACGGTGGCGACGGCGGTGACGGCATCACCGGCGACGCGACCGGCGGGCATGGCGGCAACGCCAACGCCCTTGCCGTCGCCGTCGGCGGCGCCGGCACCGGCGCTGAGAGCGAGGTGCCTGTCATCGTGTTGGCCGAGGATTCTGAGGACGAGGAGTCCGACGAGTCCGAGCCGCGGTGGGCCGAGGCCTACGCCGAGGGTGAGTCTGGCGGCAACGCCTACACCGGCGCGGCTATTGGCGGTGATGGCGGTGAGGCCGGCGATGGAGGCTCTGGCTCCTTCGGTATCGGCGGCGACGCCGAGGCGGAAGGCGGCAACGGCGTCGGTGGTATCGGCGTCGGTGGTGATGGCATCGGCGGCCTTGGCGGCGACGCCAGCGGCGATACGATCGGTGGCAACACCTATGGCGCTGAGCCTGGCGAGAATGGCTTCAGCCTCATTGGAGCCACGGGCGGCGACGCCATCGCCGGCAACGGCGACGCCGGCGATGCCAGCGACGGCGGTACCGCCACCGGTAACATCGGTCTGGGCGGCCCTGTGATCAGCACCACCACCGGCGTCGGTGCGGTGGGCGGCCCGGCGATCGGTGTCAGCACGAGCTCGCAGATCGCGGCCGGAATCACGATCGGATGCCTACCGACGGCGGTTGCGATCATCTTTGACGGTGGCCTCACCGTGTTGGTGGAGCCGACCGGCGGAGCCGGTGGCGACGCCGTGGACTCTGGCAACGGTGGCGACGGTGGCGATGCTACGTGCGAGGCGGTCAGTGGCGGCGGCAACTCCTCCGGCGATGCGGAGAGTGGTGACATCGTTGGCGGCGATGGGACGGCCCTAACCGATAACAGCGGCAACGTCGGCGGCGATGGCACTGCGAATGCCACGATCGCTGGTAGCAGCGTGGGTGGCTCCGCCGTGGGCGGCGATGCTACTGGCGGCAATGCGACCCTGGAAGACGTCACCGGCGGCGCGACGATCGGCGGCGGCAACCAGGGCGGCGCTGGCGGCGCGGGAATCGGTGGCGACGGCACGGGTGGTGGCGCTCCCGCTGGCTCGGGCGGTGTCTCGATCGGCGGCGCTGGCCTCGGCGGCGACGGCGGCGACGCCGGTGACGGCGGTGACGGCGGTCCCGCGGTTACCGGTGACGCCACCGGCGGCCACGGCGGAAACGCCCACGCCGAGTCGTTCCTGTTCGCCGTTGCGGGTGACGACTACGACCTGATCTTCATCGGCAACTGCGTCGACGACAACGACTTCGACTGCAGCGAGGGCGAGGTGGACGGTGACTGCACCGGCACCTGCCCGGCCGATGTCGATGGCGATTGCACCGGCTTCTGCTTCGGCGACGTGACCGGCGACTGCACCGGTTACTGCTGGGGCGAGGTCGGCGGAGCCTGCACCGGCCACTGCTTCGACCATGGCGACGACGACGGCGACGACGATCATGGCGACCATGATCACGACAAGCACCATCACGGCAAGCACGACAAGGGCGATGGCGGCGAGGTCGGTGGCGTTCGCGCCCTGCCGAACACCGGCGCCGGAGCTTCGGACGCGATGAGCGGCCAGCTGATGTGGCTGCTGCTCCTCGCCGGTGGCCTGATGGTGGGTGGCGTCGGTCTCCAGCGGCGTCGCGCCTAGGTCGGAAACCTGACGGGGAGGATGGCCACAACGTGACCATCCTCCCCAACAGCAAAGGAGGCTCACGGGGTCCTGGCAATCAACCGCCAGGGCCCCGTTCCGTCCGAGAGTCAATTCGGGGCTGCAAAGTCCCGGATAGCATCACTGGCACACGGAATCATCGACGAATTCCCCCGTTCTTCCCGTTGCCCCTTTGCGCTCGGCCTGATAGGATGAACCAGAAAGCCTTGTTGCGCCTCAGGGAAGGCACGGAGGAAGAGGGAACCTCAGCTGCATCAGACTCACGATGATTGGCGACGGGTGACGGATCGCGGACCGGACCTAGTCGCCGGTCACGAATCGGGTACGAGATCGGCCAAACGTCGCGCAGCGACGGAGAGCGCCCAGTGCGCTGAATGGCTCAATGGTCTCCGCCCTAACACCCCGCCAATCGAGGGAGGATGCGCATGAAGCGGCTGGCGACGATCGGGCGATTCATCACCATAGCGGTGATGATCATGATGTTCGCCGCTCCGGGCGCGATCGGCGCACAAGACGAGCCGGTCACCACATCTGATGGCACGCCGGTCGCCGCGGAGGCGATATGGCAAGCGAGCGAGACGGTCGAGCCAGAGACCGAAACGCTCGAGGCCGAAACCAATCCATGCGAACCCCAAGTCGTCCCAGAGGAAGATGCCGCATCGACGGCTTCCGGGAGTGACGGCAGCGAAGCCGTCGAGGCTGCCGAATGCGACGCCTCGGAGCCAGACGATGCTACCGGCGATGACGAAGCCACCTCGAGCGAGGACAGCGGCGCGGAGACCGAAACAGAAGAAGCGTCGGCGGAGATCGAGGGCGATTCCACTGCTGACGTGGACGACACCGCGGAAAACAATGTGGAAAACACCGCCCCGCCGATGCAGATAGCCGAAGATGGCGGCGCGACTCCTGAGGCGGATCCGCCTGTCCCGGACATCACGGTTCCGATCACGGTCTACAACTGCACCGAAGATCCAGGAGCCGACGATCCGGCGACGTCAGGCGTCTGCTCCGGCGCCGACGGGGTCGAGATCACCTACTCGATCGATGGAGGCTCGGAGGGGACGGTAACGACCTCGGGCGGCGGCTTCGCTTCCGTGGATGCTCCCGAGGGGTCGCAGCTCTACCTCGAGGAGGCGGCACCCTCCGGGTATTACCCGCTCGGAAACGGCGCGGCCTGGATTGACCCAGTTGCGGATGGCGTTTCCGTGACATTCGTCAACATCTTGGCGGAGGTTCAGGGCCGTCTCCAGATTGCAGCGGGAACCTGCCCGACCTCCGGCGACGAGCGAACCGAGTTCAAGGTCATCGGCCCGAACACGATCAGCGTCGCGTCGACGCCTGCCTGCGGTCCGAATGGAGGCGCCGTCTTCACTATCACGGGCGGCAACCTGCCGGCCGGCGGTATCCAGGCCGTGACCGATAGCAATGGCGAGTGGCGCGGATTCCTCCCGGCCGGTGATTACACCATCACGGACGATTCGGGCGCTTCCGAGACTGTCACCGTCGTCGCTGAGGGAATCACGGTCGTCATCGTCATTGATTACTACCGGCCGCCCACCGGGCAGCTGGTCATCGAGAAGTGGCTCTGCACCGAGGGCGCCGAAGAGGGCACGGAGATCATCATCGACGGCGAGGGCGGCGGACCTTCCTGCAACTTGTCTGACGGCAACCTCGCGTTGCAGTCGGTCTCGGAGGGGACGCAGGTCACGTTCCCGCTCGGCGATGACGGGCAGACCACGATGGAGCTGCCCGCGGGTGAATACGTCCTGATCGACAAGGATTCCGGCGCTAGCACCACGATCGTCGTCAATGCCGGTGAGATTCGGCGCGCCGTTCTGCGCACGATCTCCCTCCATGGCATCGTCCTCGTGCGCCACTACGTGTGCGACGACCCGAATGCCTATCTCCAAGATCCAACAGATCCGGAGTACTGGGAGGACGAGTGTGATCCGGGCGGTGGCGTCACCGTCACCCTCTACGACGAATCTGGCAATCCAGTTGCCAGCGAGAAGTTGAGCGCTGCTGGCGTGGTCGTCTGGGACGACCTCGATCCCGGGATCTATTCGATCGGCTCCGACTCCGGCCTCTGCGCCGTCTTTGTGGATGACGTCGACGCTCGCGGCGGTTTCGAGGTGCGCGCGGGTGACGACACCCGGGTTTACGCCTACACCTGTGTCCCACCCGACGGCGGCGATGACGACGATGGCAACGGCGGCGGCGGATCGGATAACGGTGACGGCTCAGGTGGCGGCGTCGACGACGGGAAGCATGGTCCTCCAAGCGGCGACGGCACCGCGCCGCCGGACGAGGCGGGCCAGGTTGAGGACGGCGAAGGAGATTATGAGGACGAGTTGGCGAACGTGACGCAGTTGCCGTCCACCGGCGAGGGCTTCCGTGCCGAGTCTGACTGGCTCTGGCTCCTCGTCTCCGTGCCGGCAGCGCTCATGGCAGCGGGAATCGCCTCCCGCTGGGGGTGCGGTGGCCGCTGGTTCCGGTTCCGGCGCTAACCCGCCGCAGCCGGCTGCCTGAAGAGCCGAGGGCACCCTGGAGCTGAATATCACAACGCGCGAGACGAGCGGGTGGTTCGCCGAATAGAGGCAACCATCCGCTTCGTTGTGAATAGCCGAAATCAGTGCCGGCGCGGTACCATTGCAACAACGCGCAGGTTCCCACCGCGCACCGAGACCCCGTAGCTCAATCGGCAGAGCAGCGGACTTTTAATCCGTTGGTTCTGGGTTCGAGTCCCAGCGGGGTCACCACCTAGTTCTCACGACATACTCGGTAAACGAGAACCGGGCTCACACGCATGAGCCCGGTCTCTTGTTGCTCTCGCATTAGGTCAGGATAGTTGCCGGATTGAGGTCCGGCATCCCCCGCTCGTTGGGGAGATCCCGGAGACAGCGGCCAGCCTGGTGCCAGGTCGTGAGCCTCGACTCAGCGGGTCGCTCGTGGGCAAGCCCTACCGAGGAGCGGCGAGACGAGCGAGTTCGTGGCTCGCGGCTGGCCGCCTTAGCATCTCCGGGCGATTAGCAGTAGTCGCGGATCATCCCGACCATGTAGCAGTTCCACGTGACGCCCGCGCGATCCGGCGTGGGCTTGTAGAAGCACTGGTCCGGGAACGCTTCGGCGCAGATCTTGCCGTACGTCCGCGACTTGTAGTCCTTGTCGCACGCGGTGCACGGGAAGCCGCATCGCGGAACGGCTTGGACGTCGCCGATCAGGACGTAGTCGCCATTGACGATCTTGTAGCAGGTGCCGCAGCCATCCCTGCTGCCCCAGCCGTCGATGAACAGGCCACCCTGGGTGAACGACTCGGGCAGGGTGAAGTCTGACTGCTGCCGGGCGGCGTGCGCCAGGCCTTCTCCTGTGTAATCGGCGAGGATCTTGGCGTCGTAGGTGAGCGTGCCGGTTGCCTCGTCATAGACCGGGTTCAGGAGCTCGATGACGAGGACTTCCTGCTCTTCGCCGCTCTCCGTGTTCGCAACGATCGCTGCATTCGGCGGGTTGACAGGGGTGAAGCCGAGGTTGTCGAGAAACTCCTGGGTCGGAATCAGGCCGAAGAGACGCTGGGGCCGGTCGGAGAAATAGACCGTCTGCGCCGGGGCACCGTTCAGCGTCAGCGTGAAGGTGCCTTCCTCGCCTTCCTTCGGCGCCCAGGAGCCGCCGGCGAAGGGTTGGACGAAGAGGTAGGTTGTCTGCTCCGGGAGATCGGCGCTCGGATGCGGATCGGTGCTGACCATGACCTCTGGCGTGTCGTCAACCGCGTCGGCCGGCGTGGCCTCTTGCGCGGCGACGTGTCCGAGGTTCGGGGCCAGCGCGGCGGCCGCGGCCAGCCCCACACCACTGCCGATCGCGGCGCGGCGGGTGTGGCGGGCAGCGAAGACTTTAGCGATCGAGTCAAAGCGCTGCGTATCCATGCGTGTGTCGTTCCTCCTTCTTTCGCACTCGTCGGAACGAGTGGCTGAACGGGAGCCTGATCCAAAGCCGACCATGAGCTCGCAAAGGGCGAAGCATCTGAGGGTGGGGCGCGCTGCTTGGGCCTGCGGTGGTAATGCTCGCTAGCTGCGCCAGGAGTTGGCCGATCGCGAGGATCGTCCCCTCGCCAAGCTAACTGCCAGCGGGAGCGAGAACGCGCGCAAAGCAGCCCACGCTCGTGCCAGGTGTGCGCTATGGGGCCCCATGTGAGTACTCGACTACAAGACTCTGGCGGCACTGCTATCCGGCGTGCTGGTCGTCGACGCTTGTGAAGCTGACGGTTCGTCTAGTCGGACACTAGTTGTCATACCTCGTTGCTCTGGCTTCTTGGGCAAGACGATGCCCTTCCTTCACGCTCATGGACAACGGCGCTAAGGCTGACCGATCAGACTTGTGCAATGTTCACATTCTGGTGGGGGTGCATATCCCGGTTCAACGGGTTGAGGGTGTAATTTCGTTGGGGGGAGGGTGTAATTTCGCGGCGGCACTGGGTGTAGATCACCACTACTACCACCGAGATGACGGTGGCCACGTCAGGCGAGGGGGAGTTCGCCGCGACTGAAGACGAAGCGACGTGACCGGCCGGGGGCCGAGCCACGTCGCTCACTTCTCATGTGTAGGTTCCGAAGCGGTGAGCTCGAGTGCTAGTAGTCGACCCAATCCGCGTAGCAGTTCCACGTGACGCCAGGGTGATCTGGGGTGCGATCGTAGAAGCACTGGTCCGGGAAACGATCGTGGCAGATCTTCCCGTAGGACGACGATCGCATGTCAGGGTCACAAGGCTTGCAGGTGCCGTCGGCGTCGGGGCACTGTTCGATCGGTAGATACCCCACGTCTTTGGGCAATCCATTGACGATTCGAATGCATAAGCCGCCGCGGATATTGCAGCCGCCTGAGTCGATGAACAAGCCTCCTTGGGCAAATGACTCTGGCAGGGTGTAGTCGGTCTGTTGCCGGGCGGCGTGCGCCAATCCCTCTCCGGAGTAATCGGCCAGGATCTTGGCATCGTAGGTCAAGGTGCCAGTGGTGGCGTCATAGATGGGATTGAGCAACTCGATGACGAGGATTTCCTCCTCGCCGTCATCAGTGCGGGCGACGAGCGCGGCATTGGGCGGGTTGTCTGG
>CALGSZ010000095.1 GCA_937901745.1 uncultured Chloroflexota bacterium | reverse complement strand
CGACCTCTACACCGCCCACACCTACAGCCGCGCCCACGTCACCGGAAAATGGCGCAACGTCGTCTACATCGTCCGTTACGACTTGATGATCGATTGGCGGACGGAAAGGGAGGAGTCGTTCGGTCCGCACCTGCCGGGGGCCACGTTCCTGATGGACCGGCAACTCCTCGGGAGGTACCGCTTCTCACGCGTCAACCGATCGGTCGACGCGACGCTTTGGAAGCGTATGCGGAAGGACGGCTGCCGCTTGTACTCGACGCATCGATTCAACTTCGTTCGCATGCGTCACCCGTCCAACACCTATCAACAGGACGAGGCGCACTGGCTGGGTGGATCCAAGGGGCACCTGGACCGCGGACTGCACCCCGAGAGAGCGTTCCTGTGACCATCAACAACGTCTTCGTCCTCAGCACGGGCCGCTGCGGATCCCTCACTTTCGCCCGTGCGTGCGAGCATTTCACGAACTACACGTCCGGGCACGAAACGTTGGCGGTAGGAGTGATCGGTGCCGCCCGTTTCGACTACCCCGAGAGGCACATCGAGTCAGACAATCGACTGACGTGGTTCCTCGGACAGCTGGCAGCACGATTCGATGACGAGACCACCTTCTATGTCCATCTCCAGCGTGACCCGGAAGCCGTGGCTCGAAGCTATCTGCGGCGTTGGAACAGCACTCATCGATCGGGGATCGCGCGTGTGTACGGACGTGAGTTACTGATGTGCGCGCGGCCCGAATCGTTCCGATCGCGGGAATGGCCTGAAGATCAACGTCTCGAGGTCTGTCGATCCTACGTCGAAACGGCGAACTCGACTATCCGGCTTTTCCTCCAAGGCCGGACCTGGATGCCGGTCATGCTGGAAAACGTGGGTGAGGACTTCCCTCGGTTCATCGACCGCATCGGAGCCGAGGGGAACCTGGAAGCGGCTATCGCTGAATGGGCGGTGAAGCACAATGCGTCGGATACGACTGGCACTGCCGAGGAGGCTCCGATCGGCAACGAGTGAGCTCTGTCAACGAGACGGGCGAGGGGGCGTCGGAGCCCGCTGTGAAATCAGACGAATCAGATCGATCGGGAACCGCAACAGGCGCACGGGTTCACGCAGGGCAGACGTGATTAGAACACCCAAACGCCACCACCTGCGGTTGGTAATCGCTTCTATCTTCCACTCTGCGACACGAAGCCTGTAGTCGAGCGTGTCACGGCGTTCTCTGAGCGCGGCGACGGCTTCCCGCAAACGGCGGTTCTCAGCCTCGAGTCGGCGCGCCAACGATTGAGCCTCGACGAGATTCTCGGCGTTGCGGGATTGGCGGCGAAGACGCTTCAGCTCGCGCTCACGCGCCTCCAGGCGGTGACGGAGGTCGTCCCTGACAGACCGGATGTACTCGAGTTTCGCTTCTAGCTTTCGTATCTGCTCTTCGGCTCGCTTCGTGGCCTCCGTCTCGGCTGCCAGCGCCTTCCTCGTCTCTCGCAGCAACCTGACGAGATCCTCGGCCTCACCCGTGGGTCCTGTCAGCGGTGCAGTCGCCATTGGACGGCTCTCCCCCGCAGCCGAAGTACGGGGCGGTCCCGGGGATGGGCGCAGGGCTCCCTCCACTCGGAGATGATCCCAATCGCCTCTCATCACCTGACGGGCAAAGAGGCGCGCCTCGGCCTCCTCCCAATGACGACCGAGAATGGCGTCCGCTTCGGGACTGAAGATCTCCGGCGGGCCGGGTGCCGGGGTGAACTCTCCCAACAACGGGCCCCGATCCGACTCGAAGAGGTCGATCCGTATGAACGGCCGACCGATCAACCTAGAAACGCGCTCGGCGAGTTCGAGCATCGCTTCGGGATCACGCGGTGGTGGAAGGGTAGGATCGAGCCGGTCCACGAACTTGATCGGCCCCAGGTCGTTCCAGTCGCGATCCCAGAAACGGAACCTCCAGTCCCGATGATCACCGGAGCCCTTGAGGTCCCGCTGCATCGCCAGGGCCACCCGCCCGTCGAAGCAATAGAACTTCCAGTCGTCGGCCACACTTCCGTCGTCCTTCCGGATCAGCTCCTCGACGAAGATCTCCATTGAAGCCGCACCCCTCCCGTCGAGCTCGAGCTGCCGTTCGATGATCTCCGAGCGTGTCCAGCTGCGTGACCTGAGCAGGTCCCAGAATGTGCCGTCGTCTTGACGGACCAAAGCCAGGACCGCCCGGTTGTTGGCACCGAGCCTCGCCTTTAGAACGAACTCCGAGGGAAGCTCGTCCCACTCGACCAGATCGATCACGGGGTACGAGGCGTACACCCGAGGATGATCGATGCCGTGCCGATCGGCGAACTCGTACGCCGTCAGCTTGTCGTTTATGTCGTGGATCGGGTCCAACACGCCGAGGACTTGGCGTGCCAATGCCCTAACCCTCTTGCTCTCCTCGAGCTTGTACCGGTAGCTCGGGGCGACTCCCATCTTGGAGACGTCGACTTCGGGCAGCTCCTCGTCCGGATAGGAGTGCTTGGCAAAGGCCTCGACCCACTCGGGCGGGGTCAAATTGAGATCTCGCGGCGGTCCCTGCGGAATGTTCGGTGCGGATTCCATGTACAGACGGATAACTTAGACGCCAGTCTCGTCGACAGCAGAGGGGACCGAGCGCACGCCGTCGCCGGCAAGAAAGAATGGAAGATGGGTTTTCCCGAGAAAGGCCTGACCCCGGATGAGCTCACCGAGCGTTTGGAGGAGATGCGAGTCAACGACGCCGACTGGAAGTCGGGCCGAACCTGGAGTCTCGTGTACTCGGCGGGTGAGCACCATGAATCGATCCTGAAAGACGCGTACTGCCGATACTTCAACGAGAACGCCCTTGGACCTCGCGCCTTCCCCAGCCTGGCGCGAATGGAGGCAGAAGTCGTCGGCGCCCTTCTCGACCTGCTCAACGCCGATCCGGAAAGCGCGGGAGGAACGATGGCCTCTGGTGGGACAGAAAGCATCATCCTGGCGCTCAAGGCGTATCGCGACTCCAAGGAGCAGCCGACCCATTCGGTCGTCATGCCCTCGACCGCTCATCCGGCTTTTCGCAAGGCATGTCATCTCCTTCGAGTCGACCCCATCGTGATCCCCGTGGGTCCGGATCTCGTCGCCGACGTCGAAGCCATGTCGCAGGCGATTCGCGAAGACACTGTCGCCCTCGTCGCTTCGGCCCCCGCCTATCCATATGGGTTGGTCGACCCGATCGAGGCGTTGGGCGCTTTGGCGATCGAGCGCGGCATAGGTCTCCACGTAGACGCGGCAATAGGGGGCTTCGTGCTCCCATTCGCCCGGCGCCTCGGATACGAAGTCCCACCTTTCGACTTCAGCGTGGCCGGCGTGACGTCCATCTCGGCGGACCTACACAAGTATGGGTATGGGCCGAAGGGCGCGTCGACCATCCTCTATCGTGACCGGTCACTTCGCCGCTCTCAGTTCTACGTGGATACCGGCTGGCCAGGCGGATTGCTTGCGTCACCCACCTTGTTGGGCACCCGTCCCGGAGGAGCCATAGCCGCGGCCTGGGCGGCGATCCAACACCTCGGCCTCTCGGGGTACGAAGCGATCTTCGCCGAGGTCCTCGCTTGCACGAAGCGCCTGCAGAGCGGGATCGAATCGATCGGCGATCTGGCGGTCATCGGGGAGCCACCGGCATCGGTGTTCGCTTTCTCGTCCGGTTCGAGGGACGTGTTCGCCATCGCCGACCTGATGGAGCAGAAGGGTTGGCGAATGGATCGACAGTTGAATCCCGACTGTCTCCATCTGATAGTGAATCCCGCACACAGTGCAGTCGCCGACGAGTTCCTCCATGATCTCGCCGAGTCGTATGAGCGGGTTCCGAACCGAGATCGGCGGCGTAGGCGCAACTACGGTTACGGAGTCGGCGCTGAAATCGAATCGGCAGACGACATACGGGAATCGCTGATCGCGGCGCTCGAGGCGATTTACGACGCCCCGGGACAACAACGATGAGTCGAGAGACCGACATCGAAGCGGACGCCAGCCGAGTCGAGCTCGTGCCCCGGGTCGTGACGGGGCTGCCATCGAGCGACTCCGAAGCATCGATTGCACTGATCGAAGCGTGTGGATTGCCCGAGATCGGTTGGAGGCTCACCGACTTCGGCGTTCGGCTCGTCGAGGATCTACCCGTGCCCTTCCGCCTGGACGAGCGCACGATCTCGATCCGAACGAATGAGGTTCGGGACGTGGTCTCGGCGGCGATGATCCTCAGGGAAGCGATCGAGCTCTCGAGTCTCCCCTATCGGACGAGGCCGGGCGCGTCGAGGGTTTCGGCGCTCGTGACCGCGGCCATATACGCCGGAACGGTGCTGCTGCCACGGACCCAATCGCTACGAGCAGAGGCGCCCCTGACCTTGCGCGTGGAAGACGTACTGGAGAGTCCTCGCGGCGTCATCGACACAGTCTTGTCCGTGATCAGAGGGAGGGGCGAACACCTAGAACCACTCGACGAGGAGAATCTCCGAGCCGCCATCGCCGCACTCCCGCTCAGTATCCCCACGGAAGTGCTGCTCACGCTGGGTGGAGATCATCGCCAAACCGTGGATTGGGAGCGCGGGGTCAATAGCTACGGCGTGTCTCCGCGGCCGACGCCTTGGCAGTCAGCATTCGGCTCGTGCACGGCATCCTCACCCACTCCGCGAGGCTTCGCTGCGGCCCACGACTTGCGGCACCGTCTGTTGGTGGCGGCACTACACGGCCGCCTCCTGGAAACCGCCGAAGCCGCTTCCGACGAGATTCGTGACAACATCCTGAGAAGTCTCGGAATAGACCCGAGCGAACATACGGGTGTGGATGTGGTGCTGACCCCATCCGGGACCGATGCCGAACTCGTCGTGCTGACAGTGAGCATGGCCGTCACCTCACAGCTCACCTCGATCGTCGTCGCCCCGGAGGAGATCGGAAGCGGCAGCCTGCCGGCCGCCAACGGCAGGCATTTCTCGACCACACTTCCCACGGGCGGCGTCGCCGAACCAGGGCGAGCCTTCGATGAATCTGTGGATGGCCGGGTCAGCGTCATCGAGATCCCGGTTCGAGACACCGACGGCGAGCTGCTGGCCGTGGAGGACGTGGAGGACCTTATCGAGAAAGCGTTGGCTGTGGCGCCGGACCGAGTCCTCCTCCACGTGGTCGAAGGGTCCAAGACGGGTATACGAGCGCCGCGCTCAGAAACCGTCGCCGCGTGGCAGGCCCGGTTTGGCGACAGGATGGACGTCGTCGTGGATGCGGCACAGATGCGGGTCGACCAGACCGCCGTCGTCGACCATCTTGCCCAGGGCCGCATGGTGATCATCACTGGCTCGAAGTTTTTCGGGGGCCCTCCGTTCTCGGGCGCCGTACTGATCCCAGAGCGATTGCGCGCCAGGATCACATCGTCTGACGCGGTACTCCGTGGGTTGGGGGCCTACCTCTCCAGAACCGACGTTCCAGGCCACCTATCGACTCTCCGAACAGTGGCCCACGAAACGCCGAACTACGCCCTCCTCTGTCGCTGGGCCGCGGCCCTCGCCGAGATGCGATCCTTCCACAACGCGTCACCGGAGATCAGGGACGAGGTTCTCCGAAAGCTCGCCGCCGGCATCCGCGAGGCCCTAGATGAATCCTCAGTGGTCGAAATCGTAGAGAGCCCGTACTCGCGAGTTCCGAAGCCGGACCATCGAGGGCTGGACGAGCTCCCGACCATTTTCACGTTCCTCGTGCGAAAACCCGATGGCGAATTCATGACATACACCGAGACACGCGAGGTCTACTCGCTGCTCGGACGAGATCTGTCGGGGAAGCTCGGCCCGAGTGAGCCTGCGGTGCTTCATCGGGCTTTCCAGCTAGGTCAGCCGGTGAAGGTCAAGTACGAAGGAGACCAGGTCTTCGGGGCGCTTCGTATCGCGATCGGCGCGCCCACGATCTCTCGCGTTTTGTTCGACCCCACCCGCGGCTCCACATGGATGGACCGATTGAATGCCGAGCTAGGAGACGTGCGAGCCGCAGTGGAGAAGCTGAGCCTGATCGCAAGACACGGCCCCGCGGCCTGGCCTGTGTAATACCATCCGTGGCCGAGCATCCCGCGACTCTTCGCGCACGGCCCAACCGAGCGTCCTAGGCCATAGTGCAGGACGCTGCGGTCGGCCGGATTCGTTGGAGTCCTGAGTTCGATCGACCGCGCCGGACCTCAACGGCGGTCCAGCCAATCGAAGACCCGACGCCTGATGCCATCGCCGGTGAATCCCCATTCCTCAGCGATGCGTTTCCACGGCGCTGAGGCGCCGAAGT
>CALGSZ010000094.1 GCA_937901745.1 uncultured Chloroflexota bacterium | reverse complement strand
GGACCATGGTGATGACGTAGTCGGCGCCATCGAGCGCTCGCCGCCGGTCGGTTGTGGCTTCGATCGTGGCCGAGCTCCCCGCCTCGCTAATGACTCGTTGCGCGACCCGCGTCGTGTCCTCCAACCGCCCGGGATCGATATCCATCAACGCGATGGTGCTCTCGCGCAGCTCCGGGAAGTGCATCAGATCCCGTAGCAGTGCGCGGGCAAAGACCGTGCTACCGGCTCCGATGAAGGCAATCTTGGGACGCGGCATCGTGCAGACGTGCTCCGGTGCGTGAAGGCTCGACAGAGACTATCCAACCTCCTGCGCGCAGTCTATCAGCCAGGAGACGCGCTGTCAGGCGCGGCAGCGCGCTCCGCAATCGGCAGAATGAGAGGGCAGTCGCTTAGCGGGTGGCAGCGAACGGCGATCGGGCAGCGGAAGACTTCGGTCAAGAGACTCTCTCGCAGTACGGCGCGTGGCGGGCCAAGATCGGCGAGTTGACCCGCGCAGAGCAGCGCGATGCGGTCGGCATAGGCAGCGGCGAGATTCAAATCGTGGAGGATCACCGCGATCGCCGCGCCACGCCGAGCGAGCTTCTGGGCAAGTGCGAGCATGCCGTGCTGATGCCGAATGTCGAGCGACGCGGTTGGCTCGTCGAGCAGCAGCACTGGCGTGTCTTGCGCCAGAACCCGCGCGAGCGTGACCCGCCCTTGCTCGCCGCCGGAGAGTGTGGGGAACAGGCGGTCGGCCAGCTCGTGCGTCTCGGTCTCAGCCATTGCCCTGGCGATGACCCGCTCATCCGTGAGACGATCGGATTGGCGGGCGCGCTGATGAGGATAGCGGCCCATCGCTACGACCTCACGCGCGGTGAACCCAAAGCGTAGCAGCGACTGCTGCGGCATGACCGCGCGTCGCAGCGCAAGCTCCTCAGGCCGGTAGGCTCCGAGGGGCCGACCATCGAGGACGACTGCCCCGCAGGTGGGGCGGAGGATGCCAGCCAGGAGGCGCAGCAGCGTCGTCTTCCCGGCTCCGTTGGGCCCGACGATGGCTAACACCTCCCCAGGTAGCAGCTCGAGGCTAACGTCGGACAGCAGGCGCTGGCTGCCCGTTTCGTAGCTGACCGCCTGCGCTTCCAGAATCGCTCGCGGCGATGGTGGCTCGGTCATCCCGGGATCGCTCGCTCCTGCCGTGCGCGTCGTAGCAGCCAGAGGAAAAAGGGGCCGCCGGCGAACGCAGTCACGACACCGATGGGCAACTCGGCTGGAGCAGCGAGGGTTCGCGCGGCCAGGTCGGCCATCAGCAGCAGCGAAGCTCCAGCCAGTGCGCTTGCTGGCAACAGGCGACGATGGTCGGGGCCGCTGACGAGCCGAACGATGTGCGGCACGACGAGCCCGACAAACCCGATGATCCCGGCGACCGCGACAGCCGCGCCGGTCATCAGTGCCGCTAGCGCGATCAGGCTCAATCGAACCCGTTCAGTCGGCACGCCGAGGCTGGTGGCCTCTTCCTCCCCGAGCACGAGCAGATTCAGTGCGGCGCTCCAACGCGGCGCTGCCAGCAGGCCAACCGCGATCAAGGGCAGCGCGCGCAGCGTGGTGTCCCAGGTCGCTCCGCCGATGCTGCCAAGCGACCAGAAGACGATTGCGCGAAGCTGGGCATCCGTTGCCAAGAAGGTCAGGTACCCGGTCGCGGCGCCCAGCACGGCATTGCACGCGATGCCGGTCAAGATCAGGGTTACGACATCGGTGCGGCCGTCCTGCCGAGCCAGACCATAGACGGCGAGGGTGGCTAGGAGGCCACCGAGAAAGGCGGCGATCGGCAGGGTAGCCAACCCAAACGGAGCCAATCCGACAAGGATGGTCGCGACGGCGCCGAGCGCGGCTCCGCTCGAGACGCCGATCAGACCGGGATCGGCTAAGGGATTGCGGAAGACGCCCTGAAGCGTTGCGCCCGAAAGGGCGAGCGCCGCGCCCACGAGCGCCGCAAGCGCGACGCGCGGCAGACGAATCGCCCAGAGCACGGAGGCCTGCTGCGGTGTGAAGTCCGTGCTGAGCGGGATTCCGAGCCGATCCGCGATGATCGCGATTGCCTGCGCTGGGCGAATCTCCATCGCGCCCAAGCCCAGATTGAGGAGGATTGCAAGACCGAGGAGCGCCACGAGCCCAGGAAAGAGCAGCGCGGGAGTCACCAGTCGGCCGCCCGTGGCAGGCGCGCGGCGGGCAGTGAAGGCGCGGCTCAGCACGGTTCCCATCGCTCAGGCTCCCGCCGCGGGAGACGCCACCGGGCTAGCTGGGGCCAGCTCGGGGTGGAGGCCATGGACGAGGTCACGCAGGGCTTGACCGGTCCGCGGGCCCATGCCGAGCAGGTAGAGGTCGTCGTAGGCAAGGACGCGTTGCTGCTGCCCTGCCGACGTCTGCGCCACGCCAGGAATCTGCAGCAGTCCGTCGATGCCGCCGACTGACTCTAGACCAGCCGAGAGGAGGAGCAGCACGTCGGGAGAAGCCGCCGCGAGCGCTTCGGCAGTCAGCGGCTTGTACCCGACGATGCCTGCTTCGGCAGCCGCGTTGATGCCGCCGGCGGCGACGATCATAGCGTCGGCGCTGGTGCCGGCTCCGCCGATCATCTGGGTCGCCGTGCCACGGACATAGAGAAAGACGACGCGTGGCCGCGACGCAGCCTCTGCCGCCGCTGCCTGCGCCGACGCGATCTCGCTAGCGATCCGCTCCGCCAGCTGCTCCCCTGCCTCTGCGACGCCAAGCGCCTCAGCGACCGCGCGTGTCTTGACGATAGGCGCCTGGAGATCGACCGGGTCTGAGATGATCACCACCGGCGTGCCGCTGTCGCGGAGCTGGGCAATGACCTCCGGCGGACCAGCTGCTTCGGTGCCAATGATGAGGGTTGGGTTGAGTGAGAGAATGCCCTCCGCGGAGAGCTGCCGTTGATAGCCAATCTTCGGCAGCTGCTGCACCTCTGGTGGGTAAGAGGCGCTGGTATCGACCGCGACGACGCGATCTCCAAGGCCCAGCGCCCAGATGATCTCCGTCACGTCTGGGTTGAGCGGGACGATTCGGCTGATGTCCTGCACGGTGACCCGAGCGCCGGAGACATCGGTGACCGTGACAGGCAGGCGCGGTTGCGGCGTGGCGGGCGCTGGGGTGGCGTCACCCTGAGCGGCGAGCGCCGGCCGCATGCCGACCAGCAGCAGAGCGCAGAGCGCAACAAGGGCGATCAGATCGCGCGACCGCATTTCAACCTCCGTTCGGTTGCGCCAGCCGCGCGAGGGGTATACTCATTCCTGGCGCGGCGGCGTCTGGCGGAACCGCCTGTGAGCCGGATGTCCGGTGCCGCGGACCGCCGGCGATGAACGTCGCTTGCGTCGTCCTGGGGGCTGGCCATGCCGGCCCCCGCCCCGTGCTTGGCGGCTATCGCATGGCGCGCTCCTTTCGCTTCGCTCTGACTCCGCACCGCCGAGAGCGACCTGCCTCGCCGATCAGGCTAACAATCGGTGCTCGGTGAGCACGAGCTCGCGGCGGGTGACGCCTCGATCGTCCGTCGTCGTCACCTCGCGCCGACTCGGCAGAAGCGTTCCCTCTACCTCAACATACGCGTCCGCGTAGGCCTCGACGCGAATGAGCCGCTC
Organism: uncultured Chloroflexota bacterium; assembly: GCA_937901745.1. Classification (GTDB taxonomy): domain Bacteria; phylum Chloroflexota; class Chloroflexia; order Thermomicrobiales; family UBA6265; genus CALGSZ01. The sequence goes on along the minus strand of CALGSZ010000094.1, from coordinate 1,877 downwards.
CTGCTCGTGGTACCAGTAGGCGACGACGAATGTCGCTGGCAGCAGACGGCCATCGGGAGCGGCGGTGTGGCTGAGCAGCAGAATGCTGAACTGAACGGGATCGGTGCGGCGGGAGACCTGAAGGATGCGGCCATCACGCACGCGATAGGACGATGCGAACGGATCGTCGTGGACTTGTATGACGTGGCCCCAGTGATCCTGGCTTGCCAAGCTGAGCGTCCACCGGCCGTCCGCATCGTCATAGGCGCGCGGCCAGCGGTGCCCAGCCATCGAGCCGAGCTCCCGCGTGATCCACTCGCGCACTGGCTCTGGCGCCTCCGGCGCATGGAGCGCGATCGCTCGTGGCGAGCGCACCTCCACGCTGCCGCGCGCCGATTGCGTCTCATCGGCGTAGGTAAACGCCGCGGTAAAACCTTCGAAGGTCGTCGGAAACCGATAGGCCCGCTCGTGCGCCGCGCGCAGGATCGCGTGCGCAGCGGGATCGTCGCGGACAACAGAAGGCGCCGCTCCCATGCCTCCTCCTCTCTGCTCGTCACGTTGCCATATATCCGACCTTATTAGTCGGAATTATGCGTAGGCTAGGAGGCGGGAGGCATCCTTGTCAAGACGCCGATGAACCGCTGCGCAGCCGGTCGCGGCTCATCACGGGTGACGGGGCGCTCGTCAGCGCGGGTAGATGGTGAAGATAACCGGCGCGAGGGTCGCGTCGTCCGCCAGCATGACCCGATGGGGGTTGAAGTTGAGCCAGGCCTCGAACGCGCCTCGGCTCGGCATGCGCACTCCGTCTGGCAACCGGGTCGTCGGGACGCCCGCCACGGTCCGGACGAGCCGATTCGCCGAGTTCGCCCAGTAGGAGACGATGAAGGTCGTGTGAAGAGATCGTCACGACGCGGGATGAGATAGGCGCTGGGATCCTTGCTGGCCAGGCTGAGCCTCCACCGTACGCCACCTTCCACGGAGGAGCGTGGCCGGAGGCGTGTCGAGTTTGCCAGGGTAGCGTCACGGCCCGTGGCAACTCAGTCAGCGGGCATGGAGCCGCCTGGCGTTGCGGCCGCGTTCATGCGCTCGAGCGATGACCAGAGTCGCTGCCTCGCGTGGCGGTCTCGCTGGTTGCGGACGTAGGCGATGACGTCGGGGAGGGCGCGTTCTCCGAAGGAGAGCACGCCGTACTCCGCCTGCCAAACGAGTCGGATCTCCCGTGGGCGCGACGGATTGTGATTCAAGGCGTGAGCCAAGGCGCCCTTCATCCGCCCCACAGCCTCACTGAGGGCAACACGCGGGGGAATGGATACGGCGACGTGGACGTGATCGGGCATGACGCCGATGGCGTGTGGTATGGCTCCGAGTGAGCGCAAGGTTGTGCGGACGGACCGCTCAATTATCGCGACATCGTCTTCGTCGAGGAGGGCGTGGTCGTTTTTCGTTCCCCACACGACGTGGTACAAGAGGCGCCAGTAGGGCATGGAGTCATTCCTCTCAGCCAATCTGATGGTGCCTATGATATGGAACCGTCCTGTAAGGGAGCCCAACCATCCAATTATGACTTATGCTGATTGTTTATGATGCGAAAAGACTGTGAAAGGTGTGGGGGGATGTGAGTGAGCGCGGAGCTAAAGCTCCGCCGCTCAAGGCGATAAGCCTGCGATAGCAGGCTATGGAATGGGCCTTCCTTATCCTGCCGGGCGTTTGCTGCATGTCATACCGAGACATGACACAACTCAGCCGGTTTCAACCGGCGTATCGGGTGAGCGCGGGGATTTATTCCCGCGCTGCTTTGAGATAGTGCGGTACGATACGCGCCGCTTGACAACAGCGCGGTGCATGGAGTGCGCGAGACGGAGAATGGTTCGGCATTTCTCGGTCAAGGAGCTTTCGCC
>CALGSZ010000093.1 GCA_937901745.1 uncultured Chloroflexota bacterium | reverse complement strand
TCATTTGGTCACTCTTCGACGGGCACGCCGACCGCTCGGGTCGGTACCAGCACTACCTCGATCGAGGCGCCAACAAGGCAACCCTGCAGGAAGCATTCGCCGAGCTCGATCGACCGGTTCTGGTTTTGGTCGACGAGCTGATGGACTACGCGATGGCCCTGACTGACCAATCGCAGATCGGCGGGCTGCCAGGGGAGCAAATTTTCCTCAACGCCCTGACGGACGCCGTCGATGACCAGCCGAACGTTGCACTCGTGCTGGTGATGATCAAGAGCGAGGAGGACGAAGCGGGCTATCACCCAGCAGCAGAGGGCCTACGCGACTACCTTGCGCCGCGCCTGCAGCGCAACGGCGAGACCGTGGCGGTCACGGAGCCGGCCGACTTCGCTCAGATTATTCGTCGGCGGCTCTTCGATAACGCCCCGTTCGAAGCGGGCGCTCGGAAGCTCGGCGTGCTGCTCGCAGCCGAGGCAGCGAGAAGCCCGTGGGAGACCGAGGTCTTCGACCAGCTTGGCGCTGGCCACGAACTCGCGACACTTCCGGATCGGATCGTAGAGACCTATCCGTTCCACCCAGATCTCTTCTCGCTGGCGGCGAAGGAATGGACCGTTGTCCAGGCTTTCCAGCGCGTGCGTTCTACCGTCAAGATCTTTGCGCGCACTGCGCTGCACTGGGTCGATCAGGCAGCAGCTGGCCGGTGGGCTCCCGACCTAATCGGAGTAGGAGACATCCCGCTCGGCACCGAGGCTCTCGAGTCGCTTCTGTCGTCTGGCGTGCTTGCCGGCAACGATCGCGCCATCCAGGGCTACAGGGCCGTCGCAACCGACGACGTCATCAACAGCTCCGGCGGAGGCAACGCTGTCGCGCTCGACGCCCGACTCACCGCGGCAGGCGTCGACACGAGTCAGCCGCACCCTGCCGTGCGAATGGCATCAGCATGCTTCGCGTACAGCCTTGTCAGCCGGCCGCGCGGCGATCGTGGCGCAACAAAGCCTGAACTCCTCGCCGCACTCTTCGGCGCGGGCGTCCCGTTCACGGGATGCGAGGAGGTCTTCAACGCCGTTGTGGCCGGCCCCAACGACGGCGGGCTTTGGACCCTCGAGCACGTGACGCGACAGCGAGGAAAGGACCGCTTCTACCTGACGATCAAGCAGACGCTGAACATGTACCACGGCTCAGCGCTCGCGACGATCAGTAACGACGCCGCACTCGACCACGTCTGGAAGACGGCGCAGCAGCTCGCGGCCAAGGGCAAGTTCACGCTCCAACGATTCGTCGAACCGGCGACAAGCTTGGTCGAGGCATTCAAGGATCTGGACTCGACGGAAAACAAGCTCGCTGTTCTCGACCCGCGTCATTGGACGCTCGGCAACGGCCAGGATCGTCCGACGCGCGCGGACCTTGACATCGTGTTCGGCGTCAAGCCCGGGCGAACCGCGACATACGCGTCCTCGCTCGTCGTCGCCAGCGCCAACACATCGCGCATCGCCAAGGCGCGTAACTCAGCCAAGGACCATCTCGCTTGGGAGCAAGTCGTCGCCCAACTGCGCCCCGAGGAGGACGAGTACAGCGAGGCCGTCAACCGGCGGGACGCTGCGCTCGCGAAGTTGAAGGTCGACACGAGGCGCGCCTTCGAGACATTTGCGTTCGTCTCCCGCAACGCCAGCGGGCTCGTCGTCGAGTACAAGACCGTCGCCGAGTCAGACACCACCCTCGCAGGCGACAGCGTGTGGGCGGGTCTGGTGGCTCAGAATCGAGCAGCCCCTCCTAACGGGCTCGGCGCCGTGTTCATCGAGGCGCTGCTTGACCAGTTCGACCGGCCGTTGACCCCCAAAGAGCTCTTTCAGCAGCCTTACAGCAACCCGATCTGGCCGTTGATCGCGACCGACGACCAGCTGAGACGGGCCGTCTACGAGCTAGTGACCAGCGGGGGTTGGATGGTCGTCGACAGCGACGGTGGCGAGATCGTCCTCACGAGTCCGAGCCAGATCCAGACCGCCTCAATGCAGCAGGTGCTCACGCGCCGCCCCGCGGAAGTACCAGAGGCCGACGAGGATGGCGGGGAGGCCGTCGCGCGTACTCCCGACACGTCCGTGGAGGTCGAACCGGAAACGACGTCAACAACCGGTGAGGATGTCTACGAGCGGACGACCGTTTCCGTTCGCTACGGGTCACTCTCCAATCCGGCTACCCGCGAGAGCCTCTGGAAGCTGATCCGTGAGCTGGCGACGCTTACCGATCCCAGCAAGCCAGCCGCGCAGAGCGCCGCCATGCTCGGACTCAAGGTCGACGTCTCCGCTGTGTTGGGTGCCACAAGCGAACTGATCGCCAAGGCCGACCAAGCGGGCGCAACTGCTGAGGTCGAGGAGGACATCTAGGCGCTCGGGTCGAGGCCGCTGCGCGTGGGGAGCGCAGCGCCGGTCGGCCCCCCGATCAGGCGCACGAGGCGTCGGTGGGTTGGCACCGGCGCGTCTCCCAGACCGTGTTCCAGGCCCGTGGTTAGAGAAATGGTTAGACATCCGGCCCCTGAGACGCCAGAGAGGCCCTCTCCGAGTTCTCGGAAAGGGCCTCTGACCTGGTGTTTCGTTGGTGGCGGGGGCAGGATTTGAACCTGCGACCTTCGGGTTATGAGCCCGACGAGCTACCGGACTGCTCCACCCCGCG
>CALGSZ010000092.1 GCA_937901745.1 uncultured Chloroflexota bacterium | reverse complement strand
TAGCTCCCCGCGCTCGTCGAACGGGGTGAGGATGGCGGGCATGACGCGAGGTGGCAGTGTCATGCCGTAAGGCTACTGGTCGTCCGGCAGGCCTACTCCTCGAACTCGAGTTCGAACTCCGGGTTACCGCCTGTTACATCCTTCCACTGGATGACATAGTCCGAGCCGGACAGCTCTATCCCGAACCCAACGATGGCTCCGTCGCTCGTGGCTCCTGAGCTCATGGAAAAGGTTATGAGGCCGCGAGGTGCATAGACCAGGCCTTCGAAGCGCGCAGCGCCTCTCCAGTGAATTGCCTGGTTCGCGCACGACGCAGGGTCGCGATAGTTGGAGTAGACGGCCACGCCGCTGGAATGGTAAGCCAAGACCTCCGAACCCGGCTGAATGGCGATTGGCCCTGGTGACACAAAAGTCGCCCGGTGTCCAGGCGCCATTTCGACGTAGATGTTCTGGATCTGGGTTCGCGCAAAGAAGACGCCTGAGTGATTTATGCGGCCTGCACCGTCGCGATAAGGATCTAGATCCTTATCTTTCATAACATCGAACAAGTAGTAATCTGGTTGCCCGCTATTCTGAGCCGGCTCGAATTGCGTGAAGTCAATCTGATGAGGTTCAGGCTGAGGGTCTTTCTTCTCGGGATCGGGGCCCGGAAAGTCGGCGCCTTTGATTTTTGAGGTCCCTACGTAGGTTACAAGGTCGTGGAATATCGATTTGTCGGCCGTGTTGCCGTTGATGTTCAGGTCTCCGTTGCTGTGTACAAGGCCGTGAACCTGGATCTTCTTACCGTTGAAGTCCAGCTCCATGGTTGTGCAAGAGGGAGGGCCATCCGCAAATAGTGCGTATCCGCCGCCCCACGCTTTCTTACGGCAGTCCGCAACGGCTCTCGATTCAACAGACACCGACTCCGCCCCAATGGAGGCGCCAAACTCGGTTTGGTTCGTTGAGCGGATCACTGCTTCGTATTTCGCTTGGGATCCACCGAGTCTGCGAACTGTGACTTCGATCTCCGGATCGGAGTCGTCGTAGCCGTTATTGGCCGCGGCCTGACGGCCGGCTTCCACGGCCGCCGCCTCACCTTTTGCGTTGCAGGCGGCCCAGGCTGCGGCGAGTGCGGCGTGGTCGGCCGCTCCTTGAGTCGACCGGCGTTCGTTGTAGGCAACCCCGCCGTCGATCGCGAGTGCCGCAATCCCCATCAGGAGGAAGAGGCAGATCGCAATGGTGATCAGGACTGCTCCCTTGTCGTGTCTATCGCGCATTCCGACCTTTCTCATTAGGTGAGGCACTCTCCGATGAACACCTCGCCGATGAACGTGCGTGATAGGTCGATCGAACCGCCGAGCATTTGTCCGACGATGGGAGTGATCAGATCGACAGTGTGAGTAACGGTGATGGCGATCTCTTTGCCGCCGGTTGGGGAGCCGGCGGGACACGTGACCGCTACGTTCGATGGGTCCAGCTTCGGATAGTCGACCGACTCCACGACACGCTCTGCGATCGCCGTGGCGTCCGAGGGCTCGAAGGATCCGTAGATCGCCCCTTCTTGTGCGGCGTCCTGAAGGCTGACGTAGGTGAAGAGCGCCCGACCGAGGTCGGCGATGCCACAGGAGAGAAGGACCAAGAGGATGGTGGCAATGGCCATCTCGACCGCGGCTGCACCTCGGTCGCTGAACCGTCGATCACCCACCAACGACCCCTTTGAAGACTGTGCGCTTCTGCTCCGATTCCACATTCAGCGTCCCGAGGATGTTGGAGATGAGCGGAATCGGTGATGAGAACTCGGTGGACACGCGGACGATCACCCGGTGGCCTGAAGTGACGGTGTCTGTAGCGGGGTTGCCGGCATCACACGTATGGAACATCGAGGGCGCGTCGGGCCCGGTATCCCAACCGATGAAAATGTCGGAATCGTCGAGGTCGACGAGGACTGACTTGGCTTTCGCTGCTTCCTTGATGCCAGCGCAGTCGGCGTAGCGGGGCACCCCTGGCGTGAAAGGGCTTTCGCTAACGGCCACGGCGTACCTCGCCCCTTCCCTGGCGGCAGCCGAGACGCTGGTGTAGGTGGCGATGAGGCGACCGATCTCGATCACGCCGAACAACAACAAGAACAAGAGCGGCGCGACGACCGCGAACTCCACCACCGTCGCCCCGCGTTCGGGCGCGGTTGACCGCCTAGATCCGGACCCTTTCATCTCGCACCTAGGTCTCCGGCCGAGCCGGGTTGTTACTCGGTTCTTCGTCGAATGGTTCGGTCGACCCACGGCTGAACTCCTGGAAGCCGGGTCTGCCACCGCGCGTTGGGATGAGACAGCTGAAGCAAGCGGATGCAAAGTGCCCCACCCAGCCGCTAGGCAGATTTCCTGACGCCTCCCGATCGGATGCCTTACACCGTCATGATCGATGCCAGAGAAGGTTTCGCTACGGGACTATGGTCCCGATTGGCTACGGCCTCAGCCGCTCAGGGCAAAGTCGAAAAAGACCGTGAACTCTCGGCCACTACCGTCGGTCACCGTCTTGCACTTCTCGGCCCCGAGGATGCCGGTTTTGGGGAGAGCGTCGCAGGACAACACGATGAGGCTGGCTGAGGTTGCTTTCTGGCTGCTGGTACCTCGCCGTCCAGGGTCGTGGCGGCACCAGCCTTCGGCCTCGTCCATGTCGAACACCGGATCGCACGTGTCCGTGGCAGGGTCGAAGCGGGTCCAGATCGAGTCGAGGTAGGCGGGGGCGAACCCAAGGATGTGGCCATCTCCGTCGAGGAGCGGCACCAGCACCAGCCTGGGGCTCTCGTAGATCGTCGGGGTGAACAGCTCGCTCGGCGGGTTGGCCAGGCAGGCTCGCATGTCGGCCCGCGCGGCCTCGAGAGCCGGGACCTGTGCCGGATCGTCGATCGACTCGGGGCCGCTCCGCGCATCGAAGCACGGTCCCGTGGCGATGGACGGGCTGATGAACGTCCACAGCGGGGTGTTGTCGATCGGGTCGCCGGCGACGACTGCGCCGTTTCCCGGAGCCCGGAGGCGGCCCTCGACCAGCCCTTCCTCGAGCGAGGACACCGAGAACTCCGTGAGTCCGACCACGGTGTTCTCGAAGGGCTCCTGGTTGGGCCCACAGAGGAACCGTTCGTCTCCCGCATACCGGCCGAGGACCTGGGTGAACCCGTCTCTCATGGCGTCGGTGATCGAAGCCGCGTTGCACCCACCGGGGTCGAAAGCAAGGGCGATGTCGGACACAGACGGACAGTGCTCGGCCGGATCGGCCGACGGTTCGGTCGCGGTGGGCAAACACACCGTGTCTCCACTCTCGGTGTCGGCAGGCAGACCCGCCGGGAACAGATCGACTTCCAGTGTGGGAGCGATCTCGATCTCGGCTACCGCCGACGTCTCCAGAGCCTCGACGCCGAGAACCCGACCGAAGGTCGTCTGGGTCTCACGATCGGGGAGCCTCACACGCAGTCGAGCGAAACGACGAGTCGTCTCGTGGCCGAAGCTGATGCAGCGCGTCGGGGGGTCGAGACCCAGGTCAGCAGCCGTCTCGTCGAGAGGCTGATCGTCGGCACACGAGGCCCAGTCGCTCTTGGGCACCGGTTGGACGAGATTGGTGTCGACGTACTCGAGGATCTCGTCCACGGCGTCCTGGGCGCTGCCTCCGAGAACGAACTCGACGCCGACGGCGAGGACGGCGGCGTCGACCGCGCTCTGATCGAGTCGCTGCTCGTTTCGGGCAGCACTGATGTCGACGGCGAAAGCGGCGAAGCCCAACAGGACCAGCATCGCACTGGCGACGATGATGGCGGTGGCGCCTCGTTCGCTGTCGATCGGCCGCCTCAGCATGAGAAGGTGACGACTCCCCAGTCGTTCTCCTGTTCGAGTCGGGCGGTGGCCGTGTGCTCGAGAGTCATGCTGGCGGGGAAAGCCCAATCGAGGACGCCTGTCAGAGTGTCCGCGGGCATGGACACCGTGACGGTGGCGTCGTCGCCGACCTCGCCATCGCCAGTATCCACCAGGACGGTGACGCTTCCGGAGGCGACATCCAGGCGCGAGCACGCCCTCCCCGGGTCTTTCTCGCCGACTGCGACGAGTCGGGCGATCTCCGCCGCTCCGTGGCGGACGTCGAGGTTCTGGGTGAACAACCACCCGACTTCGATGATGCCGCAGAGGAGGAGGATCAGAAGGGGAACGAGGAAGGCGAACTCAACGACACTCGCGCCCGCATCGGCCGGAAAACATCTCTGTTGTCGTGTCTCGCCCCGCCCCATCCACCGTTCCCTCTCGAGCCACTGCGCTACCTCTTGAGGTTAGCTCTGCACCTTGCGGACCGGAGGTGCGATCTAGCGCGTCCGCCGAGAGGACTTCAGGGACTCAGGCTGGATAGAGGGCTACGCCTCAATCGGCTCAGAAGTCGTAGTTTGGCTCCATCCGCATGACGGTGTCGTCCGTCCAGGTCACGGAGCCGTTCCACCACAGGAATCCAGTGATCCAATCATGCCGGAACTCGAGTCTGACCCCGATCCAGTCCCGGACACTGCCTTCGTTGTCACGCGCAGAGGGAGGCCAATTGCCGCCCAGGGAGAACCATCCGCCATTGCAGCGGAGCAGGGCTGGGCTGTCGCCGCTGACCGCCGGTCTATAGCGTTGCTGGTTGGCGGTGAATGTGCCCGATTCGTCGGACTCGAAGATCGTGACCCGGACGACCTGGCTGGCGTCCAGGGAGCGGAGGGCACCGGCTGTCGCTTCGAGGATGAGACAGTCGGCATTGTCGTCGTTGGGGTTGGCAGGATTGACGAAGTCACCTGCTTGCGCGGCGAGCCGCGCTCCTTCGCGTGTGGCGTTGGTGACAGATAACCATTCCCTGAACGCCATCCCGTACTCGAACGCGCCCAGGGCGATCATGAGCAGCAGCCCGAGGACGAGCGCCGTTTCGATGAGCGCGGCGCCCTTGTCTTGCGCGAGAGCTCGGAACCTCTTCATTCGTTCGCGACCAGACGAATCGGGTTTCCTACCACCCGAGCCGTCCAGGTGGTGCGGTCGTGTGGAGTGTTCAGGTTCATGTCCATCCGCCACCAGCAGCCATTGGCCGGATTGGATGCATTCGGGTTGCAGTTGTATGTGGATGGGATGTCCACAGTCACTCGCACCCAGTAGTTGTTGAACTGGGCGACTCCGCCGAGTGTCGTTTCTAGCTGGCAGGACGAGCCAGATTTCATCTGGTTCCCGTCGGTGTCTTCGGCGATCCATTCGCACTTGACCCCGGTGTTGGCCGACCCGTTGGGGCGAGGGGCAGGGCGGATGGTCATCGTGGCGTTGGCCTGGCCTTCTCCTGGATCGAAGAACTCCAGAATCAGCTTCTTGCCGGCGTGGACCGGCAGAATCTCGGCCAGATACAAGGTTGCGTTGTCGGCGTTGGCGTAGATGGAGATGTCGTTGATGCCGTAGACCTTGGCTGGTTCACCGGTGGTCTTGATCCCGAACTGGTTGCTGCCGTGGCCGCCGTCCGTTGTCACTCTGAGCACATACAGGCCTTGCCCTTCGATGCTGCAGAGCGTGTCCTCTTGGATCGTGCTGGAGTCGGTTGGGCTCTTGCGGTTGTACGTCTTGGTGCAGACTTCGACAGAGTTGTCGTAGGGATCGAGTGGCGTCGAGTCGGGGGCAAACAGTGTGAAGGTCGTGTTGGGACCGTTCGTGCTGCTGGCGTTGTTTCCGGGCGGAGGACCCCAGACGAGGCGGTCGCAGTCGCCCGTGGCCTTTTGCTGGTTGCAGCTTCCGTTGCTGTTCTGACGGCGCTGGAACCACGGATCGATGAGTACGATCGATGTCGACCCGTTCGTGGTCTTGTCGATGCCGAAGTAGTACCCCTCCGTCCCGCCACCACGCTGATACGTGGGATTGAAAGGGTCCGAGTCGGCATCGATGTCGCCTGGGTAGATCGTCGGATTACTGCCCCATTTGGTGGCGTTGGCGTTGTCACTGTCCAGGCAAGTTCCCATATCGAATGACCAGTCACAACGTGAGTTGAAGGCATCGCCGTTGACCTTCGACGTGTACTGGCCGGAGATGGAGGCCCAGAAGTTCTGGTTCGGATCGGTGCCGTCGCCGAACGACGTGAACGGGCTTCCGATCGGAACCGGTTTGATGTACTCCGCTGTCGCCCGACGCGACACGGTGAACTGGTCGAAGCCCAGAGCCCGGAGGAAGAACGGCTCAACGGCGGTGGTGAGGGTCCCCTCCAGGCGGTTGTCGTCGAGCGCCCGCCACGAAAGCGGGCCGTTCGGCCCGGTGTCAGGCGGGAAACCATTGGCGGTTGCAGCCGCAGTCGCGTCTTCGGTCACTCGTGACGGGAACGCAGGCAGATGAACCACTCCGGCCAAGGCGGCTGCATCGGCGGCTCTCTGGAGCCGGGACGTGTTGAGGTAGATCCAGCCGAGATCGACTGCAAACGCCGACAGACCCAGGAGGGTCGCAAGGATGCCGGCCACCAGCGGCAGCGCGGCTCCCTTTTCCTTGCGGCGCTCCCGGCTCGATGTCTTCTTCAACCTATTCAGCAGAGACTTGAGCTCAGTCAATCTGGAACGCCTCCGGCTCGACGCGCATGATCGTGGTCTCGTTGATGGTGACTTCGCCTTGGAAGGGTGGGAACCCGGTCGCCCACTCGTGCTTCAGCACGATGCGCACTCCTACGATGTCCAGCCGTACTCCGCCACCTGCTGTGACCTGTCGTGCAGTAGCCGGCAAGTTCGTAACGCGGGTCCAGCCATCGGATGGGAGAGGCGGTTCCGAGCATGCGGTTGGGTCGCCGCCAGCCTTCAGCCGAGCCGTGTTGGTGTTCCCTGGAAGCTGTTGGCCGTCCTGTGTCGCCACGTAGATCTCGACTCGGTCGAGCTTCTCCAGGTTGGCGTTACCCAAGAACTCACCGACCGCGACCAGTATCTGGCAATCCGCGTCGATCGCGTCCCCGGCGAAGGCTGCTACCCGAACACCCTCTCGAGACGCATAAGTGACCGTCAGATAGTCCTTGAAGTAGAGGCCGACCTCTGTGATCCCGACGATGATCAAGATGAGGATCGGAAGGACCATGGCCATCTCGACGATGGTCGCTCCATGGTCTCCGCGGCCCCACGCGCGATCACGCAGGCGCGAGAGCTGCCCTGGTCCAGACCCCGAACTCAGACTAGTCCCGTTAGGGCGCCGCACGTTACGCACAACCTTCCGTCCGTGATTGCCGTCT
>CALGSZ010000091.1 GCA_937901745.1 uncultured Chloroflexota bacterium | reverse complement strand
CTCGCTTCTCCTCTACGTCGCTGCGGTCGCGTCGAGCCAGCCTGTAGACAGGTACAGCTGTCACTTCGTCGCCTAGGTCGTAACAGGTCGAAGCGGTGTTGACACCTCGTGAGCAGATGGGCTTCACGACCTAGGCGAAATGTCGGTATCCTTCGGTACGGTCTCCGCGTCGCTGTACCCAGAGAAGCGTGGAACATGACCAACCTCGACCGCGTCAGAGCGCAAGTGCGCCGATGGCGGGACGATCTCATCAACCTGTCGCGGCGCGACCGTGTGTTGTATTACCGGCCAACGGCTGCTGCATCTCTGCGGATCGAACGACCCGACCTCGATTTGGTCGTGAAGACGCTCCTGAACAGAGGATCGTGGGAGTTTTATCTCCCTCCGGATCTGCCTCAGCCAAAACCGGGCGAAAAGCGTGTTGATCCACTCGAGGTGCAGCCTCCAAGGCCGAGCGAGCTGGTCACACACCGCTCGGATGCGAGAGAGGTAGAAAACGCACTTCGCACTCTGGAGCGCCGCGCCATCCAGGAGGCGATGGACAAGGGGATCTGGATTCTCTACCTCGCGGCCGGGTTCGTCCAATGGATCGACTCGGAGATCGAGGAACGGGTCGAAAGCCCGCTCGTTCTCATACCGGTCAAACTCGATCGGGCAAACCCTCGCGATCGCCACCATCTCGTCTTCGCCAACGAGGAGCCCGTCGTAAACCCCGCGCTCGCGGTCAAGTTGGAGACCGATTTCGGTATCACACTACCGTCGCTCGGGGAGGTCGATGAGCTCGACGTCGGCGCGTATTTGGACGAGGTGCGTCGAAATGTCGTCGTCGAAGGGTGGTCGGTCCAGCCGCAGATGGCCGTCGACGTGTTCTCCTTCCACAAGGAGGTCATGTACAAGGACCTCAAGGACAACGAAGACCTCATCTGCGACAGCGTCCTGATTCAGACGCTGGCGTTGGGAGCAGACGCTGACACCGACCTGGGTTTCGATCCCCCGACCGAGGACGAGCTTGACGAAACGCACCCTCCGGAGAAGCTGGCGACCATACTCGACGCCGATGCCAGCCAACGGCGATGCATGGTGGCAGCTCGTCAGGGCCACAGCTTCGTGATGGATGGCCCTCCAGGGACAGGCAAGAGCCAGACGATCGCCAACATCATCGCCCAGGCGATCCGGGACGGAAAGACGGTCCTATTCGTCAGCGAGAAGATCGCCGCGCTGGAGGTCGTGAAGGCACGCCTGGACGACAAAGGGCTGGGTGACTACCTCCTGGAGCTCCACTCCCACAAGGCGACTCGGAAGGAGGTAGCGCGAGCTCTGTACGAATCGCTACGGAAACATCCCCAGCCGCTTCCTCGTATGTCGCCGGCCGAGCTGCACAAGTTGGCTTCCCACCGGAGCGAGCTGTCCGCATATGCCGAGGCGATGAACGAAACGCGACAGCCTCTGCAGCGATCGCTCCATCAGGCGATCGGCCGCGTACTGCAACTGGACTGGGCTCCGGATGTGCCTGTGCCGAACTCGATCGATCAGCGCCTTGAACTCGACAAATTTCAAGCGATTCTGGACGTTGCAGAGGATCTCGCCCGGGCCTGGGCTCCGGTCTCATTGGGCGAGGATTTCTTCTGGTGCGGCGTGGATCCACACGCAGCCACCTTCGCCGGCAAGCGAGCAGTTCTGGGCAATCTGGCTGAGGCAAAAGCCAAGCTCGAGGACCTCCGCCGCGTCGCTAAAGCCGTCGCTGAGCATCTCGAACTTTGGTGGAATGATTCACCGCGAAACGCGCTGCGCCTGGTTGAGGTCCTCCGAATCCTCCAAGCGCGCCGATCTGTGCCGGCCGAGTGGCTTTCGCGTGAGGCGGTGGAACCCATCGAAGCGCGGGTTCGCGAACTCGAAGGTGCGATTCGCGACCGCCAAGACGCCGTCCGTCAGCTCGTCGAACTCGTAGGAAATGACTGGCCGGCGATTGATGCCGGAGCCTACCGACGGGTCTTCGATTCTGAGGTGTCCTTGACTGAAAAGGCTGGTTTGCAGCTCGTCGGGGATCTGGACGCTGCTTCGTTGTCCGAACGGTCCGCGTTCTACGGCAATGCGCCCGAGGTCCTCGGGCGCATCGAAGCCATGGCTTGGGAACTAGCGAACGGTCTCGGCTTGCAGCCCGGAGCGATGACCCTCGACGTCGTGGATCGCCTGGTCACGCTCGCCGATCTGATAGGAGCGAAGCATCGACCCGAAGGCGACTGGCTCGATACGTTCGCTCTTCCGAAGCTGGACGAAGCCATCAACGTTCTCAGCGCCGTGGTCGATTCCTACCGTGAGAAGGCCGAGGCGCTCTCGGGCCTCTTCAAGCCTTCTGTTCTGGAACTCGATCTCGAGTCATTGCGGGCCCGGTTCGAGACGCTCCATCGCGGAATTCGCAAGCTCGGCGGTGCCTATCGCGCCGACAAGAGAGAACTCGCTGCGCACACCCTCCTCGGCAAGACCACCAAGGCCGTCATAGAAAATCTCCCACAGGCCATCGAATGGCAGCAGCTAGCCAAGGAACTAAAGGCTGCCGAAGACCAGCACTCAGCCCAGTTGGGTAGCTACTACCGGGGCGTTGAGACGGCATTCGATGCTGTCGTCGACGCTATCGACGTGGCTCGTGAAGCCCTGAATCTGGCGGGCCGCGAACTGCGTAGGCCGGACGTCCTGCGGAACCAGCTGGCCTTGGGCGGCGAGCCCGATCCCGATCTCAAAGCCCTCGCCGAAGAACTGAAAAACATCAAGAACGATTTCGTTGCATCTGCGCAACAGTTGGTCCCGTCGGCCCAGTCTGTGCTGTCGCTTCCAATCGACGAAGCCGCCAGCTGGTTTCGCGAGTGTGCACCTCACATACGGGTCCTCGCGACTGAAGCGGCGAGACTCGAGGAACTCGCCGGCCGAACAATGCATCTCCGCGCTGTGCGTGCCGCCCTCGAGGCTCGTGCTAAGGCGCACGAGGTGGACCAGGCACTCTCTTCTAACTGGGAGCAGGACAAGGCACTCCTCGGTGAGGCGTACATAGGCATCAATACAGATTGGGAGCGAATCACCTCTGATCTCGAATGGGTCAAGAAGCTCCGGAATGCGATCGACGCCCCGGTCGACCCTATCACTGCGCAGTGTCTTCTCAGTTGTGAGATGGCGCCCGAACCCCTGCAAGACGCAGCGAAGAGCTGGACTGCCGCCCGTGACGCTGTGCTCGATCACTTCGAGCGCGACCGAGCCGGAGAACTAGTGCAGGTACTGGAATCGAGTTTCCTCGACTCGGAGGAGCTCCTGGGCCGCATGACCGACACCATTGGGCAGATCGACGACTGGGTGGCCTTCTCACGAGCTCGCAACCGTTTGGCCGAACTAGGTCTCGGAGAGGCATCAGAACACCTCATTCATTTGCGCGTCGATGCTCAGGAGGTCGTACCGGCGATCGAGCGGGCGGTCCTAGCCGCCTGGGTCGATTCCGTGATGGAATCGGATGCGCGTTTGACCAAGTACCGGTCAGATGATCGCGACGCCCTCGTCGAGGAATTCAAAAACTTGGATGAGAAGTTCATCGACCGAGCTGCGGGCGTCGTCATGGAAGCGGCCAATCACCGGCGCCCCAAAACGAACCGGGGAGCGGCCGGAATCATCGAACGAGAAGGCCAAAAGAAGCGTAGGCATATGCCCGTCCGGGAGTTGATCGCTGCCACGGCTGAGGTGGTACAAGCGATCAAACCTTGCTTCATGATGAGCCCGCTCTCGGTGAGCCAGTTCATCCCTCCCGGCCTTCGATTCGACATGGTGGTCATCGACGAAGCATCCCAGGTGAAGCCGGCCGACGCGGCGAACTGTATCTACAGAGGGCGTCAGCTGATAGTCGCGGGCGATCAACAACAGCTGCCACCTACGACCTTCTTCGAGGCCGTGTCGATGGACGGCGGCGACGAGTACGAAGAAGGGCAGATCGACGAGTTCGAGTCAGTTCTCGATCTTGCAAAAGCTGGAGGTATCGAGTCTCTACCACTGCGCTGGCACTACCGCAGCCAGCATGAGGCCTTGATCACCTACTCCAACTACTCCTTCTACGACGGCAGGCTCATCACCTTTCCCGGAGCCCTGGATGAAGCGGAAGACGTCGGCATTGAGTTCTTCTACGTGAATGGTATATATCGCCGGGGTGGAGCCCGTGATAACCCGATCGAGGCTGAAAAGGTGGCAGAGCGAGTGCTGTTCCATGCGGAGCGACACCCGGATCTCTCCTTGGGTGTTGTCGCATTTTCCGAAGCGCAGGCCGCCACGATCGAGTACGTCCTGGATCAGAAGCGTCGCGAGCGACCCGACCTAGACAGGTTCTTTTCTGAGGATCGGCTCAGCGGGTTCTTTGTGAAAAACCTCGAGAATGTCCAAGGCGATGAGCGAGACATCATGATCTTCTCGATCGGCTACGGCCCTGACGAAATGGGGAAGATCACCATGAACTTCGGCCCGCTCAATAAGGAGGGCGGCCACCGTCGACTCAACGTTGCTATCACCCGAGCTCGTCGGCGAGTCGAAGTCGTTTCGTCTTTGCGTGCTTCCGATTTCCAGCCCACCAACAGCATGGGCGTGCGCCATCTGCATCGATATCTGGAGTTCGCCGAGCGGGGTATGAGCGCACTCGCATTGGACATCTCCGACGACCGTCGCGACGCCGAGAGTCCGTTCGAAGAAGAAGTGCTTCGGCTCGTCACATCTTGGGGATTCCTAGCGCAGCCGCAAGTGGGTGTAGCGGATTATCGAATCGACATCGGTGTCCGTGACCCTGCGAGACCGGGACGATACATACTCGGTATCGAGTGCGATGGGGCGATGTATCACTCATCGAAGGTTGCGCGTGATCGTGATCGACTGCGACAGCAGGTTTTGGAAAGGCTCGGTTGGCAAATCTACCGAATATGGGGAACTGCCTGGTATCGGAATCGAGCCAATGAGGCAGCGCGTCTTCGAGAAGCGATCGAGAGCGCGATGCGGGGCGAGTATCACAAATCCCGACGCAATCCGGCGACGAAGATCGAGGTCCAGTACGAGGAGCTCGACTTCGAACAGCCCCCAGGCTGGGCGCAGGAATATGTGGTCTGCAAACCTCGGGCGCGGAGTTTCTACAGCATGACGGATCCGGCTGCTCGTCGCTACCTCGAGGAAGGGATCGAGCAAATAGTTGCAGTTGAGGGGCCGATCCACATCGATCTCGCCCTCCGTCGACTACGGACGGCCTGGGGCGCCGGGCGCGCCGGCAACCAAATCAGAAGTTCCTTCGAATCAGCCCTTCTAGCAGTCTCAGACCGCGGAGCCGTGAAGCTGGATCGCTACAGGTTCTTGTGGCCGCCACAGATGGGAACCCCGCCAGTTCGCTATCCCTCCGGAGATCCAGAAAGCATACGTAGGATCGAGTTTGTCGCTCGGGAGGAGCTAGATCTCGCTCTACTCCGGTTCATCCAGGATGCACGCCGAATCGAGGAGGACGACCTGACCTTCTCAGTTGCTCGTCTCTTCGGATGGCATAGGCGTGGACCGGAGATCTCCCAGGGTCTCGATGACAGCGTCCGACGCCTACTCGACTCCGGGAAGGTGCGCCGAGACGGTGGTTATCTGGTCGCAGTCGACGACGAGCCGATATCTCAGGTGTCGCAATGACGAGGCCGATTAGAGCTTCTAGCCGCCGCCTAGTCGAATGTCTCGGAGCTTCGGTGAGGGCAGGATGGACAAGCTTCCCCAGATAGAGGACCTCTACTACGTCGTTCTGCAAGCATTGTCTGCCTTCGAAGAAGCCGTGCCTTACAGGCGCATGGATGACGAAGCGATCCGGATCCTCGATCTGGATATCCACCACACGGATCTCGAATCGCGTCTCCGCGAACGCCTGGGATTCGCCCGATCTGCGTTGAAACGAATAGGCGCGGTCGACAATGCGCAGCGGGGTTTCTGGGAGATAACGGAGGTGGGGCGACAGTATTTGCAGATGTCGCCCGACGAAGGGCTCGAGGCTCTCAGCGCTGCAATCAACGAGTCGTACGCAAAGCGAACGGCTGATCCGGATTTCTTGGCGGAAGCACGCAAGCGGGCAGAAGCTGGAAACCCCATGCAGCTCACCGTACGAGAGCTGATCGGTCAGTGGAACGTCGCGCGTCGCGGATCAGCGATCAACCAACAGATCCACGACGATCTGGAGGCGGTTGGGCTCAGATCTGACCCTGACTTCGCCAACACTTGGATCGATGGACTAGTCACACTCGTTCCCATCGACGAGGAGACTGACGAACGCGCCTCTGTTCTCGCGCCCGTGGTCTGGGAAGACGATGTGAGCCTGAGTGTCGGGTCACTGGAATCCGCGAACCGCGGTGTGGAATCGGTGCTGATGGACGACACACTTGTGCACGCGCAAAGCGTGATGATGCGACACGACTACTCACAGCTCGCGGTGTTGTCGGGACCACGCACCGTTCGGGGCGCGATCACTTGGGAGTCGATCGCTCAGGAGCATTTGAGGAATCCGAGCGCAGACCGCGTCTCCGACTGTCTCGTCGAGGCAGATCTAGTCAGGTCCACGGCACACCTTCTCGACGTGGTGCCGATCGTGGCGGAAAAGGGCTTCGTTCTCGTGCAGGCCGTGGACGGAAGCCTGTCAGGCATCGTCACAATGGCAGATCTGAGTCTTCAGTTCGCCAACCTCGCAAATCCTTTCGTGCTGATTGGCGAGATCGAACGGTGGTTACGCAAAGCGCTCGACTCCGTCTTCTCGCCGCGGGAGCTTGCTGGCTTCCGAAACCCGGACGATCCAGATCGAGATGTTGAGTCAGCAGCGAACTTGACCCTAGGCGAGATGATTCGAGCACTGGAGAGGAAGACGAACTGGGAGCGACTCGGGTGGACAGCCGACCGGACGGTGTTTCTAGAGGCCCTAGGAGATGTCCGTCGGATCCGGAACGAGACCATGCATTTCAGCCCAGATCCGCTGTCAGAGACGGACCTCGAGAAGCTACGGGCGTTCCTGAGGTGGCTTAGGCATTTGATGTCCGCGCGATGAGTGCCTGATGGGAAGAGACTCATGGGGTAGGCGAGGATAGATACCCAGTTCCTGGACAATTCGTGACTTGTGGGAAGGGCTAGAGCGCATTGAGGACGAGTCGGAGCGCGTCGGACTCGCCTCCTGCACGAACTTACGTCGTTCGTTCCCGAATGTTCCTGAGATGGATGGCCAGTGAGAGGAGCGACGGCCTTCGGAAGTTGTCCGGGTCACTCAGCCGGCCGTGCGGCGACGGCATCGGGGAGCTCGCCGGGTCGCAGATCAGGCCTTGGAAGAGTCGCCGGCGCTGTTGGGCCGGCTGAGCTCCAGCAAGCGATCGAGGTCGATCCTGTAGATCGTCTTCGGCCGCCCCCGCATCCCGCCGGAGGTCTCGTCGACATCGATCGCCACACCGATCGAGTTCAGACGACGCAGGATGCGTCGTGCCGAGCGGGCGGTCACGCCGTAGGCGTTGGCGAGGTCGTTGGCGGTGACCCGCGACACATCGAGTTGGTGGAGTGCTCGACTGAGGCGTCGGAAGGACAGCGGCCCGATCCCGATCTGGGGGAGAGCGCGGTCGGGTGTGACGCCGCTCGACTCCAGCCCGATCATGCTGATGCTGCCGTCGTTGCCGTAGATGAGGGGATGCCCACTGGAAGCGGCGTATGGGATGCCACGGAGAGCGAGTTCCTCGGCAGCCGCGACGGATGAGCCGATGCCGAAAGAGACCCTTACCTTTCCTTTCAGGGCCGACAACTCGTCGAAAGGGGATGTCTGGCCCAAGGAGGCTCGGTCGGCTGCGTCCTCGAGCGCCCCTCGCGTCGTGTAGACGAAATACCTGTCGTTGCTGGCGGGCACGAACGAGCCGCGGAGCTTCTCCGCGAACGAGGAGAGGATCGTCCGGCTCTGGGATCTGGTCTGCTCGTCTAGCTCGTCGCCCAAGACGATGGCCCCCACCGCCACCTGGGTCGACTCGGTGACCGAGACCTGCGACAGGAGGATCGCTCTCGAGATCGCCGTCTTGAGCGTCGGCATCGAGTGCTGGATCCGGCGGCTGGGAGCACCGGATGCGGACAGCCGTTCGTGGACGGCAGAGAGGCAGGTGACTGCGGCGGAAGCGCGACCACTCTCGAGGTTGGCGAGATGGGAGGCGGCGATGGCGTCCACATCGATCTGGTCGTCCGTCGGTGCCTCCACGAACACTGGCGCTGGAAACGGTATGTCGTCGAACATCGCTTCTACATCGGGGATGCCGACCTTGTCGACGCTCAACGGTGGGGCCTCTCCGTTCGTGTCAACGAGGATCTGGATCAGAGCGTGGTAGAGGTCGCCGGCGGTGTAAGCGATGTACTCGTGGTGGCCCTTCCATTCCCGCAAACCGCGAGTGACCGTGTAAGGGACGGTGCCGGTGAACAGGACGACGGGGCACGCCAGGTCGAGCTCAGCCGTGAGGTCGGGGACTTCGTCTAGCTCGTGGTACTCGCGGGGGACCAGTTGATCCTCGACACCCAGAGACCGCGCTGCTCGTAAGCAACGCTCTATCGAATCCGGGGGGCCGATCAGTCCGATCATCGAGTCTTTGGTGGTCCGCTCAGGCGAGCAACGGGAGCCGGTGGACTTGCCGCGATCGGCGATCATAAACGGCGGCAGGATCGGGTTTCCTCGTTGCTCGAGTCTTGACGGGCTCACCATAGCCCTATTACGGTCCTAATTGTGAGCAAATATCTGGCGGGCTGAATCGGCGTCGCCTGGTGCGGTCGAAGCAAGGGAGCAACAGTGCAATCGAGATCGAGAGCCCGGCGACGGTTGGCAGCCCTCGCCTCCACTTTGAGCCTCATCGTCGTGGCTTGCGGCGGTGGTGCCACGGAAACCACCACGGCGACTGCCGACACCACTCCGCCGGATACGTCGGAGACGACGGCGGCATCGGCGCCGAGCGAAGAATTCACCACCGAAGGCCTGGAGATCGGCCAGATCCTCTATAGCTCCAACCCGTCGCAGCTGGCGCCCGCCCGCCATGTGGAGGAGTACGCCGCCGAGATGGGCATCTCCGTGCGGACGATCGACGGGCAGATCGACGCCCAGGTCCAGGCGGATGCGATCGCCGACCTGATCGCGGCGGGTGTGGACGGGATCCTCTTCCAGCCCGTCGACCCGGCGGCGGCAGTCGGCCCGATCGAGCAGGCGCAGGAAGCGGGGATCCCGATCGCGACGTGGGCGATCAAGCCCGCCGACGAAGTCACCACGCCCTTCCTCGAACTGAACGAATACGAGACGGCCTACGAAGGCGGTGTGAACGCGGCTGAGTTCGTCATCGAGACGTTCGGCGACACACCGAAGGTGGTCGCCATCGACATCCCCACCGTGCCGCTCTGCTCGGAGCTGCGGGTCCAGGGCTTCGTCGACGGCGTCCTCAGCGTCGCTTCCGACGCCGAGATCGTCTCTCGTCCGGACGGCGGGGGAGACCGCGAAGGCGGCACCAACGTGATGGAGGACATCATTCAATCGGGTGCCGAGTTCAACATCGTCACGGCGTGCAACGGCGAGATGGTCCTCGGCGCCCTCGGGGCGCTCGAAGCGGCCGGCCGGGGCAATGCCACCGACAAGGTGCCTCAGACCGAGTACATCTACACGATCGACGGCACGCCCCCCGAGATCGACGAAC
>CALGSZ010000090.1 GCA_937901745.1 uncultured Chloroflexota bacterium | reverse complement strand
CTCCAGATCTTCCTGCACGGTCGCTATCGAATCCCCGACGGCGGCTGGTCGCTTCCACGGATCGACCAACCATGGAGTCACTCTCCGCGCAGACTGCAGCACCTCCCGAAAGCCCTCGACGTCGTCATACCAGCCGGACGCAGCGACGTCCTCGAACGTCTTTACAGCGAATATGTGATAATGAGGCGAGTGCTCCCGATGCACGCCAGTCGCGTCGAACTGCTGCGTGATCAGCGATGCCATAGCTCCCTCGGCATATTGCCTATCCCGCTGATCGTCGGGATATTCCCAGGTTTCCGCCAAAGCCCGCAGGCCGTGGACTTGAAAAATGCCATGGTTGTTCGGATAAAGCACCTTCGGATTCCGAAGATGCCGCACATGCTTCATACAAATCTCACGCAGTAGCTCCCGTTCCTCAGCGAGCAAGTCGATGCTGAAGTAGCTAATCCGGTTTGAGAAGAACGCCAGAACCAAGGCGCGAAACCCGACGGACATGTCATACCACGCGTAACTATCGGGGGTGCGACTAGTGACGACGTCATCAGGATCGTAGCGA
This sequence comes from uncultured Chloroflexota bacterium, assembly GCA_937901745.1. Lineage (GTDB taxonomy): Bacteria > Chloroflexota > Chloroflexia > Thermomicrobiales > UBA6265 > CALGSZ01. The sequence goes on along the minus strand of CALGSZ010000090.1, from coordinate 5,391 downwards.
TAACGGCTCCACCAATCCGCCGCGACCTCGAGCAAATAGTCGACAGCCGCACGCTTGTCTCGCAAGCTATCGAATACGTTCATCACCGGATGGAACATCGTCCAACCGTGCAACTGCATTCGAAAGTTGCGATCTCCCCCGGCTTCTGTCTCCCAATCGAGAGGCGTCTGAACTCGAACCGCCTGGCTAGCACGTCTCGGCTGAAACAGACGCGCTTGCACAATCGCTTCCCCACCCTGCGGGTACGCACCCTGAGGACGATGCAGGAATGTCCTCAGCGGAATCAGAGGCTCTTTCACGTCAGCTCCGCATACACATCCGCCACCAGGCGGGAAACGACCTGCCAGCTCCGCTGCGTCGCCACCCATCGACGGGCATTGTGTCCCAATTCTGATCGAAGACCCTGATCCTCGATGAGCAACCTGAGTTTCTCCATCAGGTCGCTGATACTTCCCTTACGGAATGTGAGTCCGGCGCCAACAGGGATCATCTCCTTGAGCGCCCCCACATCCGATCCCAGTACTGAAATCCCACTTGCCATCGCTTCCAACGGCTTCAGCGGTGAGACCATCTCACAAACGGGTAGCGGTTTGCGCGGAAACGGCGCAATGTCGACGATCGACAGATAGCGAGCTACCTCAGAATGAGGTACACGCCCTGTGAAGATGGTTATGTCGCCGAGTCCAAGCTCGTATGCAAGCATTTCCAACTCGCCTCGCACTGGGCCGTCTCCAACGAACAGGAAACAGAAAGGCTCGTCAACGAGTTTCCGAAGCTCCGCGCCAACTATGAGCAGGTCGTCGAGACCTTCATAAAAGGTGAATGTGCCTGCGAATCCGATGACGACCTTGTCGGCTACACCTAGTTCCTCAGCAAGCTGCTCGTCACGTTCTAGATCACCAAACCTTTGGACATCCACCGCGTTAGGCACGACCACAATCTTTTCCCCTGGCACCCCCCTACGAACCATTTCTTCGCCGAGCGCTTCGGTTATGACCAGGACGCGATCGGCACGACGAGCGGCCGCGGCCTCGTAGGCACCATCCACTGCAAACCGCTCGGTACTTTCCCAGCCAGGAACTCGGGACGCTCGTGTCACTTCCCAAAGGCCACGAATCTCGTATATACAGGGCAGATCGAACCGTCGAGCTGCTGCTATAGCGCCGAATCCATTCCACCAGTTCGATGCGCCATGGATAACCGCCGGCCGGTACTGGCCGACCAGAGGAGCCAGCATGCGACTATAGAGGTCGACGAACCCCTGAAGGTCGGACCGAGGTTGGCTAGTTACCTCGCCGATGAGGCGGTGATATCGAATTCCATCCACAATGTCCAAAGCAGGGGCGTGGGGATCCTGATCGAATACGTGGCGCATGGGCGGAAAGCCGGGACGCGTCACAGCCACTGCTTCGACGCCCAAGCTGTTGAGTCCTGTCAGTAATCCGTGACTTCTGGTTGCGTAGCCACCTGACGCAGATGGAAGAGAGTTGTGCAAAAGATAGAGAGACGTTCCCTTTCTGCTTACGAAAGACTCCGATTGTGCGAACTCCAAGTGGAGTCGACCCTCCAGCGCATCTAGATCCTGCCGTATTGCCGCTAGCTGATCTTGAACGGCGTCGTGTTCTCGATACTTCTCGAGGACTGTCAGAGGGGCACGGACCGCTCCCATCTGCCGAGCAGCTCTGACAATGTCGAGAGCGTCATCAACGGGCAAGAACCGCTCGATTCCCGTTGGACCTTGGAGAATGTTGGGCCCGAGAGCTCTCATCAGACGTTGAATCGCCCTGGCCGTGGCGTCGCCTTCCCCCATCTCGAGAACCATCCCGATGAGTCGACCGGCGTCATTCACCGCCGATGCACAGGCGCGGATCATGGATTCTCGGTCCGTGTGATTGGCGGTTCCGAACCAACGCCTCTTCAATGCGGCGAGGCTTCCTGCACCGACGTACCCGAGGGCTGCAGCCCGAGCTAGCGCCGCCTCTCGGAACCTTCCCGCCGCCTCCAACGCAAGGACATGTTCAACGTGGCCTTGCCATACGAAAGGATTCTTTCGAATGGCCGCTTGTGCCTGCTTGATCGCAGCTTCGGGTGATCTGCGGCGTAGCTTCTCAGCCAGGGCAACCGCGGCAACCCACCCAGCTGGAAGCCGGCTCAGCTGTCGCAGAGCGATTCCCCGGCCTCGAGGCAACCGATCAACGAGCGGTACGAGACGCTTCATGAGCCTGAGCCAGCGTCGTCGGATCTGTTCCCGGAGGCTCTTTCGCCACTGACGCCAACGCTCGGCGCCCGTTGGAAGTTGCAGGGAGAGAGAAGGGCCGTTGGGACCCCTTGGAGATCTAATCATGGACTCGACTCCCGCAAAGCCTCATCTGACGACATCACGACGCAGACCTTCTTCATTGGCCGGTTGCCGATCAGCAAGAACGCTCCGTGACGATTCACGAAGTGGGTCCCACGCCCCGAGTTCGAAGCCGATCACGCTGCAGAGCCGGTAAGTCTATGGGCTTTGGGCCTAGCCCCTGCACCCGGTGCAGCTTCTTTGGTCCAGGAGCGCGTCGGCGAAGTCACTTGAGCCGGTCGGCGATCATCTCTAGGAGCAGCTCCGTACGGCTCAGCCGCCCATCCAAAGCGGTCAGGAAGCGGTCCGCACGCTCACCGTCCCATGTGATCCGGCTAGCGAGCTCATTCGTTGAGCTCCCGACTTGTTCGATCTGCGTTGTCAGGCCCTGGAGACCCCTCGCGAAGTGCTGACGCATCTCCTCCAATCTCCGCATCGTCCGACGCTCAGCCTGGAGCATGAACCACGCGACGGCCAGAGCAGCGCCCACAGATGTGAGGATCGCCATCAATAGAAGCCCATCGGTTCCGACCGCACGCCAAACGGCCATTGCGACGGCGGCCACAACGACGAGAGCGGCTAATCCCAATGCCTTTCGAGGTCCAATTCGAAGACTCACGGAATGTCCAATCGACTCGAGAGCCAGAAACTTAGTGAAGATCGGCTATTCGCAGGGTGTCGGCTAGCGAGGAACGCAAGATCGGAGCGCTTCCTGCCAGCTCTTTAGCTCGGCCCAGAAATCGGTAGTGGGCTCTGAGGGCGCGAACAACCAGTTGAGCTGCCGATGGTGAGGGTCCCCGACTATTTCGTATCGCCGTTCGAAGGGTGGTTCGTCGTCGATTCGGTACCAGTGGTAGTCGAGTTCCCCAAGTACTCGAGTCAGCTCATCCTCTGAACGCTTAGCCAGTACCTCGACGATGAGCCAGGGACGATGAGCTTCGAGCGTTCGCCGCGCACCCCTGAGTACTTCGGGCTCGGTCGTTTCTGTGTCGATCTTCATTGCATGGGGAACGAGATCTGGGTTTGCCTCTACGTAAGTGTCGATCCGTCGCAGATCCACTTCGATCGAGCGCGATGAGGGTCGGAAACCTTCGCGAAGCGAATGGGACGAGTCGGTCTTGTTCGAGAGGTGAAGCCGGGCCCGACCGTCTCGTTCCCCTATTGCCAGCGTCTCGATCTCGATCCGTAGTCTGTTCAATTCTGCGACGGATCGGGCCGCCGCGGCCAACTCGGGTACGGGTTCAAAAGCAACGACTGGCCTATCGAACAGGGCCGCTGCGAGCCACGCGTAAGGACCGACGTTGGCGCCGATGTCGAACGCTGCCCCGGGAGGCTCGAGTCCTAGGATCGCTAGCCAGCACGCCAGCGACGAGGTTTCGTATCCCGCTAGACCGTTTCGTTCGAGAAGCCGCGGCAAATAGAGCTGCGACGGGAGGTCGATTCTCAGTGACCTTCGCTGCCCGCTGCGATCCGGAAGGTGCAGACGGAAGGATCGGCGCGTGGCTGCCGAGAGTGTAGAAACACTGGATCTCGCCGTTTCAAAGCTCGAAGCGAGTGATCGCCCTGGTTGTGGAGCCGCCACGGAAACTGCGCCATAGCGAACAACTGCGGCGTCCAGGCGGCGCCTCACGTACTCCTCGTAGCTGAATCGCGGACCGACCCGCTGCCACTCAGTGGCAGACAGAACCGACTCGAAAGCGAAGCGCCGTTTGAGCAGGGGCTGAGCTGACGCGCTCTCGATCACGAATATCGGGGTCAGGGGATACCCGCGTTCACGAAGCCAATGCGCCTCTTCAGCCGCCTCTGTGAGATCGTCAGTCGAATGGCCTCTTGCGTCGACGACCACGACGCCCTCTGCCCCTCCCGAGATCTTCGTCGATATCGAACGATCGACTCTATCAGTCCATGACCCGGAATGACCGGGGACCAACTCCGATGCTTGCTTCTCCACGGACTCGACCAAGAGGTCGGCGAACTGGTCTGCGCCTCTCGGCTCGCCGAGCAGACGCGCAACGTGTTGGGAAATAGTGGGCTCTTCCGGCCGTAGCATCCGACGTATCGCCTCTTCGAACTCAGGCCCGCTCACGGATTCGGCCCAATGACCCCTACCACTCAGCCTGGCGAATCGAGCACGCCGCTCCTGGTCGTCCACGTTCGTCTGGGCATGGGCGATGAACGTGACCGGTAGACCGCTGGCCACCAACTCGTGGAACGAGTTGTATCCGGCCGTGCTGATGGCCCCGTCGAACGCAGTCAGCAAGTCAGCCACGGGGTAGACCGGAGCGAATGTGATTCCCTCGACCGCAGTCAAGGTGGCGTCGTGAAGGGGGTGCAGCGGAGCGAATAGACGGATCGCCTCATCTCCGGTAGCGTTCTGGACGACATCGCGAACCTTGGTGAGCAGCCTCACCAGAGACTCGGTGTCGGGCGCGCTCAGATTCAATAGCAGCGCCCGTCCGCTTTCAGGAAGTCCGAGCTTTCGCCGGGCGTCGGTTCGGTCGATCGTTTGATCACGCCTCCACAAGACAACAGGCTCGATCGACCGAACTCCTGCCCGATGCATCGTCGAGCCCCCGATATCGATAGGGGCGGCGAGGTCGCCAGGCTCCACGACTTGATCGAAGGCGCTCTCCAGTTCGAAGGCTCCCCGATTCGTCCCCGGTCGCCACAACCCCCTGCGTGACCAGATCAGCTCGACGCCTGACAGCTCCCTTCGGAGATGGGCGAAGTCCCTTGGCGGGGTCACGTGGTCGACCACGATGGCGCGTGCCCCTGTCGCAACGACCGCCTCGGTGATGCGCATCATGAGGAGTGGTGACCACTCCTCCTTGCTCAGGTTCAGATGGTGATAGGGGGGAAAGAACTCGGCTGGCACAGCGAGCCGCCGCAGCACCTGATATCCGAGGGACAACGTCAGAAAGTACGGCCGGAATCGACCGTATGCCCGCCGAGTCACCGCGAGCATACGCGTCAGGTGACCCATCCCTCTGCCGTTGTCCGTGAAGAAGATCACGACCGGCTCGTCGCCGCCGCTCGAAGACGGCGGGGTCTCG
>CALGSZ010000089.1 GCA_937901745.1 uncultured Chloroflexota bacterium | reverse complement strand
TGGAGTGCGCGAGACGGAGAATGGTTCGGCATTTCTCGGTCAAGGAGCTTTCGCCTGATGATCGGCCGCGGGAGCGCCTGTTCCTGCGTGGTGCGTCCTCACTGAGTAATAGCGACCTTATCGCGATTCTGCTCAATACGGGCACGGCCGGGGAACCCGTCACGGTCCTGGCGCAGCGACTCTTGCAAGAGCACGGTGGACTGCTCGGACTGATGAAGCTGGATGCCATGGAGCTGGCAAGTATCCACGGTCTCGGTCCGGCGAAGGCGGCCAAGCTCAAGGCGGCGCTCGAAATCGCGAGCCGCGTCGTGGCACTGGGGCCTGAGCAGCGGCCGCAGATCACCACGCCAGAAGACGTTGTCAACCTCGTCGGCATCGAGATGGCCGCGCTGGACCAAGAGCAGTTACGAGTCGTCGTGCTCGACACGAAGCACCGGGTGATCGCGATTCGCACCATCTACCAGGGGAGCGTCAATCAGGCGCAAGTGCGCATCGCCGAAATCTTTCGGGAAGCAATTCGCCTCAATGGCGTCGCGGTCGTCGTCGTCCATAACCATCCGTCGGGGGATCCGACGCCGTCCGCCGCCGACGTCACGCTGACGGCCGAGCTGGTCAAGGCCGGGCGACTGCTTGATGTCGAGGTGCTCGATCATCTCATCATCGGGCGCGGCCGGCATGCCTCGCTGCGCCGGCTGGGGCTGGGCTTCCAGTGAGTCAATGTGGCGAGCTACCCAAGGGAGGTGAGTAGTGGCGCGCGGATTCGGAGTGGCAGGGGCACTCGATCACGCCCTCATCGAGCGGATCGCCAAGGCGGCCGAGGATGCCGGCTACCGCACGTTCTGGGTGAACGACACGCCGGACGGCGATGGACTGGCCGCGCTCGCTGCCGCAGCACGCGCAACAAATCGGATTCGACTCGGCGTCGGCGTGATCGCGGTCAGCCGCATCCCGGCTGCGACGATCGCCGCGCGGGTGAGCGAGTTGTCGTTGCCGCAGGAGCGCCTGGTCGTCGGAATCGGCTCCGGCGGTGTGCGACAAGGCGCCGTCGAGTTGGTTGAGCAGGCGGCGGTCGAGCTCAAGGGCAGCCTCGCGTGCCCGGTCATCGTCGGCGCGCTGGGCCCGCGCATGTGCGCGCTCGGCGGGCGCGCTGCCGATGGCGTGCTCCTCAATTGGCTGACGCCGGAGCAGGCAGCGGCATCGGGCGAGCTGACCCGTGTGGCCGCTCGGGAGGCGGGGCGTCCAGCGCCGGAGGTTTCCGCCTATGTCCGCGTCGCGTTCCCGGAAGGGCGTTCAAGATTGGAGAGCGAGGCTGGCCGGTACGCGCGCATTCCGTCCTACGCGGCTCACTTCGCGCGAATGGGCGTGGAGCCGATCGCGACGGCGGTCTTTGGAGAGGCGCCGGAGATTCAGCGCGGCCTGGCTCCCTTCGAGGCCGTCCTCGACGAGGTTGTCATCCGCGCCATCGTTGCGCAAGAGACGCTGGAACCGTATCTCGCGCTCGTGGAGGCCGGCCGTCCGCGGTGAGGCGGGAGCGCTCCTCGCGGCACGCTCCCACTCCACGCGGTCGAGATTGCCTCAGGCCCGAGGCGCGATGTTCTGGTTCATCCGGAAGAAGTTGGTCGGATCATAGGTGGCCTTGACGCGCGCCAACCGTTCGAAGTTGTCGCCGTAGGCCGCCTGTATCCGTCCCTGCCCCTCGTCCGTCGAGTCCATCATCATGTTGACGTAGCCGCCACCGGACGAGTACGGATGTAGCGCCGACCAATAGGCCCGAGCCCATTCGATCAGCTTCTGCTTATCAGCCGGGTCCGTGCTCACGCCGACGATGACCTGGTTCCACTTGGCGTCCCGGTAGTTCCACGCTGTAGCGTCCTTCGGAACCCGGCCTGCCGCGCCATCTATCGGGTACAAGTGCATCGTCGACTTCCAGGTCGGCAGCTTGGCGCCGAACTCGACGTGGCGCGCGATCGCGTCATCGGTGAGTTCGCCGAAGAAGTCGGCCTTCCAATACCACTGGTCTCCCGGCGGGTAGAGGGCATCGAACATGCTCTGCAGCGCCGGGACCGGCAGTGGGCCCACCCAATCGAGCGCCGGCGCGCCGAACTGGGCGCGGATCGGGGCGAAGGTCGCCTCGGCGCGGTCTTGCGGCCCGGCATAGCACCAAACGATTCCGCACATTGGCTTGCCTTGCAGCTCCTGTGGGAAGGGATCCGCCGGCGGCACGACGAGGAAGGCGAAGAAGCCGTTCAGGTCATCCGGCGCGGCCGGCAAGAAGTCGCGATACCAGCGCAGCACGTCAGCCGCTCGCTCGATCGGCCACAGCATCGGCCCGGCGTAGACGGTCGAGATCGGGTGGAGCCGGAAGAGGAACGACGTCACGACGCCGAAGTTCCCGCCGCCTCCGCGAAGCGCCCAGAAGAGATCGGGATGATTCCGCTCGTTCGCGGTCACGAAGCTGCCGTCGGCGAGGACCACGTCGGCTTCGAGCAGATTGTCGATGGCGAGGCCGCACTTGCGCGTCAAGTGGCCGAGCCCGCCGCCGAGCGTGATGCCGCCGACGCCGGTGGTGGAGATGATCCCGCTCGGCGTGGCCATGCCGAAGGCGTGCGTCGCGTGGTCGACGTCGCCGAGCTTGCTGCCGGCCATGACGAGCGCGGTTTGGTTGACCGGATCGACACGGACGCCCCGCATGAGCGAGAGATCAATGACAATTCCATCGTCGACGACGCTCAGACCGGCGCCATGATGTCCACCGCTGCGAATGGCGGCGGTGAGACCGTGCTCGCGGGCGAAGTTGACCGTGCTGATGACGTCGCCCGCGTCGGCGCAGCGTGCGATGAGGCGTGGCCGACGATCGATCATCGCGTTGTAGATCGTGCGTGCCTCGTCGTAGGTCGGGTCACTTTGTTGGATGAGCTCCCCGCGCAGCGCGGCGGCGAATGCCTGGACAGCAGAGTTGGCGAGCGGTGGAGCGGCGGTTGCAGTCATGGTCTGCCTCCTCGTAATGCGAGCGTTGCGCATGCCGATAGCCAGCTGATCACGCTCCAGACATCGCCTTATGCTGACCGGCTGGTCTATCGACCTTACATCAGTAACGATCGATATTTGTCGTTAGAACGAATCACACGCGGTTTTTCAATTGTTGGGGACGATCATCTCGGCGATGAGATGAATGGTAGAGGTGCGCGGCAGCGGGTGGAGTCGCCGGGATGGCGGTCAGGGGATGTCGTCGCCCACGATCGTCCCGGTGTCGGTCTCGGGATCGAAGAGCGCGACTCGATTACGTCCGGCGGCTTTCGCTGCGTAGAGTGCGCGGTCGGCGCGGTCGAGGAGCGAAGCCGCCTCGGTGGCGTGCTCGGGGAGTCCGGCAACGCCCGCGCTGACGGATAGCCGCAGCGTTGTCCCGTCCGGCAGCTCGAAGCGGTGCGCCTGCACCATGCGCCGCGCTCGCTCCGCCATGACGAGGGCGTCCACGGTCCACGTCTCGGGGAGAAGCACGACGAACTCCTCGCCGCCGTACCGGCTGACGAAGTCGACCGTACGCGCACTGCGCCGAAGCAGGGCGCCGACCTCCCGCAGGACGAGATCGCCGGCCGCGTGCCCGTAAGTGTCGTTGACCGATTTGAACCGGTCGAGATCAATGAAGCAGACGCTCAGGGGGTCGGTGTACCGCACCGCGCGCTCGACCTCTTCCTGCAGCCGCTCCATCAGGGCCCGCCGGTTCGGTAGCTCCGTCACCGGGTCGATGCGAGCTTGCCGCTCGAGGTCCGACCGCGCGACCTCGAGCATCGTCGTCAGGCGCTCGGTGAGCCGCGCGCCGAGCATTTGCCGCGCGACGATCAGCGCGGCGATGCTGAGCCCAATCCCGGCGAGGATGGGCGTCAAGGCGCGCGGGCTCCGCACCAGCACGGCGAGCGCCACCGCGGCGCCGAACACGACATACGGCAGGGCCGAGGCGACCACACCGCGGTCTCCGGGGAAGGCCAGCGCCGGCGTGACGGGCGAATCGGAGACTGGGTGCGCTTCAGCGACAGTGCGAATCGCGCGAATCGCGGCGATGGACAATGCGGCCATCGCGGCTGGCACGAGCCAGTCGGTCCAGGAGCCCGTGCTTCGCGATTCGTCGAGTAGTACGAGGCCATCGCCAGCGGCCGCCGCCGTCACCAGCAGCCACGCGGCTGCAAGGAGAGCTGCCTCCTGTCGGCGAGCAGCCGCCGTGGCAATTGCCACCATCGCGTTGCCGACTGCTGCCGCGAGCGGAGTGAGCGCGGAGATGGCGACGATCAGCCAGATGCCCGTGCTCGCGTTTGCTGCGCTCGATGCCTGCGCTGCCAGAACCAGCCACCCGAGCACGAACGCCGCCGCCGCGAGCGTCGCGTCGATCAGGAACCGCGCTCGCGTCTCGCGCGATGTCGCGGGTAGAGGTACTGCGGCCACGGCAGCGAGGCCGAGCGCGCCGCCGATGGCGAGCAACGCGGAGATCCCCGAAGGTGCTGGACGATCGTCGCTTGCAACGGCTGAGAAAACAGCGAGAAGCTCGGCCGCGGCAAGAGCGATTGTTGCTGCCGCTATGAGGAGCCACGAGCGGCGCGAACCCCGGTCGGCAATCAAGGTCGCCGCCCAGAGCGCCGGAGCGACCACGATCGTCGCGGCGAGCGCCGCGGCGGCAGTCGCGAGCAAATCCCGCGTGTTCTCGGAGATGGGGAGGACGAAGCTGATGAGCAGGACGACCGCGGCGTAGCCAGCCAGGATCGCGGCCATGCGCCATCTGCGGCGTCCCGGTCCAACGGCCGGTGCCCGCGCGGTCAACTTGGTTTGCGTCCACGAAGGCGCGGCCACGTCATTCACCACAACTCGCGAAGAAAGATGTCGACACGAGGGCACAGCACCCGATCGTAGGCTATCTGACTTCGCGCCCGGTCACAACGCATCAAACGTCCCGACTAAGGCGAACGCTCAGCATGCCGAGCCGAGCCGGCGTGATTTCTTGCTTCATTCAGGTACGAGCGCACGAGGAACTCACTCATGAGCCGTCGCCTGTCGAATGCGACCTTTCGGCGATACGAGCCGGAGGCGTGAAGCGTTAGAGCGTGGGAAAATGCGAGTCGGCCGATCCATGCCGGACGGCCGTTGTGTGTGTGATAAGGGGAAGCTTTGTGCGGGGTCCGGTTGTAGACGTTCGGCGTTTGGTGCAAGTCGAGGCGGCTTGCTCGGGTGTTCTCGCCTCCATCAACAGCAGTCTCATCAACCCATTGCTCATCTCTCGGGGGGCGAGCGCGTTCGCCCTCGGCGTCTACAACAGCGGCGCGTACTTCTTTGGATTCGGCTCGGGTTGGGTCGGGCCGCGCATCGCCGCCCGCTTCGGCAGCGTTCGCCGGGCGACGCTCGTATGTCTGCTCCTCGCGCGGCTCGTATTCATCGCCCTCCCGCTTGTGCTGACCCTCACCGAGCGCGGCGCGGTCTGGCTCCTCGTCGCGCTGGCGCTGATTTGGGCCGCTGGCGAGGGGCTGGCGTTGCCGCTCTGGACGTCATTCTGGACGGGATTGGCGTCGTCGCAGGAGCGCGGGCGGTGGCTGGCGCTGCGAGCGACGGCGGCGACGGCGGCGACGGCGTTCATCATGCTGATGCTTGCCATCCTCCTCCGGGTCGCTTCTCGCGAGGAGATCTTGCCGCTGGCGTATGCGATCGCGGCAGTGGCGGGACTGGCGAGTCTGGTGCAGGTGCGCATGCTCTTCTCGCGCGCGCCGGAGCCGCCGGTGCCAGCGCCCCGCTCGATCCGCGCGATTCCGGACGGCCCGGCGCGGCGCTTCCTGACCGGTGTCCTCGGCTTCTGGTTCGGCGCCGGCTTAGTCTGGCCGATTCTGCCGGCGTACATCCTCAATGAACACGGAGCCCCGACAGCCTACTTCCCGGCGGCCGCCGTGGTGGCCGCGGTGACAGGGCTGGTGACGCAGCGATTCTGGGGAAGGGTAGGGGACAACCACGGCGCGCGCCGCGTCCTGCTCCTCGGCGGGCTGGGCGCATCGCTGGCGCCGGCGCTGTGGTCGGTGGTTCCGGTCTACTGGGTCGGGTTTGGAATCGAGATCATCGCGTCTGCCTGCTGGCCAGCGCACATGATGGGTCTCACCCTGCGCTCGATCGAGCTTGCCGAACACGAGGCAGAGCGGCCGAATCTTCTTGCCTGGACGAACCTGGCGCAAGGGACCGGCTCATTCCTTTCACCGCTGATCGCCTCGCTGCTGGTCGGCGCGGTCGGCACGGTGCCGCTGCTGCTCGCGTCGGCAGCGATACGTATCTGCGCCACCGTCGTGCTCGCCGCACCGCCCGGCGTGCCATTCTGGCGCTGGGGCTACGCCTCGGTGTCGTCCACCGGATCGCCGTTAGGCCAGAAATGAGGCCCTTCGTGCAGGCTATTGCAGAGGAGGATGGCGGTCGGGCGCCGATCGACGATGACCGGGGAGATCGTCGCCACGCCGGTACGGTGATGGGCGGGGAAGCCGGTGGCGAAGGCGGGCTGAAAGCGCGCGCAGATCGCTCGCTCGATCCCGTCGCCGAACCCGACGATCGTCGCGCGCTGCGCCGGCTGTGACTTGCGCTTGCTCCTATCATCGCTTTCGGGGTTGCGTCCGTTCTGCCGCGCGGCGTTCTGCTTTGCCGCGCGCCGCTTGGAGCTGCGACTGGCTGGTCGCCCCTCGGTCGTGGAATTGGCGGCGGGTTCAGTCACCTGCGCGTTGCTCAGTCCGTCCTCCCCGTCCATTGCTGCCTCCCGCCTGGAAGTGTTATTGGCCCAGCGTTGTCATAACCGTATGGTACAATCGGCGACCGGGAGCCAAATGGGCGTGCGGTCGTGGCGAGTACGCACGGCCGCGTTTCGTGTCCGGGCACCTGCATCGGCATCGTAGCGCACGGGACTGCGAAGCGACGAGCCGCGGCCCGTTGGTGCGTGCAACACTGAGAACCGGGGTTCCACGGGGTGGCGAAACAGATCGGCATTGACCTGGGGACGGCGAATGTCCTCGTCTTTGTCCGTGGTCGCGGCATTGTGATCAACGAGCCGTCCGTCGTCGCCATTTCCGCGAAAGACGGGAAAGTCAAGGCGGTCGGCATCGAGGCTCGGAACATGCTCGGTCGCGAGCCGCGAGAGACCATCGAGGTCGTTCGCCCGATGCGTGACGGCGTGATCGCGGACTACGTGGTCACGCAGGAGATGCTGCGCTACTTCATCAACAAGAGCTGCGGACGATTCTCCCTGATCCGGCCCGAGGTCATGATCTGCGTCCCGGCTGGCGTGACCGGCGTCGAGCGTCGCGCGGTGCGAGACGCCGCGCTGAATGCCGGCGCCCGCAAGGCGTACCTCATTAGCGAGCCGCTCGCCGCGGCGATCGGCGCTCGCGTGCCGGTGGCCGATCCATCGGGCAACATGATCATCGATATCGGCGGGGGCACGACTGAGGTCGCCGTCATCTCCCTCAACGGCATCGTTGTCGCGCGATCCTTGCGTGTTGGCGGCAACCGCTTCGACGAGGCGATCGCCAACTACATCAAGCGCAAGTACAACCTGCGCGTCGGCGAGCGGACGGCCGAGGAGGTCAAGATCGCGATCGGCTCGGCGATGCCGGTCGACGAGGACATCGTGATGGAAGTGCGCGGGCGAGATGAAGTCGCCGGCCTGCCACGAACCATTACGATCCACGCCAACGAAGTCGTCGACGCGATCACCGAGCCGCTGGAAGCGATCATCGGCGCGGTCCGCGCCGTCCTCGAAGAGACGCCGCCGGAGTTGTCGTCCGACATCATTGACAAGGGGATGATCCTGACTGGCGGTGGCGCGATGCTGCGGCAGCTGCCCGAGTTGCTGATGGAGGTCACTGGCGTCCCCTGCTATGTCGCCGATGATCCGCTTTCCTGCGTCGCCGTCGGGACCGGCCTGGCGCTGGAGCACATGGACATCCTCCGCGACAGCCTGGAAGAGCCGTAGTCGCGTGACGGCTTCTGGATCTCGCCGCCAGCGCTGAGTTTCTTCAACC
>CALGSZ010000088.1 GCA_937901745.1 uncultured Chloroflexota bacterium | reverse complement strand
GGGTGACGCCGCGAGTCGGGACGCCCTTGACGCGGTACTTGCCCTCGACCAGCTCGATGTCCTCGACAGAGGCTTCGAGCATGTGAGCGGCGATCCGCTTCGCCTTCTCCTGCAGCTTCTCCAGCGACATCACCAGGGCGGCACCGCCGACAGCCAGCGAGCGGCTGCCCATCGTGCCGTGGCCCTGCGGTGTGTTGTAGGTATCGCCGTGGTGGACGACGACCTGATCGAAGTCCGCACCAAGGTATTCGGCGGCGAGCTGGGCGAAGGTCGTCTCCAAGCCCTGGCCATGCGGCGAGATGCCGGTCATGATCGTGACGGCGCCGCTCGGCTCGACGCGGACGTGCGAGCTCTCGAACGGGCCGAAGCCGCAGATTTCGACATAGGAGGAGATGCCGATACCGAGGTAGCGGCCCTGCTTGCGCAGCTCTTCCTGCTGGCGGCGCAGTTCCTGGTAGCCGGCCACTTCGAGCGCCTTGTTCAGCGCCTTCTCGTATTCGCCGCTGTCATAGGTCTCGCCCGAGAGGGTGCGGTACGGGAACTTGTCGGGCGGGATGAAGTTGACGCGGCGGACCTCGGCGGGATCGAGTCCAGCCTCATCGGCGACGAGATCCATCAGCCGATCCAGGTAGTAGGCGGCTTCCGGCCGTCCCGCTCCCCGATAGGCGCCGTTGGTGACCGTGTTGGTGTAGACGCCTTCGACCATGTAGTCGAGATTCGGGATCTCGTACGGCCCGGTCGCCATCACCCAGGTCGCCCATGCCAGGTCCAGCGCCTTCGGGTACGCGCCGGAGTCTAGGGTGATGCGAGCGCGCAGCGCCGTTACCTTCCCGTTCTTATCCGCGCCGACCTCGAACTCGCCCCACTGATTGCGGCCGTGGTTGGTCGCCAGGAAGTTTTCGCTCCGAGACTCGATCCACTTCACCGGCCGGTTGAGCAGCACTGCCGCAGCGGTCACGACGAAGTCCTCGGGATAGGCGCCGATCTTGGAGCCGAAGCCGCCGCCAACCTCCGGCGCGATGCAGCGGACCTGGTTCTGGCTCAGGCCGAGGGCGTCCGCCACCGCATTGCGATTCCAGTGCGGCGCCTGGGTCGAGCTCCAGAAGGTGACGCCGCCGGTGATCGGGTCCGGCGCGGCGACCACGCCTCGCGGCTCCATCGCGGCGGGGGCGCAGCGCGGCGCGCGGATCTTCGCCTTGACCTTGATGGGAGCACTGGCAAGTGCCGCGTCAACGTCGCCGTGAACCGATGCCTCGCGGACGCTGATGTTGTTCGGCACCTCGTCGTAGAGCTGCGGCGCGCCTGGCTTCTTCGCCTCGTCGGCGTCGAACACCGCCGGCAGCGGCTCGTAGTCAACCTCGACGAATTGCACGGCGTCTTCCGCCTGCGCGCGCGTCTCGGCGATGACCGCCGCGACCGGGTCACCGACATAGCGAACCTTCTTGTCCGCGAGCGGCAGCACCTTCGGCACAGGGATCTTGTCATCCGCGGCTGCCGCTTCCGGCGCATCCTCCCCGGTCTCGCCCGCGGTGGCGTCGACGTAGAAGTCCTTGAGCACCTTCTTCAGGTCGGCGGCCGTGACCACGGCAACAACGCCAGGCATCTCCAGGGCCGCCGAGGCGTCGATCCCCTTGATCAGCGCGTGCGGCAGCGTGCTGCGCACGAACGCGAGGTGGAGCATTCCGGGGAGCTGCAGATCATCGACATAGGTTGACGACCCAGTAATAAGCCGGGGGTCTTCCTTGCGCTTGACCGTCGCACCGACGTAGCTGCTCAAGACCATGGCGTCGTTTTCCCCTCCTCAATTCACAGGCACGCGGGCCCGCGGCATATCCGGCGCACCGGCTGCGGAGCGCGGCGTGCCGGTTGAGTTCCGGTGGCGGCATTGTACCGATCGAACGGCACGCTCGCAGCCTGCTGTTGCGCGGGTTCCTTATTAGCCCTCTTTCGGTTCAGTATTGTCCGGCAGCGGCTCAGTGTCGAGTGCGCCGAAGCCGGTGTCGCCATAGCCACCCGTCACGCCCGGATCAGTATCGGCGCCGAGACCGCCGGTTTCGACCGGCGCGAGATTGCGGCCGGTGACGAGGGCGAGGACGCCGTCGAGGACGCGCCAGACGGCCGCCTCGCTCATCTGCATCTCGTTCGCGATTTCCCACGCGGGGCGTCCCTGCGCGGCCATCAGCGCGATACGCCGCTCGACGCTCGGCAGCGTGCGGATGAACGCCTGCGCCTCGCTCAGCAGCCGGGCAATCTCTTCAGTGCCCCGCGTCGGTGGTTGCCCGTTCTCTTCGCTCATCCTTGCCTCCTCGCTCCGACGTCGCACTCATTTTGCGGGGAATAGTACGTTACCGGCTGCTGCCAAGCTCACGCATAACAGACGCGTCGCGGCGACGGCCAAGCCGACCGTCGCCGCGTCTCCTTTGGATGCACTCAGAGTTGAAGGAGCTCGATCGCGCTCTATCGCTGGCCGAGGCGATCGCCCGGAAGCGTGCTCGGCCGCTCGCCAGTGCCGTTGCGAACCGGCGTCGTGTCGTCGATCGAAAGCCAGCCGCGCTTGAGCGCCGTCACCACCGCCTGCGTCCGGTCGTTGACGGCCAGCTTGCGCAGGATCGAGGTGACGTGGTTCTTGACCGTTTGCGCGCTGATGCCGAGCGCGTAGCCGATCTCGGCGTTGGTCAAGCCATCGCTGACCTTGCGCAGGATTTCCAGCTCCCGCTCCGTCAGCGGCGCGAACGCGTTCGTCGGGGCGAGATCGCTGACCGTTGCCGAGCGGAACTGCTCGAGCACGCGGGCCGCGACATATGGCTTGTCGAGGAGCTGCTCGTTGATGACGTACTCGCCAGTAGCTGCCCGCTTGATGATCTGAACGAGCTTCTCTTCTTCGATGTCCTGGCCGCAGTAGGCCGCCGCGCCGGCGCGGATCGCGGCGAAGAGCTCGTCATCGCTCTCTTGGGCGGCGATGACGACCGTTGCGATAGCAGGGAAACGCCGGCGGAATTCCGTCGCCGCCGTCAGCCCCGGAGCGTCAGGAAGCGTCGTCCCGATGAGGACAACCTCTGGCAGGTGGTGGTCCGCCAGCCGGTAGCCCTCTTCAGCGGTGGCCGCGGAACCTACGATCTCGATCGTCGGCTCAGACTCCAGGCATGCCTCTAGGCCTCGCCGCGTCAGCTGCTCTTTCGCGACAATCAGAACGCGGACCGTGTCTGTCATCGAGGTTCCTTTCGCTCCTGCAGTGCCCCGATCCAACTTAAGAACCCAAACCGCCGCCGATGTCTGGCAATCGGTCCGGGTGCTGGAAGCTGGCGATCGAGAGCACGTCGGATGGGCATGACTGACTGGGCGACCATTCCACCCACGCGCGGCCGGGTTGCTGCCCGGACCATCACCCAGACTCACTATACGGTCCCCCGGATGTCCGCTCAACCGGACAATAGTCATGGGTTCTCATATAGGACTTCTGGGCTGGTCGCCAGGGCAGCCGTCCGAACGCGTCAACTGTGGGCGATCAGATCAGCCATCCCGTACCAGCCAGGGGGCTGCTGCCGGAGCCAAGCCGCGGCGCGCAGGGCGCCGAGCGCGAAGGTCCGCCGGCTATAGGCGCGGTGCGAGACGCGGATTTCTTCCCCTTCGTCGGCGATGATCACCACGTGCTCCCCGGCGTTGCCGCCGGCGCGGACCGCGTGAATGCCGATCTCCCCAGGCCGCCTGGGCGCGTGGCCGTGCCGGCCGTACGAAGCCCGCGCGGAGAGGTCGGCGCCGAGCGCGCCGGCGATCGCTTCCGCCAGCGCCAGCGCCGTGCCGGAGGGCGCATCCGTCTTGTGGCGGTGGTGCTGCTCGACGATTTCGATGTCGTAGCCCTGGAGCGACCGGACCAATGCCGGAAGCGCCGCCAGGAGGGCGCTGATCCCCAGGCTCATGTTCCGGGCATAGAACACGGGAATCGTGGCGGACGCCTCGCGCAGCGTCGCAAGCTGCTCCGCCGTCAGGCCTGTTACTCCGCTGACGAGCGGGCGGCCGGACTGGGCGCAGGCGCGGGCGTGAGCGACGGTCGCTTCCGGCGTGGTGAAATCGATGAGAACCTCGATCTCCGGGAGTAACTCGTCGATCCGAGCGACCACGCGCACGGACGGACCGAGCGCCGCGCGGACTTCTTCTGTTCGCTCGGGCCGGTCGAATCCACCCACGAGAGTGATGACGCTATCAGCCTGCGCGGCCGCGGCGATCTCTCGTCCCATTCTGCCGCCGATTCCGGCGATACCAATTCGTGTCGTCATCTACTTCCTCGGTGTGCCTACGATTCTGGTCGTCGCGCGATGACCATCAGATGTGGGCTGAGGCCGATCAGCGTCGGCTCGTGCTCGACGGCGCGAGCCGCTGCCAGCAGCTGCTCACGCCCAGCCGGATCGTCCCACCAGTCAGCAAAGGGACGCGCCCATGCGCCCGGCCCCTCGATTGACACCATCTCGACGACCGTCAGGCCCGCGCGCTCAACCTCCTGGCGCAGCTCGTCCGGGTGGTGGAAGTACGCCGTCGTGAAGTAGGCCGGGTTGCCCGTCGGGTTGCGATGCTGCCCATCCGCGAGGTCGCGCTCAACCATCCGCGCGAACGCCGGGTCGCGCAAATAGCCGGTGGCCAGCCCGTCGAGCAGGGAGGCGAAGCGGCTGATCCCGACGGCAAAGACGAAGCCGCCTGGCCGCGTCACCCGCCGTGCCTCTTCTAAGGCGAGTAGGCGGTCGGCTGCCTCCGTCAGGTGGTAGAGCGGCCCCAGCAACAGGACGGCATCTACGCTTTCCGAATCCCAGTCGAGCTGGCGGGCGTCTCCCACGCTGGCGCTGGCGGGCGGTTGGCCCCATGAGCTGGCCTGGCGGGCCTGCTCGACGTGGAGCGGCACGGCATCGATGAGATGGACCTCGTAGCCGCGCTCGGCGAGCCAGCGAGCGTAGACGCCCGGGCCGCCACCGACATCGAGCACGACCGCTGGCGGTGGCGGCAGGTGGCGGAGGAGAAGCTCCTGCGTGCGCTCTCGCTCGAGATTGCCGTTCTCTTGGAAGAGCCGGTTGTTCTCGAGGCCCGCCGCGTAATAGGCGAGCATTTCCGGCGCCTGGGGGGTCTCTCCGCCAGATTCAGATGGCATTCGGAGTATCTCCGATCTCCTCGGCTCAGTCGGCCGCGGTCGCGAGAAGCTGCGGGAAGCCCCAGGCGCGCATCGTCGCCTCCAGCGTGCGGCGGTTCGCCTCGGTCATGTCCGTCAACGGCGGGCGCACCTCGGACGAGCAAAGCCCGAGCATCCCGGCGGCAGTCTTGACCGCGGTTGGGTTGTTGTCCAAGAACATCGCCCGGCAGAGCGGGAAGAGGCGATGGTGGATCGTTCGCGCCGTGGCGAAGTCGCCGCGCAGGGCCGCATTCGTCAGCTCGGCGACGGCGTCCGGCACGATGTTGGAGACGACCGAGATGACGCCGTGCCCACCGACGCTCATGATCGGCAGGGTCAGCGAGTCGTCGCCAGAGAGAACGACGAAGTCCGACCGGACGCTGCCGACGATCTGGCTGACCTGATCCAGATTGCCGCTGGCCTCCTTGATGCCGACGATCGTTGGGATCTCCGAAAGGCGAGCGACAGTCTCCGGCGTCATGTTGACTCCGGTGCGGCCGGGGACGTTGTACAGGATCAGCGGTAGGTCGGTCGCCTCGGCGATCATCGTGAAGTGCCGGATCATCCCCTCCTGGGTCGGCTTGTTGTAGTAGGGGACCACGAGGAGAGCGGCGTCCGCGCCGATCTCGCGGGCGTGTCGAGTCCGCTCGATCGTCAGCCGGGTGTTGTTCGTGCCAGTGCCGGCGATGACGGGCACGCGCCCGGCGGCCTGCTCGATCACGATCTCGATTACCCGATCGTGCTCGAACTCGGTCAGCGTCACGGACTCGCCGGTCGTGCCGCAGGGGATGACGCCGGTGACGCCTCCCTCGATCTGGAAGTCGACGAGGCGGCGTAGGGCCTGCTCATCAACCTCGCCATTGCGGAACGGAGTGATCAGAGCGGTGAATGCACCTGCGAAGCGGGGCGTAGTCGTCGTCATTTTCTGGCTCCTTTCGCGAAAAAATCGCGCTCCACCCTCCCACGCACTTGGGAGGAATCGACTGAACGGCAATGGATCAGAACCGGGAATGCCGCGGGTGGCGCCGCCGGCTACATGCCGGGGCGCCTAACGCTTGGAGCGCGTTAGGGGAGATTGCGGAGCCGTTAGATTGCGAGGAACCGAGCTGCGGTACATCTGGTCACCTCCCGCTCACTCGAAGCGCAATGCTCGGAGCAACGACGCGGAACGTGACACCTCTTTCGGGATTGGCGGTTCTGGAAAAACAAAGAACCGCCGCCCCCGACTGGGGACGAGCGGTGTCTGCCCGTGGTACCACCCCACTTCGCCGCCAGCTTCCTTCGATCCTGGCGACGCCCTTTGCCCGCACGGCGTGGACAAGCCACGCGATGCGGCGGCCCTGTAACGGGAGCCACCCGTCGCCGCCTACTAGGCCGGGCAGATGATGCGCCAACCGTTGGGGGCGCGGCTCCGAGGTCTTTTTCGCCGGCGTTCCTGGTCCCGCTTCTCAGCTACCGCGGTTCTCTGTCCCGTTCCCGCCGGTTACTCGTCCTCATCATCGCCGTGTGCAAGCTGTGTTGTCGAATAAAGACCCTAGCATCGCCGTTCCGCACTGTCAACCCTTTCTTGGCGTGGCTGCGGCATTCTCGGGCTGAGATAGCCTGTTCCAATGCCCGCAAGGCCAGACCCGCGCCCACCAACAGCGCCCCATCTCGTACCAAGGGCCTAGCCAATCTGTATATTGACATTGTTGATCAACTACTCTAGTTTAGGTCGCGGCAACCGAGGCGCACCGCGCTCGTTCGGCAGGGACGAAGAGTTCGCGCGGCGAGAGGCGGCGCCCGTGACAACGGGACGGGCCGGCTCGCCTAGCTATCGCTTTCTCTTCGTGTCGGCCGAGAGGAGGGATGAGTCGTGACGAGATTCGAGCGCAGCAGCGACCGAAGGTGGCTGTACGGCGGAGTTAGCCAGTCTCCGTGCGGGTGTCCTCACGCGCCAGTTGCTGTCGTTCCCGGTGTGCCGAGTGACTGCCGCCGCACCGGTCATGCCGCGCGAAGCCGGAGTGCCGGGTCATGCTGGTGAGTGAGGTGGTCCCCCATCTGTTCGATCCTCTCGTTGATGCACAGGACGCGACTCTCGTGCGCTTGCTCGCCAGCCGGCGCTCGATCCGTCGCTTGCGGCCCGGTCCGCTCGCGCCTGCCACGCTCGAGCGTATCGTCGCTGCCGCGCAGCTCACCCCGGCCGCGTTCAACCGGCCATCGTGGCATTTGGTCGTCGTCCACGAGCGGCGCGCCGAATTGTGGGCCGAGCTCGAGGCCGCGTTTCGCGAGCGGCTGGAGGGTGAACGTCTGTCTCGATACCTCGATCGGCTCGAGGGGTTCAGGCAGGGCATCGGCGCGCTCCTGCTCTACGAGGACCGTGCCGCGGTCGAGGCCATGCGCGCGGCCAATCAGATCGACGAGGAGCGGGCGCGTGCCTACAGCGAGCAAGCCCTGGGCATGGTGCAGCTCGCGCTTTGGCTGGCCCTGACCGACGAGGGACTGGCGACCTCCCTCCAGCATTGGGAGGCGCTGGCCGGAGATAGGCTCGCCGCGTTCCTGGGTCTTCCCGCCGACCGATACCGTCTGGTGGCGACGATGCCGTTTGGCTATCCGGCGGAAGAGCCGCGCCCCGTGGAGCGGCCAGACCCCAACCGCGTCGTCTCGATCGAGAGTTTCACGCCAGTGGGAGACGGTGAGTCGGCGCCGAGTCGCGTCGCGTCCGCTTCCCGCCTCGCCTCGTAACCGAGATCAGTTTCAGAGGAGCAATCTCGTGCAGACCAAGTTTGCCTATTGGGTTCCCAATGTCAGCGGTGGCCTCGTCGTCTCGAAGATCCCGCAGCGGACCGATTGGAGCTTCGAGTACAACGCCTGGCTCGCGCAGAAGGCCGAGCAAGTCGGGTTCGAGTACGCCCTTTCGCAGGCGCGCTTCTTTGCCAGTTACGGCGCCGAGTTCCAGTTGGAGGCGTTAACGCTGACGGCCTCCCTTGCCGCGGTGACGAAGAAGATCAACCTCATCTCGGCGATCCATCCCGGTCTCTGGCATCCCGGCGTGATCGCGAAGGCAGTCGCGACGATCGACCAGGTCAGCCGTGGCCGGGCGGCGGTGAACATCGTCAGCGGCTGGTTCAAGGATGAGTTCATCGGCTATGGCGAGCCGTGGCTCGACCATGACGAGCGCTACCGTCGCTCGGAGGAGTTCATCCGGGTACTCAAGGGGCTGTGGACCGAGGAGACGTTCACCTTCAAAGGCGACTTCTACCGGATCAACAATGCGCCGTTGAAGCCGAAGCCGGTCCGGAAGCCGCATCCGCCGATCTTCCAGGGAGGCAACTCGAAGGCTGCGCGACAGATGGCGGCGCGCGTCTCCGACTGGTACTTCATGAACGGCAACAGCGTTGAAAAGGTCGCCGAGCAGATCCAGGAGATCCGCTCGCTGGCCGCGGAATACGGCCGCGACCCGAACGAGATCCGCTTCGGACTCAATGCGTTCGTCATCGCGCGCTCGACGGAAGAGGAAGCGCGCCAGACGCTGCGGGACATCATCGCCCTGGCCGACCGGGAGGCGGTGGAGGGCTTTGCCGCCCAGGTCAAGCACGCTGGCCAGGCCTCGCCGGAAAAGCAGGGCATGTGGGCCGAATCGGGATTCGAGGACCTCGTGCAGTACAACGACGGCTTCAAGACCGGGTTGATCGGCACGCCGGAGCAGATCGTCGAACGCATTCGCGCCTATGACGCCGTCGGCGTGGATCTCATCCTCTGCGGCTTCTTGCACTTCACCGACGATCTGCCCGCCTTCGGCCGCGACGTCATCCCGCTGGTGCGTGAGACTCCGAGCGAGCGGCCGAGCGATCTGGCCGCGGCGTTGCCGCGCGAGGTGGCGATAGCGTCATGAAGCTGCTTGGTATCAGCGGCAGCCTGACGCCGTCCTCGCGCACTGTCGAGGTGATTCGCCTGGTCCTCGACCACGCGGTCGCTATTGATCCGACGGTGGAGGCGGAACTGCTCGACCTGCGCCATTACGAGGTCGTCTTCTGCGACGGGCGGAATCCGGCTGACTACGACGGCGATACCCGCATCGTGATCGACAAGATCGCCGAGGCGGATGCCTATGTGGTCGGCTCCCCGGCCTATCGCGCGAGCTACACGGGGGCGTTGAAGAACCTCTTCGACCTGGTGCCGAACGACGCTCCCTTCGGCAAGGTCGCGGGGATCGTCCTCACCGCGGGGAGCGATCACCACTTCCTCGCGGTGGAGCACCAGCTGCGGCCGCTGCTGTCGTTCTTCCAGATGCAGACGGTCCCGGGAGCGGTCTACGCCCAGAACGCGCACTTCCAGGATGGCCGGCTCGTGGATGAGGGAGTGCGCGAGCAGTGCCGGCGGTTGGCCGAAGGGATCGTTGGTCTCTGGCGAGCGACACGCGCGGAGCTCGTCGGGCCGGCGTACCCAACGATACGGCGCGTGCCGAGTAGGTAAGCGGCTCCGGCCATGAATAGCGGAGGCCCACCAGGTTTCCCCGGTGGGCCTCCGCACATCGGTTCCCTTGGCAAACGGTACTACTAGCGCGGCCAGTCGGCCGCCAGTTGATTAGTTCGCGCTCGTGGTAGCCTCCACGGCCTTGGGCTGCTCGCCCGCCTGGATCTGGATCTTGCGCGGCTTGGCGGCCTCGGCCTTCGGCAGGACGATCCGCACAACGCCATGCTCGTAGTGAGCCTCCGCCTTCTCGGCATCCACCGGGAACGGCAGGGTCACGGACCGCCGGAACTCACCGTGCGGCAACTCGCGCAGGTACCACGTCGCGTTCTTGACGCCCTCCGCGTAGTCACCGACCTTGCCGCTCACGACGATCGTGTTCTTGTAGACGGAGATGTCGAGGTTCTCCGGCGTCAGACCAGGAACCGCCGTCAGGATCACGGCCTCGTTATCCGTCGCGTAGACGTCGAGCGGCATCGTCGTCCAGGTCCGGGACCACAGCGTCCGGAACGGCGTGCCGGTGAAGGCGTCGTTGATGAGCCGGTCCATCGCCTGCCGAATCGTCTCGAACTCAGTCGTGACTGGCATCAGCGTGTAGCGCATGGCTCATCACCTCCTTTTCTCAGAACTCTGGTGGCGCCTGGCCCGCGCCAGGCGCCGGTCCCCGCTCCGTTGGCCGAGGGAGGAGTCCCTCAGCCCTTTCCACCCCACTTTACGTAAGGTGTGACAAATCGGATTCATGGTTCTTGCATGATGTGTATCAAGGTTGTGCTGGTGCCGTGGCGGGGGGATTAGCAGCCGCTCGCTTGGCCGCCGGTGTATTCGGGAGGGATTGGGACCAGCGAGACGGTGAAAGGAAGCTCTGGCGAGTAGAGCTTGCCCAGCTGCGAGTTGACGACCAGCAGGCAGCCGCCGACCTTCGCCGCCGTCGTCGGCGTCGAGAAGGACGGATCGCTGAAGCTGCCGAGCACCGTGCCGGAGGCGAGATCGTCCGCAAGCGCGACGACAGTCACGCGACCGAGCCGGACGACATACAGCATCGTGCCGTCGAGCACGAGCCCGTCGCCACCGACGAGTGTCTGTCCGGCCAGGTCAACCTCGATGACCTCATCGCCGCTCGTCGCGATGCGGAAGAGTCGCCCGCTCGCCATGTCGATCGCCAGCAGGTAGCGACCACTGGCGTTGAGCACCAGACCGTTGAGATAGCCGTCATCGGCTGAGATGAGGCCGCGCTCCGCGAGATCGAGCCACGGGCGCATCTGGGAGTCGGGCTGGGCCGAGCCGGCGATGACATCGGCGCGCACCCGATAGATGCGCTGGTTCTCGGAATCGGAGACATAAGCTTCGCCCCGCTCGGCGAAGGCCACGTCGTTGAGGAAGACAGCTGATCCGCGGAGGCCGGTCGGCACCTCCGCGATCAGCTGGCCGGTTGCCACGTCGTAGACGAAGACGGAGCCAACCGGACCGCCGGCGACGACGAGGCGTCCGCCGACGACTTTCATGCCGACCGCGTACGTCAGGCCGTTGCTCCCTGCCGGCGCGAAGACGCTGACCTCGCCGGTCGCCAGATCGCCGCGGAAAATGGTGCCGTCCTCGGTCGAGCCGACGTAGAACTGGCCAGCGCTCGCATCGAATGCAATGCCCTCAGGGAAGACGCGCTCGCCGGGGAGCGCAAAGAGGCGTGTGCCGGCGCCGACCGTCGGCTCCTCCTGAGCCAGCGCCGCCGGCG
Organism: uncultured Chloroflexota bacterium; assembly: GCA_937901745.1. GTDB lineage: Bacteria > Chloroflexota > Chloroflexia > Thermomicrobiales > UBA6265 > CALGSZ01. Next base: position 85,445 of record CALGSZ010000088.1, on the reverse strand, counting down.
GCAGCAAGAGCACGAGCGCGATGAGCGCGCTGACCAGGCGGCGCCACTTCACGGCGCGTGGTCGCTCGCCCCTCATGGCCCTCCTCCATTCCCCGGCAATCCCCGAAATCCTCGGTCCCGCCGCCATTCGCGCGGGAGCGAGACGCCGGCGGACCGAGCGTAGCATAGCCCGCGCGCGATCGCGGTATGAAGTAGGAAGCAGCCTCCCGGTGAATGTCCTTGGTAATCACCTTGACAAGGGCGTCGGTAACTGCAAGGATGCGCGGGAATCGGGCGGCCTCTTGTGCCTCCGAATCTTCGAGGCTTCGTCATGGTTGAAGATCCTGGCCCTCAGCCCGAGCCCATCCTTACATTTGAATCCCCATGTCTACCGTCGTATGTCGTGCACGACCGTGCCTTGGTCTCCGCTGTTATCGCCTCCGGAGTAGGTAGCGGCCGGTCGTGCCTGCCCGGTCCCGTCGCATCTCGGTGTGGGTGATGGCCTCATGGAGGCTGGACCCGACCGCGGCGATTGCGAACAGCGCGGCAGGTCGAAAGGCGCGTTGAAGCGGCGAGCCGACAGGTGCGATGACGTGGCGCAGCGCGGCAGCCGGAGCGAAGACCGCATCCGCTGGCGCTGGAGGTGGAGGCCGTGATCGCGCCGCCGGAGATTCGATACGCCCGCAGCGGCGACGTCCACATCGCCTATCAGGTCGTCGGCAATGGCCCGCGCGACCTCGTCTTCGTCATGGGGTGGGTCTCCCACCTCGATCTCTTCTGGAAGGAGCCCCGCTTTGCCCGCTTCCTGGCGCGGCTGGCCTCGTTCTCCCGCCTGATCCTGTTCGACAAGCGAGGAACCGGACTCTCCGACCGGGCGGTCGGCCTGCCGACGCTCGAGGAGCGAATGGACGACGTTCGTGCCGTGATGGACGCCGTCGGCTCGGAGCGCGCCGCGCTGCTCGGCATTTCCGAGGGCGGGGCGATGTCCATTCTCTTCGCGGCGACCTATCCGGAGCGGACTACCGCCCTGACCGTCATCGGCGGATATGCTCGGCGGGTCCAAACTCCCGACTATCCGTGGGGCGTTGCCCCCGAGGAACGACTCCGGCTCATCGAGGAGATCGAGCGCAAGTGGGGCGACGATACGCGGCTTTCCATCCGTGCGCCGAGCCTCGCCCATGAGGAGTCGTTCCGCGAGTGGTGGCGGACCTACTTGCGGATGAGCGCCAGTCCAGGCGCGGCGGCAGCATTGACGCGGATGAACATGGAGATCGACGTGCGAGCGGCCCTGCCGGCGATCCGCGTGCCGGCGCTCATCATCCACCGGGCCGGCGATCAGACGGTGTCAGTCGGAAACGGCCGGTACCTGGCGAAACGACTCCCCGGCTCCCGCTACGTCGAGCTGCCGGGGGACGACCATTTGCCGTTCGCTGGCGACCAGGATGCCATCCTGGACCAGATCGAGCTTTTTCTGACCGGCTCCCTCCCGGACCCGGAGCCCGACCGCATTCTCGCCACCCTCATGTTCACCGATATCGCGGAAGCCGCGGCGACGGCCGTGCGGCTCGGCGACCGAGGCTGGGCAGAACGCATCGCGGCCTACGACGAGATGGTCCGCGAGCAGCTGGCGCGGTTTCGTGGCCGGGAGGCCAGAAAGACGACGAGTGGCTTCCTTGCCGCCTTCGACGGACCGGCCCGCGCCATACGCTGCGCGTGCGCCATCGTCGAGGCCGCGCGAGGGCTTGGGCTTGCCGTCCGGGCCGGGCTGCACGCGGGAGAGTGCGAGACCGTCGGCGGCGAGCTTGGGGGCGTCGCGGTTCAGATCGCCGAGCGGGTGCTGGACCGCGCCCGCCCTGGCGAGGTGATCGTGTCGAACACGGTCAAAGACCTCGTCGCTGGATCCGGTATCGCGTTCGAGGACCTGGAGGGACGTCTACTGATGGGGCTCGCCAGCGCCTGGCGGCTTCACCGGGTGGTATTCGGTTCCCGCCCTGCGCACGACATCCCGACTGTCGCCTTCCCGGAGACAGAGGCATCGCGTCCGCCCGAAGCGCTCAGCCGGCGCGAGCGGGAGATCGCGATCCTGGTGGCGCGAGGCCTCTCTAACCGCCAGATTGCTGGTGAGCTGTCGATCTCGCCGGCGACCGCCGAGCGGCACGTCGCCAACATCCTCGGCAAGCTCGGCTTCCACTCGCGGGCGCAAGTCGCCGCCTGGGCCGTCGCCCACGACATGCTCCGCGTCGGACCCGGCTGAGGCACCGAGCCCTAAGAGGAGCGCAAACGTCGGTCGGCTCCCCCCCTGCCGGCTCGATTCGCTCAGCCCCAGCGGCCTTCCCCTGGCAATTACACGGCCCATGTACATGGTTGCCGTGATGTCTCCCGGTGTGCGCCCCCCTACGCTGGGTCCTCGGGTCAGCCAGTAACAAAGGCACCCCCCTAACGCCAATCTCGGGCAATCCGGCCGGTTCGCTTTACCGGCTGGGACGGACCGCCCACGACGGCCGCTGGGTCGGCGCGACGCGTCGCGTGAGCCGCCAGCAGTGAACAGCTGGTGGCCGGCGTGCCCGAATCGGCATCGATCGGTCGCGGAGGTAGAGGAGGTCTGATGTGAATTATCAAAGTTGGCTAAGGCGGCTTACCCCACTCAACCGGCGGAAGGTGTTGAAGCACTCGATGGCGGCGGGCGGCGTGCTCGCTGCTGGCACCCTGAGCGCCGTAGGCGCCTCGAAGGAGACGCTGGCCGTGTCCACCTGGACTCCTGATCCGACCTTTTACCCGTCGCCGCGGTCCGCAATGAAGGCGCCAGCGGAGACGCTGGCCTACGTCGCTCGCATCAACCCGAACGGCAACGGCCAGTCCGATGCCATCTGCGTCGTTGATGTCGACCCGGCCTCGACTGCCTACGGAACGGTTATCGGCGAACTCGAGCTGACCTACCCCGGCGACGAGCTACACCACTTCGGCTGGAACGCGTGTAGCTCGATGCTCTGCCCGACCGCCGCTCACCCACACGTCCAGCGGCGCTACTTGATCGTCCCTGGACTCCGCTCTTCGCGCCTCTACGTCATCGACACCCAGCCGGACCCGACCAATCCCAAGATCGTCAAGACGATCGAGCCGGAGGAGATCGCCGCTAAGACCGGCTACAGCAAGGGGCACACCGTTCACTGCGGGCCAGACGGCATCTACGTCAGCGCCCTCGGCGCTCCCGATGGCGGCGGCCCCGGCGGCATCTTCGTCCTCGACCACGACACCTTCGACGTGCGCGGTCGCTGGGAGGTCGACCGGGGAGATCAGTACCTCCACTATGACTTCTGGTGGCATCTCGGCTACGACACGATGATCACCAGCGAATGGGGCACGCCGGAAATGGTCGAGACCGGTATCCAGCCGGAGCTGCTGCTCGGCGCCCAGTACGGCCACCGGCTGCACTTCTGGGACCTGCGCCGTCGCCGCCATACCCAGACGGTCGATCTGGGCAAGGAGAACCAGATCGTCCTCGAGCTACGGCCGGCTCACGATCCGAGCAAGACGTACGGCTTCGTCAACACCGTCGTCAGCCTGAACGACCTCTCGGCTGGCATCTTCCTTTGGTATCGGGATAACGGGAGCTGGGCGGCCCGGAAGGTGATCCAGATCCCCGCCGAGCCGGCCGCCGAGGAGGACTTGCCGCCGGCGCTCAAGCCGTTCAAGGCGGTGCCGCCGCTCGTCACCGACATCGAGCTGAGCGTTGACGACCGCTTCCTCTATGTCTCCTGCTGGGGCACCGGCGAGCTGAAGCAGTACGACGTCTCTGACCCGTTCAATCCGAAGGAGACCGGCTCGGTCCGGATCGGTGGCATCGTGCGCCGGGAAGGGCATCCGGCGGCGAGCGGGCCGCTCAACGGCGGGCCGCAGATGGTCGAGGTGAGCCGGGACGGGAAACGGGTCTATCTCACCAACTCGCTCTACATGACCTGGGACGAGCAGTTCTACCCGGACGGCATCAACGGTTGGCTCGTCAAGCTCGACGCCGATCCTGAGGGCGGCATGCGCTTTGACGAGCGCTTCTTCCTCGATTTCGGTGACCAGCGCCCGCATCAGGTCCGCCTCCAAGGCGGAGACGCCTCCACCGATTCCTACTGCTTCTCCTAACTGACTGACGAAACACGATGAACGGGGAGAGTCGCCGCGCGGCCACTCTCCCCTGGCGCCGGCGCGATAGGCCGGCATGACGGAGATAGACGATGATTGAGCTTAGTGCCTCCTGGTCCGTGATCTCGCTCGTCGCTCTCGGCGCCTTCCACGGGCTGAACCCGGCGATGGGCTGGCTCTTCGCGGTGGCGCGAGGGCTCCAGGAGCGACGGTTACGAGCCGTACTCGTGGCCCTGGGGCCGATTGCCCTCGGGCATGCCCTCGCCATCGGCGTGGCGGCGGTCGTGGTTGGACTGCTGGGACTCGTCCTGCCGGCGTCCGCGTTGCTGCTGCTCGGCGGCGGCGCCCTCTTGATTTTCGCCGCCGTCAAGGTCGCCACGCGCTTCCGCCATCCCCGCTGGGTCGGCATGCGCGTGGGTGCGCGCGAGCTCGTCCTTTGGTCGTTCCTGATGGCGACGGCCCACGGAGCCGGGCTGATGATCGTTCCGGTGCTCGCACAACAGAGCGACACGGTGGCGACCGTCGCCGCGTCCGATCACGCCGAGCACTTGGGGCACGCCGGTCACGCGGCGCAGGCCGATCCTGGCGGACATGCCGGCCACGCCGAGCGTCTCGGAGAAGGGCTGGTCGCGTCGCTTGCGGCCGTCGGTTTGCACACCGCGGCGATGTTCCTGGTGATGGGGATGCTGGCGGTCCTGGTCTACCGCAAGGTCGGCGTCGACGTGCTGCGCCGCGCTTGGATCAACCTCGACTTCATATGGGTCGGTGCGCTCGTCGTCGCTGGCGCCGTCACCCTCGGCAGCGGCTTCTGGTCGATCGTCGCCGGCTGAGAGGTCCCGGTACGCGCTACTCGGCCGGCTCTTCGGCCTTCGCGCTCTTCTTGGTGCGGCGCCGCTTCGGAGCGGGCGCCGCTTCCGCTTCGTCCGCATTGCCGTCCGCCTGCTTCGCCTTCGCCCGGGTGCGCGTCCGGCTCGCGGTCTTTTCCTTGGCTCCGTCGCTGCTCGTGCTACGTGACCGCCGACGTGACGATCGGCCGACCACCTCGATCGGCGTGGACTCCACCTCGACGTTCGAGACTGCCAGCTGCTCCTCGGTCGGCTCAGGGGGCTCCGGAGGTTCGGGCGTCTCGATCGGCGCGAAGCCCAGTGTGAGCGATTGCTCGACGATGCCGCGCCGGAGCAGGCGCTCCGCCTCGTCGAGGGAATACCGCAGCGGGTGATCCGGCTTGATGTGGGCGAGCATCTCGCGTACCTGGCGCATCAGGTCGATCGTCTTATTGAAGGTCAGCACCAGGTCGCCCTCGGAGAGCTCGATTAGCTCGCCGATCTCGGCCATCGTGTAGCCCTGGCACCAGGCGCGGGCCGCGCCGTAGAACGTGGCGTTGTGCCCTTCGGAGATGTAGAGCCCGTTGTCTCGCTCTTCGCCGAGGACCGCGTGCTCCAGATCCTCCAGTCGCCGCCGCAGCAGCACCAGGTGATCGGGCAGCGTGAAGTGGTTCTGATAGCGGAAGTCGCGGTCGAAAGAGAACCACGAGAAGACCTCGGCGAGGTCTTCAGGTGCCAGCCGGTCGAGCAAGCCCCGGTCGATCAGCTCGCAGATGATCAGCCCATCGTTGTCGAAGATATCAGCGAGCATGTCGGCTTTCGGGGTGGGATAGCCGCGATAGAGGTAGCCGAACCGGCTGAGGACTTCGCGGATGCCGCGAATGACGCCGCGGATGCGGTCCTCTTCGGCCTCCTGCTCCCGCTCGAGCAGCTCCTCGAGCGCCTGCCGCTCCTTGTCGAGCCGCTCGATCCGCTGCAAGTAACCGCGGTGCTCCTTGCGTCGCGGGCAGAGGTGGCACGGGTGAGCCTGGCGCGTTGCGACGAGTGTCTTGACCTGCTCTTGCGCCTCCTGTAGCTCATTGCGCAGGCGCTCAATCGATCGTGACAGCCGCGCGAGCTCGCGCTCCTTCCGCTCGGCCGCCATGGCATCGAGGTCGGGCAGGCCCAGGCGCGCCACTCGCGCCCAGATGCACTCCAGCTCCTCTTCCCCGATCAGGTCCGTCACGTCCTCGATCGGGTCGGATGGATCGACGAGTGCCTCGGGAACGCGGACGGTCTTGCCGTCCGTCAGGTAATCGATCTGGCGATACTCATTGACCGGCTTGACCGAGCGACCGAAGAGGAAGAGACCAACGCCGCCCCGCCCCTTCCCGAGGAAGATGCCCCAGCCGAGCCGACGGTGGTGCGCGATCAAGCCGGTCGGAGCGTAGCGGAACGCTCGCCGCAGCGCCTGCCGGCCCGGCTCCGGCCACGGCGGCGCCTCTGCGGCCTTCAGCATCTCGTTCAGCTCACCCTTGAGCCGGCGAACCTTCTGCTCGGCATGGTTGAGCGTGGCGCTGAGCCGCCGATAGTCCTCGAGGAGCTCGTCACCGGCATCCAGCCCGATCAGGCAACCCTTCGGCACGCCGGCGATATCCCCGCCGATCTCGATGATGTCATCCTCGAGCTGTCGGATCCTCTGCGCCGTCTGGAACTGGGCCAGGCTCTGCTGGAGCATGTTGCGGACACGCTCGCCGTGCGGCGGGTCCCAAAGGTTGAGGACCGTGTTGTAGCGGACCGAGAACGCCGACCGGACGGGCTCCAGCGGCCCGGTCGCCACCTCGAGCATCTCGTGGAACGAGATCCACGGCGAGTAGGGCACGACCACGTGGCCGAAGGCGTCCATTCCACGCCGTCCGGCCCGGCCGGCCATCTGCTGGAACTCGTTCGGGATCAGGATGCGGCGCCGGCGGCCGTCCCACTTCGTCATTCGGCCGATCACCACCGTCCTCGCCGGCATGTTGACGCCGAGCGCGAGGGTGTCGGTGGCGAAGACGACCTGCATCAGGCCGCGGGAGAAGAGGACCTCCACCAGCTGCTTGAGGACTGGCAGCAGACCGGCGTGGTGGAAACCGATCCCCTTCCGTGCAAGGTCGGCGATCAGGCGGACCTGCTCTAGCTCGCGGTCTTCCGGCCGCAACGCCTTCAGGTAGGTGTCGAGGGTTGCCTCGATCATCTTCTCCTGAATCGGCGTGACGAGATGCGGCCGCATAACGGCGAGTCGCTCCGCCTGCACCTGGCAGTCGTTGCGGCTGAAGAGGAAGTAGATCGCCGGGAGCATGTCCTGCGCCGCAAGCGCATCAATGATCTCGCGCGGCTGCGGCTCGTCCATCCCCGGATCGTCGAGATCCGACAGCCGGCGACTGCCGGAACGCGTCGCGCCGCGTCCAGCCTGCCGGCGCGCTTCGCCGCCCGTGTGCGGGAAGTCGCGGACGAGGTTGCCGTGATGGTCCACTACCTGGTGGAGCTTGCCGTCCAGGAAGTAGTAGAGCGAGAGCGGCACCGTCCGCTCGTAATGAGTGATGAGACGGATGGGACGGTGCGTTCGGCTGATCCACGCGGCGATCTCTTCGGCGTTCGAGACGGTCGCCGAGAGGCAGATGAGCTGGACGTGCTCCGGGCAGAGGATGATCGACTCTTCCCAGGTCGTCCCCCGCTCCGGGTCGGCCAGGAAGTGGATCTCGTCGAAGATGATGCACTCGACCTCGTCCAGGTCCCACGGCGTTTGCAGCAGCATGTTCCGCAGGACCTCGGTCGTCATTACCACCACCCGCGCATCGCGGTTCTCCGAGACGTCTCCGGTCAGCAAGCCGACGTCGTCCCCGTACATCTGCCGGAGATCGCGGAACTTCTGATTGGAGAGCGCCTTGATCGGGGTGGTGTAGAGGACGCGACCGGTGCGCTTGAACGAGTCATAGACGCCGAATTCGGCCACGACGGTCTTGCCGGTCCCCGTCGGGGCGGCGACCATGACCGAATCGCCGTGCAGGAGGGTCCGGATCGCCTCTCGCTGGAACGGGTCGAGCGTGAAGGGATAAAGCGCCGCGAATTGGTCGATCTGCGCCTCGATTATTGGGTCGTAGGCATAGACCGACTGATGGGCGGGCGTTTCCCCCTGCTCTTCGTCGTGCTGCTCTTCGGCTGATGGTTCGGCAACAAGCGCGGGGGAAGCCGATGTATCTATCGTGGCTGTGGCGCCTAGTGCCGTTGACGTTCGTCTGCGAGCCAACGCCTAGATTCGTCCTTCGTCTACGGGGCGGTGAATCTCAGCGCCGAGGTACGCCGCACCCGCGTCTTGCTAACGAGAATACCACGCGTCCGGGCTGGGCCGGCATGACCATGGACGGCGCCTGGCCGCGATTCTGGCTGGCTGCCGGGTGGAGCATGTGCTGCAGCCGTGCCCAACATTGATACAAAGTGTTTATACCTCTTGACACAATTATTGCACATTCCTAGAATGCAACGTAGACGAGTTGGCAACGCGCGCCGCCCTCGTTCGGTTCAGACACATGCTCGCGACTTGAAATTGAGCTGAAGGAGGTGAGGCACGGTGTTTACGAGTCCGTTGACGCAGGAGTTCATGAATCTGCGGCAAGCGGTTGATCGTCTCTTCGATGAGGCCTTCGTCGGTAGCCCATTCCGCGCCCTTTGGTCCCGTGCGGAGGCCAGCAACGGCGCGACGACGTGGGCGCTTCCGGTGGATGTCTACGCGACGAATGACGAGGTCGTGGTTCTGGCCGCCGCGCCGGGAATGCGGCCGGAGGATCTGGAGATCTCCTTCCATCAGGGGACGCTGGTCATCAGCGGCAAGATCGCCGATGTGGCCGCGAGCGAGGATGCGAAGGGCGCGACGTGGTATCTCCATGAGCTCCCGCGTGGCACGTTCCGGAGGGTCGTGACGCTGCCGTTCGAGATTGACTCGGATCGGGCGCAGGCGACCTTCGAGCACGGCATCGTCCGGATCGTGTTGCCGCGGGCGGAGCAGTCCAAGCCGAAGCGGATCGCCATCCAGATGGGTGGGTCCGTAAAGGCGGTCACCGCGGGCGAGAGCCAGTCGTAATCCACGGATAGTCTTCCTGGAATAGGTGAGCGTGGCGGGCCGGACGGGCCCGCCATGGCGCGTCGGGGCCGGGCGCTCCTGGCTTCAGTGACGCGAATCCGAGCGCTCGCGCCTCGTTCGTAATCAGACACTGCAATCACTACAGCGAGAGCGAAACGAGGGGGTGATCGGAGATGCTCGATCTTGGTCTGGTGATCCTACGCGTGGTCATCGGCCTGATCGTCGCTGCACACGGCGCCCAGAAGCTCTTTGGCTGGTTTGGTGGACATCGGATCGAGGGCACCGCGCAGTTCCTTTCGTCTCTGGGCGTTCGTCCGGCAACCTTCTGGGCCGTGATCGTCGGCATCGCTGAGTTCGGTGGTGGACTCTTGACCGCCGCTGGTCTGCTAGGGCCGGTTGGTCCCGCGCTGCTCGTCGGCGCCATGCTTGCCGCGACGGCGCTAGTGCATTGGGACAAGGGATTCTGGGCGACGGCCGGCGGCATCGAGTACACGCTCGCGCTCGGTACGGCCGCGTTGGCAATGGCGCTGACCGGGTTCGGTCGCTTCGCGCTCGACAACGCGCTGGGGCTCGACCTGCATGAGCCGGTCTATGTTGTCGCGGCCCTGGTCGTGGCGGTGCTTGGCTCGCTGGTGAGCATGGCGACCGCGCTGCGGGAGCGGCAGCCGGCCGGCACGGCGGCGCGCGCCTAACGCGGTGGGTGAGCGGCGCGCTCGTGTTACGCGGACAGCGCGCCGCTCACCGAATCTCGCAAATCGCAACAGACGAATCACTCAAACAAGGTGAGCTGGCAATCTGGCCCGCTGGTGGGTGAGCCGCGGCCGGATAGGCCACCACCGCGGGCAGTAATGGCGACGTGTGCCATGCAACCGCGAGTCGGCGCGAGGACGCGCTAGGCACCACCAGGACTATGATGTCCGTGTGGCGATTGCCCGTCGCCGCGAGCAGCCGCGTACCTGGCTGACGCTGGGACTGGCTTGCGATAGGGAGTCGGCGCGAGACCGCCGATTCTGTCCGAGGGGCTGGATAAGGTTGCAGGCCCCGGGGCAGACAGCCATGTTTGACTCCTGGGCATGCACCTTGTGCGACAAGGAGCAGCCGCGATGATGGTGAGTGGCGAGCGCCCGGAGCTGCCAGCAGGCGTCGATCTGGTCGAGGAAGCATCGTGGGAGTCGTTCCCGGCCAGTGATCCACCCGCCTGGGCAATCGGCCGGACACGTCCTAACACCCTGGCCGCGGGAGCGACCGCGCACTCGCCAGATAGCGAGCGGTCGGGCCCGCCCTGTTGCGGATTCGTTGCGCCGGGTTCGACCGATCACATACCTCCGCCACTCTAGCGGTCATAGGCTCGATTCTAGGTCGCCTATTGATCCAGCCAGCGGGCATTTGGATGACCGCGGGGATTTGCCAGCGTAAGCGCACTGGATCTTAGGGGGCGCAAACAGACGTTTGCGTTGTGGATTGATTCCTGAGTAGGAGGGAAGGTTTGCCATGCGCATCGCGATTGTTGCGCCGTTGATCGAGCCTGTCCCACCGAAGCTCTATGGCGGGACAGAGCGTGTCGTGCATGTGCTGACCGAAGAGCTGGTGCGGCGCGGGCACGATGTCACGCTATTCGCAAGTGGGGATTCCCAAACCTCGGCCAAGCTGTTCCCTTGTTGTGAGCGCGGTCTGCGGCTCGACCCGACCGTTCGCGATCAGATCGCTTATGCCTTGATCGAGATGGGCGAGGTCTACGCCAGGGCCAGCGAATTCGATCTGATCCACAACCATAACGACTACCTGGCATTCTCATTCTCACGGCTGTCGACCACTCCCACGGTGACCACGACGCATGGCCGGCTCGATCTGCCCGAGGTTCAGCGCATCTACGGCTACTACCGGGAGCAGCGCTTGGTCTCGATCAGTCACAACCAGCGGACCTGGCTGCCCAAGGCCAACTGGGTCGGCACCGTCCACAACGCCATCGACATCGCCAACTACCACTTCCGCCCCGAGCCGGGGGATTACCTCGTCTTCCTGGGCCGGATCAGCCCCGAGAAGCGTCCGGACCGCGCGATCGAGATTGCGCGCGACGTCGGGATGCGCTTGATCATCGCCGCCAAGGTTGATCCGACTGATCGCGACTACTACGAGGTCGCCATAGCCCCGTTGATCCGCGCGAATCGGGGATTGGTCGAGTACATCGGCGAGGTCACCGAGGCGGAGAAGGATGAGCTGCTGGGCGGCGCCTGGGCGTATCTGTTCCCGATCGACTGGCCGGAGCCGTTCGGCTTGACGATGGCCGAGGCGATGGCAACTGGCACGCCCGTGATCGCTACGCGCTGCGGGTCGGTGCCGGAGGTCGTCGAGGACGGCGTGACCGGCTTCGTCTGCTCGACGATGGCGGGGATGGTCGAGGCCGTCAGCCGGGTCGGGGAGCTGGATCGGCGGGCTTGCCGGGAACGGGTGGAGCGGCTCTTCTCTCCCGCTGCCATGGCCGCTGGCTATGAAGAGGTCTATCGCCGCGTGATCGGCGAGGGGACGGCTCCGTTGCTGGCCGAGGCGGCGATCAGCACGCCGCCGCCGGCGTACGTGCCGGTCGATGGCATGGCGCCGGTCAAGAACGGCGCCCATGCTGGCGTCTCGCTGACGTGAAGCGGCCCATTGAGGGCTGAGCGCGTACAATCTGCCGCGGAGGCAGGACCGATGGGAGGCGTCAGGACGGAGCGGGTGTGCGGATCGGATTCAACGCGCTCCTGATCAGCGGAGAAGCAGGCTACCGACGATCCGGCATCAACCGCTATCTCGAATCGCTCCTGGCCGCGCTTCCGGCCGCCCTCGCGGGTGATGAGCTGATCGTCTATGCCAATCGAGGCATGCGGCCGCCGGGGGCTGCCCTGGCGGCCGGTTGGCGTTCGGCGCCAGTTCCTCTCGACGTGCCGATAGTGCGGATTGGCTGGGAGCATCTTTCCCTGCCGATCCTGACTCGCCGCGACCGGCTCGATCTGTTCCACGGCACGGTCAATGTCTTGCCGCGTGCCCTACCATGCCCGGCTGTCGTTACGATCCACGATCTCGCGTTCCTGCGCTGGCCGGAGCAGGTGCCAACCCGCCGCTATCGCTACTTGGCGCGTGAGGTCCGCGCGGCGGCGCGGCGCGCTTCCCGGATCCTCGCCGTCTCGAACAGCACGAAAGTCGATGTCGTGGAGCTGCTGGGCGTCGAGCCCGCACGGGTTCACGTCACCCCGCTCGGAGTCGATTGCCGCTTCCGCCCCGCGCCGCCGGACGCCATCGCGCGGCTCCGCGAGCGTCACGGCTGCTCGCGCCCGTTCATGCTGGCGGTCAGCACGTTGGAGCCGCGGAAAAATCTCCCGGCGCTGCTGCGCGCATTCTCCCGCGTTGTGGATGACGTACCGCACGACCTGATGCTCGTCGGCCCGGAGGGCTGGCTGACCGGGGAGCTGCATGACACGCTGCGGCGGCTCGGGCTGGGCGAGCGCGTTCGCCTGACCGGCTTCGTCGCCGACCACGAGCTCCCTGTCTGGTACTCCGCCGCCGATTTGTTCGTGTTCCCCTCTCTGTATGAGGGATTCGGATTGCCGGTAGTCGAGGCGATGGCCTGCGGCGCGCCCGTCGTCACCTCGAACGTCTCATCGTTGCCGGAGGTGGCCGGGGACGCGGCGCTCCTCGTCGATCCCCGGGATGAAGAGGCGATCGCTTCGGCCATGCTGCGCGTCTTGACCGATTCCGCCTTCGCCGCCGACCTTCGGCAGCGTGGCTTGCAGCAGGCACGGCGCTTCACTTGGGAGCAAACGGCCGCGGCAACCGTGGCCGCGTATCGAGAGGCACTGGCGTGACGACGTCCGAGACGAACACCCTCCGCGATCTGGGGGAATTCGGCCTGATAGATCTCCTGGAGTCCACGCTGCCGGCGTCCGTGCGGGCGTCGCCGGACCTCCTGCTCGGCATCGGCGATGACGCGGCGGTCTGGACGCCGCCTCCGGGTGAGCGCTTGATCGTCACCACGGACAGCCTGGTCGAGGGCGTCCATTTCCGGCTCGATTGGACCGACTGGCGCTCGCTCGGCCATAAGTCGCTCGCTGTCAATCTCTCGGACATCGCGGCGATGGGCGGCACGCCACGGCTGGCTGTGGTCTCGCTCGGGCTGCGCGGCGACGAGCCGCTGTCCGGTTTGCAAGATCTCTATCGAGGGCTCGGCGAGCTTGCCGCGCGCCACGCCGTCCTGATCGCCGGCGGAGATGTCGTCGCCTCGCCCCAGAGCCTCACGATCCATGTCACCGCCATCGGCGCGACCGAGCAGGGGCGCTATCTCGCGCGGGGCGCTGCCCGCATCGGCGACGTGATCGCCGTCAGCGGCACGCTCGGAGCGGCCGCGGCCGGCCTGCGGTTGCTGCAAGAAGCGCCGGAGAGTCCACGCCGCCGTGCCACGACTGCCGATCTCCTCATTGCCGCGCATCTCCGGCCGGAGCCGAGGCTGGCGCTTGGCCGCGCGCTGCTGACGGCCGGTGTGTCCTGCGCGATGGACCTGAGCGATGGCTTGCTCGGAGATCTGCCAAAGATCCTGGCGGCGAGCGGAGTAGCCGCTCGCCTGGACGCCGCCGCGATACCGGTCGCTGCCGCCATCAGGGCGCTGTTTCCCGAAGAGTGGCTGGAGCTTGCGCTGCGCGGCGGTGAAGACTACGAATTGCTCTTCACCGCGCCGCCGGACGTCTTCTCGCGGGTCCAGGCGGCCGCCGCGGATCTCGGCAACACGGTCACCGCGATCGGCGAGATCGTCCCGGCTGGCGCCGGTGAGCCGCTTCTCCGGATGCGTGGCCTCGACGGCATCGAGCGTGAGGTCCGGGCGGGCGCGTTCGACCATTTCGATTGAGGCGCGTCTCATCACTGCATCGCTGCATAATTGATCGTCCCCATGCCCCGCAGCCTATGGCCGCGGTTTGTCTTTTCGGCCGCGGTCATGTGTCATGGAGATCGTGCGGCATGGGGTTGCCAGGGGGCTTCGCGGGACGCGGAATCGTCCGCGCGGGCGGCTGGGGCGCGGCTCCGGTGGGCCGCCTCGTGGGATAATGAGGGATCGTGCCGAAGAGTCCAGCGGGTTGCGCCGCGGTTCGGGAGAGTCGTGACACGAGCGATTGTTGCTGTACCAACACCGGAGGAGATGGAGTACGTCCGTCTCCTCATCGAGATTGAAATACGCCGGTGCCGGGTCGCCGCCCTCGAGGCTGAGCGAGCGGCGCTCGAGAGTGCGTTGTCCCGTTTTGCCGTCGCGGTGAAGAACCGCATCGGCGGGCTGAAGGAGGAGATCCGGGCGACGCGGGCGAAGATCGAGGAGATGCGACGGCGGGTCGCTCGCCTCCGTGCCGACCCCGATGCTGACCCGGTCGAAGTCGAGCGGGAAATCGCCGAGGAGCTAGCCGCGCGGGCGGCCGAGGCTCGGGCGGCCGAGGAGGCGTTCCGCCGGGCGTTCAGCGGTGAGGGCAACGGCGCGGCCGATGCCGAACGAGCCGCCCGCGACCACTTCGCCGCGCAAGATGCCGAGATTCTGCGCCTGTACCGCGAGCTGGCCAAGCGCTACCATCCAGACCTCGCGCGTACGCCCGAGGAGCGCCAGCAGCGCGCCGCGATGATGCTGCGGATCAACGTCGCCTATCGCGACCGCGATCTTTCGGCCCTGCAGGCGATGATGCTCGAAGCCGAGCGCGCGGCTGCCGTGTCGCCCGCGCGTCTGCGCCGCGAGCGGTTGCGCTGGGCGATCCGTGAGCTCGATCGGCTCGATCGCCAGATCGCCGAGCTCGAGGCTCGCCTTGAATTGCTGAAGCGGAGCGATACCTACGCGCTGTGGCAATCGCCGTCGTCGAGCGACGCGGCGCTCGATGAGCTGGAGGCGAAGACCCTGGCGCGGCTGAAGCGCGAGCGCGACCGTCTGCAGGAGGCGAGCAACCTCTACCACCGCATGGTGGCGCGTCGCCGCCGGACGGAGTTGATTCGCAGGCGAACGGCGATCCGCAACGGGCATGCGCCGATGCCCTCGGTCGCCATGCCGCCGATGAGCGATTGACCACCGGCCCGGTGGCCGCGGCCCATGCCGGCATTCAGCGCACGACAAATCAGCTCAGCAAACTGAGATCGGTGAGCTCAAGCAACGCGGGCGGCGTCACGGAGGCGCCGCCTGCTACTCTGCGGCCGGCGTGGCGGCATCCGCTGGGGCATCGCCGGCGATGGCGTAGACATAACCACTACCATCCGCGCAATAGAGGATGCCATCCACGACGGCCGGCGAGACGCCGATCGTATCGCTGACTGGATATTTCCAGAGCTCTTGCCCGTTGGCGGCGTCAATGGCGAAGATGGTCAGCCCGCTGGGCACATAGAGAATTCCCTCGGCCGCCGCCGGCGAGGCGTGGATAGGGCGGCCGGTCGGGAAGAGCCAGCGCAGCTCGCCGGTCGCCGCGTCCAAGGCGTAGATGCCGCCGTCTTCGCCGCCGACGAACACGGTGTCGCCGACAACGGTCGGCGAGGCGTCGCCTCCGACCGGGAAGTGCCAGATCGGCTTGCCGGAGTGAAGATCGACCGCGTAGGTCGCGTGGCTCTTGCTGACGACGAAGACGCGATCGCCGGCGACGGCAGGGGAGGAGTACACCTCACCGTCGGCGGCGAACTTCCACTTGGCGTGACCTGAGGCGATATCGACCGCGTAGAGTTGACCGTCGTCGCTGCCGATCAGGACGAGCCCAGCGGCGATCGTGGGCGAGGAAAAAATCAACCCTTCCGTTTGGAAGTGCCACTTCTCGTCGCCGGTCGTGGCGTCGATTGCGTAGACGAGCGCTTCCTTGCTCGCGACGTAGACGACGCCATCCGCGACGGTTGGCGAAGATTCGCCGGCGTACCGCATGCCGAAGCGCCAACGCACCTCACCCGTCTTCGCGTCCAGCGCGTAGAGCGCGTAGCCGCTGCCGATATAGACGGTGCCGTCCACGACGGCGGGCGAAGAGCGGACGGGGTAGCCGCCGAGATCGAACGACCACCGGGGCCGGCCAGTCTCGACTTCGATGGCGTGCAGCAGGCCGGATTGACTGCCGACGAAGACGAGCCCCTCGGCGACTGCCGGTGACGAGCGGACCTCTCCGCCGGTGTCGAAGCGCCATTTCCGGTATGGCGTCCCGCTCGGGCCGGGGCCGGGTTGGAGGCCGGTGTGCGTTGGCCCGCCGCGGAACATCGGCACGGTGCCGAAGTGTTTCGCCGCATTCGCTGGGGGCGTGCTGCCAGCAGCGGTCAGCCAATCGGGAGTCGTCGTCGCGGTTGGCGTTGCCGTGCGCGTCAGGAGCGGCCGCGCGTCCTCTTCGCCTGACGTTCGCGCCACTTGGACGATGACGCCGGCGAGCGCGAGCGCGGCAATCACGTTCGTCGTCAGCCCGGCACGACTGAAGCCGAGCGGATCGATGCGCAGTCGCCAGAAGCCGGCGATGACCATGACGATCCCAACGACCCAGGTCGCGATGGAGAGGGGAGTTGCGCGGGAGAGGAGGATCGGGATGAGGATGAGGACGAACCCGAGCCAGACGAACCCACCGCCACTCGCGCCATCGGCCGGACGCCGCCGGCGGATCTGCCGGCGCATGTAGGCCGGGAACGCGGGAAGGTCGCGCGCAACAGAGCCGGACAGGATCACCGGTGTCGCGCTCACGATCGATTGGCCGCAGTTGGGACAGAAGCTGAATGTCGCCGGACTTGCCTGTCCGCAGACGGGGCAGGTCTTAATCGAGACACTCACCGGCGCCTCCTCGCCTGATGCAGCCGGCGCCGCGGTGGCCGCGGGGATCAGGTTATGGCAAGCGTACCATAGCCGCGCGGGCTTGCGCGGATCAGCGCGGCGATTACCTCGCCGCGCGCAAGGGACGGTACGCGACACACAATCGTCCGCGTGCCCGGCGCATAGGCAATGCACCGCGCCGGAAGCCGCCGATTGCTGATCCTCTACCAGCATCTCGTGGCTGATTTTTGGCAAGGACGCGGCGCGACAGCCGTGGGCGGCGACCGCGAGGTCAGGCGTGTATGCATCAATTCTTGATTTCTTTATGAAGTACTCTATAATGTCGCGCGTCCGACGGCGCCGGGATCTTGACAGGCCCGGATGGTGCGGGTAAGGTAAGCTGGTCAGACCACAGACCAGGAGTTTCGGTTCATGCGCATACGCGATGTCGAGTTTTTCGGCCTCCGCTCGGCGCTGCCGCAGCCGGCACGCTTCTCGTGGGGAAGCGCATCGGCGCGCAACGTCGGCTTGATCCGAGTCACGACCGACGACGGGCTCACCGGTGTCGGCGAAACCAGCGTTACCTTCCCGCTTTGGAGTTTGGAAGAGCGAGCCCTTACCGTGCGGGAAGGCCTGGCTCCGCTCGTCATCGGGGAGAGCGTCGACGATATCCCCGGCGTGATCGCGCGCCTCAATCGGACGCTCGGTCGCCTAGGGCCCGTCTGGTCGTTGCCGGCGGTCCAGGGCGCCATCGGCGCGTTCGAAGTCGCGCTCTGGGATATCCACGGCAAGGCGATGGGGCAGCCGCTCTACGCCCTGCTGCGGCAGCGCGCGGGTCTGGATCCGTCAGCGCCGGCGGAGCCCGTGCCGCTCTACGCGGTCGGCTTCACCGGCGGGCCGGAGGAGATCGCCGAAGCCGCGGCCGCCGCTCTCGATGAGGGGTACGCGGCGATCAAGATCCGCGCCGGATTCGGCCGCGAGCAGGACCTGCGGCTTCTCGATGCCGTCGCGGCGCGCGTGCCCGATATGACGCGCGTGCTGGTCGACGCCAACATGGCGTGGGACCGGGACGAAGCCCGCGAGATGGTAACGGCCATCAGCGGCTACGGCGTCGGCTGGATCGAGGAGCCGCTGGTCTGGATGGACGTCGAGGGGCTCCGCGCGCTGCGCGAGCACGCGACCGTGCCGATCGCGGGGGGAGAGAACGCCTTCGGCCAGGCCGAGGGGCTGCGGCTCGTCTCGGCGCGAGTTCTGGATGTGATCATGCCGGACATCGCGCGTTGCGGCGGCCTGATCAGCGCGCAAGCGATGGTCAGCGCGGCCCGCGCGAATGGCGTGCCTTACAGCCCGCACCATTACGCCTCGGACATCGGTTTTCTGACCAGCCTTCATCTCTGTGTGGCGGAGCCGGGCGCGCTGCATGTGCTGCGCGACACCAGCCCGTGGCCGCTGCGGGGAGAGGTGCTGGCCACGCAAGTTCGAGTCGAGCACGGCAAGGGTTGGGTGACCGATGCGCCCGGTCTTGGCGTCGAGCTCGATGAGGCTGCGATCGAGCGGTACCGGGTGCTGTAGGCGCCGGCGCGGGCCGGCGCATCAGCAACTATGGGCGAGAAGCCAAGGAGTTGCGCCATGAGTCAGTCAGGGTCTCGTTCGTTGCGGGATCTGATTCTTGCGAAGGCCAACCGGCGACAGGTGCTCGGGGCGGCCGCGCTCGGCATTGCCGGCCGGGCAGCGCTCGGCTCGCTGCCAGCCGCCGCGCAGGACGCGACGCCCGCGCCGGTCGAGCTCCCGCGCTTTGACGGCGAAACGCTCAACTTCATGATCATCCAGCCCCACGCGGTTACGGGAGACATCCTCAAGGCCGAATTCGAGGCGTTGACCGGCGCGACAGTCAATCTGACGACGGTGCCGTACGATGAGGTCCAAGCCAAGGCGATTCTGGACGTGCAGTCCGGCGCCAACGAGTTCGACGTCTTCGACTACTGGTACACCACCATTGGCGCCCTGGCGTCCCAAGGCATCATTGAGGACTTGACCGAGTGGATCGAGTCCGACCCGGACATCGATCCGTCCGATTTCATCTCAAGCATCTTCGACGTCTACACGCTCTACGATGGCCGCCGGTGGGGCTTGCCGTACGACGGTGACGCCCACGTCCTCTTCTACAACACGGAAATCTTCGAGAAGCTCGGCCTGAGCGCCCCGCAGACCTGGGATGACTACCTCACGGCCGCCAAGACGATCACCGAGGCCGGACTCGAGACGGAGGATGGCCAGCCGATCTACGGCGCCTCGCTGATGGGCTTCAAGGCGCCGATCATCCTCGGCTCCTCCTACGCTAACCGCCTGGCTGGATTCGGCGGCTCCTTCCTCGACGCCGACGGCAATCCCGCGCTCGACTCCGAGGCGGCGATCCAGGCCGCGCAGGCGCTAATTGATGTCGCGCCGTACGCGCTCCCGACGCCGTTGGAGACCGCGTTCGAGCAAGCGCTACCCGCGTTCTTGAGCGGCCAAGTGGCGATGCAGGAGTTCTGGACGGATCTTGGCGTCTACGCGCAGGATCCGGAAGGCTCCAAGGTGGTGGACAAGTGGGACGTGGTCCAGATGCCGGTCGGCGGCAGCAACACTACCCACGTCGCGCCGCTCAACGCCGGCTTCGGCTTCGCGGTTTCGACCGGATCCAAGAATAAGGAGCTTGCCCGGGCGTTCATCAAGTTCGCTACCAGCAAGTCGTTCCACCTGAAGATGCTTCTGACGACCGGCAGCGGTATCGACCCGATGCGCCTCTCCGGTCTGAACTCGCCGCAGTACACGGAGTTCGCGCCGAAGGTGCAGGCGGCGGCTTCGGCGGCGCTGTCGGGCGTCCTGCCGTGGCCGACGATTCCACAGTCGCCGGATCTGATGACCAAGCTTGCCGACGAGCTCGCGCTCGCGCTGCAAGGCAGCCAGGACGCCGAGGCGACGATGCGGAACGTCCAGGAGGCCTGGGTCCAGATTCTCGGCGCGTAACGCCAGCCTGGGGCCGCGCCGCTCGCTCCGACGGGGCGCGGCCCCGGATTCTCGCCGGCTGGCGACGCGAAAGGGTGAACGCACGCATGGTCCTTCGCACAGCCGTCGCGCCGCGCTTCTCGAGCAGGGGGCTGTGGCCGCGCCTGATGGTGGCGCCCCTCATCATCGGACTCACCATCTTCGCCGTCTATCCATTGATCTATTTGGTGTTCCTCTCGGCCTCCAAGTCGGCGCTTGGCCGCACGTTCCAGGCGTGGGTTGGGCTCGGCAACTACCGGACTGCCCTGGAGGACACCGTCTTCACGCAGGCGCTGGTTCGCTCTGTCGTCTTCGCCGTGCCGGTGACTGCCATCGAGGTGCTGGCGGGCGTGGGGATCGCCGTGCTGCTCAGCAACACGCGCCGGGGCGGCAATGTCTTCCGCACGCTCATTCTGCTGCCGCTGATGACGCCGCCGATCATGGTGGCGACGTCGTGGAAGCTCATCTTCCATCCGACCGGCGGATTGCTCAACGGCGTGCTCCAATCCCTCGGCCTGACGGATCGGCCGATCTCGTTTCTCGGGTCCTCCCGCTGGGCATTCCCGGCGATCGCGGTCGCCGATTTCTGGCAGTGGACGCCGTTCGTGATCCTGCTCGCCTACGCGAGTCTCCAAACGCTTCCGAGTGAGGTCCAAGAGGCCGCGCTCGTTGACGGCGCGTCGGGCGTGCGCGCGTTCGTGTCGGTCACGCTCCCGCTCCTCGGGCCAGCGCTCGCCGCGATCTTTCTGCTGCGCGTCATCCTCGCGTTCAAGGTCTTCGATCTCGTCTATTCGCTGACCTTCGGCGGACCAGGGTTCGATACCAATATCGGCACGTTCCAAATCTTCCGCATGGCGTTTCGGCAATTCGATGTTGGCTACGCGGCCGCGCAGACGATCGTCTTTGGCTTGCTGGTGGGTGTCGTGACACTGCCCATCGTCATCGCGCGTAACGCAATGATTCGGCACTGGACATGATGGATTCTCGGGAGGCTCGATCATCTGCCGCGATCACCGGATCTAGCGCTGTCCCGGCGCGCGCGCTGCCATCGGTCGCGGAGCATTCCGCGACGGCTCAGACGAGGGCTGTTCGGGCGCTGTGGATCGCAGGGCGCTGGCTCCTGCTCGCGCTCGTCATTGGGTTCTTTCTGCTGCCCATCGCGTTCCTTGCTTCAACGTCGCTCAAGACCAAGGACGACGTGCTGTCTGGCAACTTCCTGCCCGCGACGATCTTCTGGCAGAACTGGCCAGACGCCTTCCGCTCGATCGAGCTCCTCCTCTTCATGCGGAACTCGGTCATCGCGGCCGGGCTGAGCGCGCTGCTGACGCTGCTGATCGCCGTTCCCGCGACGTACGCGATGGTTCGGTTCGGGGCCGGGGGAAAGCATCTCTATACCTTCGTGCTCGCCTCGTACACCGCGCCGCCGGTGGTGGCGCTCGTGCCGCTGTTCTTCCTCCTGCGCCGCCTGAACCTGATTGACTCGCTGATCGGCTTGGCGTTGGTTTATGGTCTGGCCAATGTGCCGGTTGCCGTGTGGCTGCTGGACAGTTTCATTCGCCAGCTGCCGCAGGCGATCGAGGAAGCGGCCTGGGTTGACGGCGCCGGCATCGCCGGGACGCTCGTCCGGATCGTGACGCCGCTGATCGCTCCCGGCATCGTCGCGACCGGGATCATTTGTCTGATCTTGTCCTATAACGAGTTTCTCTTCGCCGTGACACTCACGTATCGCCCAGAGACGCAAACGCTGCCAGTCGGGATCGCCCTGTTCCAGGGGGATCGCCTCGTCAACTTCGGCCAGATGGCCGCGGCCTCGCTGACGGGCATGGCGCCCGTCTACATCGTGGCGCTCTTCTTCCAGCGGTGGCTAATTCGCGGATTGACAACGGGGGCCGTCAAGTGAGCGCGGAGCGCAATGGCCCGCCGGAGCAGCTGTTCGCCAGCGTGCGCCGCGACCACCTCTGGAGCTCGGCGGCCGAGCAGATTCGCAACCTGATCGAGTCCGGCAAGCTGCCGGCCGGTACGCGCCTGCCCGGCGAGCGCGATCTTTGCCAGCAGTTCGGCATCAGCCGGGTCTCGCTGCGCGAGGCGATCCGCGCGCTGGAGAGCGCCGGCTACGTCGAGGTCAAACCCGGCCGCGGAACGTTCGTCCGCGATCCGGCGATGCTCCATCGCGAGTCGCTGGCGTCGTGGCTTCGCGAGCATAGCGATCGGGTCCACAAGCTTTTCGAGCTGCGTGAGCTGATCGAGCCGGGCTTGGCGGCACTCGCGGCGCGCCGGCGCGATCCCGAAACGGAGCTGGCGCTGCGCGGCACGATCGAGGAGATGACCTTTGCCGCCCAGCGCGGGGATATACCGATGGCGGTCGCGGCGGATGCCGAGTTCCACCGGCTCCTGGCGCACGCCACGGCGAACACCATCATCGACGAGTTGATGGAGCAGGTGATGCACGTGATCGGCGAGGAGCGCCGGGCCAGTCTCCAGATTCCCGGCCAAATCGAGCGCGCCATTGCCGGTCACGAGGCGATCCTGGCGGCCGTTTCGGCCGGGGATGCGCCCGGCGCGGAAGAGGCCATGCGCCGCCACCTGCGAGACGCGATCCGATACATCGACCAGTGGCTCGCCGAGAACGCGCGCTCGTCGGAACCCGAAGCAGACGGGTCAGGGACTGAGCGAGCGGACGCGGTCCCCGCGAGCAACTCCGCCGACAAGCCTTCGAGACTCAAAATCACGAGTCACGCGCGATCCAAGAAAGGAGCAGGAGCATGAGTGTGGAGCAGCGAGTAGTCATCTATCCAGAACAGATATTGGAGGGGTCGCCGATGCAGCAGGCCGACCGCTCCGTCCGCGACTTGAAGCTCATTTATCCCGAGACGGGATTCGATGCGATGACCCTCTGCCTCGGGGTCGTCGAGATCGATCCCGGCCACCACTCGCCGCTTCACCGGCACCGGTGCGAGGAGGTCTATTACGTTGTCAAGGGCAGCGGCGAGATCGAATCGGACGGCAAGCGCTACCCGATCTCGCCCGGCTGCGCCGTGTTCAACCGGCCGGGCACGATCCACCGCGTCTACAACACCGGCGATGAGACGCTCCAGCTCGTCGTGGTCGCGGGGATCATGCTCGTGCCCCTCTGGCCGCAGTGGCCGACTCCTTCGCCATATGAGGTCTTTGAGGGCTCTTCGGCGGATCAGCACCCGGCGGTGTCGCCGGCTCCGGAGGCTTCGCGATGACGGCGCTGGCGCCATCTCCAACGGTCCTGGCGCGGACGTTGGCCGCCTTCGTCGAGACGCTTCTGCCTGGTGATGATCGCTTCCCGCCAGCCTCGGCGGTTGGGGCGCAAGAGCTACTGGCCGACCGCTTGCGGGAGCGATTCGGAGCTTCGGCTGTCCAGGAATTGGCGCAGCGCCTCGACGCGCGCTGCTCGCCAGGCGTGTCCTTTGCCGAGGCGGACCCGTCGCAACGAACAGAGGCCGTTCGGCGGCTGCAGGAGGAGGAGCCTGGATACTTCTCCTTCCTTTACTCGGCGACCTGCTACGCCTACTACGCCAGCCCGGTCGTGACCGCTGCCATTCGCGCCCTGGGACACGAATACAACGACGCGCCGCAGCCGGAGGGCTATGCGCTGCCGCCGTTCGACTTCACACCGGGCGTCAACGTTCCTCGCAATCCTCGCGGGTTCTATAAGCAGACGAATCTCATCGAGCGGATTGATATCTCGGAGCTCGCTGATCTCGGGCTGCCGCAAGCGTCGGGTAAGGGAGAAGGAGAGCGGAGCGCATGAGCGCTGCATCTTCTGCGCCGAGCGTGATTCGATCGCCAGAGCGGGTTGACGTGCTGGTGATCGGCTCTGGAATGGGTGGAGCGGTGGCGACGCGAGTCCTGGCTGAGGCGGGGTTGCGTGTCGTCTGCCTGGAGCAGGGGCCGTGGGTGCGACTCGACGAGCATCCCCACGAGTCTCCGCACTGGGAATGGATTCGCGCCACTCGCTGGAACACGGGCCCTAACGATCGGCTCCTGCCACAGGACTATCCAGTCGACACCGAGAGCGAGCGGACGCTCATGTGGAACGCGGTCGGCGGCTCCACCGTCGTCTACACCGGAACCTGGCCGCGTTTCCGCCCATCCGATTTCCGCAAGGGCACCGAGCACGGCTGTCAGCCGGATTGGCCCTTCACCTACGAGGACCTCGCGCCCTGGTACGAGGAGCACGACCGGTGGTGTGGCGTTTCCGGTCTGTTGGGAGACCCGGCGATGCCGCCGCGCATGCCGTTCCAGACCCGCCCGCTGTCTCCCGGCCCGCTCGGGCCGATCGCCGCGCGCGGCTTCGATAAGCTCGGCTGGCACTGGTGGCCGATGCCGTGCGCGATCATCGCCGAGGATTACGACGGGCGGCTTGCCTGTAACAACTGCGGCGCGTGTCAATCCGGCTGCTCGCGCGGCTCGCTGAACGACGTCTCGGTGACGATCTGGCCGAAGGCGATCGCCGCTGGCGCCGAGCTTCGGACGAACGCGCGCGTCGAGCGGATCGAGACCGACGCCGATGGGCGGGCGACGGGCGCCGTCTATGTCGATCGGATGACGGGAACGCGACATTTTCAAGCCGCGGATATCGTCATCCTCGCGGCGAATGGCGTCGGGACGCCACGCCTGCTGCTCCTCTCGGAGAGCTCCCGCTTCCCGAACGGCCTGGCGAACGGCAACGACCTTGTCGGCCGCTTCCTGATGCACCACGGTCTGGCGATCGTCGAGATGTGGGTCGAGGAGCGAACCGATCCCCACAAGGGGATCATCTCGGCGGCCATCATCTGCGAGGAATTTGCCGAGACGGACGTGAAGCGCGGCTTCATCAACGGCTTCACCATGCACATCGTGCGGCTGAACGGCGCCGGGTACCAGGCGCTCGGCTCTCACTCCGGCAACGTCGCTCCGTGGGGACCGGAGCACCACGCCTGGTTCCGGCGGCACTTCGGCCACGGCATCGGCATGCTGCTCGTCGGGGACGACCTGCCGCTGCCGGAAAACCGGGTGACGCTCTCGGAGACGGTGCGCGACAGCAGCGGTCTGCCCGCGCCGCAGATCTCGTACGAGCTGCACCCGAACGACCAGCGAATGATGGACTACGCGATCGAGCGGGCGCTCGACTTCGCCAAGGCTGTCGACGCCTGGGATGTCAAAGTGGGCCGATGGACGGATGAGCGGGGACGGTACCGGCCGCCGGCCTGGCACCTGCTCGGTACCTGCCGCATGGGCACGGACCCGAGCAATTCGGTGACGAACCAATGGGGTCAGACGTGGGAGGTGCCGAACCTCTACATCATGGACGGCTCGCTGCTGCCTACTGGCGGCGCGGTCAATCCGACGAGCACCATCGGTGCAGTCGTCTTGCGCGCCGCTAGCCACCTGCGCGATCGCTTTGCCGAGGCGCGCACGGAGCGCCGCACGGTCGAGCGGTAATCGCCGCCCACGCGGCACGGATTCGGCTCGCGTAGTAAACGAGACGGGAGCGGAACTCTGCCGCTCCCGTCGCCTTTCCCGCTATCCGATTATTCCGGAAGCCCGTTCTCTATCTCCGTTGGAGTTGGCTCGGGCGTCTCAGTCGGCATTTCGGTCGGAGTCGGTTCAGCCGGCTCGGTCGGAGCCTCGGTCGCGGTCGGCTCCATGGTCGCCGTCTCGGTTGCCGTCGGGTACATCGTCTCCGTCGGCATCGGCTCCTCGGTCTCCGTCGGAGACGGCTCCCACGTGGCGGTCGGCTGGTCGGGCGTATAGGTCACGTCAATCGTCGCCGTTGCCGTCGCGGACGGCGAGGCCTCTGGCGTCGCCTCCTCGCGCTCGAAGAGGTCGTGCGTCAGCTCGATGAGCACGCGCGTCTGATCATCCCGGTCGGTCAGCGTCGCGACGCCGACATAGCCGGATTGCTCGACCTCCGCGAGCCCGATCCGCAGCGTGCCGCGGAACGTCGGCCCACCGATGTCACCGCATGCGATCGGCGTGTCATCGTCCTCGCTGGCAAGGATCTGGATGGCATGCGGATCTTCGAGGAGGTCGCGCAGCTCGACATCAATGGTGGTGTCGCTGACCTCGACGAGGTACGCGGTCGTCGCGCCGATCGGCAGCGGCTCATCATCGTTTTCCTCGGAAGATCGTAGCGTTGCCTCTGGCAGGCCGGAGCCAACCAGCCTCAGCGTGTAGATCGGCTCGGGGTCGAGGTCATCGCACGTTCCTTCATAGATGCCGGCCGGGTGTGGCTCGAGCACCGTGAAGGTGACAGACGGCCGGTCCAGATCCTCGAGCGGCATCGCGTCCTCGCCGGCGAAGACGATCTGGACGGTGTGCTCGCCCGGCTCCAGGTTCGGCACGATCGCCGGGTTCGTCTGCGCGCGGATGACGCCCGGGACGTCGGGGATCGGCTCGTCCTCTTCGATGTCGGCCGCGTCGTCAACGATGAGGTACGCGGTGACGTCCTCGTCCTCAGGCAGATCTTCGGGATCTGGCCCTTCCCACTGGACGAGCACGTTCGGCCCCGGCACCTCGCCGCCGTCGAGTGGCCAGGTAATCGCGACGTCATCGTCCCCATCTTGCGCGATGGCATTCCGCAACATGCCGGCGGGCCACCACGCCATTGCGAACAAGAGAATCGCAGTTGCGGTTGCGCCGATGCGGATCCAGATGCGTTTACTCATGCGTCATCACCCCTCGAAGCGCTTCCCTCACTAAATCATTTCCCGTCGTCCAATTTTGGCGGCGCAAGTGGCATTTGTGCCAGGACCGCTTAGCCCGGCTCCTGGCCGCGCCCGGATATGCGGAGCAAATGCAGGCTGGGGTACCTCGTGAATCGTTGGCTCCTGCGCCAGCTGGGATGGACAGGCTCCCATGAGGTCCGGTCGGAGTGACAATGGTATTGGAAGGCAGGACTGAAGACCGCTTGGCAGGACGCCTCATTCCTGTTTGAAATCGCGACGCAATGTTGCAAGTATGTGTCGCGAGTGATTGAATGTATGCAATCACTGATCTCCTGATCATGGTACCGAGCCGAGAGACGTAGGTGGCCCGTATGTGCTCCATTTCGCTAGAGCATTCCTGCGAACTGCTCTTTTCGTAACGATCGTAGTCGGAATGTGCGCGCCGTGGCCCGTGGCAGCGCAGATCGATCGAGGCGCGTCATCTCCGGTGGCGTTCCTCGTTCCTCCAGGACTTGTTGAGGTCGAGCGGGGCTCGCGCAGCCTCGAGGAAATCGCGGCGGGATTCCCTGCACCGGCCGAGGCTGCCGCGCTGCTCTCGTCCTGGGGCTGGATCGCTAACGGCTACTCCAACTTCGCGGGGCGCACCGCGTCGGGCACGACCTCGCTAGAGGTGAGCTTTCACCTGTTCGCGTCCCCTGTCGGAGCAACCGAGGCCATGTCCTACTACGCGGCCGGCCGCGCCTTGATGCTCGGCTTCAGCCCGGTTCCCATTGAGCGAGTCGGGGATCAGATTCTGGCGACTGGGGGCGTGCGCGATGTCGGCAACGAAGTCACGATCTACGTGCGAAGCGATGCAATGCTCGTTCGAATCAGCGTCGCTTCGCCCTACGCTGACCCGACGGCAGATGCGCTTGTTATCGCCCTCGCGATCGCGAGTTGGGCTTAGAACTCGATCGTGACGTAACGGCCAGCAGTCCGGCTCCCTGGCGAGTGCGAACCCGCATCACGCGGGAGAGCAGGCCCGCGCTCGGTCGAGCAGGAGCTGCCGCTCGCGGGCGTTCTGCGTCATGGACGCCGCCTGCTCGAACGCCGCGCGCGCTTCCTCCAAGCGGCCTAGCTTGAAGAGCAGGTCGCCGCGAACGCTGGGTACGTAGTGGTATCCCGCCAGCGCCGGCTCGGTCATCAGCTGGTCAACGATCTCCAGGCCGGCCGCCGGCCCAAAGGCCATGGCGAGCGCCACCGCCCGGTTCAGCTCGATGACGGGCGAGGGAGTCAGCTGGCTGAGGGCGTCGTAGAGCGCGGCGATCTGCTCCCAATCGGTCTCCTCCGGAGTGCGCGCTCGCGCGTGGCAGGCTGCGATCGCGGCTTGGAGGCCATAAGGGCCGAGACCACTGCCGAGCCGCTCGGCACGCTCCAGCGCGGCCAGGCCCCGGCGAATTAGCAGCTGATCCCAATGTGCACGGTTCTGGTCCATCAACAGGACCGGCTCGCCCGATGGCCCGATGCGTGCCCGCAAGCGCGAGGCTTGCAGCTCCATCAGGGCGACGAGTCCGTGTACCTCCGGCTCTTGCGGCGCCAGTTCGGCGAGGATGCGGCCGAGCCGAAGCGCCTCTTCGCATAGCTCGGGCCGCACCCATGACTCGCCGGCGGTCGCCGTGTAGCCCTCGTTGAAGATGAGGTAGATCACTTCGAGCACGGAAGAGAGGCGGGCATCGCGGTCCGGGCCGCGCGGGACCTCGAAGGGAACCCGCGCGGCGGCGAGTGTCCGCTTTGCCCGCACGATGCGCTGCGCGAGCGTTGCCTCCGGCACGAGAAAAGCGCGAGCGATCTCGGCTGTTGTCAGCCCGCCGACCATACGGAGCGTCAGCGCGACTCGGGCTTCCTTGGAGAGCACCGGGTGGCAGGCGGTGAAAATCAGGCGCAAGAGATCGTCACCGATGTCATCGTCCATTTCTGCCTCGAGGTCCGGCTCGGCAAGCTCTTGCTCAACCAGGAGGCGCCGGCCGAGCTGCGCCTGCTTGTCCTGAAGCCGGGCGTTCCGCCGAAGGAGATCAATGGCCCGGTGCTTGGCGGTGGCCATCAGCCACGCGCCGGGCTTGTCCGGAATACCCGTCTTGGGCCACTGCTCCAGGGCGGTCAGGAACGCGTCCTGCGCGAGGTCCTCGGCGACACCGATGTCACCCACGATCCGCGCGAGCCCGGCGATGAGTTTGGCGGACTCGATCTTCCAGACCGCGTCGATGGCCCGGCGAACGTCGTCGGGAATAGCGCTCACAGGCTCAGCCGGCTCCTCAGATCACTCCTTGTATGCCCGCTCGAGGGTGGCGATGTCGATCTTGGTCATCGTGAGCAGCGCCTCGAGAAGCTTCTGCTGGTTGCCAGACGTCGAGTCTCCCATCATCTGGCCGAGTACCGCGGGTACGACCTGCCAGGCCAGGCCGAACCGGTCCGTCAGCCAGCCGCAGGGGCCCTCCTGACCGCCGTCGGTCAGCGCTGCCCAGATGGTATCGATTTCCTCCTGCGTCTCGCAGGTGACGACGAGCGAGAAGCCAGGAGCGAATTGAAAGGTCGGGCCGCCGTCCATCGCGGTGTAGCGCTGCCCGTTGAGCTCGAACTCGGCGTGCAGCACCTTTCCCTTGGGATGTGGGCCGTCTCCCTCGCTCCGCACGAGGCTCAGGATTCGCGAATTGGCGAAGAGGGAGACGTAGAAGTTGATCGCTTCTTCCGCTTGGTCGTTGAATGTCAGGCACGGAACGATGCTGCGCACAGCCGTCGGCTTGATGCTCGTCGCTTCTGCTTGGGTCGTCATCCCAGCTCGCTCCTTCTTCCTAACTCCTGACCGCCACTACGCCTGCGATTGCTGGCGCTCGACTTCTGCCCGCAAGCGCTCCTCCTGGGCGCGCAGCTCGGGCGTAAGAGCGTCGCCGAAGTCCTCCGTCTCGAAGATCGGGCGGATCTCTACCTCGGCGCCGCCGTCAAATGGCGCGCGCTTGAGCCATTCGACGGCTTCGTCCATCGAGCGCACTTGCCAGATCCAGAAGCCGGCGATCAGCTCCTTGGTCTCGGCAAAGGGGCCGTCAATCACCGTCCGCTTGGAGCCCTCGAACCGGATCCGCTTTCCCTTGGAGCTCGGCTGCAACCCGTCGCCCGCCAGCATGATGCCGGCCTTCACCAGCTCCTCGTTATATTTGCCCATTGCCTCAAACATCTCTTGGGTGGGCATCACGCCCGCCTCGGAGTCTTCGTTGGCCTTGACAATGACCATCACGCGCATTTAGGGTACTCCCTCCGCGACTAACGGCTGCAGAGCCGCCGGCCTCCTGGGTTGACCCAGAAAACCGTGCTCCTACTCCTACGACGAACGAGGACGACCGAAATCGACATCATTCGCACCTTGAGTTCCGCATAGCCGATGCCCTGGCACGGCGGCGCGGCGTCACTGCCCGCGTCGCGCGCCGGAGACGGGCGCGGCCGGGTTGTCGGCGTGCCAGGCAGGCACCGCCAAGAGACGCTTGTTTGACAGGCCTTTCAGGGGCACTCTATACTGAACTGGCCGTTGCGGAAGGCGAGATCGCGCCAACGCAGCGGTTCTCTTGTGTTAAGACGCGAATCCCCAATCGGCGGCGAAGACCGCCGTCGCGTGGTCCGCCCGCGGGCGGAGGGAGCGTGTACAGATGCCGAAGCGAACCTACCAGCCGAAGCGCATCCCGCGCAAGCGCAAGCACGGCTTCCTGGCGCGGATGGCGACCAGGGGCGGCCGGCTCGTCCTGTATCGCCGCCGGCTCAAGGGGCGCCACAAGCTGACGGTTTCGGACGAGAAGAAGTTTACGCAGAACAAGTAGTCGCGAGCTTCGAGCCGTTCGGGCCTCAACCCCGGTCCGGCCCAGTGGTTGACTCGCCAAGGTTGGGAGTGGGGAGGACGAGCTCGCGGCTTGCGGCTCGCGGCTTGCGACTCGCTTGTGGAACGCCGGCTGCGACTGCGGCGAGAGGCAGAAGTCAACGAGGTCCGGAAGCGCGGCAGGGCGTTCGCCGATGGTCCGCTCGTGGCTCGTATTCTGCCCAATACCCTGGATCCACCCCAGAATCGCTACGCGGTCATCGCCGGCAAGCGCGTGGGCAAGGCGGTCAAGCGCAACCGGGCCAAGCGACTCGTTCGTGAGGCGCTGCGTGCGCTTCATCCCCGACTGAAGCCAGGCCACGACATCGTCGTCATCGTGCGCGGCGGGCTGGAGGAGATGCCGGGGCTCGCCGTCGCTCTCTCCACGCTCGAGCGCATCTTCGCGCGGGCGCGCCTCTTCCAACCCGCGCCAGAACACCCGAAACCGGATGCAGGCGGAGACACCGATCTGCGACAATTGCCAGAGACGGCTGCCGAGCGGTGACAGCCGTGGGAGTTCTCGTTATGCGTCGACCGGTTCTCTGGCTGATTCGCGGATACCAGCGGTACATCTCGCCACTTCTGCCGCCATCGTGTCGCTTCTACCCGACCTGCTCGCAGTACGGTTATGAGGCGATTGAGAAGTACGGGCTCCTCAAGGGCGGCGCGCTGACGATCTGGCGGCTGTGCCGGTGCAATCCCTTCTGCCGCGGGGGATTTGATCCCGTTCCATGACACCAGTACTACGGCCGGCGCGGGGCGGGCAATTGCTGATTGCCGCGTCCGCTCGTATCCTTACCGTGCGGATAGGTGTGTCCACCTGGGCGCCGATCCTGCGCCCACAGTGGTGTCCCGGCCACGTCGGGCTCATTCGTCACTGATGTTGCAACTCCGCATCCCATCTTCGATGGGAGGAGGCCGCTTTTCGTGCTTGCTCATGTGTTTGGCGTCGCTCTCGACATCCTACTCTTCCCGGCGCCTCCTGGCTGGAACGCTTACGTAGACCTGCTGGAGCACGCGCTCGATTTCCTGGCAAACACCTTCCATAGTGCCGGACTCGCGATCGTCGCCTTTACCATCATTATCAAGACGCTCCTGCTGCCGCTGACGATCACGTCAATTCGTTCCAGCAAGGCGATGCAGGAGCTGCAGCCGAAGATCAAGGAGCTGCAGAAGAAGTACGGGAAAGACCGGGCGCGGCTGTCCCAGGAGACGATGCGCCTCTACCAGCAGCATCGGATCAACCCGATGGCGGGTTGTCTGCCGATGCTGATCCAGATCCCGATCTTCTTCGGTCTCTACCGCGCTATCGTCCATCTCTCCGGCAGCGATGCCGGTCATTGGCAGGATTCGTTTCTCTGGATCCCGAGCCTGGACGAGCCCGATCCATGGAAGATCCTGCCGATCGTGGCTGGCGCATTTCAGTTCATTCAGACGAAGATGATGCGTCCCGCCGGGCAGGGAAAGGTTACCGACCCCCAGCAGGCGATGATGAACCAGCTGATGAACTTCATGCCGATCACGGTTATCCTCTTCGGCTGGACCTTCGCCGCTGGCCCTGTCCTCTATTGGGCGACGCAGAGCCTTTACAGCGTCGTGCAGCAATGGCTGATCACGGGCTGGGGGAGCTTGCGCGACTGGTTCCCGAACCTGCCCGAGCTGCCGGAGCATCGCCGGCTGGGCTACCGGCCGCCGCGCAACCTGGATGACGTCGTCGTCGTGAGCGGCGAGGAAGCGGTGCAGCCGCGCGGGCTCATGGGCTGGGTTCATCGCAAGATGGAAGAGGCCCAGCAGCAGCAAGCCGCGCGCCGCGCCGCGACCAGCGACGCCCAGCGCCGAGTGGATGAAGTGACGCAGGCTGATGGAAAGCCGTCCCGGCCAGTCAAGAAGGAGGTCCGGGCGGCCTCGAAGCGCCGGTCCAGCGATGGCGGCGCTGCCGAGAGAGACGAAGTCGCGGCCAGCGCGGGTTCTTCGGCTTCCGGCTCGACCAACGGGCTTTCGGGGCCGATTCTCCCCCGCACCCCGCGTTCGGCTCGCAAGGGCCGGCGCTCACAAACCTAGCGAAGGAAGCATCGCCGCGGAGCCCCCGGTGCGCCGCTTGGTGGCGTCCCGCCGGCTACTCCCGCGCGATGCGCTGATCTGGCGGAGTGACGATCATGGACCGCAATCGACTCACCAGCGTTGAGATCCAGGCCGTGACGGTCGAGGAAGCGGTTCGCCTGGCACTGGAGCAGCTGGGGCTGACTGAAGATCAGGTCGACATCGAAGTCCTCTCCGATGCCGGGCCAGATGAGGATGCCGAGGCTCTGGTCCGCGTGACCGCGAAAGGGATGGCGTCTCAGCCGGTCCCGCGCGTCGGCACGCGGCGACCTCCCGGACCGCGCCGCGTCCCCGGCGACCGTCCTTCTCAGCGCGGCACGCCGCAGCGCATCTACGACACTGACCGTGTTGATGCCGAGGACGAGCGAGTCGCCAAGGCGGTCGTCCGCGATCTGCTTACCCATATGGGGATCGAGGCGGACGTCGTCGCGGTCGATAACCCGTCGTCTATGCCCCTCTCGCCGGACGATCCGCCCACGATCTTCATTGATATCCTCGGTCGCGACCTTGGCATGCTCATCGGCCGGCGCGGCGAGAACCTAGCGCAGCTCCAGTACATGGTCAACCTGATCGTCAACAAGCGACTCGGCGAGTGGACGCGCGTCGTCGTCGATGTCGAGGGGTACCGGACCCGGCGCGAGGAATCGCTCATCAGCTTGGCCGAGCGCGTCGCGCGGCAGGTCGCGCGCAGCAAGCGGCCGATCCAGCTGGAGCCGATGCCGCCCAATGAGCGCCGTATCGTGCACCTGACGCTCCGGGGCAACCCGGACGTCACGACCGAGAGCAGCGGCGAAGGAGCGAACCGCCGCGTTACGGTGCAGCCCCGTGTCTGAGCGACGACCGCCGCTTCCGAAGGGAGATGGTCCGAAGCCGCCACCGCGCAAGCCGCCGGTGCCGCGGCAGCCGCTCACGCCAGCGCGTCGCTTGACCGGGCTGCAAACCACACGCACGCCGGAATACCTCGTCATCGGCCATATCTGCGCCGATTTGCTGCCCGATGGCACCGCGGTTCTCGGCGGCACGGCGCTGTACTCTGCCTTGACTGCCGCCCGTCTCGGCTGGCGCGTCGGCGTCCTCACGCGCGGCGCATTCGGCCGGCGCATCGGCGGGATCGAGATTCCGTCGCTGGAGCCGTACGCGGACGAGCTGAGCATCATCGTTCAAGACGCCGAGACGCCGACGATCTTCGTCAATGAGTACACGGCAGGACGGCGCATGCAGTCCGTCCCTCGTTGGGCCGGTCCCATTGACCTGCGCGGGCTGCCGCCCCACTGGCGGAACGCTCGCCTGATCCACCTCGGACCGATCGCGCAGGAGATCGACCCGAAGCAGACCGGGGCCCTGACTCCCTCCTTCCTCGGCGCGACGCCGCAGGGCTGGATGCGCGATTGGCCCCGCGCGACGGGGGGACGCGTCAAGCTCCATCACCTCCGCTTGCCCGCGGAGCTGGTCAGCCGGCTCGATGCGATCGTCGTCAGCGACGAGGAGATCGCCTACGCGCGCGACACGGTTGAGGCCGTTGGCGCGCGCCGGCTCGGCGTGATCACGAAAGGCGAGGATGGCGCCCGGATCATCTACGGCGGGGAGCAGGCCGATCTGCCCGGCTACAAGGTGCAGACGGTCGATCTGACCGGCGCTGGCGATGTCTTCGCGGCCGCGTTCTTCATCAAGGCGACGGAGCGCGCGACCTCTGCCTTGACCGCGGGACGGTTCGCGAATGCCGTCGCGGCGCTGAGCCTGCGCGGCATCGGTCCGACTGGCGTCCCGACCAAGGCCGAAGTCGAGGCCTTCCTCGCCACCGCCGAGGAGCGCCCGCTCCGCCGGTGACGCCGCGCTATCGATCGGTAGTGCGTGCCGCGTCTCTCGCGCGACGCGGGCAGCTCGTATCCCAGAGCGCTGAGATATGGACGGCTCGACGATAGCGGCCATCGCGACTCCGCCCGGCGAAGGCGGGATCGGTGTCGTGCGCATCAGCGGGCCGGAAGCGCCGGAGATCGCCGAGCGCGTCTTTCGCCACGGCAAGGCGAACCGCCCGCCGCGCCTGCGTCGCTTGCGCTCCCATCGCTTGCTCTATGGCCGCGTCGTCGATCCCGTCACCGAGGAGCCGATTGACGAGGCGCTGCTGGCCTGGATGGCCGCGCCAAACACCTACACGCGGGAAGACACCGTCGAGCTTTCCTGTCACGGCGGGCCGGTTCCCGTCCGCGAGACGCTGCGCGCCGTGCTTGCCGCGGGCGCCCGTCATGCGGAGCCGGGTGAGTTCACACTGCGCGCGTTCCTCAACGGCCGGCTCGATCTGACGCAGGCCGAGGCGGTCCTTTCGGTCGTCAGCGCCCGCACCGTCGAGGGGCTGCGGCTCGCCGTCGCTGACCTGGGGGGCGAGCTGTCGCGACGGATTCGCCCGGCGCGGGATGCTGTCCTCTCCCTGCTCGCCTTCCTGGACGCGGCCGCGGATTTCCCGGAGGATGAGATCCCGCCGGTCGACATCGATGTCGAGCTGGCAGCTGCCGAAGCGACGCTCCGCGATGTGATCGCCGGGGCGCGCGCCGGTCTGCTGTTCCGCGAGGGAGCGCAGGTCGCGATCGTCGGCCGCCCGAACGTCGGGAAGAGCAGCCTGCTCAACGCGCTGCTGCGGGCCGATCGGGCCATCGTCACGCCGATCGCGGGCACGACGCGCGATGTCATCTCCGAGACGATCACCCTGCGCGGCATCCCGGTCACGCTCCTCGACACCGCCGGCATCGCTGAGACGACCGACATCGTCGAGCAGATCGGGATCGAGCGGAGCCAGCGCGCGCTCGCGGCTGCGGCAGCCGCGATTCTCGTGCTCGATGGCACGGTCTCGCCGTCGTCTGATGATCTCAAGGTTGCCCGGCTCCTCGCCGACCGGCTGCCCGGTGGCGAGGACGCGCCGCCGGTCGTGATCGCGATCAACAAGCGCGATCTCCCCGATCGTGCCGCTCAGGAGCCGGTGCTGGCGCTTCTTCCCGGTTGCCCGGTCGTGGAGATCTCCTCGCTGACCGGCAAAGGCATCGCGGATCTGGAGGCTGCCTTGCTGCGAGTGCTTGAGGGGGAAGCCGCCGCGCAAACGCGGCCGGCGCTCATCACCGCTCGCCAGCACGCGGCGCTCGATCGCGCACTGAACCACCTGCGCGACGCCATTGCCGCTCGCGCTGCCGGCTATCCGCTCGACTTGCTGGCGACCGACGTCCGCGCCGCGTTCCGGGCGCTCGGCGAAGTGACCGGCGAGACGGTTGACGAGGCCGTGCTGACCGAGATCTTCAGCCGCTTCTGCATCGGAAAGTAGTGCCCTTACTCCAAATTCAGCGCTTTGCCAGGAACGGGGCTCCATCCGTGAGATGGAGTCCTTGAAGAAGTGCCATGCGAGTCTGGGCTTGAGGCGTGGCGCCCCGTA
Source organism: uncultured Chloroflexota bacterium (assembly GCA_937901745.1). Lineage (GTDB taxonomy): Bacteria > Chloroflexota > Chloroflexia > Thermomicrobiales > UBA6265 > CALGSZ01. The sequence continues at coordinate 49,557 of CALGSZ010000088.1, read as the reverse complement.
TTGAGGCAAGTCCACGACCGGTAAGAGGCGGAATATGCAATAGCGCTATTACGACCTGCCGATGAGAATCGACTAGAACAGTCTTTGCGAATTGACGAGCAAACCAGTAAGATTGACATCTAAGCGAAAGCATGAATATCGAGTGAGCCAACGCGCACATCGTGGCCTCGGAGCGCTGGCTGGCGATTGGTGCTGCTCTGGGCACGTTACAGGACGTCTGACATGCCTAGACTGTTGCAATCTGAGAGGGATGGTCACTTCTACACAAGGAAGGGATATCCCGGATTGGGTGTTGCTACATATCAAATTGAGAATGAAGGCGCAGAGGCTCTTCTAAGGGAAGGTGTCAAGATAGGTGATGAAATTCCTTCGTGGCTTTGGGAGTGGCTGGAGGCGGAGGGGTTAGCCTGGACATATGGCACCGGTATTACGGGTGCCACACGGATCGATTTGCCGGTCCTCGGTGAGCAACCAGCGCGACTGCCTATTGCAATCTCCCTCGATGAGGACGGCTGGAAGCTCACAATCCTGCTTCCAGAGATTCCGCCTGATTGGTTGACTAGTCTCGGACGGGAAGCACTTGAAGGCTCGGCTCTTGGCGAAAGCCTTTCCGGTTGTCGAATTCGGGTGGCTGGGAGTGCGGAAGTTGTCGCAACCGACCTCTGGCCAGGGAAAGGGGGGCGTCAACTTGAAGTGTTGCCATCCGATAAACCGTACGAGGTAACCGCCAAGGGGCCGTGGCCATCTGAGTGGGATGTAGGTCGTTGGACGCGTGGTGCGGACGGTCTTGATCCAGACGGAACCTTCTTTCGATCTGTAGCTAACGGTGGGGTAAGGCTTGGATCAACGACACCGCTCCAACTCGGAGACACGTATCTCCTTCTTGGGCACCGGTACGGTCGGGCATTGCATGCAATTGATCTCCTGGTCGGTGCCGGAGGGCAAGTACGAGATCTCGCAAATTGGGGTAAGTGGCGGCTCTTAGAGATCTCGCTCCCAGAGAGTGAGTCGCCTCTATTGATGAAGTGGTGTGACTGCGTTGGTCGCCGCATGTCGTCATTGCCTTGGCGCCTTTATGTGGTGTCGCCTCCAGCCACTCGGTATCTGGTCGATGGTACACCTGTGCTTCGTTGCTCTTCGGATCTCCTCGTCGCGGCCATTCCACTAAATGAAGCGGCTGCGAGGCAGCCAATCGTTCTAGTGCTGGACTGGGATGGGCGTTGCAGCCGGCCGCTTTCTGTTCAGGGGCGTAAAGTTGGGGAACCGGTATACATCACCATGCCGTTACAGCAAGCTGGTCATGGCCGTATTCGGCTTGCCCAGGCGAATCACCTTGGCGCTTCATCCCCTCTGCGCTTCTGGGTTGAGAGCACAATACACTCGGAGAGTGTGTTGCAGGTGAACCGACCTTCTCCCCTGGGGATCGCTGTGATGCTAGATGAGCATATCTTGGCAGAGTTGCAGCCTTGGGAGGACGGTATCGGTCCGCACGAAATTCTCTTGCCGGCTGGACGTCAGCAAGAGGTGCCACGGATACATGTTCGTAGCGAGGTGCCTCTCAATCTTCTGTGGCGCTATGGTAGCCAACGAGGCCACCGAAGCTGTGTGCCAGCAGGGGCTCTGGATGCATATATCTCCTCCGATCTTCACGCAAGTTTACAAGGAGGCCAGCCATTTTGGATTCGGGTAGATGCTGGATCCTTTGGGATTCTTGAAGTTGAGATTCAGCCTTGTCGCGGTGATGTGCAACAAGATGTTTCGAAAGAGGGGGGGTCAAGAATAAGACAGGCAGCAATGCTTCCTTGGCTGGCTGCAATTGCGCCGGCATACGCAAGACGCTCACAGGGTGATCGAGCGCGGAGGACTCCAACAGAGTATGGACCTGGGAGTTTGGTGACTGAATGGCCATGGGGGGCGCGTCTAAGGATGGCGGGCTGGGGTGCTGGTGTCCTGCAAACGCATTTGCGGCATTTGGATTTGCGTCTGTATCGGCAGAAACAGTCGTTCTCTGACTAAGATGGTACTCCTCGAGCTGTCGAACGCCGGGTGAGGTGAAAAGCCTGGACAATAGGGTCTTAGAATAAGGGGCAAGTATGGACGAGACAGTTTTTCTTGGCACCTTGCAGGATGTCAGGGATCGTGGTGAGCATGCATTTGCATTCGTTCGTCCAAGTCACTTTTGGAGTGAGGCTGAAAGCAAATGGAAGGCCATCGCAAATGTGGCTCAGGCATTCCCATCGCGTGGCAACTTAATCTGGTTGAATTTCCCGATGGGTGTACCATCGCAAGGATCTCTCTGGTTGTTTCGTCGGGAGGAAAATCCACGTCAGGACGCGATCAACCGGTATTGCGTCAAAGATCCGGAGGAAGCTTTTGAAATTATCGACCTTCGTCAGCACGGTGATGAGGGGGCGCGGTCAATTCTGACAGGGACTGGTCTGTTTCTTAAGTCTCGTCCAACCTCCCGAGTTTACATATGGTATGAGCGGCGATCTGCGATTGGACCCGTGAGCCTTGTTTCTGCCGGTCGGGCCAATTTCTGGCGCCTGGATTCAAGAACGTGCCAAATGCCGTTCGAAGTAATGGAAATCGAGCGAGATCCCATCGCCGTTTGTGTTTACCCAGGGCGCAGTCTGCTCATCATGCCACCCTATTATCGCCCGCGTTCAACGGGAAAGAAAGTGGATTGGGCTCCAGACCCCGTAGTGTTAGAGAGGGCAATCAAGATATTGAAGAATTTTGATCCGAAGATGTGGAAGAGTCTGGATTTGAGCGAGAGGATTATTGAGCATATGGTTGAGAGCCTTCACCTTGATGACGAAGGCGATGGACTTGCTCGGTATCGTCTGAACAGGGCGTGCGCAATATTAAACTCGTTGCGGCTTGCTAAGGAGGAGGCTGAGCGCCTGACTCGAGAGCTTTGCGAAGTTCCGGCTATTGCCCATCAACTCGAAGCTGTTCGGAAGACTGCGCGTTCGGAAGCGTTGAAGGCTGCGGAGGATGAGGCGGCTAAGATACGTGAAGCTGCACAATTGGAGGCACAGCAGATTCGGCAAGAGGCCAGGACAGAGGTGGCTGTGGTTCGTGCTGCTCGTGACCAAGCCCGTGCCGAATTGGATAGTTTGACGATGGAGATTGAGCATAAGCGTGCAGCACTCATGGAGCAAGCCGATGCGCTAGATAATGAGATTGAGAGCAGGCTATCCGACCTCTTGTCTCGGCCTGAACGATTGCTTGCAGATGCTGCGATTCTCCGTGTCGCATCGAGGCTCTGGAATGGGGCGATGATAGAGCAGAAAGCTCATTCTGCTCTATTGACAGATGGCCACGATGGGTCGAGTGTGCCCAGGCGGCAGCCTTCGTTCCCCTGGGATGATAATCCGGATGAGCCAGCTCTGATTAGCGACGAGGAGGAGTTTGAGAAGACTCTGCGGGCTGCTTTCAAGCGTCAAGGTGTCTCTAGGGATGATGCCGCGGTGCTCCATGCCAGCCTGCTGGCTGGAGCAATGCCAATCCTTTCCGGTCCGAACGCATTTGAAGTTCTTGAAGCCTATGCGAGTGTGGCCGTAGGTGGCCGCCTGCTTTGGCTGCCGATTTCTCCGGGCACGTTGGAGCCAGGAGACCTCTTCGGCCGGAGCGAAGCTGTTTCGGGACAATTCGTTCCGCATGCCGGGGGGCTGCTTGATCTGTTACTTCATGCGGGTAGCACCGAGGATCTGTTCCTTGTAGTTTTGGATGGGATCAATCGGGCTCCAGTTGAGGCGTATCTTCTGCCATTGCTTGGCTGTTATGCCGACTCCTGGAGGGAAGTGGGGGGACGGACACTACCAATTACTCACCCGTATATGTTGGCTCCGAGGTCGCCGTATGCGGTTGCATCGCGATTGCGCTGGCCTCGAAACGTGCTGCTCGCAGCTACGCTTGTTGAAGGGGTTGCGGTGCTTCCTCTGCCGGCCGACCTTTGGAGTTTCGCGACTCTAATTAATGTTGACAACACCGAAATGCGCCTGGATGGAGTTGGGCACCAGCCAAAGAGTGAGGTACGGCATGTGCGACTGGCGACCTGGGAGTATTGGCGTCAGGTCGACATGGCTAGAGAGGACAAGGATTCTCTAGATGAATTTTTTCAGATCCTGAAGGAGGTGGGGTTAGGGCTTTCGGTTGGTGTGCATCGATCGTTTTGTCGAACATTTGTTATGTTGCGTCTATGGTACGGATTTGATGAGGCAGTGATTGGTGCAATTCGTCTATGTGTCGTGCCAGTGGCGCATGCGTCAGGAAAATTCGAAGATCTTCTGAAGGCGTGCGAAGACTTCGACCTTGATGCCAAACAACTCGCTGAGTCGTCAGTCCAGAAGAAATGGTTGGCTTGAGGTGCGCAACAGTGCGTCGCCCTCCCGCTTCCCCGTTACGTGAAATCGGATTGGCCGAAGCGCGAAAAATCGCAGTCCGTCAGCTGTGCTCGTCACCGCGCTTGGCCACGAAAGAGTTCATGATTTCCAGGCCCCTTGCAGTCTGTGCCGAAGCCTTGCGAACCTCACTGTGGGCACTGTCTCATAGCGGCAATGAGTCGGTGACAACCACCAAGTTGCTCTACGCTGCCGCGCGTCTCGTGTTGCCAGTTAAGCTCACACTCAGCGAAGGACGGGGCTCCTCTCGAGAATCTGAGAATACAGATGGGCAACTCCGCATGGCGACATTGGACCAGGCTGTGCGTGACCAACTTCGCGCTGTACTTGAAGGGCTTGAAGCGATCGGGGATTTGGCCTCTCTGCCGCAAGGGAGATGGTTGCCGGCGCCGATCCGGGTCGTGCATCTGCGGGCTTCCGGAAAGTGGCTTCTCGTTGGCGGTCATCCCACAATGTTGTTTCCAGACGAGATTACAAACTCGATCACGCAATACGGTGTTGCCCGGCTGCTGTTGCGGGCACCGAGTGAATTGGGATACTCGCTGCCGGAGCAGCGGGTAACCGATTGGTGTCAGATACCTGTTGAGCCTCTCAAGGAGTGGACGGAGCGCAAGCTGGCAGAGGCGCAGCTCTCCCCCTTTGAGGGTGATGCCAGTGACTTCGAAGTTTATGCGCCATTACGACAGCAAGCTGAGGCAGATGGATCAAGAAGGGTGTCGTGGAAACAGCGTTGGCGCAGAATGGATCAAATGCTCCCGGATGGTCGATATCTCGTTCGGCTCACGGGAAGAAGTGGCTCAAAGCGATACGCCATCGGTCAGGTCACTAACGGTGTGCTCTGCGCTATGGGGCCCATCGAGAGTGGATTCGGAGATGTTCGTCGGTTGATGTACGGTATTGATGTCTTGTCAGGGCGTCCGAGGAAAGTCATGATCTTCCCGGAGCATTCTGCCTGGAAATTTCGGGTTTGGGCCCCATTTCCCCCGGGTGAGCAGCGACTGATCTTGGCGCTAAGTAGTGAATACGTTGAATTGGATGATAGAGGCTATTCCGGAGAGTGGGTGGTGCCAAATGACTTCGCTTACGAAGTGGCGCAAATGCTTCGGCGGATCCATCTAGATCTCATTGATGCCAATCGTGCTCCGTTCGATGAGTCCGTCCTAATTGCTAACAACTAGATGCATTTAGGCAAGGGGTTGTATGGTGACCGGACGTGCGGAACAGGCAGTTGACCTCGGTGTCCAGCAAGTCGCCGAGCAGTTGCATGACAGGTTGGCACAGTATCTTGAGGCTCGTTACCACATTCGCGATGAGGGGATTATCAACGAACGCCGGAAACTTCTTGAGGAGCCAGGCAGCATTAGCCAGCCTCCTTTTATTGAGACAACCCCAACGTACGAGACCGACGAGCCCTATAAAGAACTCGGACTACCTGCGCCGGTCGGTGAGGTGCTGAGCGAACTTGCCAATTGGTCGCCCGGGATTGGGGTGTTCCCGCATCCTTATGTCCATCAGGCCCAAGCACTCCGAGCCCTACTTGTGGATGGCCAGGACATCGTTGTCGCAACCGGAACAGGGTCCGGAAAGACGGAGACATTTCTATTCCCAATTTTTGGCCAGTTTCTCTTGGAAGCTGCTCATCGACCTGCCACGTGGCAAATGCCTGGCTGCCGAGCTCTCTTGCTCTACCCCATGAATGCGCTCGTCAGCGACCAGCTAGCACGGCTGCGCAGGCTCTTCGGAGACGAGAGATTAGCTGATCTCTTTGCTAATCGTTACGGTCGTTTCCCCCGATTTGCGATGTATACCAGTCGTACTCCGTATCCGGGGCCGCGTACCGCAGATAAGGATCGTCGTTACATCGAACCGGTGCTACGTTATTACCTTGACTTGGAGCGGCAAGCTGAATCGGGTGCATCTGAACGTGCGCACCTGGTCCATGAATTGCGCGAGCGGGGAAGGTGGCCTGCGAAGAATCTCCGGGCATTCGCCGCAAACGGTTACCAGACTCAGCCCGATGATCGCGAGTTGCTAACTCGGCACGAGATTCACGCTTGCTGCCCCGACATTATTGTCACGAATCACTCGATGCTCGAGTATATGCTTCTCCGTCCTATTGAGCGGTCGATATTTGCCCAGACGCGGGACTGGCTCGCTGCTGATGAGCGCAATGTTCTTACCCTTGTACTTGATGAGGCGCATGTCTACCGGGGGGCAAGTGGAGCCGAGGTTGGGCTTCTCATGCGAAGGCTGGCAGCTCGACTCGAAGTTCCCCGGGATCGACTGCGGTGCATCCTGACCAGTGCTAGCATCGGCAATCATGAGAATGAGGAAGCTATCGCAGCAGTTCATGAATTTGCCAGCGGCTTGGTTGGGCGGCCAGGTGCGGGGCAGAAATCATTTCGAGTAATCACTGGTGTTCGGGAGCGCTGCCCCTCAGCACGAGCGGCCACAGCAAGAGAGATTTCGGCGCTAGCTGCTTTCGATCTTCCTGCTCTGTATGCGCGTGCGATTGATCCCAAGGCGGCTGAGCATGCAGTCGCCACGCTTGCCGCAAAGCTTGGCTGGCCAGCGCCAGATGGGGATTTGCGGCGATATCTTTACGATCGGCTGCGCCACTTCGGTCCTGTAGAACTGATTATCGACCGAACCGCCGGACATGCCATGTCATTCGCCGAGCTCGCGTCCGTAGTGGCTCCGAACACTCCACAGGATGACGCTGAGGCGGCGACGATGGCGCTTCTCGCGCTTGGTGCTCTCGCACACAATGGGACGCGAAGCTTGCTGCCAACCCGTGCTCATCTTCTCTTTCGTGGCTTGCCTGCGCTCTACGCTTGCATTAACCCCCGCTGTAACCGGCGCCGGTATCGCCCAGGTGAGCCACTCTTGCTTGGTCGGCTCTATACCGAGCCACGGACACATTGTGACTGTGACCTTCGAGCAAGAGTGTATGAGTTAGTCGCTCACCGCGATTGCGGTGCCGCATTCTTGAAAGTCTATGGTCGGAGCTCCGATGCATCGTTCTATTGGCACGAGAGAGGTGGAACGGTTGAGCCAGTTGGAGAGCCGCTCGATGAGATCATTCTTCTACTCGAGGAGCCACATCCCTCCCAACGTCCAAGAGTGCTGCCGATTTGGATTGATCTAACGACCGGCAGAGTCCGTCACTCACCTCCTCCTGAATCGGAGCGTGAGCGGCATCGTCTTTGCTACAGACCGAATATTAGGCGCAGTAATCGGCCTCACCGGCAATCTGCTGGTCGACTAGGTGAAGCATTTGCATCTCCTGAAAGCCTTGGTAGTCGTGTTGTTGGGTTCGCCGACTGTCCAGCTTGCACTAAGCAGCATGGAGGTCGAAAGATCGTTGATTTCGCAACGAAGGGAGATCAGCCATTTGCTAGTCTCGTCCGTGAGCAGTTTGATCTCCAACCTGCATTGCGAACTCCTGATAAGCGACATCCGAATGCTGGACGTAAAGTGCTGCTCTTTTCAGACGGAAGGCAGAAGGCTGCTCGCTTGGCTCGTGACCTACCCAGGGAAGTGGAGTTTGATTCATTTCGTCAGGCAATAGCTTTGGCCGCTCGTCGTCTTGAGGAGATTGACTGGGAGCCGATCCTTGACGTCGATCTCTATGTGGCATTCGTGGCGGTGTGCCACGAATATCGCCTTTACTTCTTTGAAGGAAGTTCGCAGCAGCAGCTTATTGAGGAGATGGAGCGGTTTGGTCGCTACTATGATGGAGACCTGCTTGAAGCAATAAGAGATCGACGGCGGCCAACCCCGCCCGTCCGGTATCAGCAGGCGCTGCTGCGCCAATTGTCGGATCCATTCCACTCTCTACATGCAGTCGGAGCAGCAGTTATTCGCCCGAGTCGGCGCTCACTCCGGCACTTGCAGCGTGATTTAGCGGAGCTGCCAGATCGGATTCAGCATGATCTTAGTGCAATTGCTACAGTCTGGATCCAAGAGATGTTAGAGAAAGCGGCGTTTGATCCGACGCTCAGCGATGTAATGCGCCGCGAGATTTGCGAGTCTTATCAGCCAGTCGAATACGGAGCTGCTATAGGGAATCTTGAGAAGCTGCTGCAGAAGCATGGAAGTCTGGATGCGGATGGAGTGCGCATCTTACGGGAAAAACTCTACGACGTATTGACCGAACGAGATCGTGAGGGCAATGCGGTCCTGAATCCAACAGCGGTCGCTATAGCGATAGCTATCGATGACGTCTGGTATCGGTGTAGAGCCTGTGGACTCCTTCAGGCAGTTACAGTGCTGGGGCGCTGCGGGTGGTGCGGTGAGGCTGAGATTGAGAAGCAGCCACCCGATCATGCCCAAATGGCAGCTTCAGTCGATTATTTCCGCAGACCGATTCGGGCAGTGTTGAGGGGGCGTCGGCCGATCCACTTGGTCGCTGAGGAGCATACGGCACAACTTTCTCATCGCGATGTGGGAGTAGTGCATGCGACGACTGAGGAATTCGAGCTTCGATTCCAGGATGTAGAGCTGGGGCCGGATAAGCCGCCAGTCGATGTTCTGAGTTGCACGACAACAATGGAGGTCGGTATCGATATTGGCTCGCTCACGGCGATAGGCCTACGCAATGTTCCGCCTCAGCGAGAGAATTATCAACAACGAGCAGGACGCGCAGGTCGGAGAGGAACGGCTGTCTCGACAGTCGTAACCTATGCTCAAGACGGGCCGCATGATAGCCACTATTATCGGCATCCCGAGGGAATGATCAGCGGACCGCCACGTGAGCCGCGAGTCAACATCGACAACCGACGGCTTGCTCGTCGTCATATCCACTCTTACCTCATCCAGACCTTCTTCCATCATCAGCTTGATCGGTTGCCGGACGGGCAGTTGCGGCGTGAGGCTCGAACCAGTGGTTCGCTCTTTGATGCACTTGGGAATGCAGATGCATTTTTTGCCGGAGACGGCGAATTTTCCTTGGCTGCGTTTGATCGATGGGTGAGAGAGGAGATTATCGAAGCTGGTAACGCTAATCAAGAGTTGTGGTCGTGGCTCCCGGATGAGCTTTTCCCAGAGGCATTTGATCCTGAAGCTCTCTTGGCTGAGAAGCGGCGCTTCGTAGTTGAGACAGCCGTGGGATTCGTGCGCCTCCTGGAAAGCATTGGTCAGCGACAGAACGAACAGCAGGGGCGTCAATCAGTCCAAGAAATCGAGAGGCGGACCAGAGCGGGCGAGGCGGAAAATGAGTCAGAAGAAACTCGTCGTTCTAGCCTGCTAGATGTCCTGTTTGGGGAAGGCTTGCTGCCAAGTTATGCATTCCCTACAGAGCTTTGCTCATTCTATGTGTTCCAGTACGAGGACGGCCGAGTTCGAATCAGAGAGCGACCGGAGCAAGCGAAGGTCAAGGCGTTAAGCGAGTATGCTCCGGGGCGCTTGCTTGTGGTCAACAAGGAGACATTTCGAGTCGGTGGCATCTATGCCCCAGGTGCAAAGACTGCTTCGCCTGCACGGCGGTTCTTCGCGGGTGGCTTGACCCGACTAGTTTCCTGCCCACGGTGTACGTATGTTCGAGTTGATAGGGCAATGCAACCAGGCGAGCGCTGCCGAATATGCGATTCGCCGTTGCAGGAATGGGAGATGCTGGATCCACCGGGGTTTGCTCCCCAGGGCGGGCGACCACTCCGCGAGCGTGACCGGGATCAGGATTTCAGCTACGCGACTGAGGCACAACTCCCCACACCCATTGAACCCGAGCGATTCGAATGGCGCCAAGGTGGAACCAATCTTCTCTATGCGCATGGCGAGGATCAACAGTTGGTAGTAGTGAATTACGGTCCGGATGGTCGTGGATTCGCGGTTTGCGAGGCTTGTGGGGCAGCAAAGCCTTACGAGGAGGGCGAGCTTGAGAACCAACACCCGCGTCCATTCCTTATCGAGTCATATGTCCTCCAGCGAGAGGCCGAATCAAAGTACTGCCGCGGCCCTGTCCATCCGTCACCGGTCGTCCTCGGCCATATGTTCCGGACAGACTTACTCCTCGTTCGACTGGCCTTGCGACCACCGCTCGCGTATGATCCACAGTATCCCTGGCTACACAGCGCTCTGAGAAGCACTGCGGAAGCCATAGCTCTTGCTGCGAGTCTCCATCTGGATATTGATCCTGGAGAGCTCAGCGCAGGCTATCGTCTTATTTCTCCGACTCCAGATTACTCTCCGGATACCCAAGCGTTAGCTGATATCTATCTTTACGACACCGCCGCTGGTGGGGCTGGCTATGCCGCGGAGGCTGGTGATCAGCTTGATCGCGTGCTTGAGAGAGCGTTGAATCTTCTCAAAGAGTGTCCGGCGATCTGTGCTCGATCTTGCACGAATTGCCTGCGGCACTATGGCAATCGCATCTGGCACGGATCTCTTGATCGTCATTTAGCAGCACAGCTTATCGAATTCGCTTACTCGGGAGATCCCCCGTCGATCCCAGCAGCTGCCGTCCAATCGGAGCAACTCGCACCACTCCAGCGATTCTTGGAGCTCGAGGGGTGGAGGTGTGAGCGTAACCTGCGTGTTGGTGACAGCGTAATCCCCCTTGCTTTGACGGGGGCCCCGCGTGGAGCCCTAATGCCTCATCGGCCCTTGATTGTGGGCACCTATCCCAGTCTGCTCGATAGCACGTGGAGTGAAGCGAATCACCCACTTGCTGTAATGGGGTTGCCTGTCATCCTACTCAACGATTACGTGGTCGACCGAGACCTTCCAACTGCGCATCTTGAGCTGTGCCGTAAGGCTGGGATTACGACGTAGCCATAGGTCCAGGAGAGGTGTCTCGATTCGGCTTGACGGATGTCCTCGACTGGTACAGCAACAATTTGATTCAGAAATAGCGAGAGGCTCTTGCCTCGCGTCAGGTTGACCGGTCAAACACCTCTCTGCTATCGTGCCTGCCGCAAGCTTTGTTCGTCGTCTAAATGGATTGGGGCATGTGACTCGCGGAGCGAGGGCATTGGCAGCGGCGCCGTTTCTTCGCTAACGCCTAACGCCCGTCAACATCGAAAGACCCAGCGCCGTCCGATCGGCCTTCCTTGCAGGGTCTTTCAGAGAGGTGGCCTCGTGGACTCGCCGCGCGCGCGGCGTGGTCACAGCCGCCGGCGCACGAGTGCCGGCGTGGAGCGTCGTCAAGGGAGACACGGAGGTGAACCACGATGGGCAAGCTTGGTGAAGGATTGAATCGCAAGGAAGTAGCGCGCCTGATGCAGGGGATCACGCGTCGCGGCTTCATCGGCGGGGGCGCGGGTCTCGCTGCTCTAGCCGCCTTCGCCGGGTTGCGGCCTGGCGTGACCGCGGCGGAGGCGATTTCCAACCTCGGCATCCTCCCGGATGACCTGCCGGAGAAGCGCTACCGCGCGGCGACGGTCGAAATTGGCGCGGCCTCGACCTGGGTCTCCCATGGCATGGAGGTGGCCAAGTTCTTCGGTGATCTTCTTGGCATCGAGGTCCAGTCGTTCGACGGCCAATTTCAGGTGGAGAAGCAGCTTCAGGCGCTCCAAGACATCTCGACCGGCGAGTGGGATTTCGTCGCCGTCCACCCGTCAGCGAGCGACGCCTTGCTCGATGGCGCGAATGCGATCATCGAGAAGGGCATCCCCCTCATCATCATGGACACGCGCCTGATCCAGGATCCGGAAGAGTTCCAGGCGTATCCCTATCTCACCTACTTGGAGCCGGACAACATCTACATGGGTCAGACGGTCGCCGAGAAGCTCTTCGAGGCGATTGGCGGTGAGGGTGAGGTCATCCACACCCAGGGACAACTGGCCCACACCGGCGCCCAGGGGCGCGCCGAGGGATTCCGCCGCGCGCTCGAGAAGTACCCGAACATCAAGGTCGTGGATGAGACGCCGGGCGACTGGCAGGTCGAGAAGGTCGCCTCGCTCTGGCAAGACCTCCTCCAGCGCTTCCCGAACGTCAAGGGCGGCTTCTTCCACAGCGATGACATGGCGCTGGCCGCTCGCGCGGTGATCGAGGCGCAGGGAATGCAGGATCAAGTAAAGATCGTCGGCGTGGACGGCCTGAAGAACGCCTGCGAGGCGATCCTCGAGGATAAGATGGTCGCCTCCGTCATCAACCCGAGCGGCCGGATCCACGGTGGCGCGATTTGGGCCGGCTACCTGACGGTGTCGGGCACTGATAACGCCGAGGGCGGTCTGCCGAAGTTCATCCGGACCGACGGTGGCCCGATTACCAAGGACTCCGCGGCCGGTTACATCTGGCTGCACGACAACTTCCAGTACTAGCAGCCGCACGGGAGTCGGGATTGGTCGGGGAGGAGCCGTGGCCTCCCAAGAGGTCTGAGGTTAGGGACTGGAATGGAGCACGTCGCTGTCAGTGAGCCGCACGAGACCGCTGCCGCATCCCTGACTGCGCCTCCTCGTCCCCCGGCTCCCGCGGCGGAGCCCGTGCTCGAGCTGCGCGGAGTGACGAAGCGCTTCGGCGGGGCGATCGCGCTGACCGAGGTCGACTTCGATCTCTTGCCCGGCGAGATTCACGGTCTCGTCGGGGAGAACGGCGCTGGCAAGAGCACGCTGATGAAGATCCTTGCCGGCGTGCACGCGCCGGACGATGGCGTCTTCATCTTTCGCGGTGAGCCCGTACGGTTCCACGCTCCGGCCGAGGCGAAGGCGCGCGGCATCGGCATGATCTACCAGGAACTGACGGTCATGCCGGCGCTGACCGTCGCCGAGAATGTCTTCCTCGGCCGGCAGCCGACCAATCGGTTCGGGCTGATCGACTGGAAGCGGATGCAGGCGGAGGCCGCCGCGCATCTGCGGGAGCTCGGGATTGACATTGACGTCACCGAGCCGATGAAGAAGCTGTCGCTCGGCTCACAGCAGCTCGTCGAGATCGCCCGCGTTGTCTTCTCCGGCGCGCAGGTCATCATTCTCGACGAGCCGACCTCCGCGCTCTCCGGACCAGAAGCCGAGCGCCTCTTCGCCCTCATGCGGGAGTTGCGCGATCGGGGCAAGAGCCTGATCTTTATCTCGCACTTCCTCGAGGATATCCTGGCGATCTCCGACCGCGTGACGGTGCTCAAGAACTCCCGCAAAGTCGCGACGCTGCCGAATCAGGGGCTGACGAAGCACCGGCTGATCGAGCTGATGATCGGCGGCGACGCGTCCTCGCTCGCCGCGAGCTACGAGCAGGGACGCACCTTGCCGCCGCCGGTCACCACCAAGCCGGTGCTGGAGATCGAGGGACTGGCCGCGCCCGGCGCGTTCACCGACATCACGCTGAAGGTCCATGCCGGCGAGATCCTCGGGCTGTTCGGCTATCTCGGTGCGGGGATGACGGAGTTGGCGCGGGCGCTGTTCGGCCGGCAGCCCGTCCAGCGGGGAACCATTCGGCTGGAGGGGCAGCCGATTGCGCCGTCGTCACCACTGGAGGCGAAGCGGCTGGGCATCGCCTATCTCACCGAGAACCGGCGCGCCACCCTCTTCCCCCGCCATGAGATCTACAAGAACATCACCCTCGCGCATCTTGACCGGCTTGTCCCCGCTCTCTTCCGCCATACGGCCGAGCTCTCCATCGCGGACCGGTTGGTCAAGCGCACGGGAGTGCGGCCGGGGGACCCGACGATGCGCGCCGGGCATCTGAGCGGCGGCAATCAGCAAAAGGTCGTGCTGGCGAAGTGGCTGGCCCAGCAGCCGAAAGTGCTGATCCTCAACGAGCCGACGCGCGGCATGGATGTCGGCGCCAAGCGCGAGGTGCTCGATCTGATTCAGGAGCTGAAGCAGGAGGGGGTTGCGATCATCCTCATCTCGACCGAGCCGGAGACGGTCCTGGCCGAGTCGGATCGCATCTTGGTCCTTTCGCGCGGCCGAATCACCAAGGAGTTCGTCAACGAGCGGGTGAGCAAAGACCTGTTGATGAGCTACGCCTAGCGGCCCGGAACGTCTCCGCTAACGCACGCGGCGGGGCTTTCGCCGGGCCGTAATCTGTCGGGGAGTCTGCTGATGGCGCAAACTGTTCCGTCTGGTGTCAGCGTGGGGCGTGCCTCGCCCGGCCTTTGGAATCGGCTGCTCGCGCTCGCGGGTCGCAATGCGCGCATGATCGCGCCGCTGACGACCCTCGTGGCCATGTTCATCTTCTTTAGCGTGGTGACCGATGTCTTCCTGACCACGCGAAACCTGCAAAACGTGATTACTCAGATCGGGCCGGTCGCGGTCGCGGCGGCGGGAGTCACCTTTGTGCTCCTCTGCGCCGAGATCGATCTGAGCATCGCCTCGATCGCGACATTCGCCGGCGTGCTCTGCGCTTACTTCTGGACGGAGGGGCGCATCCCGGTCGTCGGCTGGGAGATGAACTTCTTCCCCGAAGTGAGCCTCTTCGGTTGGGAGGTCACGCTGCCGATCGGCATCCTCATCGCCGCGCTCGTCGCCGCGGGATTGGGGCTCCTCAACGGCTTTCTTGTCTCCTACGTCGGCATCCCGTCCTTCATGATGACACTCGCGATGCTGACGATTGGGGCCGGGCTTGCGAAGTACGTCTCGACCGGCAAGGTCATCTCGGAAGTGCCCTCCCAGCTCGAATACCTCGGCGGCGCCGGCAATCGGATTCTCTGGAACACGGTGCCCGTGATCGGCGTCGTCGCTCTGGCGGTGCTCATCATCTGCGACATCATCCTCAGCTACACGAAGTTCGGCCGCTATGTCTACATGACCGGCGGCAACCGCGAAGCGGCCGAGATGTCGGGCGTCAACACCCGCAAGGTGGTCATGATCTGCCTGATGATCTCCGGGCTGACGGCGGGCCTGGCGGGCTTGCTCTTCATCGGGCGGCTCCATAGCGCAAACCCGGCCGCTGGCGGTGAGCTACTCATCCGCACCATCGCTGCCGTCGTCCTCGGGGGCACGTCCCTCTTCGGAGGCGAAGGCGGCATCAAGAACACGGTCGTCGGCTTGCTGATCTTCGGCGTCCTCTCCAATGGCCTCAATCTCCTGCCGAACATCAGCATCTATTTCAAGGACGCGTTGGAGGGCATCATCCTCGTCGCCGCGCTTCTCTTGAATGTCCTTGCTCTTCGCCTGGAGAAGGTCCAAACTCGGACGGAGTAACGAACGCTCAACCGGGATGGTGAGGGGGCAATGACGACCACTTCAACGACGGCGCTCGACGATCTGCTGAATGCGCTTTCGCAATTCGAGATCGTCGATCTGACGGTCATGCTGGCGGAGAACCTGCCGGCTGCCTGGCCGACGCACATGCCGTTTCAGCGCAAGGTCTATAACTGGTACGTCTCCCGGCAGGAGGGACAGATCCAGCCGGTCCACGGCTTCCGCGGGCCCTACCACACCGCGTTCCTGACCCTCGACGAGCATTGCGGCACGCATGTCGACGCGCCGAATCACTTCATTCCGCCGCCGGGTTCTGGTCTCCCGCTCGAGAGCGAAGTTGGCGCGATCACGGGGGAGAAGCTCGATCTCAACAAGCTGATCGGTCCGGCGGCGGTCATTGATGTCACCGAGCTGACCGGCCAGGGTGAAGGGGGCGTCTCCCCGGAGATTCTCCCCGAGCACGTCGAGCGCTGGGAGGCGGAGCATGGTCGGCTCCGTCCGGAGGACATCGTCCTCTTCCGCTCGGATTGGGACGACCGCTACCTCCCCTTCCCGGAAGGCAACGCCTACGTCTTCGACTCATTCATCCTCAAGCAGGGACCGGGTTGGCCCTATCCCGGTATCCCGTGCCTCCAGCTCTTGCTCGACCGGGGAGTGAAGACAGTCGGCCTGGATGGAGTCAGCGTCGGCGCGGCGCACCTTGGCGTGCCGCCCCATCAGTTCGGTCTCGGCCACGGGATGATGTACGTCGAGCTGCTCGCGAACCTGCGGAAACTGCCGCCGCGTGGCGCGCTGTTCGCCTTCCTGCCGCTGAAGATCGAAGGGGCGAGCGCCTGTCCGGGGCGGGCAATCGGGCTGGTTCCGAAGACCGGGACGTCATCGACCGGATAGACAGGCCGCGTCGCGAAGCTCAGGCGCGGAGCCGCCGGGACGGCTACACTACCGGCATGGAAATGGTCGGCGATGTTCCGCCGTGCGCGAGCGTGGGCGGAATTCGTCGCGCCATGCGGAACGGACTGAGCGGACCGGTCACGGGTCCGCGAGCATGAGCGATTCGAGGGAGCAATGGCCGAGGAACGATTTCTGGTGACCGGGGCGCTGGGCTGCATCGGCGCCTGGACGGTCAAGCGCCTGCTCGACGAGGGCGTATCTGTCTGGACCTACGACTTGCCAGGCAATCCGCATCGCCTCCGGCTGATCATGGACGATGAGCAGCTGAGCCGGGTCAACACCGTCGAGGGGGATATCACCGATCAGGCGCGCTTCGAGCAGGTTGTCGCTGACAACGGCATCACGCACATCATTCACCTCGCCGCCTTGCAGCTCCCGTTCGTCCGCGCCAACCCGCCGCTCGGGATGAATGTCAACGTGGTCGGGACCACGATCGTCTTCGAGACGGCCAAGAAGTATCAGGACCACGTGCAGTCTGTCGTCTACGCCTCGTCCGTCGCCGTCTACGGACCGGTCCATCTCTATCCGCCGGGACCGATCAAGCACGATGCGCCGCTGATGCCGGCCAGTCTCTACGGCGTGAGCAAACAGGCCAACGAGTGGACGGCGCGCGTCTACTGGCAGGACTATCAGCTCCGCACCGTGGGCCTGCGGCCGTTCTACGTTTACGGTCCCGGCCGCGATCAGGGGGCCAGCTCCGTGCCGACCAAGGCGATGCTGGCGGCGGCGGTCGGCCGGCCGTACCACATCAACATCGGCGGGACAGCCCTCTTCCAGCACGCTGACGATGTCGCGAAAGCGTTCATCGCCGCCGCCCGCGCCAAGATCGACGGTGCTCCTGTCTACAACCTCGGCGGCACCAAGGCCTCGATGGCCGATGTGGTGGCCGCGATCGAGGCCGTCGTTCCCGAGATGCGCGGGAAGATCACCTACGGTGATACCGCGATCCCGGTCCCGGAGGATGTGGACGGCCAGCCGTTTGAGGAGGCTGCCGGGCCGATCGGCTGGCGCCCGTTCGGCGAAGGCGTGCGGGAGACGATCGAGGCGTTCCGCGCCGCCGTCGCGGCGAATCGCATTGATGTGGAGCGGGCGCTGGCGTAGGCGCGCTAGGATCGAATCTGAATCACTAAGATTCGTGGAACGGTCGGCCCGCGCTGGCTGCATCGGTTGGGTGCGGGCCCTGAATCCGCGCGGGATGGTCTCTTGCCGTGTCGCCGCTCAATCGCGATAAGGGAGGGGAGCCGGACCATGGGTGATCGGCTGAAAGGGAAGTCGTGCGTGATCACTGGCGCGGCGTTCGGCATCGGCCGCGCGACGGCGACAGTCTTCGCGCAGGAAGGGGCGCGGCTGACGCTGACCGACATCCAAGGTGAGCCGCTGGCCGCCGTGGCGGAGGAGCTACGCGCCGGTGGCGCCGAGGTCGAGATCGTCGTCGGGGATGTCTCGGTAACCGACGACGCGCGCCGGATGATCGATGTCGCGGTCGCTCGCTACGGCCGGCTCGATGTCCTTGTCGCCAATGCCGGAATCATCCCGCTGGGAGATGTCCTCGAGACATCGCCGGAGGATTGGGACCAGGTGATGGCGGTCGATGGCCGCGGGATGTTCCTGACATGCAAGTTCGCCATCGAGGCCATGCTCCGCACCGGCGGCGGCTCGATCGTCTGCCTCTCCTCCATCTCTGGCATGGCCGGTCAGGCGCGACAGTCGGCCTATGGGCCCGCCAAGTTCGTCGCCACTGGCCTGACGAAGCACCTGGCGGTTGAGTGGGCCAACCGCGGCATCAGGGTCAACGCCGTGGCGCCCGGCACGATTCGCACCGAGCGGGTCAAGCGACTACCCGAAGAGCCGGGTGGGATCGAGTACCTGCAGGCGATCGAGAAGATGCACCCCATGGGGCGCATCGGCGAGCCGGAGGAGGTGGCGAAGGCGATTCTCTTCCTGGCTTCCGACGAAGCGTCGTTCATCACCGGCGCG
The DNA here is from genome assembly GCA_937901745.1 of uncultured Chloroflexota bacterium. Lineage (GTDB taxonomy): Bacteria > Chloroflexota > Chloroflexia > Thermomicrobiales > UBA6265 > CALGSZ01. The sequence continues at coordinate 31,142 of CALGSZ010000088.1, read as the reverse complement.
GTGTTGCCGGTTGACGGCGGATACCTCGCGCAGTAGGGCCCACGATGGCGCTTGGCGAGCCGCTGGCTGCCGGGCAAGGCTCCCTTTTCGCGCCTCTCGATGCGGCAGAGCTGGAGGCGAGGGTACGCGCTGCCGTTCTCGCCTCCGGCCGGAAGCTTGTCGCGCTAGACGATGACCCGACGGGTGTGCAAACGGTCGCCGACACGGCGGTCCTCGCCCGCTGGGAGGTGGCAGATCTCGCGGCGGAGCTTCGCCAGCCCAATCCCGTCTTCTATGTGCTCACCAACTCTCGCAGCCTGCCGGAATCCGAAGCGGTCGCGCTGAACCGGGAGATCGTCCGCAACCTCGCCGCCGCGTCGCGGGAGACGGGCGTCGGCGTCGCCATCGCGAGCCGTAGTGATTCGACGCTGCGCGGCCATTTCCCGGCCGAGACCGACGTCATCGCCAGCGAGATCGGCGGCGTGGATGGCCTCCTCCTCTGCCCGGCCTTCTTCGAGGGTGGGCGCGTCACCATCGACGACGTGCACTACCTGCGCGAGGGGGATCGGCTCATCCCGGTCAATGAGACGGAGTTCGCCCGCGACGCCACCTTCGGCTACCGTCACGCCAATCTTCGCGAGTGGGTCGAAGAGAAGACCGGCGGCCGCGCTCGAGCAGGCGAGGTGCATTCGCTTGGGCTCTCGGACATCCGCGAGGGCGGCCCGGAGCGCATCGCGGCGCTGCTGATGGACGTCCGAGACGGCGGAGTCGTGGTCGTCAACGCGGAGGACTACGCCGATCTCTTCGTCGTTGTGCTGGGGCTGCTGCGCGCCGAAGCCGAAGGCCGGCGCTTCATCTACCGGACCGGCGCTTCGTTCGTGCGGGCGCGAGCCGGACTCCCCGCCCGGCCGCTCCTGACGCGCGCCGAGATGCTCGGACCGGACGCGCCGGCGAGCACGCCGGGGCTGGTCATCGTCGGGTCGCACGTCCAGCGCTCGACGGAGCAGCTTCGCCGGCTGCTGGAGCTGCCCGATACCGTCGGGATCGAGGTCAACGTGCCCGCGCTGCTCGGCGATGGCGCGAACCGCGACGCTGAGGTCCAGCGTGCCTGGCGTGAGGCCGATGCGGTGCTTCGTGCTGGCAAGACAGCGGTCGTCTACACCTCGCGCCGCGTCGAGACAGCCGGCGATCCGCTAGCCGCGGGTCGCGCCGTCTCGGCCGCGCTCGTCGACATCGCCAGCGGGATCGACACCGATCCGGGATTCATCGTCGGCAAGGGCGGCATCACCTCGAGCGACATCGGCACCAAGGCGCTCGGCGCTCGCCGCGCGATCGTCCTTGGCCAGATCCGCGCCGGTGTCCCGGTCTGGCGTCTCGGCCCGGAGACGAGGTATCCGGGCCGGCCATACGTCGTCTTCCCGGGTAATGTCGGCACTGCCGAGACGTTAGCGGAGGTCGTCTCCGTCCTCCGTGGCACGGCCGGACCGGCTGCCTGAGGGCGTCCTTGCCCCTGAACGACAACCGCCGGCGCCCGCGCTTCCACGGCGCGGCGATCGAAGTCTGATTCCGAGTTGCAGACAAGAAAGAGCAGGGCCGGAACCCGCTCCAGCCCTGCTCTGCTTACGCGCTTAGGATCGCGTGCCGATCTTGCTCCGGCCGCCGGTCAAGCCGGCGGCGAGCCGAGGTTCAGGCCGCCGGGCGCCGCCGCAGACCGAGCGCGGCGAGGCTGACGGTCAGGACGAACAGCATCGTCCCGAGGATCAGCGAGCCGCTCGATCCGCCGCGGGAGGCGCCGACACCCGTTTCGGGGAGCTTCGTCTCAGACGTCGGCGTCGCGGTGGCATCCCCGCTCGGCCTCTCAGTCGGCTCCTCGGTGGGCGCTTCGGTCGGTTGCTCCGTGGGCTCCTGCGTGGGCTCCTCGGTCGGCTCCACCGTCGGCTCCGTCGTCGCCGTCGGGGTCGGCTGCTCCACCGTGACCCGGTTGTACCAGTCGCAGATGACCTCGCTGCCAGCCGGCACGCCGTTGACGGTGATCTCGCCGGTCTCGGTGTCGCCCTGGAACAGCACCTGGGTGTTAGCGGCGGACACCGCTTCCTCCTCAGAGGCGGCGGCCGTCTGAACCGAGCAGTAGACGAACGCCCGACCGGCGGTCGCGTACGTCTCGAAGTCGTGCTCGGTGATCGTCACATCGCCCGGATTGACAGACGCGCTCGCAACGCCCTCGTCGTCCGTGGTCACGTCCGTGCCGCCGACCGTGAAGTCGACGCCCTCGACGCGGTTGTCATGGCACGCCTCGAAGATGTCGCCGCTGGCGTTCTCCGGGCACTCAAGCTTGTGGATCGTCAGCGTCGCCGGAACGATCGTCCGGTTGTACCAGTCGCAGATGACCACGCTGTCGGCCGGCACGCCGGAGACGGTCACATTGCCGTTCTCCGTCTCGCCCTCGAACAGCACGTCGGACGCGGCAACCCTCGTCTCCTGCGTCGTGCTCTCCTGGATCGAGCAGTAGACATACGCGCTGCCGCCAGTCGCGACGTCATCAAAGTCGATCTCGGAGATCGCGACGTCGCCCGCCGAGACCTGAGCCTCGATGACGCCCTGACCGTCGGTCGTGTAGGACGTCCCGTTGATGTCGAACTCGACGCCGCTGACGCGGTTCTCGTGGCACTCCTCGAAAATGTCGCCAGTTGTGCCCACCGGGCAATCCGCCTTGTGGATTACCAGGGTCGCTGTCTCGCCTTCCTGTGCCGCGGCCGGTGCTTGCCACACCGCGAGCACGGCGAACGCGAGCGCGATGACCGTCAGGAAACGGCCTAACCTCAGACCTTTTTGCATGCAGTTCGCCCCTTTCCCTCAGCCCGAACTCGATCCGCACACATGATTCGAAACTTGCCTATCTCGAGACTGTCCACGGCACGTCACATGCGTGACGCGCCGAATATTTTGCCTTCCATAGTAGGCAACGCAACCTTGCTTGTCTAGGAGATTTTGGCGCTCGTTCGTCATCTTTTTCTGGTCTGGAAGTCATGGTCAAGTCGGCGCAGTAAGCCGTGCGGGCAATCGAGTCGTAAAGGACCTCGTTCTCCGGCACGAGTTGGGCTGAACCGTCTGCCGAGAGTCGTGACAAGGTGGCGACGAGCTACCGGATGCTCGTGAGCGGCCGGTATAGTGGTGCCCGAGATCGATCACCGCGTGCCGGCTGAGTCCAACGAGAGAAGGTCTCCGTGCTCGTCAAGGATGCGAAGGACATCGCGCGTCGCTGGGTGGCCGAACAGGCAAGCGACATCCCCGGATACCGCGGCGCGCTCTTCCATGGCTCGATCGGCTGGCTTCCCGACGACGCGCTCATTCCGGCGCTCTCCGACGTCGATGTGATGCTCGTGTTGGACATGCCCGAGCCGCCGCCTCTGAAGCTCGGCAAGACTCCGTACCAGGGACTCCTGCTCGATGTCTCCGTGCTCGCCAGCGATGAGCTGTCGCCGCCGGAGCGCATTCTCGGCCAGTACCACCTCGCCGGGAGCTTCCGGTCGGCAAGCATCATCGCTGACCCATCGGGCCTGCTCGCGTGCTGCCAAGCGGTGGTCGCCCGGCACTTCGCGGTGCGGCGGTGGGTTCGCCAGCGATGCGAGCATGCACACGCGCGCGTCCTGCGCAATCTCCAATCGTTGCGCGAGTCGGACCCGCTGCACGATCAGGTCACTGCTTGGCTCTTCGCGACGGGCGTGACGACGCACATCCTGCTCGTCGCTGGACTGCGGAACCCGACGGTCCGCACGCGATATGTGGCGACGCGGGCATTGCTGTCCGACTATGGATACGCCGATTTCTACGAGTTCCTGCTGAGACTGCTTGGGTGCGCGGAGCTGAGCCGCGCGGATGTCGAGCGGCACCTTCCCGCGCTCGCCGAGGCGTTCGACGCCGCCAAAGCCGTCATCGCGACGCCGTTTCCTTTCGCATCGGACATCACCGGCGCGGCTCGCCCGTTCGCGATCGATGGCAGCCAAGATCTGATGGAGCGCGGCTTCCACCGGGAAGCGGTGTTCTGGATGGTCGCCACCGCGTCTCGCTGTCAGAAGGTGCTAGCTCACGATGCGCCGGACGAGGTGCGCGAGCAGCTGCTCCCCGGCTACCGGCAACTGCTCGGCGATCTCGGCATTGCCTCATTCGCCGATCTCCAAGAGCGGTGCGACGAGGTCCGGGCGGCGCTGCCCACGATCCGCGAGGTCGCGGAAGCCATCATGGCGGCGAACCCGGAGATCGTTGATGACTGAAGCCAAACCGGCGTCGCTGCAGAATCGGCGCGACCCTGCGCTAGACTGGAGCGAAATTGGTGGTGACCGTTTGGAGGGAGGGAGGATTCATGGCAACCCGTGCCGCGGTCGAGCTCGATCGTGCGCGCATTCGCGAGTTAATCGAGCGCGAGGAGCGCCGGCTCAACGAGCGCACGCCTCGCTCAGCCGAGATGTACGAGCGCGCGCGACGGGCGATGGTCAAGGGCGTGCCGTCGTCGTACCAGGTGCGTGACCCGTGGCCGATCTATTTGACGGAAGGGCGCGGCTCGCGAGTCTGGGACGTTGACGGCAACGAGATGATCGACTTCCACAACGGCTTCGGTTCGATGGTGCAGGGGCACGCACACCCGGCCATCGTCAAAGCCGTGCAAGAGCGCGTTGCCAAGGGCACCCATTTCGCCGCGCCAGTCGAGGACGCCATCATCGTCAGCGAAGAGCTTTCCAAGCGCTTCGGGCTCCCGCTCTGGCGCTACGTCAACTCCGGCACCGAGGCGACAATGGATGCCATCCGGATCGCGCGTGCCTACACGGGGCGCGAGACGGTCATGAAGATTTTCGGCTCCTATCACGGTCACCACGACTATGTGATGGTCTCCATCTCCGTCCCGTACGAGAACATCGGCGATCGTGACAACCTCGCCTCCCTCCCCTACGGCGCTGGCATCCCGAAGTCCTCGGCCGAGATGACCGTCCCCGTGCCGTTCAATGATGCCGCTGCGATGGAGCGGCGGATCGAGCGGCTGACCGAGGAAGGCCGCAAGCCCGCCTGCGTCATCATGGAAGCGGCGATGATGAACCTCGGCGTCGTCTTGCCTGAGCCGGGCTATCTGGAAGCGGTGCGAGAGATCACACGGCGCCACGGCATCGTCCTCATCTTCGATGAGGTCAAGACCGGGCTTTGCGTCGCGGCCGGCGGCGCGACCGAGCGCTTCGGCGTCAAGCCGGATCTGGTGACGCTCGCCAAGGCGCTCGGCGGCGGACTGCCCTCCGGGGCCATCGGCGGCACCGAGGAGGTCATGGAAGTCGTCGCCTCCGGCAAGGTCTATCAAGTCGGCACGTACAACGGCAATCCGCTGGTGATGGCGGCCGCGCGCGCCAGCCTGACCGAGGTGCTGACACCCGAGGCGTACGCGCACCTCAACCGCTTGAACGACCACCTGCTGGCTGGCTGCAACGCGGTGCTCGAGAAGTACAAGTTGCCTGGCTACACGGTCGGGATCAGCTCGAAGGGCTGCGTAACCTTCTCACCGACCAAGATCGTCGATTACGAGTCGTTCATCGCGAACCAGGACGTGGAGCTGACGCATCTCGGCTGGCTCTACGCGATGAACCGCGGCATCTTCATGACGCCGGGACGCGATGAGGAGTGGACCCTCTCCGTCCAGCACACGATCGAGGACGCCGATCGCTACATCGCCGCCTTCGAAGAGATGGCGCACGACCTTGTCGCCTAGCGCGAGCTTCCCCATGGGCCGAGCGGTCGAGCGTGGTACGTCAGCCGCTCGGCCCATGATTTTGTGCCTCACCAACATGCCGGATGCTCCCCGCGTGGCAGCCTGAGGGGCGTCGCTGGCTATCGCTTCATTAGCCCTAACGGGCTAGCTTTCTTTTGCTACAATAACGAAGAGTCGCCATCATAAACCCTGCCTGCCTCATGATCTCCGGGCTAGGGCTGGCGTCGGCGATCCGCGAGCCGACCTTCTCGGTGGATGGGCTCGTGATGCCGGCGCGACTGTGGAGGAGGTCTGGATGCGGTCCCGCGCGTTATCCGTGTGCTTGGGTCTTGTCCTCCTGTTGGGCATCGCCCTGGCGGCGATCCACCATCTGCCGGTCACGGCGTTTTCCTCGGTCGCCTTACGAGGGTTTGACCTACTCGCGGTCAATGAAGCCCGCGCCGCGAACGCGACCGGTGTCTCGTACCTGCCGGATTCGGCCACGAGTCCGGGGGTGCGCTGCACGCATAAGCTGCCAACGAGCGGCAGCAACAGTACCCGCGTCTCCATCAAGGCGCCCGTCGTCTACGCTCGCGACACTGCCAAGTGGCGGGAAATTCAGGTAGTCACCTGGTACGCCACGGTCTATGAGGCTCAGGCGAACGGCAAGCAAACGCTGGTTAAGCAGGGCAGCCTCTATTCCGCCATCGCCGCCGATGACGAGCCGGCACCCTTCAGCGACATTGCCTACACGTTGCCGATTGGCAAGAACTACGTCGTCGTCGCCACGATCGGGTGGTACACCAACAACGCACTGACCGGTGTCGAGCGCCACCAATACACGTATTACGGTCAGTCTTTCTCTGGCGACAGCGGCTCGAGGAGCGCTGGCATCGTGACTGGCGGCTGCAATCCCGGATTCTTCACGCCGCCTCCGGCCAAGATCACCCTCTCTCGCACGCGCATCAACGTCGATTCCAGCGTAACCGTCACCATAACCGGCTTCCCGTCGAACGCGCCCGTGGCGATCAATTGGGATAAGACCACGGTCAAGACGGTCCAATCCGCGCTGAATGGATCGGTTTCCACGTCGTTCCGTATCCCGCCTTCTGTCGTTGGGTCGCACAAGATCACCGCGGTCTCCGGCGCGCGGTCGGTTTCCGCGACGATCACGGTCGTGCCGAAGCTCCGGCTGAAGCCGACGTCAGGCCCGACCGGCACGTCGGTGATCGTCTACCTGCGCGGGTTTGCCGCTGGCGAATCGGTGACGGTTCGCTGGTACGAGGGATCGAAGGCAACGGAGATCGCGACGGTCAAGATGTCCTCGACCGGGAGCAAGAATGTGGTCTTCACGGTGCCGAAGAAGGCTAAGGCTGGCGATCACCTGATTCGGGGCGACGGCAACCGTGGCAACGCGGCGAAAGCGACCTTCGTCGTGAGCAATGTCTCGATCTCCGCGGCGAGTGTTGCGTCCCCGACGCCCACGCCGACGCCGAAAGCGACCGTCGCGCCGACCGCAACACCGACGCCCATGCCAACGGCCACGGTTACACCGGAGCCGACACCCACTCCGCTGCCCACGGCGACGCCGGACGATCTCGAAGTCCTGACGCCGATCCCGGAGCCGGAACCGGGCCTGGAGGTGATCCCGGAGCCCGGAGAGCCGGATGTACCCGATGCGGAGGAGCCGCCGATCGAAGCGGAGGCCACTCCAGAGCCGTAGATCGAGTGCCTGCGATCGTGCCGTGAGGTATCGCGCTTAGGCGCGTTTCGAGTTGCCTGCCGGCGTCGCTGCCTGGTGCTGCGCGCGAAGCTGCCCGCAGGCCGCCGCGATCTCGACGCCGCGTGAGTAGCGCACGGTCGTCGGGATGCCGGCGGCGCGCACGAGCGAGGCGAACCGCTCGATGCCGGCCGGGTCGGGACGCTCGTACGGCAGGACATCGACCGGATTGAGCGGGATCAGGTTCACATGGCAGAGCATGCCGCGCAGGAGAGCGCCAAGCTCCCGCGCAATCTCGTCGGAGTCGTTGATCCCCCGCATCAGCGCGTACTCGAAGGAGATGCGGCGCCCGGTCTTGTCGATGTACCGGCGGCAGGCCGCTAAGAGGTCCACGATCGGATAGCGCCGGTTGATCGGCACCAGGCGGCTTCGGAGGTCGTCGTTCGGCGCGTGGAGCGAGACGGCGAGGTTGACCTGGTAGGGCTCGGCGGCGAGCCGGTCGATCATCGGCACGATGCCAGAGGTCGAGATGGTCATCCGCCGCGCCCCGAAGTTGAAGCCGCGGGGCTCGTGCAGGATGGTGACCATCTTCATCGTCGCCTCGTAGTTGTGGAACGGCTCGCCCATCCCCATCATGACGAGGTTGGTCAGCGTCCTCCCCCGGTTCTGGGCCTCGCGCGCGGCATCTACCGCCTGCTGGACCATCTCGCCGGCCGTCAGGTTGCGCAGGAGCCCGCCGAGTCCGGTCGCGCAGAAGGCGCAGCCGACGGCACATCCGACCTGGCAAGAGACGCAGACGGTCGCCCGGTCCGGATAAAGCATCAGCACAGTCTCGACGAACTGCCCGTCGAACGTCTGGTAGAGCGTCTTGATCGTCTCGCCGCCGTCGCTGGTGAGGGTGCGGACGGGCGTCATGGTCGCGAGCGGCAGCGTGGCGCTCAGCTCTTGCCGCAGCGCGAGCGGCAGATTCGTCATCGCCGCGTAGTCGGTCACCAGTCGCTTGTACGCCCACTCGTAGATCTGCCGCGCGCGGTATGCCGGCTGACCTATCGCGGTCAGCCGTTGCTCTAGGTCGGGTAGGGGTAGGTCGTAGAGCGATACTGGCCGATCCTTGCGGGCGGCGGGGCGGATCGGTTGGGATACACGCTCAGTGGCGGTTTGAGGCGGCGCGGCCACACTTTCCATAAGACGAAGCTTACCATGCATGGCCGCGCCGTGCGCCGTTCAGGGCTCGCGCAACAGGTTGCGGACGGCGAAGCCCTCGGTGATGAGCAGCCCGAGCGTCAAGATGGCCGAGGTGACGCACCACTGGCAGATCGCCTCGATGACCCAGATCTCGACATAGGTGAGGTAGGCAGCGTAGAGCGTGCCGGCCAGGACGATCGAGAACGTGGCCATCGTCGCGATGTCCCGCGTGGTGGGCACGAGCCACCGGAGCGCTCCGAGCGCCAGAACCGCAAGGTACATCGCCAGTCCGAGCGCGGCGACGGGGATGCCCGCGATCTCCGCGTACGAGCTCTGCTGTACCGTGGCGCAATCGCCCACACCGCAGATCAGCAAACCGCTCCGGTAGTGAACGATGGTCAGATAGGTCGCGACGGCGGCGCCGAGCGTGGCGAGAACTGCTGAGACAACCGCGCCGGCGCCGCGCCCCGACTCATCCAGCCAGAGCCGCTTCGATCCGCTGGACGAGATCTTCGTAGCTCTGAACTTGGAAAAGCTGACCATTGATCTCATAGGTAGGCGTCGAGGAAATGCCGATCCTCTCTCCTTCATCATACATCGCCACCACTTCAGCAATGTGCTTGCGGCTCTCGAGCGCCTCGTCGAACGCCGCCATGTCCAGCCCGACCTTGCTGGCGATCTCCCTCAGCCGCCCGTCGGAGAATGCCCCTTTGTTCTCGCCGTGCTGGTTGCTGAAGAGTGCCTCGTGGAACTCCCAGAACTTGCCCTGCGCCGCGGCCTCGGCGGCGGCTTCGGCGGCGCGGATAGACTCGCCGCTCGCCGTAGTCAGATCCCTGCCGTTCCGCTTGGCGTTAGCAAAGCCGAGATCGAGGAACGGAAAGTCGCGATACTCGAATTTGATCTTGCCGGTCGCGACATAGTCCTGGATCAGCTGTGGAGTGAAGTTCAGTGCCACATAGCCGCAGCCCGGACACTGGTAGTCACCCCATTCGATGAGCGTGATCGGCGCGTTCGGATCACCGATTACCCGGCCTTCGCGCGGGATTGACGGATCGATCGTGACGGCGGCTTCTCGGATGCGTGGCAGGTCGTCGGTGTCGTCGCCGAGCAAGTTTGCCAGGATCAGCGTCGCGACGACGATCAGCGCGACGGCGACCGCGCTCCCGAAATAGATGAGCCGCCGCTGGCGAGCCTTGCGCTGCTGCTCGATTCGGTTCCGCGCCCGTCGCGACACTCGCGCTTCGGCGCGGGCACGATTCGCTCGAGTGCTCATGTCGTTCGTGCTTCCTCCAATACCTGCCCGTCGGCAACGCGTTGAGCCGCCCAGCAGGACAGACCCGATAGACCTACCCATAGACGGTGGGAGGTCACAGCGTCATGTCAGGCGTGGGCTGGGCGTTACAGATGTATCTCTGAGCGCTGCACCGAACGGGCATCTCGACTGACGATGCCGGCGCCGTGCCGGGGCGAGGCGCACGCCATGGCGCCCCAGTCCCGGCTCAGTGGTCTACCGGCGATCGAAAATGGCTCTGATGATGGCGATTCGACCCTCTTCCAAGTTGCGGGCCACGTTCTGGAACATTGGGCCCAAATCGCTGCCGAGCAGAACGTGAATTCCGACGGGAGGCGGCGCCCCGTCAGAGGCCGCGGCCATGCGCTCTTGTATGAACTCCAGCGCGGGCGCTGAGACGTCTTCCCACACCACCTCGTTGAAGCCGCTCGCGGCAATTAGCGAACGGATGTCCTCGGCCGGCCGCAAGAAGCTGATTCCCGGGTCGCGCGCCCAGGGTACGGGGAAGTGAATCGGCTGGACGGGCCCGGCCATGATCTCGTGAATCGCTAGCCGGCCGCCGGGCCGCAGGACACGAGCGATCTCGGAGTAGAGCCGTTCCTTGTCGGCCATGTTCATCGAGCTGTGTTGCGTCCAGACGAACTCGAACTCCCCGTCCGCGAACGGCATATTGAGCGCGTTGCCTTGCTTGAACGTGACCCGATCGTTCATGCCCGTACGCTCGGAGAGCATCTCTCCGACCCGGCAGAACTCCTCGGTCAGATCCAGGACGGTGACCCGGCATCCGAACTCGTTCGCCAGGGTGCGGGCCGGGCCGCCGATCCCACCGCCGACGTCGAGCACGTGGACGCCAGGCCGCAACCCGGCAAGCCGGGCGAGCTCCCGCGTTGCTTCCTGCCCGCCAGCGTGAAACTCTGTCGCGGGGGCGAGATCGTCGACCGTCAGCCGGGCCGGATCCAAGCCCGCGGCCTGGACGGCGGCCAGGATTCGCTCAGCCAGATCGGTTCGACCGTAGTGCTGGTTGACGGCGGGTGCGTGAGTCTCTGCGTTCATGATCCGCCCTCCGATTGGCGTGTGCCGCAATGAGTCCGGGCTACCGTCCAGGCGAGGCGATTACGGGGTCGGCGTCGCGCTGGCCGATAACGAGGATGCCGGAGTCTCCTGGGCCTCGGCCGCGGCGAGGTCCGGGTTCTCCTGCAACCAACGTACGTAATTGATGACGTGCCAGATCTCCTCGTCGCTCAGCCGGTCGCCGAACGCGGGCATCGCGGTCGGAGGCTTGCCACTCTTGATCCAGTTGAAGAACTCGCCGTCGTAGTGAGAGCGCGCGTGCCCGGTGGTGAAATCCGCGGGCGGCGGGTACGGCGGATCGAGCCCCTCGGCGGCAGGACCATCCCCGCGGCCGGCCGCGCCATGGCAGGCGACGCAATTTGCCTCGTAGAGCGTCTTTCCCAGGGCGATCGAGTCCTCCGAGGCCGGGATGGGATTGCTGGCGAGGATGTCAACCGTTTGCCCCGCTTCGCCCACCCGTGCCTGGAGGAGCAAGATCGCGCCAAGGGCGATGGCGACCGTTCCGAGCCCCGCGCTCTCTCGCCGCAACGGCGTACGTCCGGCATACCAGGCCAGCGCCAAGGCACCGATTCCGCCGACGGCGAGCAGGATGCCGATGATGCCGCCGGTGCTGAACCGCCAGGGAGTGCCCGGCAGATTGGTGGACGGCGGAGTATCGGCGATCTCCAACGTGGCGCGGCCGGAGTAGTTGAACTCGCCGATGAGGCGGACGATCGCCTGAATGTCCCAGCTGCCCTGGATGCTCAGCTCGGCGCCATGCCCCTCGAAGGCGTTGCCGGGTACCCGCTCGAGCAGCACCTCTTTCTGGATCTCCCGGTTCGTCGGCAGTGTCAGCCGCAGCAGCGCTTCCGTCTGCGGTGGGAGCGTGTCACCGTCAACCTCGAGCCGGTAATGGTTCGGTCCGGTCGCGGCTGGCGCCACCGCGAGCCGCGCTGGCCGCCCTTGGAGGTCGAGCTCGATGCGCGCCACGCCGGCGTTCTGCGCCAGCTCCTCCCGCGCTGGCGGCTGGCTGATGAGGCGCCCGACGACGAGCAGCAGAACGACGACCAGCACTGCCTCCGCACCGACCGCAAATGCGAAGCGCCGGCTCCATAGCGATCCCGCTTGGCCGTTTTCGCCGCGCCGGATACGGCGGCTGACGACCAGCAGATTGAAGGCCGCCAGGATCAGCAGCGGAATCAGTAGGAGGAGCTTGATGGTCAGCGATGTGCCATAGGCGGTTTCCCGCAGCGCGGTCAAGTTCCCCACCTGCAGCCAGCCGGCATAGAGCCCTGTGACGAGCAGGACGCCCCATGAGGTCAACGCCAGCACGGAGAACCGGGGGATCGCCCGCGACAGGACGACGCGCCGGCCCTCGGACGTCAGGTCTCTCAGTGTCGGCAGCAACGCGCCGACGAGCACGAAGAGCCCACCGATCCAGAGTGAGGCCGAGAGCAGGTGGAGGACGTCGAAGGCAATCGCCGTCGTCCGGCCCGATGTCTGCGCCGCCGCGTGGGAGAGGAGGCTGAACGGCACGGGGAGCGCGGCGATGACGACCAGGACCAGCGCTGTTGCCCAGCGTCGCCGGCGCGGCCACCACCAAGCCGCCACGCCCAGCACGAGCGCGAGCGCCAGCAGAAGGCCAATCCGCACCAGCCATAGTCGCCCGTATCGCGTCTCGGTCAGCGTCGTTTGCGTCGCTTCGAGCAGGCTCTCGTCACTGGCGCTCATCGCTTGAACGACGAGCGCGACGACGCTCCCGAGGAGGGCGCCGATGATGCCGATCGCGGCGAGGCGCTTCGTCCGCCGCGCCAACGGAACGCCGGCTTGCCACGCCGGGGAAATGGCCGGACGCAGCACCCAGAGCCAGACGGGCCAGACGGCGATCGCCAGCGCCAGCCCCAGCATCGGTAGCCATCGCGAGACTGCCCGCAGCCACTCTGGCGGTCCCTCTGTCTCGCTGACCGCCGGCGGGATGAAGGTGCGGACGTCGGCGGCGGTGCCGATGGTGAACGAGAAGTACCCCTGCGCGGGGTGGCCATCGGCGCTCGAGAGTGTTCGCCAGACCACCGAGTACGTGCCGTTCGGCAGGTCGGCCGGTAAGACGAGACTGGCCGCGTACCGGTTTTGGTCGTCGAACTCGAACGAGGTTCCGGAGACCACCTCGCCACGATAGTTGTACAGCTCGGCCCCGGTGTAGGTGCGCTCCAGCGGCTCGGTGAACAGGAGCTGCACCCGCTCTGGCGGCGAGCTGACGATCGCGTTCGCGGCGGGCGTGCTCCGCTCGAGGTAGGCATGGGCCGCCGCCCGCTCTGCCGGCGCAAGCACGATGCTGCCGAGGACAAGGAGCAGGATGACGGCCGCGAGCCTGAAGATGGGGATTCGGCCCAGCTGCTGGCGATGATGGCAGAACGGCCGCGTGGCCACGTCAATCACTCCTCTCGATGAGCGTCCGTTGCCTCTCGCCGAGCCACGAGCGCTAGCGCCCGGGCTTCGGGCGTACCAGTCGCCAGAAGAGGTAGATGAACAGGGCGGCGACGAGTCCGGCGAGGACGCTCAAGCCGAACGCGCGGGAATCGAAGTCACCTTCTTCGGCGCTGGGCGCCGCCGGGGCTTGAGTCGCCACGGCGGTCGGCTCCGCCGGAGTGGCTGGAGGTGAGGCCACCGGCGAGGTGGCCGGAGACGCGCTCGGTGACACCTCAGGAGAAGCGCCCGGCGTCGCTCCGCCCGCGACGGTGAAGCTGAAGCTGCCCTCCGCGGGATCCTCGTCCTCCGCGGACCGCGAGGTCCACTCGACGACATAGGTGCCTGGCCCGCCGTTCGGGCTCAGCGCGATCGTGACGTGACGTCGCTCGGGATCCTGCAGGTCGAGCTCGGCTTCGCCTTGGCTGATGACCGTGCCGTCCGGAGCGCGCACCGTCAGCGTCGCCTCCGCGACCTCCTCATCGAACCAGACCTCCAGCTGGTCCGGCAGCGTCTGAACGGTGCCCTCGATTGGTGGTTCCGCCCGTTCTGGCTCGGCGTGGGCGAGGACGCCGTTCGCGTGGGTGACGGCCAGCCAGAGGGCAATCAGAGTAGCGACAACTGCCCGGACCTGGCGGGCACGCATGACGGCTCCCGCGCATCGGACGGTCACAGACTCAAAACGTGCCATGCTGGCTGGCCTCCCTTTCAACTTAGAGCGAACGACGTGGTGAGCGCTGGCGCATCACCATCCAAACTCCAGCGGCGCCCAGGACGATACCGGCGCCAAGCCCGGCGAGCAGACCGTTCGGCGCCAGGCCGTCGTCCTCAATTGTGCTCGCCATCGCGTTGGTGGAGGCGGACGGCGCCGGGAACTCGATCCGCTCTTCGACCGGACCGAAGGTCTCCGGGCCGGACGTGAACGATTCGTCAACCTCTTCGCCGTTGATGGTTCCGTAGATGCGGAAGGTGTAGTCACCGGTCGCGGACGGATAGAAGTAGCTCGCGTAGGCGCCCGGCTGGCGGAAGACCGGCTCGAGCGGCAGCTCCATCCGCTGGTCGCCGTAGATGACCTCCGCCTTCAGGGTCGCTTCGAGACCCTCGATGCCGGTGCGCTCCGGCTCAGCGCCGTCAGTCGCGGGTGGATTGTCCGTGATGCGGAGATCCAGTCCGCTCTTGTCGCCAACGAAGACCGGCTCATTGAGGAACCCAACGACGACCCGGTACTTGCCTCCGAGAATCTCGCGAGTCTCGTGCGCCTCCGCCGTTCCAGGCGCAAGCGTCAGCGCCGCTACGAGGGCCGCAATTGCGATCGAGAAAAGACCTCGCATCGGGCAAACCTCCTTCTCCGGCAAGAATCGCCGGCCCGAATCTCTCCGACTGTGCCAGATTCCAGCGTCACGCAGCGATGGAGCGGGGAGGAGGCGGCTCGGGAGACAGACGTCGCCCTAAGAGCGTCGGCTGATCGGCATCGAAAGGCGGCGCGGCGCCGCGAGCGATCATCTCCGCGGTGAGCGCCGCGGGGCAAAGGGAAATACTGCTGCCACTCTCCGCCGACGAGACGCCATCCGTAAGCTCGGGGACTTCAAAGCCCAAGTCCGTGGCCGATTCCTCACAGAGCAGGTCGGCGGACAGGAGCTCGCCTTCGCCATCCCCATCCACTGTCATTACGTCTGGAACAGGCTGTTCGATGACAGGCTCGTGAGCATGATCGTGCCCGTTGTGGTGATGAAGGTGGTCGTGATCATGCTCGATGTTGCCGCTGTGATGATAGAGGTCGTGATACGTGTGGTCGTGACGGCCGTGGCTTTGGTGGCTATGGCCGTGGTGATGGAAGATGGACGAGCCGTGCTCACCCCAGATCTGAAAGATGGCGTGAGGATGGGCGATCTCTGCGCCGCCTCGGAGGGATGTGGGCATCATCAGCAAGACCAACGTGGCGAGGATCCACCCCACTCGGTGCGATGGCCGCCGGAGCGTTGGGAAGGGGCGAATGTGGAAGCGCTGACGCTGCATCCCTCACCGTCAGTCTGAGGCGCCTGGCCCGAATGTCTCGTGGAGCAATGGTACCACCCATCCGAGTCAAGCCCCGATGCGGGCTTGGCGGGCGGATGGGTACCGGTGCCGCAAGGATGCCGGCGGTGTCTTGTTGAGTAAGCAAAGCGACCCAGGTGAGTGCCTGGGTCGCTGCTCATTCCGGCTGTTTGGCTGTTGTTAGTAGTGGATCTCGACGCGTGTGCCGATCGGCGTCCACTCATAGAGCCAGGCCGCGAAGTCCACCGGCAGATTGACGCAGCCGTGGCTCATGACCTGGCCGAAGTTGTTGTGCCAGTACGCCCCGTGGATGGCGTGTCCGACGTTTGTGAAGTACATCACCCACGGCACGTCCGGGACGTTGTAGTACTCGCCGCCCAACACGCCTTCCATTGTCTCGCTCGGCAGCTTGTAGTTGATGTAGAAGGTGCCGGGCGGCGTATCGAAGCCGGGTCGGCCGGTGCTCACGTAGGTCTCCGCGACGACCGTATTGCCCTGCCAGACCGTCATGTACTGCGTGGTCAGGTTGACCTCGATCCACTTTTCGCCGGAGGCCGAGACCGTCGGCGTTGGCGGCGGAACGAAAAGATCTTCGTCGTAGACCGGGATGTCGCCCTGCGGCTGCGGCGAGGTGTCGAGCCGATAGCGCTTCGCGAGCACTTCCCCGAGCGGCACGAGCCACGGGTCGCTGCCCTCTTTCCACGCCAGCTGACCGCGCTCGAAGACCTGGTAGGTCACGCCGCGCAGGACGTATTCCTCGGTCAGCGGATAGCCCAGATAGGTCTCCTCGCCGGTAGCTTCCCACCACGCCTTGAAGCCGTGCTGCACGCTATGCCGCGTCTCCGGTATGTAGCGCCAGGTGTCGGTATTCGGCTTGTTGGCGTATTCCTCGTCGAGCGGTAGCCACGCCCGCGCGATCCGCGCCGACTCACTCGCGACGTCGGTTTGCGGTGAGCGGCGGGGCAGCACCGGTCCGGTGCGCTGGACGAAGATCGGCCGCAGCTCCTCGCCAATCTTGCCCAGGTGCACCACATTGCCGTTGGGATCGTCCGGCCAGTACTCGAACCGAGCAAACTGGAAGTACTGGACGATCCGGCCGTTCTCGGTCAGCTCCGGCGTGATCGGATAACCATAGTTGCTGATGCCGTTGTTCGCGCGCCAGAAGTCGAGGAAGACACCGTCAATGGTGTGTCCGGTTTCGGGGATGTAGACGGTACGGGGCGGCGACCAGTTCGACGTGGGCTGGGCGGCAACCTGCCCGGTCATGAACGCGGGCAACAGCAGCCCAATCAGTACTCCGGCAACGAAGAGAACACGCGGCAACCGCCGATTTCTGCCGCGCGCTTTAGACAGATCCCCCCTCGGGGTCGGGAAGACCCCGGTTCCGTCTGCCATGCCCTCGCCCTTCCTCCGTGCTATGCCGGCTCCCACTCAGCCGGCTCCAACGTCTCCGATCTACTTCAGGAAACGCGCACCCCCATGGCAGCGTTTCGTTGCGCCGCACGTCTCTTTGTGCTTTGGGCCTATCCTAGCATGGTCCGGGACAAGATGGTACGGACACCTGGCGGCATTCGCGCAATTTCCGCGTCCGTTCTAGCGCTGAGCGCGCTCGAAACGTGACGAAGATCACTTTCTGGTCGCGGAATCGCTCAGGACGAAGTCGAGGCTCACGTCGAGCGCTGGCGCAGAGTGAGTCAACGCTCCGACGGAGATGAGGTCGACTCCCGTCTCTGCAACCGCCCGCACGGTGTCCAGGTTGATCCCGCCGGATGCCTCCACCAGCGCCCGGCCACCGACCAGCTCGACCGCTCGCCGCATCGTGGCGAGGTCCATGTTGTCGAGGAGAATGGCGTCGGCCCCGGCCGCGAGCGCTTGCTCGACCTCTTCCAGCGTCGTGACTTCGACCTCGATCTTGATCGTGTGCGGCGCGAAGGCGCGGGCGCGCTCGATGGCGCGGGCGATCCGATCCGGTCCGCCGATTGCCGCGAGATGGTTGTCCTTGATGAGCACGCCGTCCGCGAGGCCGACACGATGGTTGTGCCCGCCTCCGTCCCGCACGGCTTGCTTCTCGAGGATGCGCAGGCCGGGCGTCGTCTTGCGGGTGTCAACGATGCGCGCGTTCGTCCCCGCCACCGCCGCCACGTAGCGGGCCGTCAGCGTTGCTACGCCGGAGAGCCGCTGAACGAGATTGAGCGCCACCCGCTCGGCCATAAGGATCCCGCGAGCGGGCCCCGCGATCTCTGCCACGATGTCCCCAGGCGAGACTCGCGTGCCGCCCGCGGCCCGGAGCGTGACCTCGATCCGCGAATCGACCCGGCGGAACACCGCGGCGGCCGCGTCCAATCCGGAGATCACGCCCTCCGCCTTGACGAGCATCGTCGCTCGCGCGGCGGCCTCAGCCGGAACCGTCGCCAGCGTCGTGATATCCCCGGTCCCGATGTCCTCCGCAAGCGCGAGGTCGATGATTGCCTCCCAGCCGGCGCGCCCGAACTGCGTCATTCCCCAGACTCTCCTGTGCCCGTGACCGGTCGCGGGCGCGGCGCGTGCCAGCCAAGCCGGTAGCGCGTCGCGCCGCCCGGTCCCGTACGCTTGCCGACGAGCTTGAAGCCGCACGCCTTGTAGAAGCCGACAGTGCGGTCGTCCGCCTCGACCGTGATCGGCCGGCGGCCGGAGCGGAAGAGCGCGTCGTGGAGACAGGCGCGACCATGCCCGCGCCGCCGGCGGTCCTCGCGCACCGCGAGGTACGCGATCTCATTGGCGAACGAGACCTTCTTCAGAACGTAGACTGCTGCCAACTCCTCGCCCTCGAAAAGCCCGTAGATCTCGCAGGCGGAATCACCGCGCGCCCCGTCGAGGATTTCCCGGCCGCGCTCAATCGTCCCTTCGGCCGTGCACGCGGCGAGAATTGCGGCCGCGTCCTCATCGTGCGACGGGTCGAGGCGGGTGATCCGGACGCGTACCGGCTCGGGCTCGGGCGTTCCCGACGGCGTGTCGCTCACAACTGCTCCAGGATTTCACGGAAGGGGCGTGGATCGTCGAAGGGACCGACCAGCGCCAGGTTCATCTTGTCGGCGCGGAACAGCTCCTGCGCCAGTTCCTGCACCTCGTTGGCCGTTACCGCCTCGATCTTGGCGGCGACCTCTTCCGGCGTGCGGATCTCTCGATAGGTCAGCTCCTGGCTACCGACCCAGGACGCGACCGACCGGCTGTCCTCGAGCCCCATCAGCAGCCGGCCCTTGCGCAGCTCCTTCGTGCGCTGCAGCTCGTCCTCCGGGACGCCCTCGTCGCGCAGCTTGCGGAGCTCTTCGACGACCGCGCTGACCGTCTCTTCCACCCGGTCGAGGTCCGTGCCGGCGTAGATCACGCCTTGCCCCACGTCCTCGTACGGCCGGAAGTACCCGTAGACGCTGTAGACCAGCCCGCGCTTCTCGCGGATCTCTTGGAACAGCCGCGAGCTCATGCCCGAGGAGAGGATCGCCTCGATCGTTCCCTGCACGTAGCGGCGCTCGGTGCTGTACGGCAAGGCGGGCATCGCCACGCAGAGGTGTGCCTGCTCGGTCTCGCGCTGCACCAGACGCACCCGTGGCTCCGTCTGATTCGATTGGGCTGGCGGGAAGGTGTCGCCGGGCAGGTCCGGCCGCTGATCGCCGAAGTAGCGCTCGGCGAGCGCGACGACCTCCTCATGCCGGACATCGCCGCCGGCCGCGATCACGAGCCGTTCCGGCCGGTAGTTGCGTCGCCAGTAGTCCACCATCCGCTCGCGCGTGATCGCCCGCACCGTCTCCTCGGTCCCGGTGATGGGCCGTCCCACGGTGTCATCGCCCCAGACGACCTCATCAATGACCTCGTGGACGAGATCTTCTGGCGAATCCTCGATCGATCGGATCTCCTCGAGGATGACCAGCCGCTCCTTGTCGAGCTCGGTCGGGTCGATCACCGAGTTGAGGAGGATGTCGGCGAGGACGTCGAACGCGAGCGCGAAGTGCGTGCTCGGTACCTTGCACCAGTAATTCGTCGACTCGCGGCCCGTCGCCGCGTTCAGAATCCCGCCGATGCCCTCGATCTCCTGCGAGATCATGATCGGGTCCGGGCGGGATTCCGTCCCCTTGAAGAGCATGTGCTCCAAGAAGTGGGACACGCCCTGGATCTGGGGATCCTCATAGCGGGAGCCGACATCATAGAAGAAGATCAAGCTCGCCGACCGGACGCCGGACATCGGTCCGGTCACGACGCGAACGCCATTCTCAAGTACGGTTTTCTCGTAAATGCTAGACAAAGAAGCTCACTCCTAATCAGCCTTGCCCAACAGGTTACGCGTGACCTGCTCTACTAATAATCGCAGAGCAGCTTCGGTTGATGCATGGATGACCGCGAGTCGGTCGCCGGAGAAGTGGTGCTCTTCGCAACCGGTGCCCAGCGGTGAGGCAAAGGCGATGTAGACGAGGCCGACCGGTTTGCGGGCGGTGGCGCCGCCCGGACCGGCGATCCCGGTCGTCGAGACGGCGATATCGGCATTGAATGCGCGGCGCGCGCCCTCGGCCATCGCCAGGGCGCATTCGGCGCTGACCGCTCCGCGCTGGCGCAGGATCTCCCGCGAGACGCCGAGCAGCCGCTCCTTCGCCTCGTTCGCGTAAGCGACGATGCCGCCGAGGAAATATCCCGAGCTGCCCGCGACGGTGGTGATGCGGTGGGCGACCGCGCCGCCGGTGCAGCTCTCGGCCGTAGCGACGGTCAGCCCTGGCGTCGTGAGCAGCAGCCGGTTCAGCCGTACCTCGTACGACTCACTTTCCGCGGATGCTGACGTGGCCGCGGGGCTCTCGGACATGCCTATCCTTCCGGCGTGAAGCGCTTGAAGCTCTCAGCGTATTCGACCGGCGGGTTCGCGCGCTTCCCTTCCTCGCTCGCCCACTGCCTCACCATCTCCTCCGGATCCCACTCCCCGAGCTGGCTCGCGTGGGCTCGCAGGGCGGCGATCTTCTTGTCGAGATACCGCGTGATGTCGATGAACAGGTTCGGCTCGCGCGATCCGTGCATGTAGAGCTCGTCCACCATGTGCGGCTCGAACCCTTCCTCCAGCAGCTCCGGGAAATACCGGTGATTCCCGGCCGCGGGATAGAGCGCGGCGAGCGTCGCCTCGGCCACGGCGCGGTGATCCGGATGGTTGATGTACTCGGAGCCGACCCAATAGACGGTGGGATCGCCGGTTACGACGACCGTCGGCTTCAGGCGGCGAATTGCCCGGACGAGCTCGCGCCGCAGGTTGAGATCGGGAACGACCATGCCGTCCGGCCAGTCGAGGAAGAGGATGTCCTTGACGCCGAGGATCGCCGCGGCCGCTCGCTGCTCCTCCTTGCGGATCGCGGCGAGGCGCTCGGCGGGAATCGTTTTGTCGTGGGAGCCCTTATCGCCGTTCGTGACGATCACGTAATAGACCTCGTGCCCCTCGTCCGCCCACTTCGCGACTGACGCGCCGCAGACGAACTCCGCGTCGTCGGGATGCGCCATGATCACGGCGATCCGCTTCTGCTTCGGCTCCTCCGGGGCTTGTGTCGCTTGCTCGCGATCCGTCATCTCGTTCGTGCTCCGATCTTTTGTGCTCGCGCTTCGTCTCCTTACTGGCCGCGAATTCTGCCCCACGGTCACCGGCGCGTCCACAGCGAGCGGTCTCGCGTCGCATTCCTGCCCTATGCCACTATTGGGAAAAGAGAAGGAGTGTGGCAGCTCGATGACGGTCTCACCACCACCGCGCGAACGGCTCGATCCTCGCGCGCTGCGGCTCTGGCGCCTGAGCGACGCGATCGAAGCGGTCGTCTTTGTGGCGATCGTCGCGGCTGTCCTGATCGGCCTGGCCGTGTGGCGCGATTGGTCGAAGGTGCTCGTTGCCGCGCTGATCGCGCTGGCCGCGATCGCCGCCACTGCCACCGTTATCTGGGGGCCCCTGCTGCGCTGGCGCAACTGGCGCTACGAGGTCCGTGACCAGGAAGTCGATCTGCAGCACGGCGTGTGGACGATCACGCGGGTGCGGGTGCCGATGGCGCGCATCCAGCATGTGGATATTCGTCGCGGGCCGCTCGAGCGGCGCTATGGCCTGGCGACGGTCGTGCTCTTTACCGCGGCCGGAGCGCACGCGATCCCGGGGCTCGCGCTGGAAGTCGCGGATCAACTAAGGGACCGCATCGCCGCCCTTGCCAACACACGGGATGATGTCTGACCGTGGATCCCCTAGCCGCAAGTGACGAGCAGAAGCAACGCGATGAAGCGTCAGCGAATGCTCCGGAAGCAGATCGGGGTAGCGAGTGGCGCTCGCTCCCGGATCGTGACTCGCGGGACGTGACGATCAACTTCGAGCGGCTCCACCCCGCCTGGATCGTCTTGCGGGCCGCCGTCGTGCTGCGGGCGATGGCGGTGCCGCTGATCCTCTTCTTGGTCGCCGGCCGGGACGACTGGGGGTGGACGGGGTATGCCGTGGTCATGCTCTTCGTCGTCGGCACCATCATCCAGCGCGCGCTCTTCTGGTGGCGGTTCCGCTACGCCGTCACGGATCGGGGCCTTCAGGTTCAGTCCGGTCTCTTACAGCGCCAAGAGCGACTGTTGCCGCTCGAGCGCATCCAGGCCGTCGACTTCAACGAAACCGTGCTGCATCGCGTCTTTCGCGTGGTTGAGGTCAAGATCGAGTCGGCGGCCGGCGGCAGCAAGGAGGCGGACATCGTCCTCGGCGCCGTTGGGCGGGCGGACGCGGCGCGGCTCCGCGAGCGCCTGCTGCGTCGCCCGTCGCGAGAGGCGCCGGCTCCAGCAGTGGACGTCAGACAGCCAACGACGGAGGAAGCGCCGCCGTTGCTGGTCCTGTCTTGGTGGGATCTCATCGTCGCGGGAGCGACCTCGGCGCGCGTCGGGCCAGCGTTGGCGGTGCTGGTCGCCGTCGCCGAGCTTGCCGACGACATCTTCGGCGATGCCTGGGAGCGCGTGGCGCGGTCATTGCCGGAGCCGACGCTGCCGACGATCATGGGGCTGGCGATTGCCATGATGGTCGGCGCTTGGCTCCTCGCGATCGGCTCGATGGTGATCACCTTCGCCGGCTTCGAGCTGAGGCGGGATGGCGACCGGCTCCACATCCAGCATGGTCTGTTCGAGCGCCGCCGCAGCTCGATTCCGTTGGCGCGAGTCCAAGCCGTCACGATCAGCGAGGGGCTGCTCCGCCAGCTCTTTGGCCTCGCCGCCGTCCGCGTCGAGAGCGCGGGATATGGGGTTGACACCGCCGTCTCGGGCGTACTCGCGCCGCTCGTGCGCTTGAAGGATCTGCACGCGCTGCTAACCGCGGCCACCCCGGACTACGCGGTCGACTTGGCGGCGATCCGCCTGAATCCCGCGCCGGATCGCGCGCGTCGCCGGTACGCGCTGGGCAATGTCTGGCCGCTCCTTGGTGGTGTGGTCGTTCTCACGGCGCTTGCCAGCCTCCTGCCTCGGATCGCTTGGTGGTGGGGAGTGGTGCCACTGGCGGCGCTGCCGCTCGTCGTCGCGCTCGGCCTGATTCAGCATCGGGATGCGGGCTGGTGGATGGACGATCGAGGGCATGTCGTGGTGCGTTGGAGAACGTTTGCCCGTGTGACGACGCTGACCTTGCGGCGCCGGATCAACTATCGTGGGGTGAGCCAGAATCCGCTGCAGCGGCGCGCCGCGCTGGCAACGTTCTTTGCCGCGGTGGCGTCCGGTGGCGAAGGCGGGAGGTTCGCGCTGCACCATCTCGACGCCGGGGCTGCCTTCGATCTCCTTGACCGGCTCGCGCCGCCGCGCGTCGTGCCGGGGACCACAGGGGTTGCCGCCTTGACAACGGTGAGTTCCGGCGACCACGATTCTGGTCTGGAGGGGCCGGCCGCCGGCGATGCAACCGCCTGAGAGCGAGCGTGGAGCGCCTCCTGGAACGTAGCGACATGATGAATGGAGGAGCGGAGCGTTCGCTCCCATGAGCAGATCAGCAAATCCTCGCCAATCCGATCGGACGCAGGAGTCTGGCGAGCCACAGGTCACCCACGCGATGGAGGACTACCTGAAGGCCGTTTGGCGCCTGCGCGAAGCTGGCGGGCCAGTGACGACGCAGCGCCTCGCCGAAGAACTCGGCGTCTCCGGTCCGTCGGTAACGAACATGGCCAAGCGGCTGCATGACCTGCGGCTCGTGCGGCACACGCGCTATCACGGTGTCGAGCTGACCCCGGCGGGGGAGAAGATCGCGCTGGAGGTCTTGCGCCATCACCGGCTCTTGGAGCTGTACCTGGCGGAGGCGCTCGGATACGCCTGGCACCAAGTGCATGAGGAGGCGGAGCGCCTGGAGCATCACGTCTCCGATGAGCTGGAGGCGCGGATGGACTCGGCGCTCGGCTATCCGAAGCGCGATCCGCACGGGGACCCGATTCCGAGCCGCGAGGGGACGATTGACGTTGTAACCGCCGTCCCGCTGGCGGAGCTCGAGCCTGGCGAAAGCGCCCGCGTCGCGCGCGTCTCCGACCGCGATCCCGAGCGGCTGCGCTACCTCGGCGAGCTGGGCCTCTACCCAGGGGCGGCGCTGACGTTGGTCGAGATCCTGCCGTTCGACGGACCGCTGCGCGTGCGGATCGAGGAGACCGAGCATCTGATCAGCCGCTCGCTGGCATCCGCTGTCAGCGTCGATCGGGTCGCTCCCACCGAGTCCTCGCCGGGCCGCTGATTGACTCTCCTCCCACCTTTTACGTTGTTGTTACGCGTCTCTCTCCTCTTGTGATGCTCCTGTGACTGTCGCGCTGGCACCCTGAGGCCAGTGAGAGGATCTGTCGCGGGTGACGGGACCGCGGCAGATCCTCTCGGTATCTAAGGAGCCAAGAGATGGGCGTACGAGCAGGCACCGCGTTGACAACGCGGCTCACCCGGCGGCGGGCAATCGGAATCGCCGCCATCACGCCGATGCTCTTCGTCGCCGGGTGTGGGATATCGAAATCGCCCGGTGAAAGCGATTCGCTCCTGGCTTGGCCTGCCGAGGGGCGCTGGCCGGACATCTTCGATTTCGTCGATCCAGAAATCCAAGAGGCGTACCGATACGCGGTCGCGCATCCGGACGAGCTACGCTACATGCCCTGCTTCTGCGGGTGTGGCGCGCAGGGGCACACCTCGAATTACGATTGCTATGTGCGCGAGGTGCGCTCGGACGGCTCCGTACTGCTCGATCCGATGAGCTTTGGCTGAGGGGTCTGCATCGGCGTCACGCGTGACGTGATGCGCCTACGCTCCGAGGGATGGTCGTTGCGCGACATCCGGGAGTACATCGATCGGGAGTGGAGCGGCGCCGGCCCGGCGACCGATACGCCATTGCCACCACCTGGCACGTAGCGTGCGGCGCCCAGAGGGCCAGCAGCGCCCCGCGATAGGACGATTTGGCGTCGAAAGGGGACACGCGGAATCATCATGATGAGCTCGGTTTCGGCAGCAACGGTCGGTGAAGAAAGCGAGCGGCGAGAGTCCGGTGTCATAGCCGGCGTGCCGTACTCCGTTGCGGTGGCTGCCCTGCTGGCGATCGTCGCGCTCGCGCTCGCCATCGCCGCGGTCGCCATGTACCTGCGAGACCGGCCGCCTGGCAACTCCTCGGCCGAGGCCGGATTTGCCCGCGATATGGAGACGCACCACGCCCAAGCGGTGCTGATGGCCCTGAAGATCCGCGATCGCACGGAGGATCCCGCGCTCCGCAGCCTGGCAACGGACATCATTCTGACCCAGCAGGCGCAGATCGGCCAGCTCAACGGCTGGCTCGAAGCCTGGGGAGCTTCGCTCGCTGGCGACGATGAGCCGATGGCCTGGATGGGGCACGACGGGCCAATGCCGGGGATGGCGAGCCAGGAAGCGCTAAACCAGCTCGACAGCTTACCCACCCCGGAGGCGGAGATTCTCTTCCTGCAGCTGATGATCCGTCACCACGAAGGGGCGCTGCCGATGGCTGAAGCGATCCTCGAGCGGTCGGATCGCAAAGAAGTACGCCTCTTCGCCGAGGGCGTGATCCGGACCCAGAGTCTCGAGATTGAGCGGATGCGGGAGATGCTGGCCGAGCGCGGCGTCACCTACGACGGCTCCACCGAGCAGCAGCCTCACCACTGAGGCTACGCCGGCTCGATAGGTCGGACGCCCACGTTCGTTTCGAAGAATGGCGCCCATCGCTCGCGAAGCGGGGCGCCATTTCGTTTCCTCGAAAGCGGCCTTGTTCGGGCAAAGCGTGGCGGGCTGGGCAAACGCTACATCGGATTGCGGCCGAACGATCAGTCCTTCCGCGTCTCGCCGCGACGGTCGTCCTCCTCAGTCGAGGATGAGCCGGCATCTGTCGCGGGTGTCGCGACGGGACCGGGCGCAATCGCTGTCGTCTCGGGAGCCGGCAGGGCTTCCGGTTCACGGTTCGTCGCGTCGTAGCGGCCTGACGGGAGCGAGCGCGGCGTCGCCGCCTCCGGGTCGCCGATGCGATAACGCAGAGCGCGAAGCTCGCCCTGGACCTCGTTCAGATCCGACTCGACCTGGGTGAGCTTGGCTTGCTGGTCGCGGACGAAGCGCGTGTACGGCGCGACCGCATCCTCGATGCGCTGGATCGAGCGCGCCAGCTCGTGCTCGAACTGCTCGCTCATCACCGCCATCAACCGCTCCTGTAGCTCCTCCGAGCGGCGGCGGAACTCCTGGCGGGTTTGGCGGCGCTTGCGCGGCAGGATGAACAAGCCGAGGCCGGCCACGAGCGAGGCGGCGAGAATTCCGGTCACGTCCACCGCAACCGTCGACGCGGCAGCGACGACCAGCGCGCCGAGACCCACCGCGCCGGCCTGCGCCACCGCGACCTGCGCCACCGCGCTGCGGACGGAGACCGAGAGCTCATGCGCCGCCCGATCCGGGTCGTACCGCTCGACCTCCTCGCGTGCCCGGCGGGAGACCGATTCGATCAGTGCTTTACGGTCATACCGGAACTGCCCGCCGACTTCGCCGATGATCTGCTCTTCGTATTGGGAGAGCCGCCGCCGATCGATGTAATCGTTGACCGCCTCCCAAGTCCGCAGGTCCTGCTCGACCATCCAGTCGATCAGCTCGTTGATTGTGTCGTCGATCCGGCGCTCGGTGTCGGCGACCACTTTGCGCTCGAACTCGCTGCGGATCTTGTCCGAGTTGAGTAGGTCGAAGACGCGGCCAATGCGGATCGTCTCTTCAAAGAACTCATCGCCGCGGGCGACCATCCCCATGATGATGTTCTCGACCCGCGTCAGGTGATACTCGAATTGCCGGCGCATGTCGTCCCGGTAGAGGGCAAGCTGCCGCTCGATCGTCTCGATCGTGCGGACGTCCTCTTCGAGGACTTTGAGCCGCTCCGTCGTGGCCGCCAGGTAGCGATCGGTCAAGTGCTCGGCGGAGCCGAGGGGCGAGAGGAGCTTCAGGCGGATGCGACCTTCCTCATCGAGCGTCGAGAAGATGAACCGCTCGAGGTCCTCGAAGCGGGAGGCGCGCCAGAGACGTTCTCGCTCGGGCGGGTTCTTGTCGCCGAGGGCCTTTGCCTGCTGTGCCAGCAAGGCGGATACCGGGAAAACCTCAGGCTGGAACCCGAGGAGGCGGGTAATGTTGTCGCGGACGAAGGCGACGATCTTCTGAACGTCTTCCTCGTCGCGGATGAGATCGATCTTATTGATGATGATGACGATCTTCTTGCCCCATTCCCGGATCTCCTCCATGAACAGCCGCTCGCTCTCCGTGAAGGGGCGGTCGGCGGAGGTGACGAAGAGGACGAGATCAGAGCGGGGCACGAACCGCTGCGTCAGCTCCTCGTGCTCGCGAATGATCGCGTTGGTGCCGGGTGTATCGACAATCGTGATCTCATCGAGGAACGGCGCTGGGAATGTCCGCTCGATCATGCCGTTCTCGAGCATTTTCTCGGTAACGGTCTCGCCGTAGCGGAGCAGGTTGATGACCGAGGTGGTCGGCGTGACGCCCTCCGGCATCACATCGCTGCCCACCAAGGCATTGATGAACGCGGACTTCCCGGAGTTGAACTCGCCGACGATGACGAGCAAGAAGAGCGACGTCAGCTGCTCGGCCGCGTCCTCGATCTGCTCGAGGTCTTCTGGCGCGGCCGGATAGGCTTCCAGAATCGTCGCCAGGCGCTCGAGCAGCGCCAGCTCCGTCTCCAGAAGCTCATGCTGCGTCTTCGTCAGGATGGCGCCGTCTGCTCCTTGCGGGCGCTCGCGACGGCGCAGGCGTAAGAGGTCGCGGACCATGCGTGTTTCTGCTCCCTGCCGCATGCGGCTCCAACGCGCAATGCGGTCATGTTAGCAGGAGCATGATTGAGGATGGGCCGGAGCGCAAGTCCCGTTGGTCTGGAAGCCGAGACACGCTGAGGACTGTAGCCAGTCCGCGCCGTCCAGTGCACGATCAGCCGGGGTTCTGTGTCTCTTCCGCCTCGTCCAGGATCGCGTTCATCGCGCGCTCCGCGGATGCCAGCGCCTCGCTCACGGGCAGCTTGCCGGTAAAGCCCGCCTGCAGGAGCGGCCAGACGGCGTCCTCGATCGCGGGATAGCGAGCAAGGCGAGGCGGAATAAGGAGATGCTTCTCCACCGTCTCATCGAGGAGATCGAGGCGATACCGCTCGCGCGACCCAGCCGCGCTCTCCGCCGCGATCTGTCGCTGCACGGACCGTCTCGGCACGTAGGCGCCTTGCCGGGCTTCAAGCTCCTGGCTTTGCGGGCTGGCGAGGAACATGAGCAGCTTCAGCGCGGTTTCGACGTCTGAGGTGTTGTGCGGGATCGCCCACGTAAAGCCGCCCGAGTAGACGAAGCGTCCCGCCGGCCCTTGAGGATACGGCGCGATGGCGAGCCGGTCGCCCAGGGCGTTGACGTGGCCGGCATAGGTCGCGGGCCAATCGGCAATCATCGCCACGCGGCCTTCATCGAACGCGCTGGACACCGCGTCGAATTGCCAAGTGGGAAGGTCGGGCGGAGTGACGCGCCAAGTGCTGTACAGGTCGCGCAGCAACGTCAGTGCCCGGGTGCCGGCTGGCGAATGAAACGCCGCGCGATGATCGGGGCCGAAGAAGTCCCCGCCGAACATCTTCGTCAGCTCGTAGAACGTGCCCCACAACCCGGATGACATACCAGGGAACGCAAACCCAAACAGCTCGGGCGGTCGCGTGAAATGCCGCGCGATATCAACGAACTCATCCCATATTGCCGGAGGTCGTAACTCGTAACCAAAACGTTCCTGGAACGATTGGCGCTCCTGGGAATCGCTGAAGAGATCCGCTCGGTAGTGGAGCAATCGGGTGTCGATATTGCGCGGCACGCCGAGAAGCTGGCCAGCAACCCGAGCCTGCTCGACCATCGCTGGCGCGAAGTCGGTCAGGTAGTCGGGCGGGAGGAGCTCATCGAGCGGAAGCAGCCAACGCGCTTGCGAGGGCGCGTACTTGGTGTGCGTGCTGATGAGATCGTAGCGCGGCGACCCCTGGGGAAGCGCCGTTGCCAGGTGAGCGTTCAAGTCGGCATGGATCAGGTGAGCGCCGATGCTGACCTCGATCCCGGTTTCCGCGGTAAAGCGCGGCAGCTGTTCTTCATACAGCCGGTCATACATGGGGCCGCCGACGACGGCGATGGTCAGCGTGCGTGTCACCGGAATCTCCGAATCCTGCAGCGCCGCTCGTCAGACTGGAACGTGATGAGCCGCGCTCGACTGGCGGTCCTCGGCAACCGGCAGAGTGGCGCCGGATGCATCGTCAGCGTGGATATGGCGCATGATCGCTTCGCTGACCTCGTCATAGCGGCGGGAGTTTGCGACCTCGCCCACGATCTGGTGCTCTTTCATCACCAGAATGCGGTCGGCCAACCGGATCATCTCCGGCATGTCGCTGCTAATGAGGAGGATGCCGAGCCCCTGGCTTGCGAGATCCCAAATCAGCTCATGCAGCTCATGCTTCGTCTTGACGTCGATGCCGACCGTTGGCTCGTCAATGATCAGCAAGCGAGTGTCCGCGGCCAGCCACTTGGCAAGGCTCACCTTTTGCTGGTTGCCTCCGCTCAAGTTCCCTACCGCTTGAGCAAGCGAGGGAGTCTTGACCTGCAACCGCTCGACAAACGGCGACACCGTTGTCCGCTCGCGTTGCGCGCTTATCCAGCCGAGCGCGTTCTTGAGTCTTCTCCAGACCGTTACGGCAACGTTCGACTGCACCGAATGCGTGAGGATCAACCCTTCGAGCTGGCGATTCTCGCTGACGTATCCGATGCGGTATCGCTCCAAGGCCTCCCGGGGCGCGCGAATGTGGACTGGTTGCCCATCGAGCCGAATCTCGCCAGATAGAATCTTCCCTTCGCCAACAAGGGCTTTCGCGAGCTCACTTCTCCCCGCGCCGACCAAGCCATAAAGTCCAACGATTTCGCCGGGATAGAGCGTGAAGGAGATGTCCTGCGCGCCGGTGCTGGCGCGGAGACCACGAACTTCGAGGAGCGGTCGGCTTCGATCGACTGACTTCGCGGAGAGCTCGCGAATCTGCTCGGCGCGGCCAATCATGAGCGTGACCAGCCGGTCGCGGTCGAGGGTGGCGAGGTCGGTATCGAACGCGGCCAGCCGGCCATCTCGCAGGACCGTCACGCGATCGCAGAGCGCAAAGATTTCTTCGAGCTTGTGGCTGACAAAGAGGATCGCGACGCCTTCATCTCGCAAGCGGCGGAGGATGCTGAACAGGACCTCTGTTTCGTGAGGCGTGATGGAGGCGGTCGGCTCGTCGAGCAGAAGGATTCGGCTCTGCAGCGAGAGAGCCTTGGCGATCTCCACGAGCTGCATCTGCGCCACGCTCAGTCGCTCGACCGGAGTGAGCGGATCGAGGGGGAGTTGAATCGCTTCGAGCCACCGCCGCGCCTCCTCGACCATCTTGTCCTGATCGAGGAATTGCCAACCGCGGACCGGAGGCTGCTCCAGCGTGATGTTCTCCGCCACGCTGAACTTCGGGATGAGGTTGCGCTCCTGATGCACCGCTCCGATGCCGGCACGCAGCGCGTCTCGCGGCGATCCGAAGCGCACCTCCTGCCCGTTGACGCGAATCGTCCCCTCATCGGGCTGATACACGCCGGTGATGATCTTGAGGAGCGTACTCTTGCCGGCGCCGTTTTCTCCCACCAGCGCATGGATCTCGCCGTGCCTCAGCACGAGGTCAACATGATCGAGCGCCTGGACGCCCGGGAACGCTTTGCTGATGCCGCGCAGCTCGAGCGCTGGCGTGACGCTGGTCGTTGTCTCGCTGCTCTGTCGAGTAGTCGCCGCGCTGGTTACTTCTGTCATGATGCCTGCTCTTTGTTGGCTTTCAGGCGCAAGCGATTGAGGCCAACAGCGCCGAGGATGATCGTGCCGAGCAAGAATTGGATCCAATAGGGATCTGCCTTGACCAGGACGAGACCATTATCAATCAGGGCGATGAGGAAGGTCGCAAGCACCGTGTTCAGGATCGAGGCGCTGCCGCCGGTCAATGCGACGCCGCCGACGATCGGGATAGCGAACGACGGCAGGAGCCAGTCAGAGCCAATCGAAGGCTGCGCTGATCCCAGCCGGGCCATGAGCAAGATCGCCGCGATGGCAGCCAAGAGGCCCGACAGCGTGTGGACGATGACCACGATTCGGTTTACGGGAATCCCGGAGAGTGTCGCCGCGCGGGGATTCCCGCCGACCGCGAGTATCTG
>CALGSZ010000087.1 GCA_937901745.1 uncultured Chloroflexota bacterium | reverse complement strand
CGTGCAGCCTGTTGGCAGAGCAATAGACGATATAGAGAAGTCTCTAAGCGGAGGTGCCGATGCAGAATAGTATCTTGCGAACATGGCTTTACCGAAACGTGACATCCGATGGCGACTGGAGCGATCCCTGGTCCGCCGGCAATCGGTCGCCCTGGCATGGGCGTCGTTGCTACGCATGTCACAGACTTCCCGGGTCCGACGGCCTCCCGGGAAGAACGCGCCCGGGTGTAATTCCGGTCCTGGTGCCCCGCGCCAGGCTTGAGCTCGGTGAACACGGAGGTTTGGCATGACCATGGATCGAACCACAGCCGCTTCGCGAATTGACCATCTCGTCGTGATCCGCGAGTCCAGTCGACACAATCGGGAGCTGATGGAGGGAATGATCCTCACAACTCTGAGCAAGGTGCTCGATCTACCCGGAGCCCGGGAGCTCGTTCAGGCGGGACTCGACGTCTTCGACAACCCCAACGAGTACTCGGCAGTCTCCAAGCGCGTAGGTCGTAGCACGATCAGACTGATCGAGCGAGAAGGTGTCCTCTACTTCTATTCGATGGGGTCAGCAGCCGCTAAGGATCTCGCTGACGGCAACGCTTTCGCTCGCGAGCTGGTCGCGGTCATCCGACACTATCGACCCAGGACGGTTTGGGCCGACAGCCTCACCCGCCTGGTCCGGTCAACTCAGGCCATTGGGGAAATTCTCAGCGCACTCGCCGAGAACTGCGACCGAGTCTGCGCTGAACTTGACATTCGTCCCAATACCGCCGATGGCCAGATGTTCTTCACGATCCTCGGGCTGATGGCGGCCAACGAACGAGACAACATCGTGCGGCGCCACACGGCGGGACGCATCAATCAGTGGCGCCGAGGGAAATGGATTCCCACGGCATACCCACCTGGCTATCGCCTCGAAGATGGTCGTCTGGTCCTGGACGACGAGATGATCGAACCGGTCCGACACCTCCTGCGGCTGTTGGCCGATACCTCGTTGACAGCCGCCCAGGTGGTGCAGCGCGCTGCAGAGCTTGGCGTTACCACACGAATGCTGAAGGACCTCTATGGCGCCAAGGCCACGATTGCGAACGCAAGAAACCCATCGGGCGTTCTGAAGACCGTGATGCGTTGGCTCGAGGTCTATGAGAAGGGACGCTACGAGGTCTTGTGGCCGAACCCCTTCCCTGGCGTATCTGAGATCGCGGGGATCGAAGTCGAAGAACTGACCGATTCCTTTAGCGACGCCTCTTTCAGCGACGCCCGAGAACAGGACGAAACAGACGCTCGCTGGGCCCACGACCCTTCTCGCTACAAGTACGGGGTGCTGAGGCTTCCGTACACGGTCGAGCTTCCAGCAGGCGGTTGGGCTGACCAGGCGACGTTCGACGGGATTCGGAAACGCTCCCAAGCCTTCCTTCCAACTGGCGGCTCGGCCCATCGTCTCACCGCCCCGCTGTCTGGGCTCTTCAGGTTTGAAAGCGGCGAGAACGAGTTCGCCCTCCTCGCCCACAGGCGAGCCACTAGATACGTCCTCTTGAAGAGACCCAAGGACCCGAACCGTCGCCACCAGGGATGGGTTAGGGATTTCGGCTCAGACGGTGAGATGGTGGCCATCGTCGACCGATCTGAGCTCCACTCGTCGCTAGTCACCGAGATCGTCAACGCGATCGAACACGGACTTCCGGCGGAGTTGAACAGTTCCCGATTCGTCTCATATGGGGACCTACCGGAGATCAATCAGGTTGACGCGAACATCCGTGCGTTGCGCCAGAAGATCGAGGCCACGAGAGAGAATCTTCGTCGAGCCCGCCACTTCGCATATAGCGCACCGCTCGACGAGGCCGAGGTGTGGGCGAAGGATTGCGAGCGGTTCAGCAGCGAGCTTCGCCGACTGGAGAACGATCTCCAGGTTCTAGAGGAGGCGCGGGCAGAGCCGGTTCTCGAAGACGAGTTCGAAACCAACGCCCAGATGGTCGCGGCAGCCCTGGCGCCGCTTGCCAACACCGACAGGACGGGGCCTCTAGAGCTTCGAGCCGCCCTCAGCACGATCATCGCTGACGAACGAATGTCTGTCTCCCCCACCGCCGTTTCGTGGGAGCTTTCAATTGAGCTTCCCCATCCAGAGGGCGTAGTCAGACTGGGGCCAATCCACGGTGCCGTCCAGAACCTCTTGGAGAGCACGCGTCGTCGTAACGGCACCTCACCCAAGGCTCAGCGCCGGGAACGGGCCCGTCGTCGCGCCGAATTGGTTGCTGCGGGCTTGCCCGAGGATGCCGCGTCCGTTGTGGCCGCCTGTCCTCACCCCGACCTTTGGCAGGTCATCAAAGCCCACCTAGCCGAAGACCCCTACCCGGAATCGGTCGACCGGTCCTGGGCAGCCCACGTCGTCTCCGTTTACGTGAACCCGGAATTTCGCTGGGAACCCGGCAAGTGGCAGATCACCTATCCCATCCGCCAACGAATCCTCGACGCCATAGTGAGTCATGGCGGGAAGGTGCTGCAGAGCGTCTTGGAGAAGGAAGGTTTTCGTGCCGAGCAAGTTCGATATCTCCGGCGCCAAACCAAGAGCCCCACCGGAAGCCCAATTCTCGCTACAGAGGGTCGAGGTGCGCAGAGGACAATCTCGCTCCTTCCCTGCCCTCACTGCGGCGGGCACGCATCAGTCTCCTGTCTCACGCCGGAAACTCAGCCGGGCGTCCTCTGCCCCGATTGCCGACGCACACCAGCTGCGAACTCGCCGATCTTCCCGGAGTGGTACCTGCCGGCTCGCAGGGCGGACGCAGCTGCCTGACCTAGCCGCAGGAACGACGGCGACAGCGTTGACCCCCGGATCTACGCGCTGGCACGTTCGCCATAGCCAGGAGTGAACGTGACGACTTCCGCAGATTCAGGAGATCATCCCGCCTGGTCGACCAAGCAACAGGCGTCCCCTGTTGCCGTTGTTAGATTTGTTAGTCCACGCCCCGGATCCCCAGCTAACCATGGGCGGCCTCGAGTACCTGGACGGGCGTCCGGAACGGCCCAACTGACGCTGGCGCAACCTCGCCTAGTTCTACAGCCCTCCGATGAGGGAGGCGAGCAGGAAGATCTTCCTGAGCACACCCCGCCCGCCATTTGAGAGCCTGACCGAGATCTAACCCACCTGATGAAACACGCGCCGCCATGTCACGGGCGAGTTGGATGCCGGACTGCCGAAAGAAGGCGCAGCCGCAGGGCGGCTCGACCAGAGGGGACAGCGCTTCTCAGGGCCCCAAAGCCCCGATCGGAATCACGGCAACCCCGTCTTTCCTCGTGAACCCCACCCCAGACGCAACAATCACCGCAAGCCGGGACGGCTCACCGGCCCGTTTAGTGTCAACACGCTCAGATGCGAACCTGAGCAGGTTCCTGGCCGCCACCTCGATGCCCTCCTCGGTCCCCAGCTCCACCTCGAATGCCGCCCATTCGCCGGACCTGGTGGTGACCACCGCATCCACCTCCAGACCCGTCTCGTCCCGGTAATGCAAAACCTCACCTTCGGAGTGCTGTGCGTACACCCGCAGATCTCGCACGACCAGCGATTCGAACAGCAACCCCAGCGTCTCGACGTCCCGCCGGAGGGCGGCAACACTCGCCTCCAACGCCGCCACAGCAACCGACGGGTCGACGAAATGACGCTTCGCTTTTCCCCGGACCCGGGTCCGTGAACGTAGACGGGGGGTCCAGGCCGGCTGGTCCTCGACCAGCATCAGCCGCTCCAGCGCGGCGAGATACTCGATCACCGTGGAACGGTGCGGGCCGTTCCCACCCCCATCGTGCTTGTCCGGCGGCAGTCCGGCGTCCCTGGTGATGACCGTCGTGGCAGCCTCGGTCGCCACGTTTCGCGCCAGAGACTGGATTACACGCCTCACCCGCGCCGGATCACGGCGCACATTGTCCACCTCGTGGATATCGGTGTTGCAGACCTCCCGGACGTAGTCGGCCACCCACCGACTCGCCTCCTCCGGCGAGGCGTCTAGCAGCGCCGGCCAGCCGCCCTTGACGATCCGCGACGCCACGTCGGCAACGCTGAGCTCTGTGGTGACCGTAGGCGGGGGCGCACCGGCAAGCACGTCTCTCAAGGACACCTCCCCAGTCGAATCGCCCGATTCGAACAGGGACATGGTCCGCATCCGCAGCCGCGAGATCCTGCCCGCGCCGCTGTGTCGGGTTATGTCGCCGGGCGGTCTAGCTGAGGCGGTGAGGATGAACTGGCCCGGTGCGCCCGAAATGTCGACCGCCCGGCGAACATGGTTCCAGATCGCGGGCGCGGTCTGCCATTCGTCGATCAGGCGGGGACGTTCCTGGGGCTCCCCCAGGATCAGGGAAGGATCCAGCTCCGCGAGCTGTCGCAGCTGAGGCTCCAAGTCGAGGTATACAAACGAGACAGCCTGCTCCTTCCCCGTCGAGGTCTTTCCACAAGCCTTCGGGCCCTCGATGAGGACGCCGCCGGAGTACTGCAGCCGGTGGCGTAACTCGGCATCAACGACACGGGGGAGATAGCTCAAATGTCACCCC
>CALGSZ010000086.1 GCA_937901745.1 uncultured Chloroflexota bacterium | reverse complement strand
CTCCGCCACCGCGCGAGCCTTCGCCTCATCGAGGTCGCAGATCGCGACTGGTTGGGTTTCCGGGTGGATGGTGTAGGCCGTGGCGTGCATCCGGCCCCAAATGCCTGCGCCGATGATTCCCGTTCGTAGCCGCATCTTGAAAGTCTCCCTTTCCGTCATGCGTGGGCTCCGGCTCACGTCCGGAGCCGCGGATCAAGAACATCCCGCAATCCATCGCCCAGGAGATTGAGGGCGAGGACCATGAGCGCGATTGCTAGGCCGGGGGAGATGACAAGGTGCGGCGCGACCCACATGTAGTCCGCGCCCTCGCTCAGGCTCAGTCCCCAGCTTGGAGTCGGTGGCCGGGTTCCGAGGCCGACGTAGCTGATCGCCGACTCGGCCAAGATCGAGAATCCCATGATCGAGGTTGACTGGACAATGATCGCCGAGGCGCTGTTCGGCAGGATGTAGCGCCAGAGGATGGTCAGCGACCGCAAGCCGACGACCTGCGCTGCCTCGATGTACTCCATCTCGCGGATGCCGAGGACGATGCTGCGCGTCAGCCGGGCGAGGATCGGGCTGTAGACGATGATGAGAGCGACGAGGACCGTCCGTAGGCCGGGGCCGAGGATGGCGGCGATGGCGAGGCTCATGAGCGCCCACGGGAAGGTGAAGAGGATGTCGATAAATCGCATGACGAGGTAATCAGCGATTCCGCCGACGTAGCCCGTGACCAGCCCCGTCGTCACGCCGAGTGCAATCGAGCCCGCGATCACGCCGAACGCGACGAGGAGGGAGATGCGCGCTCCGTAGACGAGCCGGCTGAAGGAATCGCGGCCGTAGTTGTCCGTGCCGAGGAGGTGGGTGGAGTCCGGCTTGGTGAGCGGACGGCCGACGCCGAGCTCGTTGGGGTCGTAGGGTGCGAGGATGGGCGCGAAGAGCGCGACGAGGATCAGGATGAGTAGCAACGTCGCGCCGATGAGCGCTTTCTTGTTTCGCCGGATGGCGCGGAGGGTTTTCCGCTGCGCAGGACGTCGCACGCTGGCTACGGCGCCGATGCCGGTGGCGGTCGCCGAGTCGACGGACATCTCAACAAGACTCCTGTCTCATGCGGCGCTAGGCATATCGAATCCGCGGATCAACGATGGCGTAGAGGAGATCGGTCAAGAGATTGATGATGAGGAAGAAGAACGCAAAGACCAGCACGGTGCCTTGGATCAGTGGGTAGTCGCGGGTCGAGATGGCGGTGATTAGCAGTAGGCCCATGCCGGGATAGGCGAAGACCTTCTCGAGAACGATCGCGCCACCGAGCAGGTAGCCAATTTCTAGGGCGACGACGGTCAGCACCGGAATCAACGCGTTTGGCAGCGCGTGGCGGCGCATGACTCGGCCTTCGGAGACGCCTTTGGCGCGGGCGACGGCGATGTAGTCCTGCCGCATGGTGTCCAGCATGCTCGATCGCACGAGGCGCGCGATGAAGCCGGCCTCGGAGGCTCCGAGCGCCAGCGCCGGCATCGCGAGGTGCTTGAAGAACTCGCCGAGATCCTCGCTCGGGCGGGCGAAGCCGGTGGCCGGGAGAAGCTGGAACTGGACCGCCAGGAGGAGGATCAGGAGGATTGCGAGCCAGAAGCCGGGGATCGAGGTGAAGACGAGGATCAGCGAGGTCATGCTGAGATCGACCCAGCTATTGTGCTTGGCGGCGGCGAGTATCCCGATTGGGAAGGCGAGGAGGAGCGCGATGAGCATGCCGCCCGTCAGGAGATAGAGCGTGGCGGGCAGGCGCTCGGCGATTTGATCAAGGACCGGGGAGCCGTTGCTGATGGATTCGCCGAGATCGCCGCGCAGGACCTTGCCCAGCCAGGAGACGTACTGAACCGCGAGCGGCTTATCCAGGCCGTACCGGGCGCGGACTGTCGCCAGCACCTCCGGGTCGGAAACCTGACCCATCATCACCGAGATCGGATCGCCCGGGATCAGATGGATGATGAGGAAGACGAAGATGCTGATGCCAATGAGCGAGGGGAAGATGCCGAGGATCCGCCGGAGGAGATAGCGCTGCATTACGGCTTACTCCGCTGCGGGAGGATCGAGCGCCGTAGCCGCGACGCACGGTGGGCGGACGAGGTATATCCCCGCCCGCCCATTGACAGGATGTTGTCGATGTTTCGCGAACTCGTCACTTCGGCCGGTTGAAGGAGAGCTTCCAAAACTCGTAGCGGAGCGTCGGCAGGTTGATGAAGTCGGAGAGGTAGTCCCAGTACGCCGAGGTGCGCTCGGCCTGGGCGATCCAGACCATCGGCGCTTCATCGACCGCGATTGTCAGCGCCTGCTTGTATAGCTCCTGGCGCTGGGCCGTATCGGTGACGGCGGACGCCTGCCGCAGCAACTCGTCAACTTGCTCGTTCTTGTAGTTTTGGACATTGTTTGGGCTATCGCTCAGGTAGTAGGTGTTGAGCAGCGCGGCCGGATCAGGACCGGCGGTGGCGCCGCAAACCATCGCCGTGTAGTCCTTGTTGGTGAAGATCCGCTCGATGAACGCCGGGACCTCGAGCACTTCCAGCTCAGCTTCGA
The DNA here is from genome assembly GCA_937901745.1 of uncultured Chloroflexota bacterium. Classification (GTDB taxonomy): domain Bacteria; phylum Chloroflexota; class Chloroflexia; order Thermomicrobiales; family UBA6265; genus CALGSZ01. Next base: position 1,505 of record CALGSZ010000086.1, on the reverse strand, counting down.
TACCGAGCTGCTTGAGCTGGCTCTGCAGGACGACTCCCATCGGCTCTTCCTCGGGCGTCTTGGGGACGGTGAGCGTGATCTTCAGTCCGTCAGCATAGCCTGCCTCGGCCAGCAGCTGCTTGGCCTGATCGATGTTCTGCTCGTACTCCAGCTCTGGCGAGTAGAACGGGCTGTTCTTGGGGATCGGCACGATGGCCGGCGCGCCACGACCAGCGAGGGCATAGTCGAGGTACTCTTGCCGGTTGATCGCGAGCTTGACCGCTTGCCGGACGCGGACATCGGTAAACGGCTCTCGCTCGACATTGAGGCCGACCCACCAGAAGCCGAGCAGCAGGACACTATCGACCACTATGCCTTGCTGCGCCTCCATGGCCGGGACATCGGCCAGGTTGAGCATCAGGAGCGCGTCGCTCTGCTTGGAGAGGAGGCTCGACTTGGCCGCGTTGTATTCGGCGAGGAAAAGGAACTGGAGACCGTCAGTCTTGGGATAGCCTTCCTCCCAGTATTCCTCGAACTTGCTGAGCCGGATGAAGCTGTTCTTCCGCCACTCGTCGAACTTGAAGGGACCGCAGCCGACGGGCGCATCCTTGGCGGCACCCGGCGTCGAATAGACGGAGCGGGGAAGGATCGGCACGCGGTCGATCAGGACGTCGAGGAGAGGCGCATACGGCTCCTTGAGGCGGACGACGACGGTGGAGGCGTCCTCGACTTCGACGTGATCGACGGCCTCGAGCCTCGCGCGGATCGTGGACCCTTGGGCCGGATCGAGGTGCGCCTCGATGGAGAACTTGACGTCCTCGGCCGTCATCTCCTCGCCATTGTGGAACTTCACGCCCTGGCGCAGGTGGAAGCGCAAGCTGGTGTCATCAATGTACTCCCAGCTCTCGGCGAGGGCGGGAACGACATTGAAATCTTCGTCGTAGCGGGCCAGGAAGCCATTGACCTGGTCGAGCACGGTGAAGGTGACGCGGGACGTGCTCATGATGGGGTCGAGGTTGTTCGGCTCGCCGTCGAGCACGATGACTGGCACCTGCTCGTCTTGCGCCAGGGTGATGCCGCGAACTGAGTGACCCAGCGCGAGCGCCGCCGGGGCGCCAAGACCGAGAGCTGCCGCCCGCTGGAGCAATTCGCGCCGGCTCGTGCGGGGATCGCGACGGGACGCCGTCGGAGAACCGATACCAGTCATGGTGCCCCCTTCTGACGCGGCCGTGCGACGGGGAGGACGCCCGAGTCGCACGGATTTCATATCCCGGAATCATCTTTCGGGTTGATGACGGGCGAACTGTAACTAAGCTCAAGAGCGCATGTCAAGATGATACGGGCACGGATGCACCTCCGCTGGGTCGGGTTGGCGTCGTTGACCGTGTCCCGACGTCGTGCGTCCCCGCGCTCGGTGGCCGCGCTGGCCGGGGGAAGCCCAAGCACGCCGCCGGGGAGGGAGAACTTGGCTCCTGGCATCTCGATTGCGCGAGGTGGGTCTTGCCTGCCCCACGCCTTTGTCGCGA
>CALGSZ010000085.1 GCA_937901745.1 uncultured Chloroflexota bacterium | reverse complement strand
TCATGACTCCATCCTCTCAAGGTCTGGAGCCTGCGCGCTACTCGGGGAGGTTCAGTTCTCCTGCGGGCCCGATACAACGAGGAGTTGCGCGCTTGGGGTGAAGCGGTTCAGGCCGTGTGGGAAGGCCGCCTTGACGCGGTGCCTTCGAGATTGAGGTGGTGTCCCTCGACGACGAGCGCGACGCTCGGTAGCCCATCTCGAAGGACGACGTGTTGCAGGCGGCTTCAGGCGGAAGCTACGCCATTTGCGAAGGCATTTCCTCGCTCGAACACTGTGATTTCGATGTCGGTGGCTGCTGATCCGGCAGAGACGATGATCGGCTACCTTCGGCACAACGATCTTCGATTCACCTGCCTGGCGGCCAGGGGCGCTGTCCAAACTTTGACAGCTCATGGCGAGTCTCACCAGGACACACCGGCTATCAACGCAGTCGCGGGATGACCTCCTTGCCCAAGAGGTCGATGCTCTGGAACCAGCGGTCGAAGCTCAAGCGTGTATCGAAGACGACATGTTCGACGCCTACCTCCGCGAACCTGCGGGTCTGTTCCACCACCTGCTCAGGGGTGCCCACAACGAGTGATCCTTCGATGTCGGCAGCGGTCTCGAAACGTCCTGACTCCGGCTTGACCCACCACTTTCCGCGCTCGTTAGCCCACTTCAGGAGGCCTTCCAAGCTGGTGCCTTCCCAGGCCTCCTCTTCGGTTTCAGCGATGGTCGTGGGGGGGACGACCGCCACCGTTGGCATCGGGCGACCGTTCTCCTCGACGATCTTGCGCATCTGCTCGACCCGTTTCTCGATCGTCTTCAGCGTGATGCGGCCGGGAATCCAGCCGTCGCAGTATTCGGCCGCCCGTCGTGCCGAAGCCGGTGTCGCTCCGCCGTACCAGAAGGGAATTGGCCCAGCCGGCTTCGGATACAGGGACACATCCTTGAACTGGTAGTGGCTATCCGAGTAGTTGATGTTGTCCCCGTTGAAGACCAGTTGAAAGATCTTGGCGTTCGACTCCACTAGTTCCGGCCGAAATACCCCGCCAAGTCCGACCGCTTCAAATTCGTGGTCGAATGTGCCTGCCCCCCACCCGGCGATCAGACGAGGCCCAACGACATGGGTCATGGTGGCCAACATGTGAGCTGTCACCAGCGGATGGCGATATGGAATCAGGGTCGCAGTGCCCAGGGTGATCCTTTCCGTCACAGCGCCAATGGCGGTCAGGACGGTCAACGGCTCGAGGAAGTCGCGGTTCGGTGCTTCGAACTCGCCATGCGGCTCGAAAAGCAGGTGGTCACGTACCCAGACCGAATCGAATCCCAACTCCTCAGCGCGCCGCGCGCCGTCGAGGAGCATTTCTTTGTCGGCGTACTCGCCAAAGTGAGGTAGTAGGAGTCCGAATTTCATGTGCCTGTTCCTTCAGATCGTGGGGGTGACTTGACGTCCATAGCCGGGTGCGCCAACGATCTCGCCGTCGACCCAGACGTCTCTGCCACGGACCAGAGTGCGGACGACCGCACCCTGAATGCGCCGCCCGTGGTAGGGCGTCCACCCGATCCGGGAAAGCACGGACTCATTGGTGATCGTCCATTCCCGGTTCGGGTCGATAAGCGTTATGTCGGCGTCCATGCCCGGAACCAGTGCGCCTTTGCGGTCCAAGCCGAAGACTTGAGCAGGCGCCGTCGACACCATGTCGACCAGGCGGGCGAGTGAGATCCTGCCCGATCGCCAGGCATCGACCATGAGAGGCAGTTGATACTGGACGCCCGGTGTCCCTGTGTGCGCCGCCCAGGCGTCTTTCCAGCCGATCTCCTTCTCTTCACGAGTGTGGGGGGCGTGGTCTGAAGCCAGCATGTCGATGACACCTGCTTCCATCGCCCGCCACAGCGCCTCCTGGTGGTGCTCCGGCACCCAGTAGGACAGCACGTAGGAACCTTGCTTTTCGATGTCTGACATGCGTCCGAGGAAGAGGGCCCAATGGTTGACCTCTGAAGAGACGTCGATTCCCTTTTCCCGGGCACGCGTGAGCATCTCGATTTGACGGGTGGTCTGGACGTGGACGATGTGCAGCTTGCATCCAGTGGCCTCTGCCATGCGTATCAGCAGAGCAGTGGCGGTGTCCCAGATGATTCCGTCGTCGACAGCGAGGGTCTTCCCATAAGCCTGCGGGCTTCTGTCTCCCTTCGCCCAGTACTCCTGCTCGACGACGTCCATGATCCGCTGATCGTGAGGATGGACCATCAGACGCAGGCCCGTTTCTCCTACTGCCCGCATCGCAAGGTAAAGGTCGCCGTGGTCGTGCACACCGATGGACGAAGGGTGCGGATAGCTCCGCCCCGTGTCGACGACCATGTAGATCTTGAACGCCGCGATGCCTTCTGCGGCCAAGGCCGGGATCTCGTCGATCTTCTTGGCTGCCGGGTTGTGGTTGTAGTCGACGAGGCTCTTCTCGGAGTACAAGCCAAGAACCGAAGTCAGGTCTTCTTTCGTGATCGTCGGCGGGTCGAGGTTCGGCATCCCGAAGATCGTCGTGTACCCGCCTGCGGCAGCCGCGGCCGTAGCTGTGGTTATGTCCTCTTTGTGCGTGTAGCCCGGCTCTCGGGTGTGCACGTGGACGTCGATGCCGCCGGGGATCGCGATCTGACCGCTTGCGTCGATCGATTCGGCGTCGCTGGGCCCACCGCCGCGGGTGGTTAGGCCTCCGATCCGTTCGCCGTCGATGACGATGTCAAGAGGGCGCAGAGCCCCCTCCACGAACACGTCGGCGTTGCGGATAACCCGCGTCATGGCCTCTCCTTGAGCGTCTCGGATCCGGAACGTGTTATCGCCTGCACCGTCGAAGGGCCCAGATGCGTGCGATACCAGTCGACGATCCTTGGGATGACGACGTCGGCGTGCTGCCGGTAGGCCTCGTAGTGGGTCGTCGCCCCCTGCATGATCAGCTGCTTAGGCTCCCGTGCCGCCTCGTACAGCGCCACCGCATGATCGGTGGGTGTCACGGGGTCGTTCTCGACCGCGATGACCATCAAACGGCTCACCTTGGGGGCGTACTCGATCGGCTTGTACGCCAGGATCTCCTCGGCTGCCGCCAACGGCACCGATGTCGGTATTCGGTCGTCGACGTCCTTTTTCACCGTGGTGGCTCGGCGCTCGGGGCTGGGGACCATGATGTCCTCACGGGGATGCACCATTTCGCCTGTGCCGGTAAGGACTCGCTGGCGCCGATCGGCGGCGAGCCGCTCGAGGAACTCGAACCATTCATACCCTCGACGCATCCTGCGAAGCCAGTCCTCGCCGTCAGCAACCGGCACCTGGCTTACGGCACAGCGGATTCTCTGATCCGCCGCGGCGAGCAGAACAGCGTTGCCGCCGCCCGTTCCACCAGAACCGAACACGCCCAGACGTGAGGCGTCGATGTCTTGTCGAGTCTCGAGGTAGGTGACGGCGGACACGAGGTCGGATACCTGCCCGGCCACCAAGAGGCTGTTGCGGTCACCCTCCGAATCGCCGAAGCCCCTGTAGTCGAAGATCAGCACGGCGAAGCCGGCGGCAGTCAACGCTTCGTGATACGGCTCGTACAGCTTGGCGTCTTTGAGGCCGAGCCATCCAGGGCCCTGGACTATTCCAGGATGAGGGCCGGTCCCTTCCGGCAGCCGGAGGATTCCGGCGAGCTTGGCTCCATTGGAATAGAACGCGACCGCCTCTTCACGCATCGTCCACCTCGTTCGTGTCACTGGGTAGCTGTCTGTCGGCCCGGATCAGGCCCCAAACGGTCTCTGCCGTCAGTGGAAGACGGTCGGGCCACACGCCCGTCGCCCTCGCCACCGCAGCCGCCACCGCGGCGGCGATCGGGTTCAGCGAACCTTCTCCACCCCCTTTCGCTCCGTATGGGCCGACGCCGTCCTGGCGCTCCACAATCACGGAGCTGATACGGCGCGGCATGTCCTTCATCCGGGGCACCCGGTAGTCGACGACGTTGGGGTTGACCAGTTGGGGTCCGTCGTAGATCAGCTGCTCGAAAAGCGCACCGCCGAGGCCCTGGGTGGCCGCTCCGAGGTCCTGACCCTCGACCAGGGAGGGGTTTATCGCATATCCGACGTCTCCCACCGTCACAAGATGCTCGACGTTCACCAGTCCTGTCTCCTCGTCGACGGCCACCTCCACCCCGACCATTCCGATCTCCCAGAAGGGAGGCAGCTCCTCGAGGTCGCCGGCACGCCGAACGACACCGTGACCGACGATTTCTCCCTGCCTGCCGCCGAACCATTCGGCCACAAGCTGGTCGAAGCGATACTCGAAGTCCGGCCCAGCCACGACACCTTCGGCCGTCTTGACCTCCTCGATCCGACAGCCCGAGACGTCGGCAGCGATCTCTTCCATCTTGGAGAGAGCATCACAGCAAGCACGTTGCACGGCGAGACCCGTCAAGGTGGTGGTCCGTGACGCCCCCGTGGTCCGTTCATACGGGGTGGTAGCGGTGTCGGACTGCACGACCTGGACCTTTTCCAGGGGCACACCCAACTCGGTGGCGGCGATCTGTGCCAGGGCGGTTTTGCTCCCTTGCCCCATCTCCGTCGAGCCGGTTAGCACGAGCACCGACCCGTCGGCGAGGATCCGCACCGTGGCCGTCGACAGTGGGAATGCGCCGGCGTCGGAAGCGGAGCAGGCGAATCCAATCCCGCGGCCTGCTGTCGGCTTATTCCGCCAACCCAGCTTGCTGGTGACGATGTCCAAGTCGGCGACCAGGTCGGCATCCATGCCCCGCCGCTTGGGGATGTGCTTCTCGCCCGGTCTGACCAGGTTGATCCGACGCAGCTGGGCCGGGTCGATCCCGAGGATGTCAGCGGCACGGTCGAGATTGGTCTCGCCAGCGAAGGAACCTTGGGGAGCGCCGAAGCCCCGGTACGACGAGGAGGGAACCGTGTTCGTGTACACGGCGCGCCCTCTCACACGGAGGTTCGGGATCCGGTAGGGACCAAAGCAGCGGTGCACACACTTGGTGAGCACAAGCGGGCCGTTGTCGGCGTAGGCGCCCGTGTTGAACAGGATGTCGAACTCGCGGGCCAGGATCCGCCCATCGGCGTCGAATCCCGAACGGACATGGATCGTAGCCGAATCGGCACGCGTCGTGTGGATGGATCCTTCGACATCCAGGGCGACTCGCACAGGACGGCCGGTTGCCCACGCCGCTACGGCGGCCAGGGGCTCCACCTTGGTGTACGACTTCGATCCGTAGCCTCCGCCGATGAGCGGCGAACGAACCCGTACAGAGTTGAGCGGCAGGCTGAAGATCCTCGCCAGGTCATCTCGCACCTGGAACGGGTGCTGTGCGGTCGAGATGACCTCGAGCATTCCGTTGTCGAAAGACGCGATGGCGTTGTAAGGCTCCATCGCATATGCGTAGTGCATGGGGAACTGCACGGTCGATTCGACGACCACCGCTGCTTCCCGAAGGCCAGCTTCGACATCTCCCCATTCGAGAACGGCCATGTGTGCGACGTTGGTCCGTGCACCCACTTCAGACCGTGCCTCCGCGAACGAACGGTCGCCGGAGTCATACGAGGTTTCGTGCAGCAGCGGCGCACCATCGGCGAGAGCCTCCTCGGGCGTGATCACGACCGGAAGGTCCTCATAGTGGACCCGAACGTCGTCGGCTGCATCCGCCGCCTCGTAAGGCGTTCGGGCTACGACCAAGGCGACCGGTTCGCCGTAGTAGCGCACACGGTCCAAAGCGAGGATGGGATGGTCGGCGATGATGTGGCCGAACCGAGGAAACAGCCCAGTCAGGTCGTTTCCGGTTACGACCGCTGCCACTCCCGGTCTCGAGAGCGCCTCTTCGACGTCGATCGAGACGATCTTGGCGTGAGCACGGGTGGACCGGACGACGTGGCCATGCAGCATCCCCGGCACCTTGATGTCGATGGCGTAGCGAGCGGCGCCTGTGACCTTGTCCTTGCCGTCTACTCGATAGACGGACGAGCCGGCCCGCTGGGGGATCATTCGGTGCCTCTCAGTCGCTCCGCGGCGTCGAGGACAGCGGAGAGGATCGGCTTGTAGCCGGTGCATCGGCAGATGTTCCCGTCCATGTACTCGGCGACTTCTTCTGCCGTTGGGGCAGGGTTCTCTCGCAGCAACGCGGCGGTCATCATCACAAACCCGGGTGTGCAGAATCCACACTGGATCGCGAAGTTCTCGACGAATGCCGCCTGGATGGGGTGCAGCTCGTCGCTGTGTGCAAGTCCCTCCACCGTTGTGATGCGACGCGAGTCGGCGTCAGCGGCGAGGTAGGTGCAGGCGCTCACAGGCATATCGTCGATCAGCACCGTGCACGCCCCGCACACCTGCATCTCGCAGCTGACCTTCGTCCCGGTCAGTCCGAGGTCGTCACGCAAGAACTCCGCCAGCGTCATGCGAGGTGCCACCTGGCGCGTCACCCGTTGGCCGTTGACGAATGTGTCGATGGTCACTGTGCTCATGAACGGGTCCCCAGATCTGAGAGAGTCGAGGAGGCGATGTGTCGCGTGATGTGACGCTTGAAGGCGTCACCACCGGTGAAGTCCGGGGTCACCTCAACCTCACAGGCTATGCCGTCGCAGTCGGGGCGCTCGCCGGGAGGGAACTCGAAGACCTGTGGCACCGGCCCGACCGCACCAACGGCGATGCGAGTTGTCCCGTCAGCCTCCTTCACGGCCGCCACGCTGACGGTTGGGCGCTCCATCGTCTGGAACTTGCCGTAGGCTGCCAGGCGCCCACTTCTGACCGGAATCAGAATGGCCCTGACAAGCTCGTCGTCGGACCGCGCAGTCGTGTAGGGGCCCAGCAAGAACTCTCTGAGGCGCAGGGTTCGCCCGCCGCTCGTGGACGCCAGCTCGACCCGGGCGTCCAACGCGGCCAGCAAGGTGGCAACGTCGGATTTCGGCTCGGCGAAACAGAGATTCCCGACGAGGGTGCCCGCAGCTCTTACACGCGGGTTACCAACGCGGCCAAGTACGTTTGACAGCTGGGGGATGTGCGCCCCCTCGGGTGCAGTGCGGGCCTGGCGGTGGGTCACCGTGGCGCCGATGCGCACGTGGTCGTCGACCAGGGACACGCCGCTCAACTCGGGCAACGTCTTGAGGTCCACAAGAGCCGCCGGCCTCAGGAGCCCGGCGCGCATTGCTAGCAGCAACTCGGTGCCTCCCGCATAGGGGGTTGCGCCGTCCGCCACCGCACTCAAAGCCTCGGCGAGATTCGCTGGCCGAACCAGATCGAATGGAGGGAGGACGCTCATCCGAGGTCCTTCTCGAGCGCTTGGAAGAACTCGTTCATGACCGTTTCAGCCTTGGCTCGGATGGCAGACGCCCCAAGAGTCGCAACCCGGCCGGTCACCTCGTACATGCCAGCGACTTGGATCTCGCACCCGTCCAATGCAGGTGTGAGTGTCAGTGAGGCATCGACACGTATTCGAGAGGACACTTGACGGTCTTCGCCATCTGCGGAGAAGGTGATCGTCCGCGGCGGGTCGATGTCCTTGACGGCGATGTCGAGATCAGCCGAAAGGCGGAATGGCCCAACCCGGTCGCTCAGCGTCGCCGTGTAGTGCGCCAGGTGCGCCACCTCTGTGACATCGCTGACGAGAGAGATCCAACCGGCGACCCGTTGGGCATCGGTCACCGCTTCCCAGACCTGCTCCGCCGGAGCCGACACCGACAAGGAACGTGCGAACTCGACCCTTGGCATCAGAACACGTCCCTTCGCGTTTCGACCAGTGCAGGCATCAGATTGGATCCTATTTCACATCCAGGGGCCTTGTCGAATGGTCCTCTGGCTGCTCCGGCGCGGGCGGAACGCAGACGACCGCCTCGACCTCCACAAGGGCGGCAGCGTTGGCGAGCCCAGTGACAACCAGGACCGTCGAGACCGGATACTCGCCGTCCGGGTACCAAGCGCGAAGTCTTTCGTCTCGAGCCGACCGGAACTCGGAGACGTTCTCCTGACCGACGACATAGGAACGCAGAACCACGATATCCCTTGTGTTTGAGCCGATGTCGGCCACAAGGGCAGCGACGGCATCGAGCGCGGCGAACGTCTGGTCGCGGACTGACAGCGGGAACCGACCGTCCTGGCGTCGACCTGTCTGTCCCGCCAGCCACACGATGGAGCCGCCCGGGGGCACCTGCCCGACCAAGGAATACGCGCCGGTTGGTGGGGGAACGGCTGTCGGGTTGAAGTAGCGAACTGTCATCGGCGGCAATGGAGCCTATCAAGAAAATCCCCACCTAGCCGACGCGATTGGATCCAATCACCTATGCTGTCTGGTCATCTATCTGAGGTGCCCACGTTCGTGACAGAGACACGTACGACAACTTCCCACTACCAGGTCCAGAAGAAGCGCCGGGCAGACGTGCTCGCCTACTGGAAGGACCATCAGCGGACGATCGTGCGAGCCTCCGACGTCGTCCTCTACGACACACCGCGACGCACTAAGCGCGGAGTAATGGTGTCGGCGGATGGCGGGGAACCCAGCCTCGTGCTCGACGCAAACGTCCACGAGATACCGCCTGGTGTCGTATCCACGGTGCATCGGCACTCCTGGGATGCGATCGCCTTTGTCACCGAAGGGTCGGGGTGGACCGAGGTCAATGGCCGGCGATACGACTGGCGACCCTGGGACACGATCTATCTCCCAGGGTGGGCGTGGCATCGCCACGGCAATGAGGGTGACAAGCCGGCGCGTTTCGTCACGTTCTCTGTCCAACCGATGGTCGAACTCTTCGGCTTGGCACTGCTCGAGGACGCAGGTGACGCCGAATACGCGGAGCTCCCTCCGCGTCCTGAATCATCGAACCCGGGCCTCGGCTCCGATCCTTATTCGAATCGCCTCCGCCGCTTGGCCGATGCGGCGGCCGAGGCATCGGAGTCGCGAATCCTCACTGCATATGACGATATAGCGTTCCGCGTTTCCCCGAGAGGGGCTCGATCGGGGTTTCTCGTCGACCGGACCATCGGTCATCGCACACAAGGGCTCACGGCAGTGATGCACCAGCTGGCGCCAGGTCTTTATCAATCACGCCACCGGCACGGCGGCGAGGCCTGGCTGTTCGGGGTGGCAGGCCGCGGCTACAGCATCATCGACGACGAACGCGTCGATTGGGGGCCCGGCGATCTGGTCGTGGTCGACCACTGGGCGTGGCACCAGCACTTCAACGCCTCCGACACCGAGATAGCCTCGCTGATCCGGGTCCACAACTTCGACACGCTGTACATGGCGATGAGCGCTCTCCTGTCGCCGCTCACCCTCTTCGAGGAGCCGCAACAGCTAGATGCTCCCGACCTCACCGGGGTGGAGTGGCCGGACCCGCAGGCAGGACGACCCGATGCCTGAACGCACGTCCGTCGACTGGCGTGAGGATCGTTACAGCTTCCTCCGGTGGACGGTCCTGCCTCAGAAGTCGTGGCGGGAGTATTGGGACCGCATCTATGTCGACCCGGGTCTGAAAGAACGCCTGGTCGCGTACGCCCAGTTCGTCCTCCGCTACCGGGTTCGCTACTCGGTAGTCGGCTTGCCTGTGCACGGCATCGTTCTGCTGTATGGGCCGCCGGGAACGGGCAAGTCGTCTCTCGCACGTGGGCTCGCCCAGGTTGTCGCCGAAACCGTCGCAGATGCCGACGGTGTCATATTCGCCGAGGTCGACCCACATGCCCTCCCGAGTCAGATGCTGGGAGAAAGCCAGCGCAACACCGCAAACCTCCTGGAGAAATCGATCCCGGAGCTCGCAGCGAAGGGACTGCCGGTGATCGCAGTATTGGACGAGATCGACAGTCTGCTGACGAGCCGGGAGATCACATCGGGTGGTCGAGACCCTGTCGATGTGATGCGCGCCACCGAAGCTGCTCTGCGCGGCCTCGACTACCTTGCCGCAAACCACGACAACGTCCTTCTCATTGCAACCTCCAATTTCGAGGCTGCGCTCGACGAGGCAGTCCTCGATCGTCTCGACCTCTCCGTGAAAGTCGGCTTGCCGGATGCCGACGCCGCCGCCCGCATCCTGGCCGACACCCTCTCCGAGCTTCCGGCCGTCGAGATCGATTCCGCCCAGATCGCCGACATCGCCGGTCAAACCGGAGGTCTGAGCGGGCGTGCCATCCGCAAGCTCGTGCTTGAAGCGCTCGTCACCCGGTCAGCCGATCCGGAGACCCCGCTCACGGCCGACGACATCGGAGCAGTACTCACGAAAGGTGACAGCAAGTGAAGGGCCTGGTCGAAGAAATCCTGGTACGGATCGACGAGTCTCGCGAAGACCTGGCCGAGCTGGCGCTGGCCCTTGGCAACACATTCGGTCCGGTCGGAAATGAAGAGCCGACAGCTCGCCGGGTCAAGGAGTGGTACGACGCCAACGGCATGGAAGCCGACTTCGTGCCGATCATCGACGGCCGGGCAAGCGTCGTTGGCCGCGTCCGAGGTCGGGGAGGTGGACGCTCGCTCATCTTCAATGCCCATCTCGACACCGAGGCGTCGGGTCCCGGCTACGACAACTTGATGAATGTCCCCGATCCCAACCTCGTCG
>CALGSZ010000084.1 GCA_937901745.1 uncultured Chloroflexota bacterium | reverse complement strand
AGGACCTGGAGGCGGTGGCCGAGCGACTCGACCAGGTGTGGGCGGCGGGGAATGTATCGCGGTCACTCGCCAGCGATCCGACCGGGTCATTCAGTTGGGCTCGTGACCACGCCAACCCCACGTCTTGATCACAATGGTTCATCCGGGGGAGCCTTGATGTCGAAGGGGACAACTTCCGGCTGGACTCGGAGCCACTCCAGTACGTCTTCGACCTCTTCGTCCGTCTCAAGGGCGCTATCAAGCAGGCGACGACATCGCTCGAAGTCAAGCTGCTCCCCATCCATCACATCGGCTAAGTCCTCCGGATCCCAGAACTGGTAGGCACGCACAATTGATTCGTCCGCCAGCTCGACCAGGAACACCTGGCCGATTAGGTCAGAAATGGCCTGGTACTTGAGTTCAGGAAGCTTGGAGTCGGCGGCCTTTTCATCAGCTGAGACGGCTTGAGCCCTCGCCGCCGCTTGTATGCGACGAGCTTCGGCCGACCAAGGACCTTCCGGTACCTGTCCCACCGCGCGGTGCATGGCTTCGACCAGCCGGTCGGGTTCAGCCAGATCCACCTGTAGGGGTCCAGTGGCTGTTGGTATGTAGAGCAGAGTCCTCTCTGCTTTGCGACGTGCCGGCGAGACCTTCACCATCTCAAGGACCTGATTACTAAGAGCGATGGAACTCTCAAGGCCGCGCCTGAGAATCCCTCCCGATATCGTGAAGTGGAGCCTCGCTCCGACTGGCCCCGAGGTGATCGCTATTGCCCCGGCCCCTCCCTGGCTTACCTGGCCGGATAGAGCCAGCCGTGCAGTGGACTCGAATACGATTTCGCCTGACCTCAGCGGGCGGCCTCCCGCCCTCTCCCATGCCGACGTAGCCATGTTCAGGCAACCAACCTACCTTGGATAGTCGCTGGCTGTCCGGTTCATAGGCGACTGGCGAGCTCCTCGATGCGGCGCAGTTGCGCGGCCACCGCGTCAAACCAAACACCGGTACCTCTCCGTTCGGGCGATTGGTCAGACTGGTCCAATGCAATGGCAGCCACCCGGAACAGAAAGTCGATGTGGGCAAGAGCGTCGAGGCTCCGTCCGAAAAACTCGTCCCACATTGGTGCGAGCCCCTCAATGGCATCGATACGCTCCATGTCAGTGGTCGCGAACTCTGGATCTCGCTCCATGAGCAGCCAGTCGACCAAAAAACCCAGTTGCTTGAGAATCATGACATAGGCGGGATTCGCAAGGCTGGCGCGGGTCACCGTCACACCAAGACGTTCGGCGTACTGCGGAGCGAATTCGGATAACGCCCGATCGATGGCGTCGTGGATTAGGCCCGACCCCGCTGGGGAGGTGTCCGGCAGCTGACCCCTACTCTGGACCGACTTCATTCCTCGGAGCGCGCCTTCGATAGCGTTCTCGAGGGCGGAACGTAGTGTGGGTTCTTTGCGCTTACGAAACAGGCTCACGTGATGCTCTATTCTCGATAAGCGGGGGCTGCGATCATCCGCATCGCATCGGGACCATTGTGTTCGGGAGCCCTATTGCTAGCAAGTGCCGCGCACACAGAGAGACGTCCCTTCGATGGCCGCCCAGATCAGGAGAATTGTCGAGAGGCTCCAGCCAAGCGCCCAGCCAAGGGGACTCTCGTAGCTACCGTCATTGTCGACTACTCCCTTGAAGCAGAACACGGCAGCGGCAGCGGTGGCCATCGCAGCTACCCACAGCCATCCCCCCGAAATGACAAGACCAAGCACGGGTTCGACCGAGTCTTCCATAAGAACCACCTGTCGATCGGCATAGATCGTATCGGGGGGAGTGGTCCTCGAGTAACTTGAATCGCGTCCGTCCGATGCTTGACGAGTGATAGTTGGTGCCCCGGCGATCGGGCGCAGTCCGAACTCGACCACAAGCACTTCGGGTTGTACCAATGGCAGGAAAGCGCAGTCCCCACGTCATGAGGTCGCCTGAGTGAGCCCCTGGGCCGTCAGTCATGAGGAGGCATCCCAGCTCTTCGCATCATTGCTTCGGCAGAAGACGCGTCCTATGCGCGTCCTGGTGCCGATTCGGGGGGTGATCGAACGGGTTTGGCATGTCCGGAAAACCCTTACAAGCATTGACGATTCTGCTGGTGGTCAGGGACGGCGTCGATCCGTCGACCTCCGGTTTTTCAGACCGGCGCTTTACCAACTGAGCTACCTGACCTCCATACCGAAGGCTATCTCTAGCGCTTCGGTTGGCGGGGACGACGGGATTTGAACCCGCGACCTCCGGCTTGACAGGC
>CALGSZ010000083.1 GCA_937901745.1 uncultured Chloroflexota bacterium | reverse complement strand
GCACCATGCTCGCTCCTCTCTATCGGCTGTCCAATGACTCCGGGTGCGGTGGACCGCCGATCATAGGTTCCGGCCACGCAGGCTCCGGATGTCGCTAGTGATTCGACCATCGGTAGGAGTTTGGGCTTACGTCACCGGAGCGACTCCTTCAGATCTACCAACGTCCTGCCACGTTTTCCTCCAATTGGACGAACCCCCCGACAGATCTGATTCCACAAACTCCCCGGAGTCAGCCCGATGCCCTCGGACAAGGAGGCGACATGAGCACCGATGGTCCGAATCTCCTCACGCCGCTGGAGTTGCGTGGGGTGAGGTTGCCCAACCGGATCATGATGTCTCCCATGTCACAGCACCGAGCCGACGTGGATGGCCGGGCTAACGACTGGCATCTGGTCCATTACGGATCGCGGGCTGTGGGCGGCGTGGGCATCATCATGGTCGAGGACTGTGCGGTGCGTTCCGACGGCCGTCTCAGCAACGGGGCGCTTGGCCTCTATGCCGACTCCCAGGTGGAACCCCTCCGCAGGGTTGTGGAATTCTGCCGCGAAGCGGGCTCGGTGGTGGGCATCCAGCTCGGACATGCGGCGCGCAAGGCTTTCGGCAAAGCTAAGGGCTTCGGCCCTCATCCGCTCGTCGCTCCTAGCCCGATCCCGTTTGAATCCGACTGGGCCGTTCCCATCGAACTGGACGACGCCGGCATTGACGCCCTCGTCGAAGCGTTCGGCGAAGCTGCACATCGCGCTGTCCAAGCAGGCTTCGACATCGTCGAGGTGCACGGTGCTCACGGGTATTTGCTTCATGAGTTCATGTCGCCGCTAACCAATCAGCGCAACGACGCATATGGAGGGAGTTGGGAAAACCGGGTGCGGCTGACGTTGCGCGTTGTGGAGCGGGTTCGCGAAGTGGTACCTGACCGCATGCTTGTGTTCTTTCGGCTCTCCGCAGATGACCTGGAGGAAGGAGGGCTTACGGTTGAGGACTCGATCGCTCTGACGTCACTACTGAAGGAGCGAGGCGTAGATGTAATTGATGTGAGCGCGGGCGGCCTAAAGGCAGCCCCTGTGGGGAGCCACACCCCGAATAAACCGGCTTTAGCGAAAAGGTTGCGTGAAGCGACGGGAATGCCAACTATAGGGGTTGGCGGGGTTACCGACGCTGTCAAAGGCAACGCCCTCCTCGCTGACGGAACATGCGACATCGTCGCGGTCGGTCGAGCGCTGCTCGAAGACCCATACTGGCCGAGGCGGATCTGAGTTGCTGGCTCCGGCTTGTACCGGTGACATCGCAATCGTTGATGTGCGATGCTGGACGGGACTCACGGATCGATATCAGCACCTTGGCCATGTCGACATCTCCGCCGGGCAGATCGTCGACATCGGCGACGGTCCTTCCTCACTCCCTAACCCCACGGTGTTGCGTGGCGGTGACCTCACGTTGCTTCCTGGCCTCGCTGACCTTCATGTCCACCTCACCACACACTCGGATTCCCGCAATCCTGTCGCGAATGCGACCTTCCGAGGGCTCAGCCACCCCACGGAGAAGCTCCTTCATGGCATCCGCAACGCCTGGTATGCGCTAGCTGCCGGTTTCACCAGCCTCCGGGTGATCGGCCACCGTTACGTTGGTGAGGCGATCCTGCGAGATCTATTCGAAGATGAGGTGCTAATCGGGCCACGTCTGTCGGTGGCTCCCTGGTGGGTGTCGATGACCGGCGGGCACGGGGACATGTTCATTCCCCGCTGGCTCCCGAGGGAGCCCTTGGACGTCGTTGACGGCATGGACGACTGCAGGCGACTCGTCCGCACCCAGTTCCGGGAAGGCGGGGACTTCGTGAAGGTGATGGCAGGCGGAGGGATCCTCTCAGATAGGGATCACCCGACGACCCGCAACTTCACCATCGCGGAGCTCGAGGCAATCGTCGACGAAGCTCATGCCCTCGGTATGCATGTGGCGGCCCATGCCATCAGCGCTGAAGCTATCGAAGCGTGTCTGGCCGCAGGCGTCGACACGATCGAACACGGGAACTTTGCGACCGACGAGCAGCTGGATCGGATGGCTGAAGCCGGAACGGTCCTGGTCCCGACTCTCTCGATTTCCGAATGGGTCTCCCGCGGTAATGCCAGAGCTGTCGTGCCTGCGGAGAAGGCAGCAGCGATGGCTTCGGCTCGGGCGGTGGCCCGCCGCACTGTGGCGAAGGCTTATGCGCGCGGAGTTGCCATAGGCCTCGGGACAGACAGTTCCGGCCATGTGATGCCCTTCGGACTTCACGCGCTTGAGATGGCTTTGCTCGCAGAAGTCGGGCTGCCCGGCGCAGACATACTCCGAGCCGCTACGAGCGTCCCCGCACAGGTTCTAGGAGTAGCTGATCGGCGTGGGACGATCGAAGTCGGGAAAGACGCGGACCTTGTACTCGTTGAGGGAGATCCCCTCTCTGACCCGGCTGTAATTCTTCGTCCAGGCGCCGTCAGGCGGGTGATCGTTCGGGGCCGTGACGTCACCGCGGCGCTGGAAGGACTCGTTTCGATGGGCCCGGGACCTGCCTCAGGGCGACTGGAAGTGGTGGCTGCGAATTGATCGGACACAGACAGAGAGAGAAGGAGCGCAAATGAGAGGAACACGCATAGCAGCTATGGTCGCGCTCATACTGATCCTGGCTGCATGTGGGGGAGGTGCTGCTGCACCCGCCAGTTCCGCGGCTGACGCCACATCGGAAGGACAGAGTGCCAAAGGGAGCGTCCACGGCGGCACCTTGGAAAGGATCCGAGAAACCGGACAGCTACGCGTCGGTTGGGCAACTCTGGCGGGCTACGCCGCTGTCAACCCATCGACCGACCAGGTCGAGGGCCTGTACATCGACGTCATGCTCGATATAGCTGAGGACATGGGCGTGGAGCTGGTCCTCGTGGAGGATGCCTGGAACACACTTGTTCTCGGCATGCAATCTGACAAGTTCGACGCGACGATCCTCGGGATTACGGACGCCCGACAAGAGCAAGTCGATTTCGGAATCCCCCTCTTAGTGTCGGACTTCACATTCGTTGTAAAGAAGGGGGCTCCTTTCCAATCCGTCGAAGAGCTCGACCAGGCCGGCAATACGATCTCGGTCACGCAGGGGTCAAACACTGATGAATTGCTTACGAAGGTGATCAAGAACGCTGAGATCCTGCGGCTCCGGGATGTCGGAACCGCAATCCTTGCGGTACGAAACGGCGACGCTGATGCTATGGCCGCTGTACGGGATTACGCCTTAGCTTCGATCGAGAACGAGCCGGAACTCGAGGTGGTGGACTTCAGGTTCGGTGAGTCCATTCAGAGCATTGCTGGGTTGAAAGGCGACTCACAGTTCATCAACTACATGAATGATCAAATCCAACGAGTCCTCGCCGAAGGGGTGGTTCAGCAGGCCATCGACCGACACGGGCTGGTCGGGGTAGAGGTACCCGAGTCTGGGAGCTGAGGTGTGTGTTCTCGCGGAGGCGGGACCACGCACAGGAGGCAATGAACCTTGTACGAGTGGAACTGGCAAACGATCGCTGAGTATTTGCCTTTCGTGGCTCGAGGTATCCCGATGACGCTCTTGGTGTCGTTCGGGGCGATCGCCATCGGAGTCATCTTGGGGGTGGTGATCGGACTACTTAGGACGATGGCATGGCCTGCAGTGCAGAGAGCCCTCCTCTGGTTTGTCGAGCTTTTCCGCAACACCCCTGTGCTTGTCCAGATCGTGTACTTCTACTACGCCGTTCCGCTACTCCTGCAGACCAAGATCGGTCCCCTCCAAGCGGGGATCGTCGCCATTGGTCTGAACACCGCCGCCTACATATCCGAGATTGTTCGGGGCGGAATCGTGGGAGTTGGGCGCTCGCAGGTCGACGCGGCCCGCTCCCTCGGGCTATCAAAGCTGGATACGATGCGCAAGGTCATCTTGCCGCAGGCGGCGCGGAGGATGGTGGCGCCCACCGCCAATATGTTCGTCGTAGTGATGAAGGAATCGGCTCTCGTTTCATACATCGGAGTGGCTGAGATTCTCCATCGGGGCGACGTTGTGCAGGTGCAGACGTTCCGCCCACTCGAGGTGTACACGATGGTCGCCGTGCTCTTCCTTCTTCTGATTACCGGCATGACACGCTTGATGGCGATGGTCGAGCGGCGCTGGACGCCGGTTGCGGAGTAGGTTCATGGACAAGCCCGTATTGGATCTAGCTGGGGTACACGCTCACTACGGAGAGTTTCACGCCTTGCGTGGCGTCGATCTCACGTTGTGGAGGGGAGAGGTGATCGCCTTGATCGGGCCGAGCGGATCGGGTAAGTCCACTCTTCTGCGGACCGCCAACCTCCTAGTCACACCCACCCATGGTCGCATCTCCTTCGAAGGGCGGGAGATCGTGCGGGAGAACGGAGCCGGCCGGTCCGAAGTACTGCTCAGAGACCACCAACTGAACGAGTACCGAACCCGAGTGGGCATCGTATTTCAGCATTTCAACCTGTTCCCCCATCTTTCGGTGATGGAGAACCTGGTTCTTGCCCCAACATTGGTGCTGGGCCTTGACCGAGACACCGCCACCGCGCGAGCAATGGAGTTGCTCAAGACCGTCGGTCTCGCCGAGAAGGCCGACGCTATGCCGGGGGACCTCTCCGGAGGTCAGAAGCAGCGAGTGGCGATCGCTCGCTCCTTGGCGATGGAACCTGAGGTGATGCTGTTGGACGAGATCACCTCTGCTCTTGACCCTGAGACGGTCGGAGAGGTGATCCGAACAATGAAACTTATCGCTGAACGTCACGTGGCAATGTTGGTGGCAACCCACGAGATGGACTTTGCCCGCGAAGTCGCAGACCGAATCGTGTTCATGGACGAGGGGCGTATCGTCGAGTCCGGCCCGCCGGCGCAGATGCTCGCAGAACCACAGGAGCCTCGGACGCGCCTCTTTCTCGATCGCATCCTCCGCCGCGCCACTACCTGAACGACGTTCAGAGATATCTCAACGCCCCGGACGTTGTTGGAATGAATCCACAGCGGTATGGCATAGCTTCGCCAAGAACCAACCGTAACCACCGTCATGCCGTCTTACTCGCAATGCGCGGACATTCGATCGCGATTCTGCAGAAATCGACGAACTCGATAAGAGAGAACAGTCGTACCTTGACGGTGAAGGTAAGTGGCGACAGGTGGAGTGAAGCGAATGGCTCTCAAGTTCTGGACTAGTTACGCATTCTTCTACCCGGATCTAGAACGTCCATACGGGGAAATCGTCAACGAAGTGATCAAGGTAGCCAAAGCGGCCGAGGAGTTGGGGTACGAAGGAATCTCCTTCCCGGAGCACCACTTCTTCAACTACATTTGCAATCCATCGGCGCTGCAGTTCGCAACCTTGGTCGCACAACACACGAAACGGTTGAAGGTTCTTACCGGCGTTCTGGTTCTCCCATACTATCACCCTCTCGCTTTGGCCGAGGAGGTTGCCCTCGTAGACCATATCCTCGAAGGTCGTCTTGAGGTGGGTGTAGCTCGTGGAGCCAACAAATACGAATTCGATCGGCTCGGTGTCGACTGGACGAAGAGTCGAGAGATGTACGCCGAGTCCCTTGAGATTCTGAAGAAGGCATGGACTGAGGAGGAGTTCTCCTATGACGGAGAATTCTGGTCGTTCCCTACGGTCAGTGCCATTCCGAAGCCCTATTCGAAGCCTTATCCGAAGCTGTGGGTCGCCGCACAAAGCGAGCGAGGGATTCGCGCGGCGGCTAGCGCTGGCCTGAACATGATGAATAGCCCGAATCTCGGCTCGTTTGCCCCGCATGGTGACGTCGATCGTGCGCTGGAGATGTACAACGAGAGCGCCAAGGAGTCACCCACGGGCAGGGGCGAAGTGATGGTGTTGCGTCGGATGTTTATCGATGAGACCGAGGAAGCGGCACTCAAGAAGTTGGACGCATGCTATGAGCATTGGGCGTACTACACGTCCCAATACGTCGGAACTAAGGGAGGAGATCGATTCGCTCAACGTGAGGATCGCGAAGACATTGTGGTTCAGAAGGGGCGCATCAAGCCTGTGTACCTAGAGATTGACAGGGACGACGTGTGGGGTACATACGATGACCCGATTATCACGTCACCAGAGCGAGCCGTCGAACGGTTCAAACATTACGAGTCGATCGGCGTTGATCATGTGTTGGGGCTAACACAGTTCGGCATCGACATTGACGAAGTGATCCGCTCTATGGAGATCGTCGCGGACAAGGTGATGCCTCACTTTCAAAGCTGACTGCTGTGACCATGCCACTCTCCAGGAGCCGACCCGCTGTCGCCGCTAGTGACCATGTTGGCGACGGAGGAATGGCCCTTATTCATGACGGCAATACGGCAGTGCTTTGTGTGGCGGGCTCGAAAGTATCCGTTGGCCAGATGGCGTTCCTCATTCGACGGACATCAGGCATTGTCTGTGTCGCCATCACGTCGGAGCGGGCCAAGGGATTAGATCTCTCGCCTCAGGCAATCCTTCCGTTCGATCCGATGCGGCCGGTATTTACTGAGTCCGTGGACGCAGCGGTGGGTGTTACAACGGGAATTTCGGCCGCGGATCGCGTTGCCACCGTCAAGGTCCTCGCCAGTCCCGAAGGGCGACCGAGAGATCTGGCTGAACCGGGCCACGTATTCCCTGTGGTCGTTCACCCGAACGGCGTACTTGGGCGGGCTAAGCACGCTGAAGCCTCCTGGGATCTGGTTGCCCTAGCCGGATGCGGGGACGGAGCCGTATTCGCCACCGTGATGAACGACGATGGCTCGGTCAGCGACCGCACCTCGTGGTCGAAGCTTGCGGCTGAGTTCGCCTTTCCGACGCTGTCGATCACTGAGGTGGTCAAGGAGCGACTGATCGGCCATTTGGAGCTCGAGGAGGTGGAGACCACCTCGGTCGAGATCCGGGGTGTACGGCTAAGGGCGCAGGTATTCGAGACCGCCACCGGTGAAGGAGTGCTCCTCAGATACGGAGACGCCAACGGGTATGGAGAGGTCTTTGTTCACCGCACCTGCACAGTAGGTGACATCCTCGGCTCAGACGGGTGTTCGTGCCATGAAGAGCTCCACGCAAGCATTGATCGCATCATCGAGATTGGTGCGGGAACGCTTGTGCAGCTGCCATCGGGAACCGTGGGTGGTTGCGGAAGGCTGGGGGATCAGGACTTGTCTGGCAGTTCGAACTTTCAGGCAGCAGGGTGACTCTCCGATTCGGGGTGCACATCGACAACCGAGAGCCGCTGCTTCGGCGCGATTACACCATCGTTCGAATGGTGGACCTGGCGGTGGTTGCTGAGGAGGCAGGATTCGACTCTGTGTGGGTTGGCGACAGCCTCTTGTCGAAGCCGAGAGTTGAGCCCCTAGTCACTCTGGCAGCGATGTCTCAGCGCACAAAGAGGGTGCGGTTGGGGACATCGTGTCTCTTGACGGTGGCAAGGCACCCGGTCTGGTTGGCTCTCGAATGGGCGAGTCTTGACCATCTGAGCGGTGGGCGAACCATTCTCGGCGCATGCATCGGGAGCGCAGGTCCTGCCGTCAGACGCGAGATAGAGGTGGCTGGAATCCCCTTCAAAGAGCGTGCCTCCTTCTTTGAGGAAGGCTTGAAGATCCTACGGGAGCTGTGGGACCAGGGAGTGACAAGCTTCAAGGGCCGTCACTACAACTTCGATAGCGTCCAGTTTTTCACCGGGGAGGAGTGGGCACCATTCCGACCACTGCAGGACCCCGTGCCGATATGGATCGTCGCCAACCCCTTTCTGCTACATCCCAAAGAGCCTGCCAAGCGAGTTATGGCGAAGGCGGCAAATCGGATCGTAAGCCTTGGTGATGGGTGGATGTCCTGTTGCCGTTCCTTACATCCAGAAGAAATCGAAATAGGGATCGAGGTATTAGAGGCTGAAGCCGCACGAGCTTCTCGATGTCGAGACGACTTCACCGTCTCGTATCAGGTGGTGGTGTCGATCGATCCTGACATCCATCGTGCCCAACGGCGGATGGAAGACTACATCCGGAGGTACTATCCGGAGCTCGGCTCTAAGGTGCCGATCGGTGAGTGGGGGCCGGCCGGTGACATCGACTTGGTCGGAGCTTGGTTCGAACAATTCCAGCGTGCAGGTGTGGAGCACTTCATCTGCCGCTTCGCCGGCGGCGAACCTGAGCCCCAAATCGAAGCCATGACCGAACTCATCTCGTCTCTCCGCGAGTCCGGAGGGCGAAACCTAGAGCAGAATCGGTAGTCAGCCGACTCGGGGGTTTTCAGAGCTGATTTTCCAGTTCTACGCAGTCGGTCAGCGTCGGCATCGGAGATCTGATCGTGGTAACCGAGGCCGGCGATCTGAATGGGTGCTCGGTGTAAATCGGTCGTCCGCAGGCGGGTGCAGCTGAATTCGATTACCCCGAGTCGGTCACCATCGTCGATGCCGACCGCAACCAGCTGTTCTTCGAAGAGCTCCAAGTGAGGCTCCCGGGCGGCTGACAGCCGTTGCGGACGCATCGAGGGGGAGACCAACAGTTCCAACGGTCAACACCAGAGGAGGGGAACGACCCGCACCATCCCGTCGGATTGCAGGTGGGTCAAAGCCCGACACATCTGGTAGCTGTCAACCCCTAGCTGCTCCGAAATGTTCGATAGGGTCATGGCTTCCCCGGGCGGATATTACCGAGGAGATCGTTGACCCGCTCTGCCTCCTTCCGCTCGATGCCTGCTGTCTTCTGTCGGTAGGTGCGCTGACGGCCCAGGGTGAGCGTGGCCGACGTGCTTGTTGAGGGCACCCAGCGATCGTCGAGCTGCTCATCCGGCGTGTCGAAGCGGAGGCGCCGGCGGCGCGCAGCCACCGCCTTGTACTCGGGCACCTGATCGCCTGTTCTTCTGGGCCGTGGGCGATGATCCGTTACTGGGGCCCGGTGCGTTGGATCTCAGGTTCCCAGACGCGTCAAACCCATTTCAGTATTGATGTCTTCCATGTGGAAACGACAGAGGCACTGCGGTTCTCGAGCCGGTAGTGCGGATCGAGTACGGCAATCTAGAGACCGTACTGGGAATCCTCTGGAGAGCCGTCGCTTCCGGTGAGTTGACTGATCGGCAGATAGAACAACTTCGAGCGATTTGTTGCCGTCTGAGGAATCGCACCGGGAGGGAGCGGTCGGAAAGACCAAGAGCTAGCGGTTTTGGTGTAATGGCCCAGAGCCTGTGGAGTCTCGCCAAGGACTTGCCTGTGAGCGCCCTGGGTGGAGCAAGATAATCGAGATTCTTAATGGTTTCAGTGGTACGAAACGGCGGCCCGGCTCAGCGGTCTGCGAGCGGGGAAACGACTCACCGAAAGCGATCGTTATAAGTGGCGCAGAGTCGTTGTATGAAGGCGTCGTAGTGGATTGGGTCTCCTATCTGCGGCGCAGGGGCTCTGTGGTGGTACGTCGTGGTGGCCAGGTTCTGGTTGTCCATTGAAACGACCAGAGCGGCCTTGGCATCGAGTCCGGGCACCCCGAGCCTGTTACGCTCCGTTACGTTCCGAAGCTGGTTCACGCAGTACTCCACGAGTGCGACCACGTTCCTGTGGTTCGTGATCACCCCCGGTGGTCTCAGTGGCGACCAGAATGTTGGCGCGATGTTCAGCACCATGACACCGCCGGCGATGGTTCGGTCGTCATAGTTGTGGACGTGTTCGTGATGGGCCTCGAGGTCCCGCTTCCTGTTTCTGATAGCTTTTCGGTGCTCCGTCATCACTGACTTCAACTCGATGGCGATCTGCACACGGGACGGGCTTACCTGCCGAATTGCCGCGCCATCAGGTGGCCGCATGACAGGCGGCGCAGGGGCGCCGAGAACTAGATCAACGTTCCACTGAGAGCCCCCGTAGATCAAGTCGAAGTTCAGATCGAAGACGAGTTCGCCTTTCGCGGCTCGCTCACCCGCTAGCGGGCACGTCTCCAGAAAATCGTGGACTATTGCCCTAGCCAGCGCGTTGGAATGCTTGTCAGAGCGAGGGTGGTATCCCTCTGTGCGCAAATGATCTAGGAATGAAACGGGCAGCGCCATGGGATGACACCTACAGGATGGGGCTGTATGTCAATCGTTTTATCGTCGGGTGAGGGTTTAACTTTAGCTTGGCGAGTCGTCGCTCAGCCATATCAAGGTAAGACGCTTCTATATCGAAGCCCACCGAATGGCGCCCAGCTTCAGCCGCGGCCACGGACGTTGTGCCCGACCCGAGAAACGGATCGAGGACGGTATCGCCTACGAATGAGAACATCCTAACTAGGCGACGTGCAAGCTCGACCGGATATGGCGCTGGGTGGTCCTTAGTGGATGCGCCGGGGATGTCATCCCAGAAGGCTCGGTACCACCGGTGGTAGTCCTCCTTCGGGATCCGCGAGAGCTGACGCTGCTCCTCTGTGGGCTTGCGATACTCGCCAGGCTTACGCAAGAGAAGGATGTATTCGACCTCGTTCTTTATGATACCGTTCGGTTCGTATGGCTTGCCCAGAAAGTAGGATCCGGTTCGGCTGACCTCCGTTTTCATGTTCGTTCGTTTGAACCAGAAGATCGGGGTCAGCACATCAAAGCCCACAAGCCGTGCGTGCACGAGAATGTCGGCATGAAGCGGGAACACCCGGTGGCGCCCATGCGCCCGACGTGACACGGCGACGTCTCCGACATTTATGCACAGACGGCCACCAGGCACGAGGACGCGGAAGCACTCGTCCCAGACTCGCTCCAACTCCTTGTGGAATTGGTTATAGTCCTCAACTTCGCCGAGTTGGTGCTCGTTGGCAGGGTATTCCTTGAGAGTCCAATATGGCGGCGACGTCACCACGAGGGCGATGGACTCATCCGGCAGGGTCCTCATTCGCCTGGCGTCACCGCAGATGAGAGTATGAGATGTCTCTATGCCGCCCGGGACGTCCACTGGTTCTCCTCCGCAAAATTCGCTCGTGTAATTCTAGCGCTAGGGTACGACATGGCCGGGCCTTGGCGGTGCCGAGAATTCGCGGTCTTCCAGCCGCTGCCCTGCAGCGAGGCTTCCCCCGTGGATGAGCGCGCTAACCCGCTCCGTTGAGCCATTGTCCACTGATTTCAGGGAAGTCGACAGATCAGTTCTAGACCCGGGGCGCTTCCTTCCGCACGGAAGAGGCCGGCGGTTCAAATCCGCTCCACCTCCACTCACCGAGAACCCGACCGCTTTTTGGGTTCTTGGCGTTTCTGGGCGTCTCTTGGTTGTACCTGTGCCCCGCAGTCGGGGATATACGGGACACCTCGTGTGGGGGCGCAGGATCGAGCCAGCACGGCGCTTGTTTTTCTGCATCTGCACGGCGTGATCACCACGAGAGGCTTTCTGCGGCATCCGGGCACGTGAGCGAGCGTTGCGATGCAGTGACAGCCGTTTCCGGGGCGCTCGGTCGGATCAGGCGAAGGAGTTCGTTCGGTCGGGGTCGTCGCGCCACACCAAGTACGAGT
>CALGSZ010000082.1 GCA_937901745.1 uncultured Chloroflexota bacterium | reverse complement strand
CTACGAGATGGCCCGCCAGGGCGCCGAGTGCGCCGGCTCGGAAGAGGGCGTGACGGTGCTCTGGGACGGTGTCACCGGGCCGACTGATGTGAACGGCCAGGTCAACCTCCTGCAGAACTTCATCACCAGGGGTGTGGACGGCCTGTCGTTTGCTGCAATCGACGCGGCCGCGCTCGCGCCGGTGGTCGATGAGGCTAAGGCCGCGGACGTCGCCGTCGTCAACTTCGACGCCGGCGTCGACCCGCAGCCGGAGGATGTCGCCGTCTTCGGCACCGACAATGTCGCGGCGGCCGAGCAGATCCCCGACGTGATCGCCGAGAGTGTCGGCGACAAGCCGGCGAAGGTCGCTTACATCGCGATCCCGCCCGGCAGTCAGACCGGTGACCTGCGGACCAAGGGCTTCAAGGAGGGGCTCGAGAACTACCCGAACATCGAGCTCGTCTCCTACCAGTCCGGCGGAAACGACTTCAACGAGTCGCTGCGGGTCGCAGAGGACATCCTCACCGCGAACAAGGAGCTCGACTACATCGTGGCCGAGTCCGAGCCAAGCGGCGTGGGCGCCGCGGAGGCGGTGCGCAAGTCCGGCCGCAAGGACGTGAAGGTCATCTCGTGGGACAGCTCCCCGGAGCTCCTGGACGGCCTGAAGGACGGCGTGATCGAGGCGCTCGTGGTGCAGGACCCGTTCCGGATGGGCTACGAGAGCGTCAAGGGTCTGGTGGCGCAGATCCGCGACGGGGCGGCTCCGCAGAACACCGACACCGGGGTCGCGTTCGTGACCAAGGACAACCAGGACGACCCGGACATCAGCCAGGTCCTGGCGCCGTCCTGCGGATAGCCGGCGGACGGGCTCGGTCGCCGCTCCCATCGGGAGGGGCGACCGGCCCGCCCACCGACTGGATGACAAGAAACAGGAGAATAGTCAGTGAAGATCACCAAGGTTGAACCGTTCGTTCTTCAAGTCCCCCTGAAGCGGGACGTATCCGACGCGCTGGACACAAACCCGTTCTGGGGCGTGCCCGGGTGTCTGATCCACACCGACGAAGGAATCGTCGGGACCGGATACACGGGGACGTACTCGTGGGGCGACGAGTGCTTCGTGGACATCATCGGCACTCACTTCGCCGAGGTTCTGATCGGCGAGGACCCGACCGAGATCAAGCGGCTTTGGGACAAGCTTCACTGGTCCAACCTGCACTGGGTGGGGCGCGCTGGCATGGTGTCGATGGCGCACGCCGCGGTCGACATCGCGCTCTGGGACATCACCGCGAAGGCTGCGGGCCTGCCGCTTCACCGGATGCTCGGTAGCCACAAGCCCGAGGGCGTGCCCGTCTACAACACCGACGCCGGCTGGCTCAACTGGACCAAGGAGGAGCTGGTCGAGGACATGGGCAGGCTCCTCGAGGAGGGGTGGACCCACCTCAAGATGAAGGTCGGTCACGACGACATCCGGATCGACATCGACCGGGTCCACTACGTCCGCGAGCACCTGGGGGGCGACTTCACGCTGATGGTGGACGCCAACCAGAAGTGGAACCTGCAGAAGGCCGCGGCGTTCGCGCAAGCGATCGAGGACCTCGACATCTACTGGTTCGAGGAGCCCTGTCATCCGGATGATGTGCGCAGCCACGTGGAGCTCGCGAGGCGCACCTCGATCCCGCTCGCGCTCGGCGAGAACGTGTACAGCAAGTTCGCTTTCCGCGACTACCTCGTCTCCGGGGCGATTCAGTTCGTGCAGGCCGACTGCACCCGGCTTTCGGGCATCACCGAGTGGCTGCAGGTGGCAGGCATGGCGGCCTGTTACGACACGGCGGTGGTGCCTCACCACGGCGACTTCGCCCAGGTTCAGCAGCACCTGGTGGCCGCGACCCCGAACGCGGAGATGATGGAGTACATCCCCTGGCTCCTGGACGTGTTCGTCGAGCCCATGAACTACAAGGACGGCGTCCTCGTGCTGCCCGAGACGCCGGGCGCCTCGACGGACTTCGATCCCGACGCGTTCGCGAAGTACCGAATCCACTGACCGGCGAACGCAGAGAGGAGATCTGACCATGTCAGAGACGCGTTGCGAAGGGGTCATGCCCGCCGTGCTGACGCTGTTCGACGCGGAGGGGAATCTCGACGAGGAGCGTCAGCGGGAGCACGTCGACTGGCTCATCGCCGAGGGCGTGAGCGGCCTCGTCATGACGGGGACGATCGGAGAGTCCGCGTCGCTTACCGCCGACGAGATCGCCACGGTCACACGGACGGCGGTCGAGACCGCCGACGGCCGCGTTCCGGTGTTCACCGGGCTCGCCGCGCAGTCCCTGCGGGAGGTCACCGAGAAGATCGAGGTGGCTGAACAGGCCGGCACCTCCGGGTTCATGTGCCTCGGCCCAACCACATACGCGGCCGACTGGGAGGAGCTCAAGGCCTGGTTCAAGGGGATCGCCGCCGCCACCGACCGGCCGCTGATCGTCTACAACAACCCCGACATCGCCCGCTGTGACCTGCTGCCGGAGCAGCTCGCCGAGCTCGCCGAGCTCGTGCCGAATATGGTCGCGATCAAGGAATCCTCGCCGGAGGTCCGGCGGGTGGCCGCCCTGCGAGAGCTTCTCGAGGGCCGGGTGAGCATCCTCTGCGGCGTCGACGACGTCGCGATGGAGGCGGCGTGCATCGGGGCCGACGGCTGGATCTCGGGCGTTACCAACGTGGTCCCGGCCGCATCAGTCGAGCTCTTCGAGCACGCCCGTGCCGGTCGTCTCGCGGAGGCGTGGGAGCTCAACAAGCGCATGCTGCCGCTGGCCCGCCTCGACGTGACCTCAAAGCTCGTCCACTACTACAAGCGGTGCCTCGACGAGATCGGACGGTACGGCGGCCCCTGCCGCCCGCCGCGTTCGCACCTGTCCGAGACCGAGGTGGCCGAGGTGCATCGGGCGCTCGAGGTGTTCAACGGAAGCGCGGCGTGATGATGCGTCCAGGGGCCGCCATCGGTGTCGATACCGGAGGGACGTTCACGGACCTGGTCCGGATCGAACGTGACGACATTTCCGTCACCAAGATCCTGAGCACGCCCGACAACCCGGCCGACGCGATCTTCGACGCGATCGGGCAGACGGGCGTGGACCCGAGCGCAATCGCGCGCTTCGTCCACGGGACCACGGTGGCAACCAATGCGCTCATTGAGCGGACCGGGTCCGGGGTGGCGCTGTTCGCCACGCAGGGGTTTCGCGACCTGTTGCGGATCCAGCGCATCCGACGGCCCGACCACTTCGGCCTGCACTGGCAGAAACCGAAGCCGCTCGTGCCGCGGCGGCTCTCCTTTGGCGTGCCGGAGCGGGTCCTGTTCGACGGGACGGTGGAGCGGCCCCTGGACGAGGCCGAGGTCGCAAGGATCGGCGAGGAGCTGCGCGAGCGCGGCGAGGCGCGCGCGATCGCGGTGAGCTACCTGTTCTCGTTCGTCAACCCGGAGCACGAGCTGCGCACCCGCGAGATCCTGCGCGAGGTCTTTCCCGAGGCGGAAGTGTCCCTCTCCTGCGAGGTGCTTCCGCGGTGGCGCGAGTTCGAGCGCACCTCGACTACCGTGATCGACGCCTACCTCAAGCCGCGCGTCAAGGGGTATCTACGGGATCTCGAGCGTCGCTGCGAGAGCGCCGGGATTCCGGAGCCCATGATCGTGCGCTCCAATGGCGGCGTAGCCCCGGCCCGCATGGCCGCAGAGATGCCGGCGGCGCTCGTGCGGTCGGGGCCCGCCGGGGGCGTGGTCGCGGCCTGTCACCTGGGGCGGCGGCTTGGCTTGGGCGATCTGATCGCGGCGGACATGGGCGGCACCAGCTTCGAAGCCGCCCTGTTGCCGGGGAGTGCGCCCACCTACACCAACGATGAGGAGTTGCAGTGGGGCGCGCCGATCGCGATCACCATGGTGGACGTACGCTCGATCGGTGCGGGCGGCGGAAGCCTGGCGGAGGTTGACGTCGCGGGAATGCTCCGCGTGGGGCCGAAGAGCGCCGGCGCGATGCCCGGGCCGGCCTGCTACGGGCGTGGCGGCACGGGGGCGACCGTCACCGATTCGAACGTGCAGCTCGGCAGGCTGCCGGCGGCGTTCCAGCTCGCCGGGAGTTTGGAGCTGAAGCCCGAGCTCGCGCGCGAAGCCCTCGGACGGCTAGGCGACCAACTCGGCTACGACCCGGACCGCGTGGCGCACGGGATCATCTCGATTGCCAACAACCACATGGCGCAGGCGCTGCGGCTCGTATCGACCGATCGCGGCTACGACACTCGCGACGCCACGCTGGTTGCGTATGGCGGCGCCGGGCCGCTGCACGCATGCGAGCTGGCCGCGGCGCTGCGTCTGCGTCGTGTGCTGGTGCCGCGCTTCCCGGGGGCGTTGTCGGCGCTCGGCGGGTTGCTCGCGGAGGAGCGGCTCGATCTGGCTCGGACGCGCCACATGCTGCACGCCGACGCCGACGTCGAGCGGATCCGCGATTTGTTCGCCCAACTCGAGGCCGAGGCGGCCGAGCGCCTGGGTGTCCGGCCAGGCGAGGATGAGCTCGTCGTCAAGCGCAGCATCGACGCCCGGTACGTGAACCAGAACTGGGAACTGAACGTCGATGTGCCCGGCGGCGAGATCGCGGCGGATGTCTTGGGCGAGATCGCGACCGCGTTCGAGCGCGAACACGAGCGGGTCTACGGCTACTCGATCGAG
>CALGSZ010000081.1 GCA_937901745.1 uncultured Chloroflexota bacterium | reverse complement strand
CCTGGCATCTCGATTGCGCGAGGTGGGTCTTGCCTGCCCCACGCCTTTGTCGCGAGTGGGAGCTGAAAGGAGGTTACTGGAGAGGCGTGGCGCGTGGGCTGGACCGACCGACGCACTGTAGACGGGCAGGAGAGAGGCAATGTTCTTTCACGTCAAGCAGCTTCAATTCGACGCGAAGCCGGATCGGCCGGACCCGCTCTACGCCAAGCGGCTGCAAGAGCTGCTCGGTGGCAAGTTCGGCGAGATGACCGTGATGATGTCGTACCTCTTCCAGGGCTGGAACTCGCGCGGGCCGGCCAAGTATCGAGACATGCTGCTCGATATCGGCACGGAGGAGATCGGGCACGTCGAGATGATCTCCGTGATGATCGCCCGGCTGCTGGACCGCGCGCCGGTCGAGGCGCAGGAGGAGGCGGCCAAAATGCCGGGCGTTGGCGCGGCCCTCGGCGGCACGGATGCTAGGGATGCGATCTTCGCGGCGATGAACCCGCAGCATGAGATCGTCACCGGGCAGGGCGCGGACGCGAAGGATAGCCAGGGCGTGCCCTGGAGCGGCCACTTCGTGACGGCGAGCGGCAATCTGCTGGCCGATTTCCGATGGAACCTGATGGCGGAGACGCAGGGCAACTTGCAGGTGAGCCGCCTCTACGAGATGACCGACGACACGGGCGTGCGCCGGATGCTCTCGTTCAACCTGGCGCGGGACATCGCGCATCAGAATCAGTGGGCGGCGGCGATCGAGGAGATTCAGGCTGACGGCCTGCACCAGTTCCACGTTCCAAGCCCCTTCCCGCTCGATCGCGTGCTCTTGTCGCAGATGCACACCTTCTGGAATTTCTCGGAGGGGAGCGAGAGCCAGCAAGGCCGCTGGGCGCAGGGGGCCACGCCGGACGGGAACGGCGAGTTCGCCTACGTCGCCGATCCGAAGCCGCTCTCCAAGGATGCCGGCACGCTGCCGGAGGGAGATCCTCGCTTGCACGGCACGCCGAAGGAGCCGATGCCGGCGATGGCGACCGGGCCGAATCCGGTCGCGAACCAGCCGATTCCGGACAATTTGAACCTCTCCGCCGAGGGGATGCAGCCGTAGTCTCAGCCGACGGGCGGGCATTTGGTTCCGCGCCTACGAGGGATTTGCGGGGGCGGCTGTGGGCGCCGAAACTGGGCGAGTTTCGGCGGGACGCCGGTGATTTGTCGCCCGCAGGGCGACGGGCGGGCACATGTCTCGCCCCTACGACAGATCGGCGGCAGCCGGCGTGGTTTCCGGGAAGGGTGTCAGATCCCATCGGTTGATGTCGCCCTGCGGCTGAGGGGTGGGCACAGGTTCCGTCCCGACGAAAGGTTCGCGGTCTCGCACGGAGCGGGGCCGCGATTCTTTCTGCCAACGATTCGCCGGGACATACGCGGAAACGCCGTTGCCTGATGACGACGTGTCACAGGCGCGGTATGATGAGTGTCGTCATCACCACGAGATAGACGCTGCTCGGCGGCAGACTGCCGGTCGAGAACGAAGCATTTCGCCGGGAGAGGGTCGAGCGCAACGCGGCGACGGGCCGTGGTTTTCCCCGTTGCATGGCCTGTCTCGGCACCGAGTGGAGGAGGGAGGATGATGCTCCGGCGTGTGGTCCCCGTTCCCGTCGTCGCGATCGCCGTGCTCCTCTTGATGCATGCTCTGTTGCCGACGCGGGCCGTACCGGCGAGTATCGGCGCGCCGCGGCTGCAGGCGACGCCGGAGGCGCCAGCGCCGACGATTGGCGCCGACTTGCCGGAGGGGGTCACGCTCCAGCTGCTGGCGAGCGCGGCGGTCCCCAGTTTCCCGGCGGGGCCAGCGGTATTGACCCTGGAGCGGGTTTCGCTCTCTCCCGGTGAGCGGTTCCAAAGCGTAGGCGATGCGCCGCGCCTCATCGCCATCGAGCGTGGGGACTTGCTCGCCGAGGTCGAGGGGACGGTGACGCACCACGGCGAAGGCGCGAACGTCTTCCTGCCGGCCGAGGCTGCCGCGACGATCACCGCCGGCGGGAGTGGGACGGTCTTCTTGCAGTTCCGGGTAGGCGCCGAGGCGGTAGGCGCGTCGCCGGTCGCATCGCCGATGGGGACGCCCAGCGCCGAGAGCGTGCCGACGGTCCTGATTCGTGGCGAGGTTTCGCGACTGCCAGTGCGGAATGCGACGCTCTTCATCGCGCGGGTGACGCTTGCGCCGGGCGCTGACACGGGCCGGCAGGTCTTTCCGGGGCCGATCGGGATTGCCGTCGAATCGGGTGAGCTTCAGGCCGAGGGGCCGGATGGCGGTCCGGTTCGGCTCGGCGCGGGCGGGAGCCTGGTGGTTTTCGCGCTAAACGCGGTGCGGGCGGAGAATCCTGGCACCGAGCCGGCGACGGCGCTGCTGATCGGGATTCTCCCCGAGCCGGCGGCTGGCGCGACCGCGCCGACTCCGACGCCTGGTCCAGATTTCGCGGCGACGGCCACGGTCCTCGCTGGTGAGCAGGAGCGGCTGGCGGCGACGATCGAAGCGCAGGAGACGGCGCTGGCAGGAGCGCGGGCGGCGCTGGCTACGGTTGAGGCTCAAGGGACGGCAGTTCAGGGGGAGACCGAGGCGACGGTTGTCGCGCTACAAACGGCGCTGGCGCGGTCGGAGTCGGAGCAGGCAACGAGCCTGGCGACCGTCGGCGCGCAGGTGACTCAGATTGCCGCGCAAGGGACGGAGATCGCCGAGGCGCGCGGAGCGGCAGATGCCACTGCCGCGGCGGCTGAGACGGCGATTGCCGGGGCTGACGCTGCCCGGCAGACGGCCGAAGCGGAGCTGGCGGCGGCGCAGGGTACCGCGCAAGCGCTCTCGACGGCCGTTGCGGAGAGCGAGGCGCAGCTGGGCGCGGCTGAGGCCGGGGCCGCGACGGCGCAGGCGACGACCGAGGCGCAGGCGACGGCGCTCGCGGAGCGAGAGAGCGCGTTGCAGGCAGCCGAGGCGGCGAATGAGTCGGCGCGCTCGACGGCGGAAGCGCTCGCCACGGCCCGCGCGGCGGTGGAGGCGACCGCGACGGCGGAGTCGGCCGCGATGGCGACGCGCGAGGCGGAGATCAGGGCGTCGGCGGCGGCGGCCGAGGACGCGGCGACGACTCAGGTTGCGCAAATTCAAGGGACGGTGACGGCGCAGGAAGCGGAGATCGCGGCCGCGGCGACCGAGCAAGCCAATCTGCGGGCGACTCTAGCGGCGCAGAGTACGGCCCTAACTGAGACGCGCGCGGCGCAAGCGACGGCAGAGGCTCAGGGAGCGGCGGTGCAGGAGGAGGCCGCGGCGGGAGCGGCGACCATCGTGGCGCTGCAGACGGCGCAGGCGGAGACGCTGGCGAATCTGGCAGCCGTCGAGGCGACGGCTGGAGCCGCGGCGACGGAGGCGGCCGCGACGATCGCGGCGCAGAGCACGGCGGGCGCGGAAGCGCAAGTGGCGGCTGCCGCGACGAGCGCCGCCTATGAAACGGCGGTCGCGTTGCAGGGCGCCGAGGGGACGCGGGTTGCCGGGGAAGCCGCCGCGACGACTCATGCGCACCTGGCATTCGAGGAGTCGCTGGTGGCGACGATCTCCGCTCAGGCGACGGCGGCGGCGCAAACGGCGGCGACGGCCACCGCGGAGGCCGCGACGGTCGCCAATGAGCGGCAGGCGGCGACGGCGACGATTGCGGCGCTTGCGACTCAGGCGGCGGAACTCGGGCAGCGGGCGACGGTGTCGCTCAACCCGAACTACGTGCAGATTTCGGTTATGGCGAACCGCGAGCTAGTCGTGGCTGGCGTTGACGACGCGATCGAAGACCTTCGCGAAGAGCTAACTGACGCGCTCCAGCCGTATGCGGACGCTGGTTGCCGCGCCGGGGTCGTGCTGACCTTCGGGCATGCGCAGCAGGTCAACCAAGCGGTTCAGCTTTCGGCGGTGACCAATGCGCAGCTGCGCGACTTGTATCCGGCGGTGTTCGAGGGTTCGGCGTTCGAGAACTTCATTGATGTCACTCCGCCGGATGGGCAGGTCGATATCCGGATCTACTTCTTCACCGGGTGTGCGCCGGCGGAGCAGGGCGGGGAGTAGCGCCCGATCTCCGCTGGCGCGGGTGGTTACAGATCGATGACGACGGTCACGTACTGGCAGGCCATCGCGGCGGTGCCGTCGGTCGCCCGGTTGTGCCGCTGAACGATTGCGCGGAGGCCGTCCTGAAGCTCGCCGGCGCGCGTCTCGTCGAGCTCGGTGACGGCCTCGGCGATCGGGCCGAGATAGGTGCGATAGAGATCGACGAGGTGGTCGACGGAGACGGCGCGGTCGAGCCAGACGTGGTCGCGTAGGCGCATCGAGCGAGCGCGATCGCCGAAGAGCTCGCGCAGGCGCTCGGCGGTGCCCCATTCGCTCGGCGCCGAGGGATTGCCGGGCGGCGGGAGATAGCGCGCGGCGAGCTGGAAGATCTCAGTGACGGCGCTGGCCGGCGTCCAGTTGGCGAGGCCGATGCGGCCGCCGGGCCGGCAGACGCGGATCATCTCTTGGGCCGCTCGCTCGGCATCCGTGGCGAACATGACGCCGAACGCGGAGAGGACGACGTCAAAGCTGGCGTCCGGGAAGGGGAGCGCCTCGGCATCCGCTTCGCGGAAGTCGACCTCGAGCCATTCGGCGGCGGCGCGCTCGCGGGCGTGGTCGAGCAGGGATGGCACGAAGTCGATCCCAACGACCTCGGCGCGCCGGCGGGCGGCGGCCAGAGCGACATTGCCACTGCCGCAGGCGATATCGAGCACGCGCGCTCCTGCCGGGACGTTGACGTCCTCACAAAGCACCTCAGCGGTCGAGTAGAGCGCGGTCGCGATGACGCTGTAGTTGCCCGCGCCCCAGACCTGCTTCTGGCGTGCCTTGATTGCATCGAGATCAGCCATCCAATCCTCCACGATCGAGCTTGGTCGGCAGGTCCGGCTGGAAACGGACGAGCGTTCCCGAGCGCGGCCCTCGTGCTCTGTGAGTGTACCGGGGCACGAGGGAAGCCGGCACGAGGATCAGACCGGCGGCCAGGTCAGCATCCAGCCGCCATCGACATAAAACGTGGCGCCAGTGCAGTAGCTCCCGGCATCGGAGGCGAGGAAGAGCGCCATTTGGGCGACATCGTTGGGGAGGCCGGCGCGGCGGAGGACGATCTGGGCCTCGGCTTGGCGAAGATATTCCGGGTCTTGCTCGGCGCGGGCGTTCATCGGCGTCAGGATCATGCCGGGGGCGATGTCGTTGACGGTGATGCCGTGGGGGCCGAGCTCGATCGCCTGCGTGCGCGTGAGGTTGCGCAGTCCGGCCTTGGCGGCGCAATAGGCGGCGGCGCCGGGCCAGCACGCTTCCTCGTGGACGGAGCTGATGTTGATGATGCGGCCGCCTTGGCCCTGCGCGATCATGCGCCGGGCTGCCTGCTGGGAGCAGAGAAACGGCCCGTGCAGGTTGGTGCGGATGACGCGCTCCCAATCGCTGAAGGGCTGCTCGTGGATGAGCCCTTCGATGTGGATGCCGGCGCAGTTGACGAGGATGTCGAGGCGTCCGAATTCGGCGTCGTGCGCGGAGAAGAGGCGCTCGACCTGCTCCGGCTGGCCGACGTCGACTTGAACGACGTGCGCGCGCCGTCCGTGACCGCGTACGGCCGCTGCTGTCTGTTCCGCTCCGTCGCGATCTGAGAAAAAGGTGACCGTCACGTCGGCGCCACTGGCCGCGAAGCACTCCGCGATGCCTCGCCCGATGCCGCTGTCGCTGCCCGTGACCAGGGCGACCTTACCCTCCAATCGCAGTTCCATCGGCTGCCTTTCGTTCGATCTCGGCGATCGTCATGCGACGTGGCGGTTGCCCGCCAGCGAGAGGGTACCGAAAAACGGGCGAAGGTGCTGGGCGGCTTTGCTCGAGCAGTGTCTGCCATTTGCAGGACGCGACGCCGGAGCAGGAGCGGTAGGCGCGGAGGTACCGGGAGAGGTCGGAGCGGTGGACGGCGCGGTGTGCCCGAAGGAGAAAAGGCATGTACATCATGCGCGAGATCCAAGCCGCGGAGCAGCGTCGTCAGGACCTCCTTCGGGATGCGGAGGCTGGCCGGTTGGTGGAGGCGGCGCGGCGGGGCGGCGTGCTCGCGCCGGATTGGATGGTGAGGTCTCCGCGCGGCGTTCTCCGGAAGGGGAGTGTGCGGCTCGAGGTCCGGGCGCTACGGGCGATGGGGCGGCTCATTCCGCGGCTGCGCGGCGCCGGATGAGTATGGGGGCGTGGCGATTGGCGGCTCTTCGGGCGGGATGCCAGGGTAGCCATTGGCTATCCGTAAATTGAGCGATTTTCCTCCGTTTCCAACCGTGCCATAGCCATCTGCCCATTTGGGAGAGCGAGCGACTGTATCAGGGCGCTGGGACCGGCGTGCCGGGCGGAACGTGCCGCCCGAGGCGTGCCGGTCGGTTGTCCTTGCGTGGCGAAGTGTACTTACTCCTCATTATACGCTTATACTTCGTAACAAGGGGCGTCACCGTGGCGCGCTCGTAGTCAGGAGGGGTCGTTCGGGGATGTCCGTGACTCAAACCGTTATTCCGGAGAAGCACCGCGATTTGCTGGAGTCCAAGGCGTTGGCGCATGTCGCCACGATAGGGCCGAAAGGCGAGCCACAGGTGAACCCCGTGTGGTTCGATTGGGATGGGGAGTACGTCAAGTTCAGCCTAACGACGGCGCGCCAGAAGTATAAGAATCTTCAGCGCGAGGGGCGGATCGCCCTTTCGATCGTCGATCCGCAGAATCCGGGTCGCTATTTGGAGATTCGGGGTGTCGTCGAGCGGATCGAGCCGGACCCGGAGAAGACGTTCATCGACAAGATGGCGCAGAAGTATCTGGGCGTCGAGAAGTATATGTGGCACCAGCCGGGTGACGAGCGCGTCGTGGTCGTGGTCCGACCGGTGCGCACGACCTCTATGGGTTGAGCGCGCCCACCGGGTGGGAAGCGAGCGATCTCGCGCCGCGGCCGAGGGCTATTCGGGCTCTCGGCCGCGAGTCGTCTTCAGGGGTTCGCTGCTCCCGAATAAGCCGGGGATAGGCGCGCGGTTTGTGAAGCTGCTCCTGGTCGTCTCCGGCTACGTCCGATGAGCGATTAGAGGGCGTCCGCCGACCGGAGCAAGAAGCTCAGGAGGTCGCCAGGCAGATTGTCGAGGGGAGTGTCGTCGTCGGGGAAGGGGCCCCAGACGCGCAGGCCGACGACGAACGGCAGCTGCTCATCAGGGTCTCGCGGCTCCCAAAGATCGCTGCCCCAGCCCATGCGGCAAGGTAGCTCGAGATCACGGACGAAGGGCGTCAGGCCCACGATGGGTTGACGATCCGGATGCTTGCACGTTCCGGTCGTCCCGGTGACGCCTTCGCGGTGAAAGCGGCATGTCGCGCAGCAGCGGAGGAGCAGCGACGGCATTCCCCTATCCCCTTGACGTAAGTCGAAACAGCCGGGCCGCGCGAGCCCCCACACCCTCGCGCCGGCGGAGAGGCAGAGTACGACACGCACGAAGAGCCCGACTACCCTGAACCCTCCGTGTGTCGCATCGCTGCCCTTCCTGGTCTGCGGATAACTGTAGCGCAGAGAGAAACTGACCGTCAATAGGTAGCAAGATGGTATTGTGATTCGTAATTCCAAATGTGGAACATCGCGCAAGATTCAAGAGAATTTCCTTGGTTCAGCTTACTCCGTTGTTTGCGACAATAGCGAGTGCGCGAGGTTCGCTTGCGTTGTCAAGAAAATTGTTGTCGAGGGTGGTGGAGACCGACGCGAGACAACATGCGTTGAGATCCTTTCCGGCCCTGAAGCCGAGCTGGCGCGGCCGGGAGATTGATGATGTACGCAAGCCCATGTTGTCGCGAGCGACGCTCGCTGGTCGCTACAATCCCCGCGGCTGGACGTGAGTGACGCACCGCGAGCACGCAGAAGGGATGGGAGCGATGACGGAAGAAGGATTCCGGATCGAGCGGGACAGCATGGGCGAGATGCGCGTCCCGGCGAACGCGTTATACGGGGCGACGACCGCGCGGGCGGTTGAGAATTTTCCCATAAGCGGACTGCGATTTGGCCGGTCGTTCTTGCGCGCGCTTGGCCTCATCAAGCTCGCGGCGGCGGAGGTGAACGCGGCGCTCGGATTGTTGCCGGCGGAGAAAGCCGCGTGGATCAAGCAGGCGGCGGAGGAGGTCGCGGCCGGCGCCTGGGACGGGGAGTTCCCGATCGACATTTTCCAGACTGGATCCGGGACCTCGACCAACATGAACGCGAACGAGGTGATTGCCGCGCGCGCCTCGCAGATCGCGGGCGCGGGGCAGCGGGTCGTGCATCCGAACGACGACGTCAACATGGGGCAGAGCTCCAATGACGTCATCCCATCCACGATCCATGTCGCCGCCGCGCTCGAAGTGCACGAACGGTTGCTACCGGCGATGCGGCGGCTGCAGGAGACGCTGGAGCGGCGGGCCGCGGAGCTGAACGATGTCGTCAAGACTGGCCGGACACACCTGATGGACGCGACGCCGATCCGGCTCGGGCAGGAAATCAGCGGCTGGGCCGCGCAGGTGGCGCTGGCGCGGGAGCGGCTGGAGGCGACGATGCCGCGACTCCTGCAGCTGGCGATCGGCGGAACGGCGGTCGGGACGGGACTGAACGCACATCCGGAGTTCGGCGGACGCGTCGCACGGGCGCTGGCTGAACGGACAGGGCTTCCGTTCACCGAGGCGACGAATCACTTCGCGGCGCAGGCGGCGCAGGAGACCGCTGTCGAGGTGAGCGGGGCGCTGCGTGCGTACGCGGTGGCGTTGATGAAGATCGCGAATGACCTGCGGTGGATGAACAGCGGTCCGCAGGCGGGATTGGCGGAGATCGTCTTGCCGGCGCTGCAACCCGGATCGTCGATCATGCCGGGGAAGATCAACCCGGTGATCCCCGAGGCGACGATGATGGTCTGCGCCCAGGTGATGGGGAACGACGTGACGGTCATGGTCGCGGCGCAGCATGGCAATTTCGAGCTGAACGTCATGTTGCCGGTGATCGCTCACAACCTGCTGCAATCGATCGAGCTCTTGGCGAGTGTCTCGACGGTCCTGACCGACAAGGCGATCGCCGGCTTCACCGTCAACCGGGAGCGGCTGGCCGAGTTGGTCGAGAAGAACCCGATCATGGTGACGGCGCTCAACCCGATCATCGGCTACGACGCGGCGGCGGCGATCGCCAAGCGCGCCTACGCCGAGGGGCGGCGCGTCAAGGAAGTGGCCGCCGAAATGACGAATCTCTCGGCGGAGGAGCTGGATCGCCTGCTCGATCCGACGGCGCTGACCGAGCCGGGGATCAAGGGAGGTGGCGCCGGAGGTTGATAAGCGGCGGCTCCATCCGCGCTGACGGTAGCACATCGTCGGGATCTGTATTCATTTCAGGACCATCCTGCTAACTGCGCCGCTTGGGCTGTCCGACTGTCAGCCTCATACTGGCCAGGCGGGGATTTTTCCGCGCATCGCGGCCGGTCCGGAGAGACGCTGACGTCGGACAGGCCATGGCAGATAGGCGGCGCAATGAAAGCACTCATAGTCACCGGCGACGCGAGCGCGCGCTCGAAACTCGTCAGCGTGTTGGAGCGACGTGGTTACGATGTCACCGCGCAGATCCCGGCCCAATCGCTGCCCGATCCCGCCGGCGAACTGCCCGCGCTGGTCGTGCTGGATCTGGATGATCCGGCTTGGGACGCGCTGGCGTACGGCCGGGAGCTGCGGGCACAACCTGAGGGCGATCGCATCATCCTCATCGCGCTGGCGACCGACCCGGCCAACCGGGCGGTGGATGCCGCGACGGTCGGATTCGACGATCTGGTGTGCCGCGGGAGCCGCCTCCAGGCACTCGCGGCGCGCCTGGAGCTCGCCGAGGCGCGCGCTGCCCGGTGGCGGGCTCAGCTCGCCGCGAATCGCGCCAAGCAGGACGTCGAAGACGCGCTGGCGACCGAGCGCGATCTCTTCCAGGCGGTCATTGAGAGCGCGCCTGATCTTCTCTACGTGAAGGACCGGGAGTCGCGCTTCATCCGCGCGAACGCGGCCGTGGCGGCATATCTCGGCGTATCCGACCCGTCCGAAGTGATCGGGCGGACCGACTTCGACTTCTTCCCGCCGGAGCTCGCTCGGAAGTACCGAGACGATGAGATCCGCGTGCTGATGACGGGCGAACCGATTTGCGACCAGCTCGAGTGCCGCGAGGACGAGGATTCGCCCGCCTGGGTGCTGACGACCAAATCCCCTCTGCGCAACCGGCGGGGGGAGATCGTCGGGATCGTCGGCGTGGCGCGCATCATGACGGAGCGGGTTCGGGCAGAGGCGCTACTGCGGGCGGCGGAAGCGCGATACCGGGCGCTCGTCGAGCAGATCCCGGCAATCCCGTTCTCCATCGCGGTGGTCGATGGCGAGTACCGAGTCACGTACATAGGTCCGCAGGTCACCAGCATTCTGGGTTATGAGGCGGAGCAGATCGTCGCCCGCTGGAGTTCGGCGGAGTATGTCGATCTGATCCATCCAGACGATCGCGCCCAGTTCCTGGCGAATCTCGAACGATCCGCCGACAGCTTGACGGCCTTCCACGCGGAGTTTCGGCACCGGGCGAAAGACGGCGCGTA
Organism: uncultured Chloroflexota bacterium; assembly: GCA_937901745.1. GTDB lineage: Bacteria > Chloroflexota > Chloroflexia > Thermomicrobiales > UBA6265 > CALGSZ01. Next base: position 5,357 of record CALGSZ010000081.1, on the reverse strand, counting down.
CGTCTGGCTCCGCTGCGACGCCGGTGTGGTGGTTGATGGCTCCGGCGCGCCGCCAACTTGGCACGGCGTGATGTTCGACCTGACGCCGCAGAAGGAAGCGGAGGCGAAGTATCGCGCGCTGATCGAGCAGATTCCGGCGATCACCTACACGACGACCGTGGAGGACGGCGTCGAGCGCTTCACGTATGTAAGCCCTCAGATCGCGACGATTCTCGGCTACGATCCGGCCACCTTCTTGGGAATGGAGCTGGAGCGCTGGGTGGAGCTGATCCATCCGGACGACCGCGATCGTGCTTACGGGAGATTGCGCCTGGCGGGCATCTCCGGCCTGACCGATCGCTCCGAGTACCGGGTGCGGACGAAGGATGAGCGATGGGTGTGGCTGCGCGATGAGGCCACGCGGCTGTCGGATGACGTCAGCGGGCCGCAGCACTGGCAGGGCGTGCTCATCGACCTGACCGAGAGCAAGGCGCTGGCGGCCAAGCTCCAGTACCAAGCATTCCACGATCCGCTGACGGGGCTGCCGAACCGCGCGCTGTTCTCCGACCGGCTCGAGCGCGCCATTCTCCGCAGCCAGCGCCAGCAGAGCTCGGTGGCGGTGCTCTTCTTCGACTTGGACAACTTCAAGGTGGTCAATGACTCGCTCGGCCACGACGCAGGAGACGCGCTGCTCGTCGCCGTGGCGAAGCGGCTGACCCGGATCGTGCGGGCCGGGGACACCATCGCGCGCTTGGGCGGGGACGAGTTCACGATCGTGATGGAGGACGTGCGCGATCCGATGGAGGCGGTCAGTCTCGCCCAGCGGGTTGTGCGCTCCTTTGCCGCGCCATTCGACGTGGCGGGGCGCGAGGTCTACACGGGCGCCAGCGTCGGCATCGCGATCGGGGAGGGAGGCCAAAAGAGCTCGTCAGACCTGCTTCGCGAGGCGGACGTGGCGATGTACCAGGCGAAGCGGGCGGGCAAGGGGAGTGTGCGGACCTTCGATCCGGCGATTGATGAAGTGCTCGGCAAGCGCCTGAGCCTGGAGCAGGACTTGCGGCGGGCGGTCGAGCGAGAGGAGTTCGTCGTCTATTACCAGCCGATCGTCGCGCTGCCGTCTGGTGCTCCGGTGGGGGTCGAGGCGCTCGTTCGCTGGCGGCATCCCGAGCGGGGAATCGTTCTGCCTCACGAGTTCGTGCCGCTGGCGGAGGAGATCGGGCTGATCTTGCCGATCGGCAAGTGGGTGCTGAGCGAGGCGTGCCGGCAGGCGCGGATCTGGCAGGAGCACGCGGGGATCAACCCACCGCTCGTGGTCAGCGTCAATCTCTCGGTCAGGCAGTTCCATCACCCGGAGCTTCTCAAGGACGTCACCGCGACGCTGCAGGCGTCCGGACTCGATGCGAGCTTGCTCCAGCTGGAGATCACGGAGTCGGTGCTGATGGACGACGTGGATGGGGCGCTGGCGACGCTCCAGCGCCTGCATGAGCTGGGCGTGCGGCTCGCGCTCGATGATTTCGGCACTGGCTATTCGAGTCTGAGCCATCTCAAGCGGCTGCCGATCGACGTCATCAAGATCGACAAGTCGTTCGTCAGAGGGTTGGGCGGGAGCGCGAAGGATGCGCTGATCGCTCAATCCATCGTCGGCTTGGGGCGCGTGCTCGGGATGGATGTGGCTGGCGAGGGGATCGAGACGGCCGATCAATATGCCCAGCTGCGCGAGCTCGGCTTCACGCAGGCCCAGGGTCACTATCTGGCGCGGCCGCAAGAGGCGGAGGAGACCGAGGTGGCGGTGCGACGGCTCCTCGCCAAGGCGATCGGCACGCGCGAGCTGGCGGCCCGGCGGGCCGAGGCGTTCGCGATGGCGCCGCGCTGGCCTGGCTGGCGATAGATCCACCCTGTCAATGCCCCTCTAAGCCGGGCGTCACTCGACGTCAGCATTTCCCAGCTGCAATTGAGTGTTTCCAGCGGCGGCGGGCATCCCGCGCGGGGTTGGGGCGATGCGCGGGTGAGCGCCCGAGCGCGCTGCCGATTCCGCCGGGGCGCGGTCGCGCTTGCAATGCCAGCCTCCGGGCGCTATGATGCACGCATCCCCGTTGATAACCCGCGTACGTACGCCCCGCGCCAATGCGACCCGATCCGCCGGGCGCTGAGAGGGAGTCCGCGTCGTGCCATGCGGATAGAAGGGGAGGTCCACGGGAGATGCGACGACTGACGAGACTTGGACGGCTGGCGATTGTCGTCGCGATGGCGATTGGCCTAATCGTGGCGGCAGCGGACGGGGGAGCGGCGCAAACGGATGGCAGCTTCTACGTCGCGGGAGTCGGAGCAAGTCAGGACGATGCGACGCTGGAGATCCACAAGGCGGAGTGCCACACGGGCGTTGGGCCGGACATCTATGAGGAATGTCACCAGAATGCGGTTGAAGGGGTGACGTTCGATGTCAACGGCGCGATCGGCATAACCGACGAGTTTGGCTACGTCGCGTTCTTCGGCCCGCCGGGCACGGTGACGATCACCGAGGATCCGGCGGTCTTCTCCGCGTACCTGGGCGCCTATGTCTATTGCCGGGACTTCACCGACGACGAAGTGCTCTACGACGACAGCGCGACGGACACCGGCGGCGTGGTGACGCTCGAGCTCGAGGCGGGCGAGCAGGTTGTCTGCGACTGGTACGACATCCTGCCGGCGCCGGAAGAGCCCGAAGAAGACTACACGGACGAAGTCGGCGGTGTGACAGAGCTGCCGAATACGGGCACGGGGAGCACCGCCGGGTTGCGGACACGCCGGTAATCGCGCGGCACGCTAAGCAAAGCGGGTGAGGGGCGGGGCGGCAGGCGCGCCGTCCTTATCCAAGTGAAATCCCGCGAGTCGCTGGACTGACGTAAGCGGCTCGCGGGTCTTCGTTTGCCAGAGTGAATGGGAAATGCTGGCCGATTAGCGGCGATGGAGGTTGTGCTGGCTGACATGTCCGCGTACCCTTGCGGCTCGTTTGTTGCCGCGTCGAGGAGACGACTGCTTGAGATCCCCATCGCTGCCGCGTCGCCGCCTGATCGGAGCCGGACTCGCCGCGTTGAGCGGATTGCTTGCGCGCCGGCAGGACGACGCGGAGGCGGCGGGCGAGCGACCGATCGCGCTCGCGATCGCGGCGATCGATATCGTTGCGCGGGTCGAGGTCCTCACCACGGTTGACGGCAAGATGCAGGACCCGACGACGCCGTGGATCGTGGCGTGGTACGACGACTCGGCTCCGCCGGGGACTGGCAGCAACGCGGTTTTCGCCGGGCATGTCTCCACGCCCGAGGGCGAGCCCGCGATCTTCGCGCGCCTTGGCGAGCTGCGGCGCGGCGATGAGGTGATCGTCCTCTGCAGGGGCGGGAAGCGTTATCGCTATCGGGTCATGTGGGCGCGCGCGTACTCGGCGGAGCGCAGCGCGACGTGGGTCGAGTTGACCGGGCCGACGGATGGCGAGGTCGTGACGCTGATCACTTGCGCAGGGGCTTGGGACGCGGCGGCCGGGACGTATCGTGAGCGGCTGGTCGTGCGGGCGGCGCTGGTGACGACGCCCGAGCCGGGTGAGGTGCCGGCTCGTCCTCGTGGCTCGGCCGAGGGTGTAGGCGGGACGGGGTGACCCTCGGCCGAGCGCTTTTCAGCGTGTTTTCCCGATCGTGGTCCTAAGAGCGAATGCGGCGCCCGGGTCGGGGAGCCTCGGGCGCCGCATCGCCATGCCGCTGGGGTGCGATTAGCCCGACATCGGCGTGCCGGCTTCCGGCGTGCTAGCGGGGGGGACGACTTGCACGACGAACCAGACATCGCCGGCGCCTTGGCCGTTGGTGTCGCCGGCCTCCGTGTCGTCGGCGTAGTAGTAGAGCGGCATGCCGTTGTAGGTCACCTGCATCGTGCCGTCGGTGCGGGTGATCGTCCCGACTTCGCCGGGGATACCGGGCGCCAGGCTGACGGGACCGGTCGTCGTCAGCGGCGGCCAGCGCGTGGCGCAATCGTCGTAACAGGCGCTCTCACCCGGGGTCTCGTCGCGGGTAAACAGGTAGAGGGTCATGCCGTTGGAGTCGATGAGGAAGTCACCGAGCTCCGGGCTGCGGCGAATGAGGAGGACGGTGGCGGCTGTTTCAGGACCGGGGCTCGCCATTGGCGTCGCTTGCGGCATGACGCCGAAGCTGGGGAAGTCGGCGCCCGGCGCGACGATGAACCAGACGCCGCCGACGCCTTGACCGGTGGTGTCGCCTGGCTGGGTGTCGGCCTGCCAGTAGTACAGGGGCATCTCGTTGTAGGTCACTTGGGTCGTGCCATCGTCCCGCGTGATCGTGCCGAGCGTGCCGGGGACATCCTCGGGTAGGCTGAGCTCGCCCTCGACAGTGAACGGCGGCCACGCCTCCGCGCATTGGTCGTAGCAGTTGCTCTGGTTCGGCAGATCGCGGGTGTACATGTAGAGGGTCATGCCGTCAGCATCGGCGAGGTAGGAGCCGTAGACCGGATCTTCTCTCACCGTTAGTGTCGCGCTCTCCTGGGCGACGGCCGTCATCGCCGCGAATACGGTGAGCATTGACACGAGTACGACGAGGAATCGCTTCATCTGCTCCCCTCCTGATAGCGATCGGTCCGGCCGCGTGTTGGCACTCACGCTTACTACGCATGAGGCGGAGGCACGGATGGTGTGATGGGGGAGGGGAGCACTCCGCTCGGCGCGGGCATGCGGACGTGAGGGTCGCCTTGGCGACCTTCGCTGCCGGCGGCGCGGAGGGGAAATGGTAGGCCCGGTCGCTTATGCCGCGGCCGGGCTCGGGATGGCGCAGGAGACGTCCGTGTACTCGATGTCGTCGAGCGAGTCAGGGCGATCCGGGCCGCACATCGGGCAGGCCGGGTCGCGCGGGATGCGGACCTTGCGGAAGGTCATGCTCAGGGCATCGTAGGTGAGCAGTTGACCGACCAGCGGCTCGCCGATTCCGAGGATCAGCTTGATCGCCTCCACCGCTTGCAGGAGGCCGAGCAGGCCAGGCAAGACGCCGAGGACGCCGGCTTCGGCGCAGTTGAGCGCGAGGCCGGGGGGAGGCGGCTCACGGAAGAGGCAGCGGTAGCACGGCCCTTCGCCGCCGAAGATCGTGACCTGACCGGAGAAGCGCTCGACACCGGCGTGGATGTTCGGCTTGCCGAGCAGGACGCAGGCATCGTTGATCAGGTAGCGGGTCGGGAAGTTGTCCGCGCCGTCGATGACGAGATCGTAGCCGGCGATGATGTCGAGCGCGTTCTCCTTGGTGAGGCGCACGGGATGCTCGATGACGTTCACGTCCGGATTGAGGTCCGTGATCGCCTGCTTGGCCGACTCGACCTTCGGCTGGCCGATCCGATCGGTCGTGTGCAGCACC
>CALGSZ010000080.1 GCA_937901745.1 uncultured Chloroflexota bacterium | reverse complement strand
AGCCAGCGTAAAGGTCGCCGCGATTATTGGTGTCGCATAGGCGAGTTTCGCGCCGGTTCGGAGTACGACGCGACGGGATGTCGTCTTCCCGAGGGTATTTGGGTGCACGAAATCCGACATGCGAGGCGACTCCTCCCATGGAATCCGTCAACCAAGGCTGCAATCGGTTGGAATCGTTAGTTTGACTCGATCCTAAGATGCTTTCGATGGTAAGTCAACCGAACGTACGGTTGCGAGCGTGCAGATTTCGTCGTAGACATAGTCCGCCCGCGTGGCTGGAGCGGGCGCTGTGAGGGGAGCCGACGAGTCGGTTCGCGCGATCGCCCGAAACGGGAAGAACGAGGGGGACGGGGCGCGAGCGCAGCGCGCGTCGAGTTGCCGTCGCCTCATCGTTCATGGTCGCGAGCGGCGTTGATGGCTCGCTGGTTCCGAATCTCGCATGAATCTTGTATGATTTCGGGCATCTGCATCTAAGCGATTCTTGATGAGACGATGAGCGCCCAGGACGATCAAGTCACCATTGACGATGCCAGTCGGGTGGTCGGGGTGTCGCCGCGGACGCTCCGCAAGTGGATCGTGCACGGCAAGCTCCCTGCCTATGGTGGTCAGCACGGCAAGCTCGTGCGGCTGGCCGACGTGGTGTCGCTGGCCCAGACGGAGAATGGCGCGCTGGCCTCGCCCAAGGCAGCCGAGGGCGAAGACACCGTGATCGAGACGGCGCTGCCACGATCCCCTGCCATCGAGGGCATCCTGGAAGAGCTGCGGGATGGCGTGCTGTGGCCGTTGGCCGAGCGCGTCGAGCTACTGGCGCGAGAGAACGGCCGGCTCGCGGCCGAGCGCGACGCCGCGATCGCCCGCGCGGAAGCCGATGTGGCGTTCGTCGAGCGACTGGTGCAGCTCCTTCAGGAGCAGCTTGCCGCTGCCCATCGCCGCATCGCCGAGCTCGAAGCTCAGCTCAACAACGCGAAGACGACGCCGGAGCCGCCGCCCGCGCCGGTTACGCCGCGCGGGATCGGGCGGCATCGCCTTGGGCAGCGCCCATCGTCCGGGCAACTCCCAATGCCGCCCGAATTGTCCATCTTGCCCCCAATCGAGAGCCAAGAGACCGAGACGCCGCAGCCTTCTCAGCGCCGGGGCTGGTCGTTCTGGCGCCGTCGCTCGCGACGCAAGAGGCGCGGGCGACGCTAGACTGGCGATCGGCTCGGCGCGTCTAGGCCGGGCTTGGCGCCCTCGCCGGTTCGCGCCGGGCCTGGCGGCGTGCTGTCGTCCCCTGGGTAGTACCCCTGCGTGTAGTAATAGTAGTAGTACCCCTCGGCATCGCGCCCGCGCTGCTGATTGAGGACGACCCCGACGATCCGGACATCGCCTTGGGCGAGCGTCGCGGCGGTCCGCTGCAGCGCGTCGATCCGCGTGTGCCCGGCCCAGCTGACGATCACCACGCCGTCCGTCGCGGAGGCGACGACCAGAGGATCGGTGACGACCAGAACAGGCGGCGTGTCGAGGAGCACGATATCGACCGCCAGCGAGATCTCCTTGAGCAGCTCGGAGAAGCGGTCGAGGCTGAGGAGGTCGGACGGGTTCGGTGGCAGCGGACCGCTCGTCATCACCGAGAGATTCGGCCCGAGCACCGGGTGGACGACACGCTGCCACGGAAGATCCGGGTGCGTCAGCAGCGTCGTGAGCCCCTGCTCGTTGCGGACGCCGAAGATGTGGTGCTGCACAGGGCGGCGGAGATCAGCGTCGATGATGACGACCGTGAACCCGCGCTGAGCGAGGGCGACGCCGAGATTCGCCGTGATCGTGCTCTTCCCCTCGGCTGGCTGCGAGCTGGTGATTGCCAGCGTCGTGATCTCCTTCGTCGCCGCCGCGAACTCCAGGTTGGTGCGCAGCAGGCGTATGCTCTCGGCGACCGTCGAGTTCGGGCGATCGAGCACGAAGAGCTGACCCCGGCCGGCCGTCATCTTCGGGACCATGCCGACCACGCTGAGGACCGGCGCGCCGATCAGCTGCGTGAAGTCGAGGCCGGCCTTGACCGTGTTATCCAGGTACTCCAAGAGCCCGACCGCGCCCACCGCGAGGCACAGTCCCGCGAACGCGCCCAGGACCGTGTGGAGCATCGTGCGTGGGGCGTAGGGCGATTTCGGCGGGATGGCCTCCTCGGCAACGGTGACTTGCGTTTGCGCGGCCGCCGCGGCGAGATCCATCTGATTCACGGCGACGATCAGCTCGCGGTACGACTGCTGCAGCTGGTTCAGCGTCGCGCGGAGGGCGAAGAGCGTGTCCTGCGTTTCTGGATCGGTCGCGTTCGGCCCGCTCTCCAGGTCGCGGATTTGCCGCTGCGTGTCCCGGATCTGGTTCTGCACGTCCGCGATCTGTTGATCGAGCGCGGTGCGGTACGGGCTGGAGAGCTCGATGGTGCGCTCGCGGGTGTAGGTCGCGAAGCGGTTGGCGACCGCGTTCGCGATCTCGGCGGCGGCCTCCGGATCGGGATCGGAGACGGAGATCCGGACCAGGCGCGTATCACCCACGGTGCTGGCCGACACCTTCCGCTGCAGCTCTTCGACGCCGAACGGCAGACCGAGCTCCGTGATGAGCGGCTCCAGCACCTTCCGCGTCGTGATCAGCTGGCGGTAGGTTTCGGCGAGCGACTTGCTGCCCTGCAGCGCGCTGTAGTCGATGCTGCCGGAGGTTTGCGGCGGGTTGACCTCGATCGTCGCGCTGGCGGAGTAGAGCGGCTGCTGGCGCGAGCTCGTCGCGTAGGCCACCGCACCGGCGATGATGGGCGCAAGCGCGAGCAGCCACCACCAACGTCGGCCGATTTTGAACAGTTGATGCAGCGTGAGGTCCACGGCAGTTCCTTTCGCCGCCGGACGGGCCTGTTATGAACAGGACAGCGGTAACGATTGACAGTGTCCCGGATAGTCTACTCGGCGCCGGTGTGGCCGGCTAGCGTATTGTGAACGCCGGCCATCGTCGTACGTCCTTCCTTTCGTCAGCTCGCGAGGCGGGTGGTGTCCGCGGCGGTGAGGCGCGGCAGCGTCTCGCGGAAGTACGCGAGCGTCGCGGTGAGCCCATCGGTCAGCGAGACGGTTGGCTGCCAGCCGAGGAGCCGCTGCGCCTTGCTGATGTCCGGCCGGCGCCGGGTCGGGTCATCCGTCGGCAGCGGCTTGAAGCTGAGCTCCGAGCGCGAGCCGGCGAGGGCGATGATCTGCTCCGCCAGCTGGCGCACCGTGTATTCGTCCGGGTTGCCGAGGTTGACCACCTCGCCGGCGAGCCCCTCGGTCTCCATCAAGAGGATGATGCCGCGAACCAGATCGTCCACGTAGCAGAAGGAGCGCGTTTGGCTGCCGTCTCCGTAGATCGTGATCGGCTCGCCGAGCAGCGCCTGGACGCAGAAATTCGGCACGACCCGGCCATCGCGCGGGTGCGAGCGGGGGCCGTAGGTGTTGAAGATGCGGGCGATGCGCACGTCGAGGCCGAATTGCCGGTGGAACTCCATCACGAGGCTCTCGGCGAAGCGCTTTCCCTCGTCGTAGCAGGAGCGCGGGCCGTTCGGGTTGACGTTGCCCCAGTAGTCCTCGCGCTGCGGGTGGACCCGCGGCTCGCCGTAGACCTCGGAGGTGGATGCCTGGAAGAAGCGGGCGCCGTCGCGGCGGGCGAGCTCCAGCACCTGGTACGTGCCGAGCGCGTTGACGAGCTGCGTTTGGATCGGGTAGCGACTGTAGCCGCGGGGACTGGCCGGGCTGGCGAGGTTGTAGATCCGGTCGAACGGCGCATCGAAGGCCGGATCGGAGAGCGGCCGCGACAGGTCCTGGTGGACGATCTGCAGGCGGGGGTGTCCCTCGACGTGGCAGAGGTTGGTGTAGCGGCCGGTCAGGAAGTTGTCCGCCGCGACGACGATGTGCCCCTGCTCCAGCAGCCGGTCGACCAGGTGACTGCCGATGAATCCCGCCCCGCCGGTGACGAGTATCCGCATCGAGTACTCCTTCTCCTTCGGTTCGCTCATGATGTCCCCGCTCAGCCGCGCACCGTTTGCGCCAGACCCTCCGCGAGCGACGTTTGCGCCTCGAAGCCGAGCAGACGGCGCGCTTTCGACGTCTCCGCGAGCGAGTGGCGCACATCGCCGGGCCGCTCCGCCTCGTAGATCGGCTCGACCGTGTTCCCGATCAGCGGCGCCAGCACCGTCAGGAGGGTGTTGAGGCTCGTGGACCGGCCCGAGCCGACGTTGACCACCTCGCCGACCGCCTCGTCGGCCGTCGCCGCGCGCAGGTTGGCTTCGACCACATCGCCGACGAAGATGAAATCGCGCGTTTGCTCGCCATCGCCGAAGACGCGGGGCCGCGCGCCGGCTTTCAGATCGGCGATGAAGCGTGGGATGACCGAGGCGTAGGGGCCGTCCGGTGACTGCCGGGGACCGTAGACATTGAAATAGCGGAGCGCGACGGCTTCGAGACCATAGACGCGGGTGAACACCTGGCAGAGCTCCTCCCCGGCAAGCTTGCTGGACGCGTACGGCGACTCCGGCGCGGGCGGCAGCTCCTCGCTCTTGGGCTGGCGCGGATCGTTGCCATAGACCGCGCAGGAGGAGGCGAAGACGACCCGCCGACATCCCGCATCCCGCGCGGCGGCAAGCAGGTTGAGCGTCCCCAGAACGTTGATGTCGTAACAATCCCGGGGGTGGGAGATGGAGCGGGGCACCGATGGATCGGCGGCCTGGTGAAAGACGACTTCGACGCCTTCCACCGCCCGGTTGACCGCCTCGTCGTCCCGCAGATCGCCGATCACCACCTCGACGGCGTCCCGCACGGGCGCGAGGTTGTCCAGCGAGCCGGTCGAGAGGTTGTCGAAGACGCGGACCTCGTGCCCGCGCCGGACCAAGCCTTCCGCCAGGTGCGAGCCGATGAAGCCCGCGCCGCCCGTCACCAGTGCTTTCATCGTGATCGCTTCCGCTCCTCGATCGCTTGCGCGTAGATCTCCATCAGCATCGCGTAGTTGCGCTCCGCCGTGTACTTCGCCTCGAATTCTGCCCGCGCCGCCGCGCCCATCCGCTGCATCTCCGCCGGGTGCTCCCAGGCCCAGGCCACCTTCGCCGCCAGATCGTCCGCATCCCCGGGCGTGAAGAGGAGCCCCGTCCGCCCGTCCTCGATCAGCTCCGCCATCGCCCCGTGCCGCGAGGCGATCACCGGCCGCCCGCAGGCAAACGCCTCGACGATCGTCAGCGGGAATGCCTCGTACCAGAGCGAGGGGAAGATGAGCGCGCGGGCGCCGCGCAGCTCGGCCAGCACCTCATCGCGGCTGACCCGACCCAGCACCTGCACCGCCGCGAGCCCACGCGCGGACGCCTGGAGCGCGGCGAGCTCTGGCCCATCGCCGGCGATGCGCAGCGGGGGCGGCGCGGCCAGCTTGGCCCAGGCGCGGGGGAGCAGGTGCACCCCTTTGTACTCCGCGATCCGGCCGGCGAACAGGAAATGATCGCCCGGGCCGGCCGCTGGCTCCGGCGCCGGATCGAGGAAGTTCGGCTTGAGCGCGATCTTCTCCGCCGGCAGCCCGCCCGCGATGAAGACCCGGCGCGACGCTTCCGTGAGAGCGATGTAGCGGTCCACCTCTCGCCGGTAGGTGCCGCGCGCCCGGTGGACGGCGAGCATCGCCGCGATGACCCCCGTCTGCGCGCGCGACCCGTGGTAGCAGGCGTGGCGGACGCCCGGCAGGGGTACCCGCGCGCCGACGCACGCCTCGCAGACGTGACCGTTGCGGAAGAGGAGAGCGTTTGGGCAGACGAGCCGAAAATTGTGCAGCGTCTGGACGACGGCGGCGCCCGCCGAACGGGCGGCCCGATAGACCGACGGCGACGCGAGCGGGAAGGTGTTGTGGATGTGGACGACCTCCGGGCGATGCTCCGCCACTGCCCGCGCGACACGCCGGGCCGCCGCGCGCGACCAGACCGTGCCCGCGGCCAGCCGGGCGGCCTGCACCGGGGAGGGCGACGCGGGGATGGCATGGTTGTCGAACTCGATCGTCAGCACCTCGTGCCCGCACCGGCGCAGCAGCGCCTGCTCGGCCTCGAAGACGCCATCCTCCCCGCCGCGTTCTTGGTAGCGGTTGTGGACCATGATTAGCCGCATTGCTTCAACTCTGGACGGAAGCGATCGTTCTTGGCGCATGTAGAGGGCGAGCTGACACATTTGGCGTCGAAC
>CALGSZ010000079.1 GCA_937901745.1 uncultured Chloroflexota bacterium | reverse complement strand
ACACGACTAGCCGCAGTCCAGCTCTCCGCGGGAATCGCCCCTCCCGGCTCGTCATCTTCCTGCCCCTTTCCCTCGCCCCATCGCTCCGCCTTGAAGGGGAACGCGAGCCGGCGATGCGGGTTGGCAGGACGTTGAATCACATGCCAGCACCGACCGCTTTAGCGCCAACCTCGCCGATGGAAGCTAGGAACTGCGGACAACAGCCACCCCGGTCAGGGAGCTTTGCCCTGCGTCTATTGAGATCGCGTGAGCGACGAGAGCTCGGCCTCTTCTGAGAAGCGAAAACGACCAGGAAATGCCGCCTCGTCCTCGTGTCCACACGCTGATCGGGACTGTCAGGCGAGTCCGGTCGTACTCTATGAACCGGAATTCATAGTGTCAATTGTACGTATATCAAGCGATCTAACGATTCCGCGGCTTTGTTGCTGGGGTTACGCACGGCGTGGGCAGGGAACTGGTGCCTCGTCCAGAGTTATTGGGGTTGACGCCGCGTCACGGCATGACTGAATATGACTAGTACAAAAGTCATGTCTGAATCGGGACAAAAGTCCCGCCCTGGAGGAAAATGATGCCCCCAGGCCACCCCGGCCCGATACCCCGCTATCGAATCATCGCTGGCGAGGCGCATAGTTGGGGAACGCTTCTACTGCAAGACGAACGCGGCGAATATTACCTCTACTCGGCGCACGCGGGATCACTGACGCCTGTCACGGAGGAAACGGCGCGGGATCTCCTGCGCGCGCGAGCCTATCGTCCATGGCGGGGCGACCGCTCCTGGCGGCCACTCGATCAGCTGCCGGTCATCCCCGCGCGTCGCGCGATGCCGGCGCCCGCTCGCGAGCCCCTGGTCTCGCCCTTTCCGGATCCCTTGGACACGCTCGCCGAGGGATCGGATACGTGAGGGGCGCTCGTCAGATTGAGGTCGGGTAACTCGTCGGCGCCGTTACCGGCCAGCCGTCCACTGTCTCCAGTCCCACGCGAAGCCCAATCACGAGATCATCTTCGCTCGGCATCGTTGGCCAGCTGGCGATCACACGCGGCGCGGAGGCAGATTGCGCGCCGTCCTCTTGGACGGTTCCAAACACGCGAACGCTCCCGTCAGGCGTGACGTGCGCGATCACGCTCCGCTGCGCCCCGCCGCTGCTCCAAACGAGCGCGAGCAGCGAGCCATCTGGCCGGCGCTCGAGCCGCGATCTCAGCGGGAACGACCAGCCGCTGGCGACACGCTGCGCGGCCTGGATGAGCCGTCGCTCTTCCGGTGTCACGCTGGTCCCGGCCACGCTCTGCGCCTGATGCGGCGCCTGGCGGGCGATCCCGAGCAGGCGGCGGGTGGCGCCGGGCGGGACGGCCGTGCGCTCGGCCAAGCGCGCCCTGACGCGATCGTTCTTCCAGAGCAGATACGACCCGAGGAGGATGCCGACGTGCCCGATGAAGATCAGGCCGCTCACCGCGGGGCGGCCGCCGTCGTAGATCTGAGTCCAGTCGCCCTGCATCCCGGTGGCGAAATCCAGCAGCGGGTAGAAGATGAGAGCATTCGCTCCCGAGATCACCGCGAACTGGAAGAGCAACTCGTTGAACGCGGCGCGCATCGGTGGCTGCCGAAGGAAGACAAGCGCGAGAGCCGCGCCGGCGAGCAGGACGTTGACCAACGATCCCGCGAGCGCGACGAGGATGCGTTGCGTCTCGGTCAGCGGTCCGACGTAGCTGACGTAACCCGCGAAGACGTAGAAGCCCCAGTCGGTCACGCGGCCGCCGAAGCTCCAGACCGCGATCGCGTGTCCGAGCTCGTGGAGAGCGACAGAGATGGGGACCAGGACGAAGAACGCGGCCTGGCCGACGTAGTAGCGGTCCCGCTCGGTGAAGTGGCGGTCGAACACCTCGTGGCGACGACGCGCGAGGTCGGCGATGACACGGACGGCAACGACCGCGTACAGCAGGCTAACAATTGCGAAGAAGCCGAACGGCATTCGATTGTCAATCCTTCCCAGACGAGGTGGGGTGCGCTGCCGGTTGGTGCGTGGCTGGAGTCTGCGCGGAAGTCCGCCGGACGCGCGCCATGGCCATTGAGAGCGCGCCCGTCCGGGTGCCGATCAATGCGGCAGCCAGCGCCGTCACGCTTCCGCCGATCAGGATAGACGCCGGCGTGCCCAGAACGTTGGCGGTGGTGCCGGAGATCAGCGCGCCGATCGGCACCGAGCCCGAGAAGACGGTCAGGTAGACGCTGAGCACGCGGCCACGCAGCGCGTCCGGCGTCGCCGTCTGAATGGTCGTGTTCGCCATCGCCATCGTCGAGGTCATCGCAAACCCGAGTATCGGCAGCAAGAGCAGCGCCAGGAAGATCGGCCCCCGCACGCTCGCCAGCAAACCGAGACAGACTTCACCGACACCCAGGATTGCCGCCGTAGCAACCATAGCGTTTGCCTGTGCGCCGCGGCTATAAAAGGCAAGCGACAGCGCACCGATGAGGGCACCGAGCCCTAGGGCGGAGAGGAAGATTCCGAATTGTCCCGCCCCAACTCCGTACGTCTCTTTCGCCAGAAGCGGAATCCAGACGCCGAAGTTTAGGCCGAAAGTCGTCACGAATCCCGCGAGCAGCACCGTCAGGCCAACTACTGGCGTATTGCGGACATAGGCGAGACCTTCGCGCAGCTGAGCCCAGCGGGATTCATGCACTCGGCGCGGCCTTTGCGGCACGCGCATCATCACCAAGCCGACGATGACCGGGAGGAAGCTGACAGCATTGAGCGCGAAGCAGGCCGCGGTGCCGAGGGAGGCAATCAGCGCTCCGGCAACAGCTGGCCCGACCAGGCGACCTGCATTGAACAGCGACGAATTGAGTGCGATCGCATTCGGCAGGTCCTCGCGGCCGACCAGCTCGACCACAAGGGCCTGCCGGGCGGGCATGTCGAACGAATTGACGACGCCCAAGCCCAAAGCCAGCGCATAGACGTTCCAAAGCTGGACGCGGCCTGTCGCGACGAGCACCGCCAGCGTCCCGGCCAGCAGCGCGGAGACCGCCTGCGTGGTAAGTAGCACGGTGCGCTTGGCGACGCGGTCGGCAACGACGCCGGCGTACAGCCCCAGAATGAGGACCGGAGCGAACTGGCAGACATTGACGAGGCCGAGGGCGAACGCGGAGGACGTGAGCGAGACGACCAGCCAGGATTGAGCGGTGGATTGCATCCATGAGCCGATGACGGAGAAGGCCTGGCCAGAGAAGAAGAGCCGGTAATTTCGGTGTCGCAGTGCAGAGAATCCGCGGCCTAATCGCGGCAGGCGTGATGCACGCACTGCCGGATCTGTGGGTGGAGCCGGTGTAGCAGTCATGAGGTGGACCTGACCGAAATCACGCGGACCACGCCCGAGCCGTGGCGCCGCATGAGGCAGCATACGTAAATCATTGTCGCACTTTGGCGCGGATCGGCAAGAGTTGACAGGTTGTCTCGGATCGATTCCCCACCATTATCGTGCCGTTCGGCGTCATCCAAGTGACTGACAATGCAGAGCGGCCGCGCGAGATTCCGCACGGCCGCTCCACTCACTGATGCGACGTAGCTCCTACTCCTGCGGCTGCTCTACCACCGTCACGATGAGTCGCGGTGGCGCGCCACTCTCGCGGCTGCCGAGGAGGAGCGGCGAGTCCGGTGCGCCTGCGATGACGAACGTGATAGTGCCGTCCGCCGCGACGACGCCGGTGACGTCAACGGTCGTTTCCGCCCACGGCTCGAGCCATTCGATGATGGTCGGCGCGCCGTCGCTGCCCACGGCTTGCGGCAGCCCGCTGACCAGGGCAGTCTGGTATGTCGCCGCCTCATCGAGCCAGTAGTCCGTCGCGTACAGGACCGCGCCGCCAGCCGCGCCGCTCTCGCCGACATTCGTCAGCGCCAGTTTCGCCTCGACGACCGAGCCTGGGGCGATCCCCGTGACCTCGAAGGTCAGGAGCGCCACCGCGCCGTCCGGTCCACCCGCGGCGAGCGTGCCGATGGCCTCCGGAGCCTGCGGAGCGTCGGGCGCCGCGGCTGAGACAGAGGTGTCAGCCACCGGGGCGAACACCAGCTCGCGAACGACCGGCTCCGGCGTCGGCTGCGGCTCGCTCTCCGGCGCTGGCGCCTCAGCCGGCACCGCCTCCTCGGCCTCGTCCGGTGCGGCTTCCTCGCCTTGACCGTCCTCAGCGGTCGCGTCGCTGGTCGTCGATTCCTCGACCTGAGCCTCCTCGCCATCTTCGGCTTCCGTCGCCTCGGGTGTGGGCTCCGGCTCGTCCACGACCGGCGTCTCGGTCGGTTCCGGAGTCACCTCTTCCGGCGTCGGGATCGGCGTCGCCTCCGTCGTCGGCTCGGGAGTCTCCTCCTCCGATGTCGGAGTCCCGGTCGCTTCCGGCGTTGCCGGCTCGGGCGTGGACTCCTCGGTCGGTTCGGCCGCTGGCGCCTCCGTCGGCTCCTCGAGGCTCGCCACCTTGACGCCAGTGACCTTGTACGTCGTCGATGCGGTCAGGTCGCCGCTGATGCCGACCAGCGGGAAGGTCCCGGTGCTCGCGTTGCTCGGCACCTTGACGTTGCAGGTGAAGGAGCCGGTGCTAGAGGCCGTAATCGTGCAGATCTTCTGCCCCGCGCTGGAATCCGTGCGGTTCCAGTAGATGTCGACGGACTCGCCGGCGTTCCAGCCACGGCCCTTGATCAGCAGGTCACTGCCCGCCTGGCCGCTCGTCGGCGAGAGCTCCAGCTGCTCGACGACGACGAACTGTGCCACGCCCGTGCTGCCGCTCGACGTGCCGCGCAACTCGACCGGCCGCGGGCCGTTTGGCATCAGCGGGACACGGACGCGGATACTGACACGGCCATTGCTGTCCGCCTTGC
>CALGSZ010000078.1 GCA_937901745.1 uncultured Chloroflexota bacterium | reverse complement strand
CGCTGGAGCCCGTGCGGTTCCAGTATATGTCAACGGTGGAGTTGGCGTTCCAGCCGCGTCCCTTGATCAGGAAGGTCGAGCCCGCAGCGCCGCTGGTGGGCGACAGCTCCAGCTGCTCGACGACGTCGAACAGAACCACGCCCGTGCTGCCGCTCGACGTGCCGCGCAGCTCGATGGGGCGCGCACCATTCGGCATCAGCGGGACACGGACGCGGATACTGACACGGCCATTGCTGTCCGCCTTGCCGGTAGCCTCCACCGTCGACGAGCCGTTGAAGCGGACCTCGACCGTCTCACCAGATTTGAACCCGGTGCCGGTGACGGTGACGTAGTCACGCGGCGAGCCGCTCTCCGGGGAGACAGACGCAACGATCGTGCTGCCGCTTGCGCCTTGCCCGCCGGTGACGCGGAACGTCGCCGAGGCGGTCCGGCTGCCGCTCACGCCGACGACCGGATAGCGCTCGGGCGTGGCGTTCGGCGCGACGAAGCTGCAGGTGAAGGAGCCCGTATGGCTGGCGACGACGTTGCAGACGCGGACGCCGGAGCTCGAGCCGGTGCGGTTCCAGTAGATGCCGACCGTTGCGCCAGCATCCCAGCCGCGGCCCTTCACGGTCACCTGCGTGCCGCCCTGCCCGGAAGTCGGGTTGAGCTCCACGCTTTGCACGACGTTGAACTGCGCCGTCCCTTGGCGACCGCTCGAGCGGCCCTTCAGCTTGACCGGATGGCTGCCGGTCGGCATCAGCGGGACGCTCGAGGTGATGCTGACGTTCCCGCTCGCATCTGCCTTGCCGTTCTCCGCCGCCGTCGAGCTGCCATCCCAGAAGACGTCCACTGTCTCGTTCGGCGCGAAGCCCGAGCCGGAGACCGTGACCTTATTCCGCGGGCTGCCGGTGCTCGGCGAGACCGAGATGTTGAGCGCGAGCACCTCCACGGAGACCGACGTGCTGACGCCGCTGGTCGCGCCGATGCCGTACAGGTTGTGCTGGCCGCGCGCGCTGTTCTCTGGGATCTTGAACGAGCCGCTCGCGCTGCCGTTCGCGTTCGTCGTGAGCCGCGCCACGACCGTGCCAGAGCTGGAATCCCAGCGCAAATCCACCGATTCCGAGGCGCCGAATCCGGTGGCCTGGACTTGGATCGTCTGGCCCTCGTAGCCGCTGGCCGGCGATCGCGTCAGCTTCGGCGTGATCTTGAACGACTTGGAGGCGGTTGCGCCGCTGGTGCGACCCTTGGCGGCGACCAGCAGGTAACCCGCCGGCGCCTCCGGCATCGTGATCTGCGCGCTGATGCGACCGAGGTTGTCGGCGCGAGGGCTCGCGATCGGCGTGGTGCGGGTCGAGGTGAAGTAGAGATCGACCGTCTCGCCGGGCTGGAAGCCGGTGCCGGTCACCTGGACCGTCGTCCCGACCGGACCGCTGGTCGGGCTGTGGCTCAGGCTCCGGGTGGTGATCGGCGTGCCGGTCGGATTCGGCGTCGCCGTGGCCGTCGCAGTCGCCTTCGGCGTAGCGGTGCTGGTCGGCGTCGGAGTCGGCGTGCCGGATTGGCGCACCGCGAGCGACGACTGGCCACAAGCCTGAGCGGCCGCGTTCGGCTCCTCGCCCGTTTGCCAGAGGAGCGTCACGCGCACCTGAGCGATGCCGTCGCCGCGCCGGAACCCGATGCCGGTCCACATACCATCGCCGAGATCGATCGCGGCGCGGTTGCCGACCTCATAGCCGACGTTGGAGATGCCGATCCCGCGCGCGCTGACGCCGTAGCCGACGTCGAGGCCGTCCCTCGCCGCCTCCGCGCCGACGTAGCCTTGCGGAAGGATGTTCTTTGTCGTCGAGAGCTTGTTGAGCTCGCGCTGGTTGGTCGGGTCCCACCAGTTGTCGTTCGTGAACCACGGCCCGACGTCGAGCACCTTGCCGACGCGGCAGGCGCCCGTGGACGGGTTCGTCACGCGGACGTAGCAGTTATCGCCGCAGAGCGCGACGTACCGGGAGTTCGGGTTCGCCCACGGGCAGGAGCTCTGGGTGCACGCGGGCAAGGCGACGAACATGTCACCGGGTTCGATCACGTGCCCAGCGGAGGTCGTCCCGCCGAAGAGACCTTCCTCCGTCGCGGTGACGAGGTAGGTCCCGGGGCCGACCATCTGAGTCTTGCCGCCGGAGCCGGAGACGACGGTGAACGAGACGCTCGCGGTGCGGCCGGTCGAGACGCCGCGTGCCTTGAGCGTGTGGGTGCCGGTGCTGAGGCTCGGGACGAGGGCGGTCAGGTTGAAGGAGCCGTTCGCGCTCGTCTGGCGCGACTGCCAAACCGTGCTGCTGTTGTCCCACGTCAGGTTGACGGTCTCGTTCGCGCCGAACCCGCCGACGCTGACGGAGACCTGCGCGCCGACGGCGGCCGAGCCCGGCGTGATGGAGACGGAGGGCTGACCGCTGACCTCGACGGTGGAGCTCAACGTCACGCCGCCCGACGTCGTCAGGACGACGGGATAGGAGCCGGCGCCGACCTGCGGAATGTTGAACGAGCACGAGTAGTTGCCGCTTCCGTTCGTGGAGCCGCTGCAGACATTCGTGCCCGCGCTGCTGCTCGTCTTGTTCCAGGCGATGGTGACGCTCTGGTTGCCGGCGAGACCCTTGGCGGAGACGTTGATCTTGGTGCCGGGCGAGCCGGACGTCGGACTCAGATTCAGAGCGGGTTGGATGTAGAGGGCGCCCCAGGCTGTCAGCCGGCTGGTCTGGCCGACGCCGACATAGTCGTGCCAGCCGGTGGTTCCTTCCGGCAGCGGGAAGGAGGTCGAGCCAGTCCCCTTCGCGTTTGTCTGGACATTGGCGAGCAGCGGACCGCTCGTCGTCTCCCACGTCACGCGCACCGTCTCATTAGCGCCGAACCCTTGGACGGTGAGGTTGATCGTCGTCCCTGGCGGGCCTTGGTACGGCGTGCGATTGAGGTAAGAGGTGACGGTGAAGGTCGCGGGCGCGCGCTTATCGCTCGTCATCCCGCGCGCGATGATCGTGTGGTTGCCGCCGGTCGCGTCCGGGATCGCGACTTCCGCCGCCCAGTTGCCCGCGCTGTTCGCCTTGACCTGGGCAATCTGCCCGGCGGACGAGACCGAATCGAAGTAGAGCCGGACCGTCTCGTTCGGGTTCATGCCGCTGCCGGAGGCGGTCACGATCGTGCCGACTCGGCCGCTCGTCGGGCTGATCGAAGTCTTGAGCGGTCCGGGCGTGCCGCCAGCGCTCGGCGTGGGTGTCGGTGTCTGCGCGCTACTCGTGTCGATCCAGAAGACCCATTTCGGACTCAAGCCGCTCGTGCCGGCGCTGTTCCTGGCCCGGACTTGCCACGCGTATTGACCCTTGCCGAGCGAGCCGGTCGTCCAGGATGTGCCGCTCACCCACGGGCTGGTGATCTGCCCGTCATTGATGACCACCTGGTACTCGGTGGCGCCGGAGACGCTGTTCCAGCTCAGGGTGACCTGTCGCGGCGCGGAGGTATAGGTCGTTCCGGTGGCCGGGCTCTTCAGGGTCGGAGTCGCCGGCGGCGAGGTGCTGCCCGCGCTGAGCTGCTGATTGGACGAGGTGAACTCGACGCCGTAGTACTGGTTGCGAACCGATTCACCCTTGTGCGGGAAGTCCATCCCGTCGATCTTGTGATCGTCGGTGAAAGGCACGGCGTTGCGGCTCCAGTTGCCGCCATCGGTTGTCTTCCAGATCGTGATGTGGATGTGTGGTGAGCCGCCATTGCCGGCCTGACCCGCCGGCGCGACGGTGCCGAGAAGCTGGCCCTGCGTCACCGTTTGACCGGCCGCGAGGCCATTCACCAGATTGGCGTGGAAGAAGGCGACGGCGTAGCCATCCCCGAGGTTGATGGACATGCCGCCGTAGGCTTCGTCAATCCAGCGAATGGTGCCGTTGACGGGAGAGAGGACGGGCTGACCGGCGGTGTTGCCGTCCTTGCGCTTGATGTCGAACGAGAACTTGTACTGGTAATAGGCAGAGCAGGAGTGCGTCTGAGAGATTTGGTCCTTGAGGGTGTTGGGGTCACAGTTGTAGTGACTCCAACCATCCGCCGGGGATGTGTTGTACCCCTGCGAGATGTACCACGTCGCGCCGGATGGCACCGGCCATTTGATGGATGAGTGGTTCGCGCTCGCTGGTTGCGGCTCCACGAGGTCCGCGATCGGCGCCCCCGTGGCCATCAACATGACGAGTGCAAGAAGGATGTGGACGATGCGCGGTCGCGCCAGCGAGGCTCTTCCCCACTGCGCCGACCCCCGGGGCGCAGTCCCCAGCCTGCTTGTCGACATTCGTGTCCCCTCCGCGGTCCTCCGGGTTTATCCCACCGCGGCGCCAGCCAACGCCGATCAGCGGCTTCCCTCAACCCGAAAGACCGTTCTGCCGCGTGCGGGGGGCGCGGCTCGTTAGTCTAAGCGTCTCCGGCCTATCTCGCTAGTGCGGATCGAAGGGCGCATCAACATTTTCGCGCTCCCGGCGCCGTCGTGTCCGCATCCCCCTCTGCGGTCCGCCCGACGCCACCTTCATCCGAGGCCGGTGTGATGCCTGGCGCTAAATCATTCCGCTGCCAAGACACCCAGCCGAAGTGACTTGGCCAATGAGAGCGCCTCCTCCGGCGTCACAAACGCTCCCAGACTAGCGTCAATCGCCGACAGTGTTGCTTCATCAAACAAAAGCAATCCACGGAATCGCCGTTCAGGTGAGATATTAGCAAACGCCAAATAATGCTCGAAAACGTCAGGCGCTTCGAGAACGGAGTACCGATCGAATCGCGCGGCGTGGGGCAGGGTCAAGATGTAATCCGCGAACGACGTCGCATCGGCGTACAGGCCGAGCAGAACGTCCGGAGCTCCGTTTGGCGCGGCGAGGAAGCCGATTGAGTCGGCGTTGGCCAGCATCGCCGGATCTCCCGGCCACGCCGCGGAGTTGAGCAGCGCCAGGAGATCGCGATTGCGCGTCATGACACCCCACGTCCGGCCTTTCGCGACGGACGGCTCAGCTAGCACGATATCCGCATAAGCCAGCGTGCCCATCAGCGCGGCCGCGATGGCCTCGTGCTTGGTCCAGGTGTCGTCGTGCAGCAGCGTGCCCTCGACGATCGCCGCCGCGAGCACCTCTGGCGACTCCCCATAGAGGAGGCTGTTGATGAGAATAGCCGGCTGCGACGCGCCGTCGGCGGAGCCGGAACGGCGGGCCGCGGGCGCCGAGTGGCGTAGGTCCGCGAACTCCACGCGCAGCGGGACGCCCTCCGGGTTGACGCCGCGGAAGATGACGTCCAGCGCCAAGTTCCAAGGCTCCCAGGCTGCCAGCATCAGCGTCGCGGCGCGAAGCGATGGATCGGGGATAAGGGCGGCGGTCGCTGGGTCATCGTAGGCGGCGAGGAAGTCTTGCGCGGTGGCCGGCTCGACTTGTCGCCGCTCGAGCATCTCCGCCAGCGCCGACCGGCCCTCGTCCTCGGTAAGCGCCTTGCCGGTTCGCTTGGCGCGCCGCAGATCGAAGTAGTTCTTCGCATCTCGAGGGAGGAATGGCCGCTGGTCCAGAGCAAGCCGCGCGGTGACGCGACCCTGAGCCTCGACTTCCTGCACGCTCTCCGTCATGTAGAGACCGAGCGTGCGCGCGAGTCGGACCGCTTTCGCGGGGGAAATCACCTTCCCGATGCCGCGATCGATGACCGCGATCATCTCCTCGTTGTACTCCGGCTCGGAGCCGAGCGATTTGCCGCCGGGGAAGCGAGAGATGAGTGCCGCGGTCGTCTGCTGGCCAGGGGAGCCGTGATTCCCCAGCGCATCGTAGAAGTCATCGGACTCGACGACGTAGCGGATGCTCTCGAAGTCGTACCGCGCGAACTCAGGCCCGACGAAGATGTCGCCCAACGGCGAGGTAGCAACGCCGAGCTGGCCCGGTCCGCCGCGCCCCATCGAGTTGAGCAGCGCCAAGAGCTCCAGGTTATTGAAGACGGTCAGGTCCGTGCGGAGATAGGCGACTCGCGGCTCGACCAGGAGGACCTCGGCGTAGCAGATGGTGTCGAGAATGTTGGCGATGATTTCTTCTTCGGCCGAGTTGTAGCCGCCGCCGTGCAGCGACTCGTGGACGATGACAGGGATGAGCTGCGCTGGATCTTCGCCGGCGTACTCCTCGCTCACGACGAGCGACGCGCGCCCGTCGCGCGGGTTCTCGTAGAGCGTGGCGATTGCTCCAGGGAAGCCGATGTCGTCGAAGATGACCTCGCGATATGGCCGGCCGGATGGATTCTCGCCGTCGAGAATCGCGCGCAGCGTGGCCTCGTACGGGTCCCAATCGGTCAGCATTAGGACGGCAGCGCGCAGGGCAGGGTCCGGAATGATGCGCTTCACGCGCCGCTGATCGAACCGGGCGAGCGCGTCGTCGATGGCCTCGACGTCCACGTCGCGGCGGATGAGGAACTCCTTCAGCCTGTTGCGAGCCTCGTCTTCGGTGAGCGGCTGCGGCTGTCGCAGGTTGTAAGGAAAGGCGCGTTCGGAGCGAGCGCCGAGCACGAACGGTCTGCTGCGTAGGACAGCGTCGGGCTTCAGCGAAGAATCGATCGGCACGACAACGAGATCGCGCAGCTCGTCGTCATCGGTCGACGTCTGACTCGCGGGGAGATGGCGAGCGAGTACGCCGTGCAGTCCGTCCGCGCTGGCATTACCGGCTGGCTGGCCGGGCGCCGCAACGGCGATACTGGGCAGGAGCTGCGTCAAGACAAGCGCCAGCGCCGCGAGGAGGTAGATCGCTCGCGGCAGCGGAGCTTGCCAGCTGCTCACTGACTCGATGACTCGCGATTTCATCCGCAGCGATCCCAGGTGACAGCGCCAAGCCATTTGCAGTAAGTGCAGTATATGCAGCCAGCTTAGCAATAACAGTCAATTGGCGTGGCACTAACGTCACGGTTTTTCGTCTGGCCGTCGCCCAGGTGACCGCCAAGCGGCAATTGCGGGGAATTACAGGGGGTCGATCGCCAGTCCCGGCGTCGTTGCCCACTCCGCCCAGCCGCGGTCGTAGACGACCGCCCGGTAGCCGAGGAGCTGGAGCACGAACCAGGTGTGAGCGGCCTCGACGCCGAACCGGGCGTAGACGATCACGAAGCGTTCCCGACTGACGCCGGCCTCAGCGACGAGCTGCTCTAGTTCCGGAATCGACTTGAGGCGCCCGGCCTCGTCTCGAAGGGTGCTCGTCCACGGGAAGGGCACCGAGCCGGGGATGCGCCCGATCGGCAGGGTGTCGTTGACATCGTCGCGCGCTTCCTCCTCGGTCCGCACGTCGAGGAGGAGCGTCGCGGGATCGGAGCGGCGCTCGACGAGTTCCTCAGTGCCGATGTAATACCCGAGCCGCGGCGTGACAGTCGGTGGCTCGCGCTTAGGCGGCTCGACGTCTCCCGACTCCAGCTCGCCGCCGATGCCGCGCCAGGCGGCGAGGCCGCCATCGAGCGCGGCGACGCGGTCGTGACCGAGGAAACGCAGGAACCAAACCATCCGCGCCGCCCAGCGTCCACGATTGTTGTCGTACGCAACAACGAACGTGTCATCGGCGATGCCAAGGTCTTCGAGCAGCTCCCGGCGCAGCCGCTGATTATCGTCCGGCGCGAGCACCGCTCCGTAGACGGGATAGTTGGGATCCATGGTGTCCTGCCACCAGGCATGGACAGCGCCCGGCAGATGACCGCGACGGTAGCGGCCGAGCGAAGAGAGATCGAGGACCAGAATCGGTTCACGCGCCGCGTCGAGCGCCGAGCGCAGCTGCTCGGCGTCGATGAGCATTGGGGACGGCGCGTGTCCTGGGAAGGGGGCGACGGTCGCGGGAGGGGCGGCCGGGACGTTCAACCCATCGCCGCAGCCCGCGCTGAGTCCCGCGGCGAGACCGGCAATCGCGGTGGCACAGAATCGGCGTCGGCTCAGGCGAGATCCTGGCCAGAACGAGCGTTGCATGTCGCGAGTCTAACGCAGCGCTCGGGGAGAGGAGCGCCAGATGGAGTCCCGCCGCCGCCTGCTGATCGTTGGCTTCGGCTTCGCCGTGGTGGTCTGCGTGGCCGCCACGTTGGCGGTCGGCACGCTCGTTGAGGACGCCGACGATGAAAGAGCGGCGCCGACAGCGACCGTAACGCGGCCGGCGACGACCCGCGCGGCCAGGCCGGTCACCTTGCGCTCCGCCTCACCGGCGGCGTCACCTCGAGTCGGAACCGGCCAAGTAGGCGTGGCCCCGCTCTCGGCGGAGGCGGCGGTGCAGCGCGTGGCGCCAGCCGTCGTCACGGTCGTCAATCAGCGGCTCGCCGGGCTCTCTCAGCAAGACGACCTCGAGCTCGGCGGCGTAGGGACGGGCGTGATCATTGATGACCTGGGGCACATCGCGACGAATTGGCACGTGATCGAAGGGGGAGACGCCTTCTTCGTAGTCCTCTCGACGGGCGAATCCCGGTCGGCCACGCTCGTCGGCGCCGATCCGATCACGGATCTCGCGGTGATTCGCATGGAGGGCTCGGTCCCGGCGGTGGCGACGCTTGGGGATTCGGTCATGCTGCGACCGGGAGAGCCAGTGCTGGCGATTGGCTCCCCGCTCGGCGCGTTTACGACGAGCGTCACGGCCGGCATCGTCAGCGCCCTTGGGCGATCCCTCGCACCCGAGCCAGGGCAGCCCGAGCTGACTGGCCTCATTCAGCACGACGCCGCCATCAATTCCGGCAACTCGGGCGGTCCGCTCGTGACGCTCGATGGCACGGTGGTCGGTCTCAACACGCTCGGCATCCCAGAAGAGAACGGCCAGCCGATCCAGGGGCTGTTCTTCGCGATTCCGGTCAATACGGTGCGGATGATCACGCGAGAGCTGATCGAGCATGGCTCGGTCGAGTATCCGTTCCTGGGCGTCGAGACGGTGCCGGTGACGCCGCAGCTCGCGAGCCACCTCCAGCTGCCGGTCGAGAGCGGCGTGCTCGTGGTCGGTGTGGTGCCCGGTAGCCCGGCCGATGAGGCAGGAATTCAACCTGACGACATCATTCTCGCCATCGGCGGCGACGCAATTGGGGAGGACCGGCCGCTGACTGAGGTGCTCTTCCGCTACCGGCCGGGCAAGCAGGTGGAAGTGGAAATGCAGCGGGGCGCGCAAGCGTTCACCGTCCAGGTGACGCTCGGAACGCGCCCCGCCGATCAGTGACCTGCTAGCTCGGCTGCTAGTTCAGCTCGAAGGTCATCTGCACATCGACGGAGATCGTCTGCGTGCCAGGCTGGATCGGAACCGCGGCATCGGCGGCGCGAGCCATCTCGCCCAGACCGAGCGGCGTCGGCGGCGGCGAGTAGGACTCGCTGATCGACAACACGCGCCCGACCGTCATGCCAGCGGCGGAGGCGAGCTGCTGCGCCTTCTCCATCGCATCGTTGACCGCCAGCGTGCGCGCCTGGGTAGCTGCCGTCGAGGGATCGGTGACGATGAAGTTGATGCCATGGATCGTGTTCGCGCCGCGGTCGACGACCGTATCGAGGATCGAGCCGAGTTGATCGAGATCGCGGACCGTCACGTTGACGAGGTTGACGATCTGGAAGCCGCGGATGGTCGTCGGATTGCCCTGATCGTCATAGTCCTGGAGGATGTTGACGTTGTAGCTGGCGGTTTGAATGTCCCGGTCGGCGATGCCTGCTTCGCGCAACGCCTCGAGAATCGCCGTCATCTGAGACGTCGCGCTCTCCTGGGCGGCGGTCAACGTCGGCTCAAGGACGGTCACGCCGAGCACGATCGTGGCGGCGTCCGGCTCAACGACCACCGAACCACTGCCGCTCACCTGGACGGTCGCTGGCCCGGTAGAGGTCGCGATCGGAGTCTGTGCCGTGGCGCGGGGGCTGAATGCGAAAGTAGCCGCACCGACCAATCCGACGATTCCGAGCGTGAGAACGACGAGAGCGCTGCGGCGAAGGCCAGGCTGTCTGACGTGTTCCATCGAGCTCCTCTCCATTTCGCTGAGGCCAACTCCGTGGCCACGTACTCGCCAGCAGGCGCGATCGCGAGCAGCCGCGCCGGGCTTGCAAGGAGAACGCTAATGCACGCGGGAGGGTTCCCGCACGAGGCTAGGCGCCGCCCCTCGCGCGCAGGCGATGCAACCCAATGAGCGCTAGGACGAGCAGCGCAAGGAGCGCGGCGAGCACGTACTGGGCGATGCGCCAGAGCGACGTGCCATCATCGCCCTGCGCGCCGTGCGCCTCGCTGGCGTCAGGAGTCGCGGTGACTGCCTCGCCGATTGGGCCGGAGGAAGCCGGGGTGGCCGAAACCTGAGCGAGCGCGAGGCTGCCGGCCTCGGCAGTGCCGGCGACGCCCTCTTCTGTCTCCGCGTACGCGGCCTCGAACTGAGCGCCGGTCGGCATCGCGCCCGAGGGAGAGGCGCTCTCCACGGCGTCCATCGCCTCCATCTCGGCCGCCGCCTCACCCAGTGTGCTCTTCGCGGTTTCATTCGCCGCGACGAGCGCTTCGTCTCGCTGCACTGTCTCGACGGCGCCGGCGACCGCGGTTTGGTCGAGCGCGGAGATCGGCGCTTCTCCGTCGACCAATTCGGCCGAGGTGTCCGCATCCTCGCCGGCGAACGGCTCGCTCGCGACCGACGCGCCCGAATCCAACGCCTGGGAACCGGCGCCGGTCGTCTCGCGACCTAGCGCAGGAGCCATCGCCTCGCTGTCCTCGTCCGGGGCGGCGAATGCCGCGCTGGTCTCCGTCGGCGCCCCGCCGGGACCGCCGGTCTCGCCGACGACCGTGTGTAGCTCGCGGGGAGCCGCCGTCGTTGCGAAGGACGCGGGCGGCGCCTCCTGGCTCGTATCCGAGTCCCGAACAAGGTCAACCGCCGTCACCGCAACCAGCAAGATCGCGACGGCAACGGTCGCCGCCCGCAGAGCCGGTAGCTGCGGCAGCAAAGCAGCGCCCCACCGCTGCCACCACGGCCGGTTCTCGCGGATGTGCTCGGGCGTGAGCTGGAATGAGCGGCGCGGGTGTGGCATGGGGAGGGAGCGCAGCAGGAGGCGCGTTGCTTCGAGTTCCCGCAGATCCGCGCGGCAGATCTCGCATCCGGCGAGGTGCGCCTCCGCCCGGGTGCGCTCAGCCGCTGGCATCGCGTCGTCCAGGTAGGCGCTCAGCGTCTCGGTGTCCAGGTGGCCGCCGGAGATATCAGAGCGCGGCGTGTCGCCGTCTCCCTCTGGTTGCCGTCTCCTGTCCATCGAG
Organism: uncultured Chloroflexota bacterium; assembly: GCA_937901745.1. Classification (GTDB taxonomy): domain Bacteria; phylum Chloroflexota; class Chloroflexia; order Thermomicrobiales; family UBA6265; genus CALGSZ01. The sequence continues at coordinate 23,928 of CALGSZ010000078.1, read as the reverse complement.
TCGTCCATTATGAGCTCCGGCCGCTTGGCGTTCTGGACCGAGGCGCTTCGTGAGCCGCGGCCTAGTCCTCAGGTAAACGTAAAAAGCGATCGAACAGTTCCCGGCTGGCGGGATCCTCCCGTAGCAGGTCGCGCAGGCGTGCTCGCGCTCGGCTGATCCGCGACTTGACGGTGCCGACCGCGACGCCGGTGATCTCCGCAATCTCTTCATAGGGATGGCCGTGAACGTCGGCAAGGATCACCGCGAGGCGCTGATCGTCCGGCAGCAGCTGGAGCGCCCGCTCCAGGCGCGCCGACAGCTCGGAACGAGCGGCGAATGCCTCCGGGTGCTCTCCGGGCGTCTGGCTCGACCATGACGGCTCGGTCTCGAACGGCACGGCGTCCAGCGAGTCGGCGGGCCGGCGGGCGCGGGCGCGGAGGATGTCGTAGCAGCGATTCGTCGCGATCCGCAGCAGCCAGGGGCGGACCAATCCGCCACGGAACGAGTTTATTGACGTCCACGCCTTGATGAAGGTCTCTTGCGTCGCGTCTTCGGCGGCGTCACTGTCGCCAAGCATGCGCAGGCAGACGGCGTAGACGGCCCGCTCGTGCCGGGCTACGAGCGCGTTGAACGAAGGAAGGTCGCCGCGCTGCGCTGCCTGGAGCAATCGCTCGTCGTGCCGAGCCTCCGCGTCGAGCCCGGGAGTCTCGGGGGCGTTGACGGCGACATCATCCTTCGGCTCGGGACCGGCTGGCTCGTCACGGCGCCGCAGGCGAAACATGACAGGCTTCCCGCTCTCCAGCCTTCCCGCCGAACCGACACTATGCCGGCAGCGTGAGCGACACGCGCTCGAGCACCGCCGGGTTGGCGACAGTGCGCGGACGCTGCCCGCGCAACACGCGAAGCGCCTCGAACAGCGTCTCCCTACGTAGGATCTCGACCGAGCGCTCCGAGTAGTAAGCGGCGTGTGGAGTCAGGATGACGTTCGGTAAGCGGTAGAGCGGCGAGTCGGGCGGCAAGGGCTCCGGATCGACGACATCGAGGGCAGCGCCGGCGATCCGGCACTCCTGCAGCGCGGCGGTCACCGCCGGCATGCTGACGATCGGACCGCGGGCGGTATTCACCAGCAGCGCCGTCGGCTTCATCAGCGAGAACGCGCGCTCGTCGATCATCTCGCGCGTCTCGGCGGTGAGCGGGCAATGGATGCTGATGATATCCGCGCGCTGGAGCAGCTCGTCGAGCGAGACGGGCTCCGCTCCGCGCTCGCGGATCGTGGCGGGGTCCACGTACGGATCGGTCGCGAGGATGTGGAACCCGAATGGCCGAGCGCGTTGAGCGACCGCGCTGCCGATCCGGCCGATGCCGATCAGGCCGAGGGTAAGCTCGCGAAGCGGCGGGATCGGGCCGCGGATGATTTCTCGGGTGTGGTAGTGGTAGCTGACCCAGGCGCCCTCCCGGAGTGCGCGATCCATCTCCACGATGCGCCGGTTGAGCGCGAGGATCAACGACATCGCGTGGTCAGCCACTTCCGCCGTGCAGTAGTCGGGGACGTGCGTGACGACGATCCCGCGCTCGGCGGCGGCGTCCAGATCAATGTGATCGAGCCCGACCGCATATCGGCTGATGACCCGGCAGCGAGTCAGCGATTCGATCACGCGCCGCGTGATCCGCTCGCGGGATGAGATCAAGAGCGCGTCGGCATCTCGCGCGAACTCGATCAGCTCGTCTTCGGTCCTGCAGAGACCTGCTCGAAGATCGAACTCGAACTCATCCTGCTCGGCGAGGAATCGCTCCTCCCAGTCGAGCTCGTACCGATCCGTCGTGATCACGATCGTGACGCGTTCTTTCCCGCCCATCTCGCTCTCAGCCCTCACGCCTCATGGACCGTTCGCGCTGTCCCTACTATCGCACAGCGAGTGCCGATGGTTACGGCGGCTACTGTGAGATAGGGCGGGAACCCCACGACACCACGGCGAGGGTAGGGCAGGCCCATGAGGACCGAGAGGCGCCATGCCTCTTCCGCCACGCGTCCGAGAGTGGCGAGATCAGCAGGCGCGACAGCATCTCGAGGGGCGAAAGAGGAATGGTACTTGACAAAAAGAAACAGTCCCGACAAGCTTGGCGTAGGCGCGGCTCCCCGCGACCGACCGCTCCCCCACGGCAACGCCCCGCAACGACCGTGGCTTCCTGGCCGGTCCCGCCCCCGGATGGGTCTCGGAGCGCTACCCCGCAATTACGCTCCGTCCCTTGTCCGGGTCGGTGGGGAGCCTCGCTTTCGCTCGGCCCCTCGGGACTGTACGTACATACTAGTACGTACACCCTGCCTTGTCAAGGGGGTGAGCGAGGCAATTTTCGAATTGCCTTGCCGTCCCCGTCAGCCCCGGTCCAGCAGCTCCAGCGTCGCCGCGAACGCTTCCACGCCGCGTGGTCCCGGTGGGTCCAGCCAGAGCATCACCTCGTTGATCCCTTCGGCCGCGAAGGAGCGCAGGTACTCGGCCGCTTCCTCTGGCTCTCTCGGCCGGGGCGGACGCTGTGTCTCCGTCCACGACCAGACGCCTTGCGCGCCGGGGAGATCGAGATAGACGCAAGCGGATCGGCTCAGCGTCGCCGGGTCGCGCCCGACCGCTTCGCAGGCGGCATCCACTTGCTCACGGAGCGGCGGGATCGCTGCCGGATCGTCTACCCATGTCGTGTTCCAGATGTCGGCGTGGCGCGCGGCGAACCGCAGCAGCCGCTCGCCCGTGGTGCCGATCATGATCGGCATCTTGCCCTCGCGCGGTCCGCGAGGACGCAGGAGCGCGTTCTCCACGCGGTAGTACTTGCCCTCGAAGGTCGCCTCTCCGTCGCGGAGCATCCGGATGATGATCTCCGCAGCCTCCTCGAACCGGCTTGCCCGGTGGTCGAACGGGTAGCCATAGGCGATGTATTCGGGCTCGTGCCAGCCAGCGCCGAGACCGAGGATGAGCCGCCCGTCGCTGATCTCGTCGACCGTCTCCGCGATCTTCGCGAGCAAGCCCGGCGCCCGGAAGCTGACGCAGCTCACGAGTGGGCCGAGCCGAATTCGAGAGGTGGAAGCGGCCAGCGCTGCAAGCAGCGACCAGCACTCCCAGCGGCCCTGCGGCTGCACGCCGTCGAACCGGAACAACAGGTGATCCGCGACCCAGACCGAATCAAAGCCGACGGATTCGGCGAGCCGCGCCAGCTCCAGCACGTCGCGCCACCGCCGGTTGCCGGAACCCATTTCCCCGTCACCATTCGGGATGTAGAGACCGACTTGCAAAGGCCGCTGTTTGCCGCTCTCCATTCCTCTCCTCGCTCTCCGACGTGCCAATCCTATTCAGCGTGAAATGCCGCGCGGATGGTAGCGGCGAGACTGGCTAGATGGAAAGAGGGAGCCGGGCAGCAATTGCGCAGGAACAGACGAAGACGGGCCGAAACATCTAGAATTGCCCTAGCCGCGGAGCCCAATCGTTGCAGCTTCGGGGGCATTCGGCGCGCTGGGCCGGAGATGAGCCCAGGTGGCGTGGCGCGGGAGAGAGTCGGGTGGATTTCGTCGTCGGGGGCTTCGGTCTTGGTGCAGCCATCGTCCTCCTCGGCTTCGCAATCCGCGACCTCGGTCCCGCCCTTCACGCGCGGTCAGCCGCTCCGACTCGGCTAGCGTGGTTGCGCCTGTGCCGGGAGCTTGGCGCGGGTCTCATCGGCGCGGGCGTTGTCCTCTTCCTGGTCACCCTGGTTCCGCTCTTCCTCGGCGCGAGCGACTCTGCCGGATCGCGCGTCGTCCTCGTCTCGGCGCTCGTCGTGCTGGTGGTCTTCGTTGTGACGTCGGCGATGGCGTTCCGCCGCTACCGGGCGCGCGTGGCAGCAATGGAGCCCGAATTCGAGGCGGTCCCGCCTCCGTTGGAAATCCGGCCGGACCCTGCCGCGTTCTGGCCCGAGCGCCGGACCGCGCAGGTCCAGACTCCCGTCTCCGAGGAACCCGCCTCAGAACCAGCACCGGAACCGGTCTCTGAGCCTGCGTTGCCGACGCAATCTGAGCCAGAACAACCTGAGCCCGCACCGGGGCTACCGCCAGAGCCTGTCCCTGCGCCGTCGCCGCGTTCCAGCGTCTCGGGGCCGCCCCGCTTCGAGTCGCCGCTGCTGGCAGATATCACGCCCGATGACAGCGAGGGGCCGACGTTCCGTTCCCGCCTGCTTGCCGAGGCAGTGGCTTCGGCTCAGGAGGGTGGCGATGCTTCGCGTATGTCCTCGCTGACGGAGCCTGAGTCGGGAGTGGCACCGGAATCTGGCGATGAGGCGACCGACGCTGGGTCGGTGGAAGCGGAGATCCCGGAGCAGGTGCAGGACTCGGCCTCTGACCAGCCAGAGCCAGCGGAGGAGGATGCGGCGCGGCCGGCGGACCCGACGGTCGCCGTCACAGACGATACGCCCGCGGAGCCCGGTGAGCAGGACTGAGCCCCTCGCCGCGAGAGGTTTCTCCCCTGCTTAGGCGCGAATCGAGCCATCCGCCGGCGCCCGCCCGGAACCAGCGATGTCCGGTCGTGCACGACCAGAACCGGGGCGCTCTTCCTGCAAGCTCTCTGGGGCTGGCGCGGCGGGGAGCCGGACCGTGACGGTCGTGCCCTCGCCGACTTGGCTGGCGACGGAGAGCGTTCCCCGGTGGAGCGCGACTATCTCCCGGACGATCGCGAGCCCGAGGCCGAAGCCGGACGCTGTGTCCTGGTCCCGGTCGAAACGGGTAAAGCGATCGAAGATGCGCGGCAGCCAGCTCGTATCGGCGAATGAAAGCGGCGCTGATGAGGAGGACGAGCGCCAACGCGAGGAGGATGACGAAGCTGTGGGAGAGGATGAGTCGTCCGCGCAGACTCAGCGGACGTCGCCACCTCGTGACCGACTCACGCTCGGCGCGTCCCACGTCTGCCATAGCCGCTGACTGCCTACTCGAACCTCGTATGCCTTCTTGGCACCCTACCACGTCAGCGTAACCGCCATGTAACGGGCGGCGACTCGGCGGGGACGGGGGCGAGCCAGAAGCGTCAGTGTCGCAGCGCCAGGCGGTACCCGATGGAGCGGACCGTCTCGATCGCCAGCGGCGCGTTGGCGTCTTCCAGCCGGTCGCGCAGGCGCGACACATGGACGTCAACGGTGCACGTATCGCCGTCGAAGATGCCGCCCCAGACAGCGTCGAGCAGCTGGTCGCGGGGCCAGACGACACCTGGTCGCCGAGCGAACGTGGCCGGGAGGTCGAACTCCTTGGCGCGGAGCGGAATCTCGCGCTGGTTGACCAGGAACCGGCGCGTATCGAGCTCGATGCGAGCATTCCCCAGGCAGATCGTCTCTCCCGATGGCGCAAACGCGTGCTCTTGCGATTGCCGGGCGCTGCGGCGCAGGAGGGCGCGGACGCGGGCGCCCAGCTCCAGGGGATTGAAGGGCTTGGTGAGGTAGTCGTCTGCCCCGAGATCGAACCCTTCGAGCTTGTCCCGGTCGTCGTCGAGCGCGGTCAGCATGATGATTGGGACTTCGGAAACGCGGCGGATACGGCGGCAGACGCCACGACCGTCGAGACCCGGCAGCATCAGGTCGAGCACGACCACGTCGAACTCAGCCCGCGCATCCTCGACGCGGCGGAGCGCGGCAACACCATCGGTCACGACCTCGACGTCATGCCCCTCCCGGCGAAGGTAGAGCCGGACGAGGTCGGCAATCGGGGCGTCATCGTCCACGACCAGGATGCGTGTCATACCCGCGACTCTCGATCTTGCGCCAGATCCGATCCCTGCCGGAAGTGTAGAAGCGGGAGGGTGGTGGCGCGAGGGCGGTGGCCGGTACGGCGGTCCGCTCTCGGGCGCGAATGTGATGCGTTCGACATGAAAAGGGGAGAGGTAACGCACCTCTCCCCTCTCGGCTGATCCGGCGCTCTAGACGCTAGTTCGTGATCTTGACCTCGGCCAGGTAGGGATAGGCTGTGCCGCTGGTCGGCTTGTTGAAGTAGAAGCGCACGTACCGCGCCTTCCCGCTCCACTTCAGCGTCTGCCAGACGCCAGTGGACGTCTTGCTGCGCTTGGCGATCGTCGTCCAGCTCGAGCTGGAGGTGGACGTCGTTGAGACCTGGATCTCGTAGGCGCCGTTGTAGGCACTGCCGAAGATCCAGGAGATGGAGCCGACGTTCTTGACGCTGCCGAGATCGAACCAGATGTAGGCCGTGCTCGGCATCGTCCGGCTCGTCGTCCGCCAGTTGGTGTTCAGCTTGTTGTCGTAGGCGTAGCTAGAGCTGGTCGACGATGCGGTGCTGCGGGCGCTGCGCGTGATCTTGTAGGCCGTGCCGCCGGCTGGCTTCGTCGCCGTCGGGGTCGGCGCGGGCGCCGAGCTGCCGGAGCAATTGATCGGCTCGACGACCTTCCCGCCGAACGTTGTCGTCCAATACCACTTGTAGGTGGATTTCGAGTTGTACGCCCGCCCGATGCCGATCGCCTTCATGCTCGTGCTCAGCATGTTGGCGTTGTGGCCGGAGGAGTTCTTCCACTGGTTGAACGTCGCGGACGCCGTCTCATTCCCGGCCGCGATGTTCTCGGCGATCGACGTGCCGAGCTTCCGGTAGTCGTATCCGTGATTGATCAGGTTCTGAATCCAGCTCGTGCCGTCGTGCAGGCTGTGGTCGCTGCGCCAGTGGTTGTAAGTCGCCATATCAACGGAGTGATGCTCCGCCGCGGCGCCGAGATAGCGATCCAGCGTCAGCGGGCTGCGCCCATTCTGCTTGCGGTAATTGTTGATGATGGTGAGGAATGTGCATTCCTCGCTGTCCGGGCTGTACTGCGACGCCGAGATGGCTAGATCCCCGGAATCGCTGGCGCCCGGCGCCGGAGCGGCGGTGACCGAGCCGAGGATCGAGCCGAGCAGGCCCAAGGTCACCAAGAGGCTGACAAGGAATGCGCGAGAACGCTTCATTGAGATCCCCCGTGGTCTTCGGGCTGAGCGCCGCGCGCCGACTAGCAGGACGCAGGGTATCCCTTGCCAGCCCATGCGTGGCTGGTTCGGCCGCCGACGAGCGCCGACAGAAGGCCGTGTGAAGTTGAGGCGTCGCCGCGGTGCCGCCTCGCCGAAGCGGGACGCGGAGAGCGCTTTCCCCCAGCGGGAGCATAGCGGCAAGGCCGCGTGTGCCACATGGGTTGATGGTCAAGAAAGCGCGTGGTCAGTCAGGCTAGGTCAAATGGGTGGTCGCTGATCACGCGGATAGGACGCGGCCGCTGCTCCCGGTAACTCCGTCTCGGTCAACGCTCAGAGCTGGAGGTGCCCAACGCTTCGAAGAAGCGCGCGTACACCCGGCGGGCGATCGAGAAATCCTCGACGCGGAACCACTCGTTCGGCGCGTGCGAGCGACTGCCGGGCATGCCGAAGCCGATGGTGATGGTGCCGACGCCGAGCTCTCGCTGGAAGACCTCGGTGATCGGGACCGAGCCGCCGGCGCGGACCATCAGTGGCTCGCGGCCATAGACCTCGTGGAGCACGCGCTTTGCGACCGCAAGCGCCGGATCATCTCGCCGGAGCGTGAAGGGACGGGCCGAGCCGGGCATTGGCTGGACTGTCACGTTCACACCGGCGGGAGCATGCTCCGCCACGTGCCGCTCGATCGCGGCGACGATCTCGTCCGGCTCCTGATCTGGCACGAGGCGGCAGGTGATCTTGAGATGCGCCTCGCAGGGCGTGACCGTCTTCGTCCCGTCGCCCTGGAAGCCGCCCCAGACGCCGTTGAAGTCGAGCGTTGGCCGTGCCCAGCGGCGCTCGAGCGGCGTGTACCCCGGTTCGCCCCAGAGCGTTTCGACGCCCGCCTCCTCTTTGAACTCGGCCTCGTTGAAGGGCACGGCAGCTAGCTCGGCGCGGTCCTGGTCGGTGAGCGGCCGGACGCGGTCGTAGAATCCCGCGACCGCCACGCGCCCATCTTTGTCGTGCATCGTCGCCGCGAGCTGAATCAGCACCTGCACGGCGTTCGGCACAATAGCTCCGTAGGAGCCGGAGTGCAGATCGGTCGAGCCGGTCCGCACATCGATTTGGCAGCCGGCGATCCCTTTGAAGGCGACGACCAGCGACGGCGTCTCCGGCCCGAACATCCCGCCGTCCGCGGAGAGGATCGCGTCGCACTTGAGCTCAGCCCGGCGCTGGCGGACGATCTCCGGCAAGTTCGGGCTGCCGATCTCCTCCTCGCCTTCGAAGAGGAAGATGAAGTTGACCGGCGGGCGGCCGGTGGTGCGCGCGACGGCCTCCAAGCCCTGGATCAGGGTGACGAGATTCGCCTTCATGTCCGCCGCGCCGCGGGCGTAGATCGTGCCTTCGCGGATCGTCGGCTCGAATGGCGGCGAATCCCACAGCGCCAGCGGATCTGGTGGCTGCACGTCGTAGTGCCCGTAAACGAGGAGGGTGGGACGGCTCGGATCGACGTCCCAGCGGCCATAGACGACCGGATGCCCCGGCGTCTCGAGCAAGGAGACGGACGGTACGCCGGCCGCTTGCAGCCGCGCGGCGACCCAGTTTGCCGCGGCGGCGACATCGTTGCGATGCTCGGGGGTTGTGCTGACGCTCGGAATCCGGAGCAGCTCGAGGAGCTCGTTGAAATGTCGGTCGTATTCCGTGTCGAGATAGGCTTGCCACGCCGCTCCTGTCATGCCCCGGATCCTCCTTTCCCAGTCAGCTCACTCGCGGCAACCGCACTTCTAGGAGATCGTCACGAACGTGAACTGCTTCCATCCCGCGCCCTTCAGGCCAGCCGTACAGATCGCTGAACGTCAGCGGGCGGTGGCCGGTCACCTGGAGCCGAAGGATGCCCTCTGCGAACTCACGCGGCTCCACCGAGCGCACGTGCCCTAAGCCTTCCAAGTAGCGCTTGAGTGAGAGCGCGGTCGTCGCTCGCGGCACGCCATGGACGAGCAGGATAGTCGAGCGGATTCCGGTACTCGCCAACGCCTCGTCGGTCGCCATAGGAGCGGGCCTTTGACTTGGCGCGGCTGGGGGAGCAGCCGGCTCGCTCGGTTCCTGCGCTGGAACCGCCTCGAAGGCAGGCGCTGGCTCGAATGCGGCTGGCTCGGCAGCCGGTGCTGACTCGACGGGGGGCGGCGATTCCTCATTAGGCACGTCGCGTATCGAGTCGTCAACGACCGGCGCGGTTCCCGCCTCCTCTGCTTCGTCTGAAGAGGGCATCGCCGGCGTTGGCTCGACCGCCACGCTGATCGTTTCGTCGACTGCCGCCGGGGCGGATGGCTCCTCCGGCGCGGGCGCCGGCGCATCTGGCAGCGCCGTGAGCGCTTGTTCGGTCTGCTCTTCGGCGATCTCGAACTCAGATGGCTCGAACGGCTTGAGATCCGGCGGCAGCGGTGGAAGCGGAGCGGTCGCGGGCAGCGGTGCCGTCGGCTGGGCGGTGGCGGCCGGCGGCAGCGACGCTTCCACGTCGTCGAGCGCGTCCGCGACCCGCCGCGCTGCTCGCTCCGCGTGTCCTTGCAGCGCCGAGAGGTCGTCCAAAATCGCGCCGAGCAGGTCCCGTAGCTGTTGCTGGTGGCTCGACTTCAGTCGCTCGACCTCGGCGCGGGCCTCGGCCAGCTCGCGGGCTGCCGCTTCCCGCAGATCCATCGCCTCGCGCAGCAGGTCGCCGGAGCGAGCGATGTTCTCCTGAATCAGCCGGTCGAACGACTCGTAGAAAGCCAGTCGCTCGCGCAGCCGCTCTAGCTCGGAATCCGGCTCCTGCGCGGCTGCCTGCGACTGCGCGTCCTGGTTCGCGCCGGTGGTTTCGGCGGAGGTATGGCCCATCCTCTCGCGTCCCTCGTCTCTGTGCTTGGCGTGCCCGACGTGGTGCGGCGGAGGAGTCGTGACGGTGGTGAGACCTCGATCCCAGCGCCTCGCGCGCTCGCGATTCGCGATCCCCAGTCAGCCTCCAGCCGCGCGGCGTCCGTGAGTGTAGCACGGCAAGCGAGCCGCATCTGGCGTGCCGATGGGCCAGCTAGGAGCGCCGGCGCGATCGTGACCTGAGTCAACGATCGCCGCTCCCGGCGCGAGGGATTGTGACGAGGCGCCAATAGTTGACCCTGAACACTACAATTGGCTGGCGAGCAGCGGCTCGCTGAATGAGAGGTGATGAACGACCGATGAGCCAGCTACTCGAGATCGCCCGCGAGCGCGTACTTTTCTATGACGGCTCGATGGGCGCGACCATCCTCAATATGCAGCTCGACGCCGAGGCATACGGCGGCAAAGAGGGCTGCAACGACTATCTGGTCCTCTGCAATCCAGGGATCATCGAGGGCATCCACGCGTCGTTCCTCGAGGTCGGCGTGGATGTCCTGGAAACGGATACCTTCGGTGGCAACCGGCTGAAGCTGGAGGAGTATGGGCTCGGAGAGCAGACGTACGAGCTCAACCGCGCCGCTGCCGAGCTCGCCCGTCGCGTTGCGCGCGACTACTCAACGCCGAGCCACCCCCGGTTCGTAGCCGGATCGATCGGGCCGACTGGTCTCCTGCCGGCGTCTGAGGATCCGTTGCTCGGCAAGCATCGCTTCCAGGAGATCGTCGATCTCTTCCTCGACCAAGTGCGCGGGTTGATTGATGGCGGCGTCGATGTCCTGATCATCGAGACGGTGCAGGACATCCTCGAGCTGAAGGCGGCGATCCACGCCTGCCTCCGCGTGCGCGAGGAGCGCGGCGTCTTCGTCCCGATCCACGCCTCGGTCACGCTCGATACCTCGGGCCGGATGCTGCTCGGCACGGACATCGGCGCGGCGCTCGCCGTCCTCGAGCACCTGCCGGTCGATATCATCGGGCTCAACTGCTCGACCGGCCCGGATTACATGCGCGAGCCGGCGCGCTACCTCGGCGAGCGGAGCAGCCGGCCGGTGGCGATCATCCCGAACGCGGGTATTCCGATTAACGTCGATGGTCTGGCCGTCTTCCCGATGGAGCCGGAGCCGATGGCGCGGCAGCTGCGGGAGATGGTCGAGGAGTTCGGCGTTGGAATCGTGGGCGGCTGCTGCGGCACAACACCGGAGCACCTGCGTCAGACCGTGGAACAGATCGGCCGTCGGCCGGTCACCTTCCGCGCCGTGGAGCCATCCGCCGAGATCGCCAGCATGATGCGGGCGACCCCGCTCCGCCAGGAGCCAGCCCCGCTGATCATCGGCGAGCGGGTCAACACGCAGGGATCGCGCAAGGTCAAGCGCCTGGCGCTCGCCGACGACTTCGACGGGCTGCTCGAAGTCGCGCGCGGGCAAGTTGAGGAGGGCGCCCACGCGCTCGATGTCTGCATGGCGCTGACGGAGCGTCAGGACGAGGCGGAGCTGATGCGCACCCTCGTCAAGAAGCTGGCGCTCAACATCGAGGCACCGCTCGTCATCGACTCGACCGAGCCCGAGGTGATCCGCGCGGCGCTCGAGCAGTATCCAGGGCGGGCCATCGTCAACTCGATCAACATGGAGAATGGCCGCGAGCGGATCGAGGCGGTCATGCCGCTCGTCAAGGCGCACGGCGCCGCCGTGATCGCGCTGACGATCGACGAGGAGGGGATGGCCAAGACGCGCGAGCGCAAGCTGGCCGTCGCCCGCAAGATCTACGATATCGTCACGAACGAATACGGCCTGCGGCCGGAAGACCTGATCTTCGATGCGCTGACCTTCACCCTCGCGACCGGCGATCCGGAGTTCACCCATTCGGCGATCGAGACGATCGAAGGCATCCGCCTGATCGAGCAGGAGCTACCAGGCGTGCTGACCGTCCTCGGTGTCAGCAACGTCTCGTTCGGGCTCAACCCAGCGGCGCGGCGCGTCCTCAACGCGGTCTTCCTCTATCACTGCGTCCAGGCCGGGCTCGACCTGGCCATCATCCACCCCTCGCACGTCGTGCCGTTCGCCGAGATCCCGGCTGAGGAGCGCGAGCTTGCCGAGGACCTCATCTTCGCCCGCCGGCCGGACGCGCTACAGCGGTACATCGAGTTCTTCGAGGGCCGGACCGAAGAGGCGCAGCAGGGCGGTCCTGACCCGATGGCGGAGATGTCGCCGCGCGAGCGGCTCCACTACCGCATCCTCCATCGGAAGAAGGAGGGCGTGGAGGAGGACATCGATCGCGCGGTCGCGGAGTCAGGCGACCCGATTGACGTCCTCAATAACGTCCTGCTCCCGGCGATGAAGGAGGTCGGCGACAAGTTCGGCGCCGGCGAGCTGATCCTGCCCTTCGTCCTCCAGTCGGCGGAGGTGATGAAGCGGGCGGTGGCGCGGCTGGAGACGTACCTCGAACGGAAGGAGGGCGTCAGCAAGGGCGTCGTCGTCCTGGCCACCGTTTTCGGCGACGTACACGACATCGGCAAGAACCTCGTCAACACGATCCTGACGAACAACGGCTACACCGTGCACGACCTGGGCAAGCAGGTCCCGATTAGCCGCATCATCGACGCGGCCGTCGAAACGAACGCGACAGCGATCGGGCTCTCCGCTCTGCTCGTTTCGACGAGCAAGCAAATGCCGCTCTGCGTCAAGGAGCTGCACCATCAGGGCCTCAAGTTCCCGGTCCTGATCGGCGGCGCGGCGATCAATCGCCAATTCGGTTATCGCACGCTCTTCGTCGACGATGACACGCCCTACCCTGCCGGCGTTTTCTACGCCCGGGACGCCTTCGAGGGCCTGGCGATCATGGATCGCCTGATAGACGAGAAGGAGCGACAGGCGTTCCTGATGAAGACGGTCGCCGAGGCGCGCGCTGCCCTGAACCGGCCCGGCCGGGAGGCGTTCAGCGTGCCCGACGAGGCTGCCGCGACGACAGGCCGCACCGTCCGTGAAGTCGAGCCGCCAACGCCACCGTTCTGGGGCGTGCGCGAGCTGGACGGCGTGAGGCTCGCCGAGGTGTGGCCGCATCTCGACCTCAAGACGCTCTTCCGCCTCCACTGGGGCGGCAAGGGCGTGCGTGACGAGGCGTGGGAGGAGCTACAGGAGAAGGAATTCCTGCCCCGGCTGCGCGCGATGCAAGAGGACGCGGAAAAGAACGGCTGGCTCGCGCCGCGCGTCCGCTACGGCTACTTTCCCGCCAATGGCGACGGGAATGACCTGGTCATCTTCGACCCGGAGAACCCGGATCGCGAGCTGCTGCGGATGACCTTCCCGCGCCAGCCGCGCCGGGAGCGCCTCTGCCTGGCCGACTACTTCTTGCCGCTTGACTCCGGGCGCCGCGATGTCGCCGTCTTTCAGATTGTCACCGTCGGACCGGAGGCAACGCGACGCACGGAGCGCCTCCAGGCGGAAGGAGAGTACGCGGAGAGCTTCTTCAGCCACGGTCTGAGCGTGCAGACCGCGGAGGCGCTCGCGGAGTACGCGCACCAGCACGTTCGTTCCGAGCTTGGCATCGGACCGGAGCAAGGGAAGCGCTACTCCTGGGGCTATCCGGCTTGTCCCGACCTCTCGCAGCACGCGCTGGTGGATCGCCTGCTCGATGCGAGCGCGATCGGTGTCCGCGTCACGGACGGCTACCAGTTCGATCCGGAGCAGACGACGGCGGCGCTCGTCGTCCACCACCCGGATGCGAAGTACTACGCGCTGGCACGGAGCGGGGGCGAGGAGGGCGAGTAGGACTTCGGACCATCGCGCTGGTGTCGATGCGCGATGCTTGCGCCGTGTGCGGTCTGACCGGTATAGTCCGGCTATGAACGTGACCGCGCGCGCTGCCACGAACCGAGCTTTGAAGATGGCAATGCCCGGGGGCATCCTCGAGATGCCCGCGCCTGCTGGTCGAGGAGCGCGCCGCTGATACGGCGGATGCCGGAACGCTAAGCGAGACGATCGGGCAGGCGGGAGCGACTTCGCTCCCGCCTTGTTGTTGGAGACCTGAGCCACGCCAGGGAGAGACGACGTGACCGAATCTGCCCCGCGCCAACCGGGCGCCTTCTATATCACAACCGCGATCGACTACCCGAATGCCGCGCCGCACATCGGCCATTCCTACGAGAAGATCGCGGCCGATGTTGTCGCTCGCTTCCACCGGTTGCTCGGCGACGATACCGCCTTCTGCATGGGGCTGGACGAGAACAGCCAGCATGTCCTGCGGGCTGCCGTTGAGCAGGGACTCTCGCCGAAGGAATGGACCGACCGGATGGAGGTCGCCTTCAAGCGCGCCTGGGAAGCGCTGGAGATCAGCGTCAACGCCTGGACTCGCACGACGGAGCCGCGCCACCGGCGTGCGTCGGAGGAGATGTTCCGGCGCGCCCAGGCGAGCGGCGATATCTACAAGGCGACCTACGCCGGATGGTATTGCCCGAACTGCAACAACTACTACACCGATGCCGAGCTGGTGAATGGCCGCTGCCCGAACCACCCGAGCATCGAGCCGGAGTGGCTCGAGGAGGAGAACTACTTTTTCGCGCTCAGCAAGTACACCGACCGGCTGCGGCGACACTTCGAGGAGCATCCGGACTTCGTCACACCGACGGTTTGGCGGCCGGAGATGATCGCGCTCCTCCAGTCCGGCCTCAAGGACTTTTCCGTCTCACGCCGCGTCAGGCCGGGGCTGCCGTCCTGGGGCATCCCGGTGCCGGGCGATCCCGAACACGTCATGTACGTCTGGTTCGACGCGCTGACGACGTACCTGACCGGCATCGGCTTCCCGGACGACATGGAGCGCTTCGAGCGGTACTGGCCGGCCGACTCCCAGGTCATTGGCAAGGACATCACACGGTTCCACTGCCTCTACTGGCCGGCGATGCTCATCTCCGCCGGACTGCCGCTGCCTCGCCGGATCATCGTCCACGGCTTCATGACCCTCGAAGGTCAGAAGATCTCGAAGACGACGGGCAACGTCCTCGATCCGGTGGACTTGGTGGCGGAGTTCGGCGCGGACCCGATCCGGTACTACCTAATGCGGGACGTCCCGCTGGCCGCCGACGGCGATTTCTCCCGGGCGAACCTCATCCGTCGCTATAACGACGATCTTGGCAACGACCTGGGGAATCTCCTGAACCGGGTGGTCGCGATGATCAATCGGTATCGCGGCGGAACCGTGCCGCAACCTGGTGAGCCAGGCGATTTGGAGGCGGAGCTGCAGCGCATCGCGGCCGAGGCGCGCGACGGAGCAGCGAAGCAGATCGAGGCTTGGGACCTGAATGGCGCGCTGGAGACGATCTGGACGCTCGTCCGGCGGGCGAATCAGTACCTGGAAGAGCGGCAGCCGTGGCAGCTCGCCAAGCAACCGGATGCCGCGTCGCTGCTCGATACCACACTTTGGTCGGCCGCGGAGGCGACGCGAATCGCGGGTATCCTGCTCGCTCCGTACATCCCGGCGACGAGCGACCGGATCATGGCTCAGCTTGGTCTGGAGCCGGTCGCGCCGGGTGCGTGGGTGCGCGACGCCACCTGGGGTGCGGCGCGCTACGACCGCGTCCATCCTGCCGGGCCGCTCTTCCCGCGGATCGAAGTCGCGGCCTCTTAGCGCGTGCTGTCCATCGCCTTCTCGGGCGGTGGGCAGCTTTGCCCATACAAGACATTCACCGCGCGCATTCCGGGAGCGGGTTGCTGAGATCCGGCAACCCGCTCTGTGTCTGGCGAACTCCTCTCTGAAGAACGTTGGCACCGATTCTGCCTCGCAGCGACGCGGTGAGTGCAAATCTGCCGCGCGACAGCATCAACGTCTAGCGATCGATCGTTAGGTCTCTTGCCAACGAGAGAGGCGGACGTCGGCTACGCGGTGTGTTGCGCTCTGCCGCGGTTGAAGCCCTCCCCGCGCGGTCCGTCGCTGGCGATCTCGACCGCGCTGGAGCGGCGTTGGCGCCGAATGGAAGGAGGAGGTATGCGTGCCCATCGCGTATTCGGAATCCTGCTAGTCGCGGCCTTGATAGCTGGCTCGGCCGCCTTCGCGGTCCAGTTGCGCCCACGGGCGTCGCTCGCGCAAGACGCCTCTCCCGTCGCCGCGCAGTGCCCGACAGAGTTCCCGACCGGAACGCTGCAGATCATGGCGCCGGCCGCGCCCGGCGGCGGTTGGGATACCACGGCCCGCGAGATGGCGCGAGTGCTCCAAGAGAACGTCGTCAATCAGCCAGTCGAGGTCTTCAATGTTCCCGGCGCGGGCGGCACGGTCGGACTCGCTCAGCTTGCCAACGAGCACCGGGGTGACGACCACACCTTGATGATGATGGGTCTCGTAATGGTCGGCGCGATCGCGACGAACCAGTCGCCGGTCACGCTCGACCAAACGACGCCGATCATGCGGCTAATCGCCGAGTACGAGGTCATCGTCGTCCCGGCTGATTCGCCATACCAGACGCTTGGTGATTTGATCGCCGATCTCCAGACCGATCCTGGCGCGGTGACCTGGGCCGGCGGCTCGGCGGGCGGCACCGATCACATCCTGGTCGGCTTGATCGCGCAGGCAGTCGGCGTCGATCCGCGGCAGATCAACTACGTCGCGTTCTCGGGCGGCGGCGAGGCGCTGGCGGCCGTGCTTGGCGGTCAGGTCTCTGCTGGCGTCTCGGGCCTTGGCGAGTGGCAGGCGCAGATCGAGGCCGGCGAATTGCGCGCGTTGGCGATCTCGGCTCCGGCTGGATGGACGGCGACGCCCGTAGCCGGCATGGCCACACCCGTTCCCGGCGCGGATATCCCGACGCTGCAAGAGCAGGGCGTGGATGTGGCGCTGGCGAATTGGCGGGGAGTCGTCGCGCCGCCCGAAATCTCAGAAGAAGGACGCCAGTGCCTGATCGCGCTGACGCAGCAGATGATTGAAACCGACGCCTGGCAGGAGGTCATGGCGCGGAACGGCTGGCAGCCGTTCTACCTGGCGGGCGACGAGTACGGGCAATTCCTAACGGAGGAAACCGAGCGGGTCGTCGGCGTGCTGCGCGAGATCGGTCTCGTGGAATGAGGCCATGGAGCGAGGCGACCAACCTGACAGCTCGCGTTCTCGAACTGAGATCGTCGCGGAACTAGCTCTTGCTCTCGGCGTCGTCGCGATCGGGGCGCTCGTCCTCTGGCAGACGAACGAGATTCGCGTCGCGCCGACCTACTCGCGGATCGGGCCGCGCGTCGTCCCAACCATCGTCGGCGCCGGCCTGATCCTCCTCGGTCTTTGGCTAGCGGCCGACGTCCTCACTGGGCATCTCACCGGCCCGAGTGAGGAGTCGGAAGATGCCGATCCGACGCTGCCAACCGATTGGCGCACCGTCGGTCTCTTGGCAGCGTCGCTCGTCGTCTATCTCCTCCTGATCGAGCGCGCAGGCTTCGTCATCGCCAGCGCGCTCCTCTTCACCGGCGCGGCGTTCGCGATGGGGAGTCGGCATCCCATACGGGACGCGCTGCTCGGCCTCGCGGTCGCGGTCGTGCTCTACATCGGCTTCACGGAAGGACTCGACCTGCGCCTGCCCGCCGGCTGGCTAGAGGGGATCAGCTAGATGGGGGCGCTTGGCGACCTGGCGCGGGGCTTCGAGGTGGCGCTGACGCCGGAGAACCTGCTCTGGGCGTTCGTCGGCGTGCTGCTCGGGACTGTCGTCGGAGTATTGCCGGGGATCGGACCAGCGCTGACGGTCGCCCTGTTGCTGCCCGTGACATTCTCGCTCGATCCGGTCAGCGCCTTCATCATGTTCGCCGGCATCTATTACGGCGGCATGTACGGCGGCTCGACGACTTCGATCCTCCTGAACACGCCCGGCGAATCCGCCTCGATCATCACGGCGATCGAGGGCAACCGGATGGCGCGGAAAGGACGAGGCGCTGCTGCTTTGGCGACCGCGGCAATCGGCTCCTTCGTGGCCGGCACGATCGCCACGATTGGCCTCACGTTCCTGTCGCCGGTCATGGTGGACGTCGCGCTCGAGTTCGGCCCCGCGGAGTACTTCGCGTTGATCGTGCTCGCGTTCTCGACGATCTCCGCGGTGCTCGGCCGGTCGGTGGTGCGCGGGCTGATCAGCCTGTTCCTCGGACTCGCCATCGGGCTCGTCGGCATCGACACGCTGACCGGGCAAAGCCGCTTCACCTTCGGCATCCCGCAGCTGCTCAACGGCATTGATGTCGTCACCGTCGCGGTCGGCCTCTTCGCCGTTGGAGAAACGTTCTGGGTCGCATCGCGCCTGCGCCACGATCGGGACCAGGTCGTCCCGGTGCGTGGCTCGATCTGGATGACGCGGGAGGAGTGGCGGCGGTCGTGGAAAGCGTGGCTGCGGGGCACGGCCCTCGGCTTCCCGATCGGCGCATTGCCGGCCGGCGGCGCGGAAATCCCGACATTTCTCTCCTACACGATCGAGAAGCAGCTCAGCCAGCACCCGGAGGAGTTCGGCAACGGCGCCATCGAAGGCGTCGCCGGGCCGGAGGCGGCGAACAACGCGTCGGCGGCGGGTGTCCTCGTCCCCCTCCTCACGCTCGGCCTACCGACTTCCGCGACCGCCGCGATCATGCTGGCGGCGTTCCAGCGCTACGGACTCCAGCCGGGACCGCTCCTCTTCGAGCGTAATTCCGAGCTCGTCTGGGGGCTGATCGCCAGCCTGTACATCGGCAACGTGATGCTGCTCGTGCTGAATCTGCCGCTGGTCGGCCTGTGGGTTCGACTGTTGGCCATTCCCCGGCCGTATCTCTACGCCGGCATCCTCGTTCTCGCTGGGCTGGGCACCTACAGCCTGAATCGCTCGACGGTCGATCTCGTCGTTCTCTACATCATCGGCGCGGTGGGATTCCTGATGCGCCGGTTCGATATTCCGGTGGCTCCCGCGGTCGTCGGCGTCGTGCTCGGACCGATGGCGGAGGACCATTTCCGGCGGGCGCTCCAGATCAGCCGGGGCGACTACAGCGTCTTCGTGACCCGTCCGATCTCGCTGGCGATTCTGATCGTCGCCGCGCTTGCCATCGTGGTGCCGGTGTTGATCAGAAGAAGTCGGGGCAGGGGAGACAGTCGGTAGGCGCCCTCTGGGGCTGGCGCCCGCTCTGAGCCAGGTAGGTTTGCGACCCGCATTAAACAGCTGCGCCCGGCGCATCGCACCGGGCGCTCCTCACTGTTCGATCGCTGCCGAGGGTTACCAGCTTGACCGCGATCGAGAGGTCAAGCTTCGGAGAGGAAAGAAAGGTGGAGCGGATCTCGAAAGACCCGCAGAGAGAGGAGAAAAGGGGGTGTATAGACCAGGCGACCGGCTAACGTCGCCCGGGGCAACAAGGTTGGGACGGATGCCAGCGCGGGCATTGGCGAACGCTCGGATGAGCGCTGGCATCCGGTGCTGCCGCGAGACAGATCGCGCGCCGTGACGAAGCGGCAGCCGCAAGAATGAGTAAGTTTCTTTGTTAAGGTTCAGCGGCCGTACGTTCGGCTCCGACGAAAATCTTCGTGCCTGTCCGTACGAGTATTCTATCACATTTGCAGCGGCTGTCGAGTGGGAGATTCCGGCCATCTCGATGTCACCCTTGCCGGCCTCGGCACCGGATGGCGGCGGCAACCGCCTCCAGCCGCTCGCAATCGACCGCGTAATAGCGCTTTCCGCCGTGAGGCCGAACTTTGATAAGTCCAGCCCGCTCAAGCAACGACAGGTGCCGGGAAACAGCGGATTGCGCGATGCCAAGCCGGCCCACGATCTCCTGTGCATAAAGCTCGCCACGAGAGAGGAGATCGATCACGCGGAGCCGGTTCGGATCGCCGAGCGCACGCAGCGCCTCGAGCAAATCCTCAGTCGCCAACCCTTGCTCGCGGTGCGCGGGCGTCGCGGTTGCCGACGCGCCGTTCGGCAGCGCCGACGGGCGGATGCGAGCGAGGAACTCCGGCGCGCCGAAGAACACCACGAGATCGGGCGGATAGAGAACGTAGCTGATGAATGTTCCAAGGTGATAGGACGGGCAGAACGTGACGCTTTCGACGTCGTTCAGGCCCGCGACCAGGGACGAGGGCAGACGGTTGCCAGTCAGCTCGCTGAAGGTCGGGCCGAACCCACCGACGGCAGAGGAAGCCGCAAGCGCCGCCGCCTCGCGCAGCACCGGGAGCCGCTCGGCGTACTCCTGAGCGTACACCTCGTCCCAGATGCCGCGGAACAGGCCGATTGTCCGCGCCTTCAGCTGTGCCGGATCGGCGAGCAGCGTCAACACATCGTCGGCGGTCGCCGTCGTCAGCGCCGGCTCGAGATAGGCTCGCCAACCCTCCACGTCCCCGAAGGACGGAGCCGTCATGCCCGTGTTGAGATCGTCATGAACGCGGGCGAGCGCGCGCGCGACCATCGAGCGGTAGTGATCGGCAGGCAGACGCTCCAGGAACGCCATGAGATCGTCGAAGCTGGCGTCCAACCGATCCGGCCGCAGCGGCTCGAAGCGCATGATAGGCTCTTCCAGGTAATACAGCCAGCGCCCGGAAAAGCCGTTAAGGAGATCAAGTTCCGCGCGCAGCGCCTCAGAAAGCCCGCGTCGCGCCGCGATGAGCCAGCGATCCAGCCCGCTCCCAGGTACCGCCCGATACAGCAACGACGTTACAGAGACGAGATCGAGCGGGAGCGATACTCGCGCATTCAGTTGGAGGGCCGGCCGCCCGACTGCTAGCTCACCCATCGCAAGCCCTGAAACACGCCATGCGCATTCGTTCAATGCAGGCATCAGTATATCGGCATAACTGTTCATCGTCAATAGGTGATGACGTGCAGCAGATATCACCCGGCAGTGATGCTCGTTACTTCCGAGCATGCCGGGTCTCCAGCGCCGAGTCCGAAGGTCGCGTCAGTGACCTGGATCGATCCCTTCCCACTCGTCGTATTGAGGGGATCCCGGATCCGCGATCCGCTGTGCCGGCCGCCGGCCCTCGCCAGTGTCTAGGGAGACGCCGGGCACGACGCCCGGTGGGGGAGTCTCATCCTCTTCCGTGTTATGCAGATACTTCCGCTCGAGCTCCCAGTCGCGCAGACCAATGATTCTCGACCAAATTTCGCGTAGTCCCATCGTGCCCTGCCTCCGCGAGTGCACAGTGCGCCAAGGAGGGCACGTGCCCTCACCTTCCAGCCGGTGCAAGCACTGTGCCCACGCGGAGCGGGCGCGCGGCGTTGTCAGCGCCGGTAGTCCTCACGGGGTGGGGAGAAGATGTCGATCACGAGACAGCCGTTTTCATCGGTCGTCGCGGTGTGCGGAACGTTCGGAGGGATGACATAGGCGTCGCCAGGCCGGAGATCCCGCGTCTCCTCGCCGATGGTCAGGCGAAGGACGCCCTCTAGCACCGTCCCTGCCTGCTCATTAGGGTGGTGATGCACCGGCACGACCGCGCCGGGCTCGAGACGGACGAAGAGGAGCATGATCTTGTCGCCGGTGACCGACCACATCGTGATGCCTGGGTAAACGGAGAAGCTGGGAAGCGCCTCACGGCTGGTCCAAATCGGAGCAAATGGGGCCCGTCCGGTGGTCGTGGCCTGTGGAGCATCGTTCGACATGGTTCCTGATCCTCCAAGCGGCCGCCGACGGGGCGGCCCGATCAGCACCGGTCAATTCACCGATTCTGGCGCGAGTGTACCAACCAGCGGAGCGGATCAGCCGTCCTTGAGGCTGGCCGAGGCGCGCTTGACATACGGTACCCTCGCTCCTACGCTGAGCGGGGAGGAAGCGGCGATGCAGCGTCCCGAACAGCCAGTACTCGACGAGCGTCTGTTGGCGCCGGCGCAGCGGCGACGGCCACGCCGGCGGGCGAAGCCAATCACCGCCGAAGAGCGCGAGCAGCCGTACACGGACGACCCGCGACTGCTGGAGCTGGAGCGGAAGGCCGCGGAGTCGGTTCCGGATCAGCTGCCGCTCTTCGCGCCTGGCCCGGCCGGCACACTGACGCCGCTGTTGGGCGGCCTGCCTCCGCTGGAACCCGACAGCAGCCTGGAGTTGGCGCGCGCTTGGTACCGGCGCGAGCTGGAGCAGGCGAGGCGGCCCCAGAACACGATCGAGTCCTATTGCTACGACCTGGTGAAACTCCAAGAGCGGACGGGGCCGAAACCGATCAACCGCATTACCCGCTCGGACATCGCCGATTTCCTCGGACGCGCCAACACCCGCACGACGCGGAAGCGGCGCCTGACCTCGGTGCGCCGCTTCTTCCGCTACCTGATCGAAGACGCGCGTGTCCTAACCGACGACCCGACGGAGGGCTTCTACCCGCACGCGATTCAATTGCGCTCGCCGGTTCCCCTCTTCGCCGAGGAGCAAGAGCGCTTGCTGCGCGCCGCCGCCGAGGACGAGCCGTGGTCGCTGCCGGCAATCTGGCTCATGATGCGGCTCGGGCTCTCGCGCGGCGAGCTACTGGCGCTGCGCCGCGATCACATCGACCTCGAAGACCCGGAGCGGCCGGTCGTCTACGTCTTCTATGAGGACGTCACGAAGCGCGGCAAAGAGCGGAAACTCGCCGCGGACGCCGAATTTGCCGCGATCTACCGTGAGTACCTCGAAGTCGCCTCGCCGGTGGACCGACTCTTTCCTTACGGGTTCCAGGCGGTCAACGGGATGGTCGAGCGGGTCCGTCGCGCCGCCGGCATTACCAAAGAGGTGACCCCGAGCACGCTGCGCCACACGTTCGCCGTCGAGCGAGCCAAGGACGGCGCTGACGAAGAGCAGCTCCTGGCGCTGCTCGGTTTGGCCGACGACCCACGCAACCGCGCCAGCGTCCGCCGGTACATCAAGCTGGCCGAGCCGCCCCTCTAATGCGCTCCGGCGCGGCCGAGCAGCCGCGTCACGTGCCCCACCGCGCCGGATGCCGAAATGAGGTCTGTCAAGCCGCGCTAGGGGTTCCCGCCTAGGTGAGCGGTGGCAGCCACTCTCCGTGCGCGGCGATGAGATCGTCCACCAACGAGCGGATCTGATCGAGGTCGAGCTCGGCGGCGGTGTGCGGATCGAGCATCGCCGCTTGGTAGACGTACTCGCGCTTGCCCGTCAGCGCCGCTTCCACCGTCAGCGACTGGACGTTGATATTCGTCTGCATCAGCGCGGCCAACTGCGGCGGCAGAGCACCGACCCGCGTCGGCTGCACGCCGTTACGATCGACCAAGCACGGAACCTCGACGCAGCAGTCGGGCGGGAGGTTCGTGATCAAGCCGTCGTTGCGGACGTTGCCGTAGAAGACTCGCGGCGTGCCGGTCTCGATGCTGTGAATGATCTCGGTCGCGTATTCCCCGGAGTGGCCGCCGAGGCGCTGGGTGCGCTCGGCAACGAGCTTCTTCCGCCAGGACTCGGCGAGCGCGGGATTCTCGCGCGCCGTGACGGCCAGGCGCCGCTCCCAATTGCCGGCGAGCGCTTCCTTCCGACTCTCCTCGTAGCGGGAGAGCGCCTCCGGATCGTCGGACAGGAGCGCGGCGCGCATCTCCTCCCACTCGGCAATCTGGTCCTCGCAGCGAAGCGGGTATTCGTCGAGTGCGACGTTGTACCGCTCGATCAGGTCCGGTCGCCAGCTCTTGATGAACCAGGGCACGAACTCGGCGAAGTGCTCGCTCGACTCGGTGACGAAGTATCGGAAGGCCCGCAGCGTTGAGAACCGGACGCGCTCGTGCGCCGGATACGTGCCCTCGTCCGCCATCGCGCGTAGCCGCGGGTAGATGTCCTCGCCCCGATGCTCCAGCTTCAAGTAGAAGGCGAGGTGATTGATCCCGGCGCAGAGGTAGTCGATCTCCTCGGGCGGCAGATCGAGTGACCACGCGATCTCCCGGATCGTGCCCTGCACGCTGTGGCAGAGCCCGACGGTCGCGATCGAGCTGGCTCGCCGTAGCGCCCAGGTCACCATCGCCATCGGGTTCGTGTAGTTGAGAAGCAGCGCGTCCGGGCAGCACTGCTCCATGTCGCGGGCGATGTCGAGCAGCACCGGGATCGTGCGCAGGCCGCGCATGATCCCGCCGATGCCGACCGTGTCGCCGATCGTCTGCCGCAGGCCGTAGCGCTTGGGAATCTCGAAATCCGTGACGGTGCACGGCCGGTAGCCGCCGACCTGGACCATGGTGATGACGTAGTCGGCGCCATCGAGCGCTCGCCGCCGGTCGGTTGT
>CALGSZ010000077.1 GCA_937901745.1 uncultured Chloroflexota bacterium | reverse complement strand
TGTCGAGATGATGTTAGCGAGGCGTACCGTCAAGTCCTCCGGGTTGTAGGAGCGGGGCGGGCCCGGCAGGCGGCCGCGTCACCCGTTCCTCGAGCTCGCCGCCCACCGCGGTCTGCGGCGTTGCCCCCGAGGCGAGCAGGGCGCGAGCACAGCCCAACTCCTACAGCTGCCCGACACGCGCTTCCCTAGTGATCTGTCGGCTCGACAGAAACTGCGGACTCCGATTCATCGATGCTGCTCAGCCACAGCCGTTGACCGAACCCGCCGCGCTCGGTCCGCTTCCTGGAAGCGATGTCCAGCACGGTTCCCAAGTCGGCTCCATACTCGGCGGCGATCGCGGCGACTACCTCGACAACATCGGCCGCCTCCCCCAGGATCGACTCCTGGTTCTCCGCTGCTGCGAGTTCGCCTACTTCCTCGTTGAGCTTGTCGATGAGCGCGCGGCGGTATTCGTCGGTCGACAACGTTCTGTACCGGGGCGTGCGGCCTGAGCGGCGGATGATGTCGGGAATTCGATCTCTCACAAGTTTGCCCAACGTGTCCCTCCCGGTCACCATAATGCCGTCGTGGTCTGACACAGGGGTCACAGGCCGCGCGAGGGGGAGACATGACGATGCAGATTATTTCGGGGAGCACCATCGCGGCTCCCCCACGTGAACGCGTTCTGGGCTCACTGGGTGTGCAATCGGGAGCCGGGGCATGACTCCCTCCGCTTCAGAAAGCGTTTCCGCTTCGCACAGCGAATGGATCGCGTCCAACGAGTCGGCGTTCGCGATATGGGACGCCGACCCCGTCACGCCCGGGCATGCGCTGATCCTGACGCGGCGGCATGTCAGCGATTGGTGGCAAACCACCCCGCAGGAGCGCCACGACTTGCTGGAGCTGGTCGGTCCGGTGCGTGCACGGATAGACCCGCTGTACTCACCGGATGGCTACCACATCCGCATCGATGTAGGCATCGCGGCCGGCCAAGTCCTCGACCGTGTTCATGTTCACGTCATCCCCCGCTACGTCCACGACGGCGCCGGTCCTCACAGAGGCGTGGGATCTCTCGTCGTATCGCCCGGTTCTGCGGGCGAGTCGTTCGCCCATGGGGAGGGCTCGACCCACGTGCTGGTGGACGGCAGAGTGCGCCTGCTGTTGCCGGAGTTGACGCTGCGACTGCGGCAGCCGGAGTTCGACCGAATCGACATAGCGGTCAGCTTCATCAAGTCGTCCGGCCTGAACCTTCTCATCGGCCCGATCAGCGATGCGTTGCAACGTGGCGCCAGGATTCGGATTCTCACCACCGACTACCTGGGCCTCACGGAGGCCACCGCACTCACACGCTTGCTCGACCTCTCCGAGGACCATGCCTCATTGGAAGTACGCGTATTTCACGACCGCGAGGTGAGCTTCCACCCGAAGGCGTATCTGTTCTACTCCTCCACGGGGAAGGCGGATGCCGCCATCGTGGGTAGCAGCAATCTCACGAAATCAGGACTCGACGGCGGTATTGAGTGGAACCTCCGTGTCGGCGCGATCGACGAGCTGCGAACCCGATTCTCGGAGCTGTGGCACGACGACCGCAGCCTCCCGTTGAGCGAAGATCTGATCGACACCTACGAACCTGCTCCGGCGTACGCTCCCGGGATCATCGACGTCGCCGACGAACCCGATGGGGGGCCCGAACCTCGACCAATCCAAGCCGAGGCACTCAAGGCTCTGGAGCAGACCCGCGCGGAGGGCTTCCGTGCGGGGATGGTGACGATGGCTACCGGTCTCGGCAAGACCTGGCTCGCCGCCTTCGACGTCGCGCAGTCGAGTGCCGAGCGCGCGCTGTTCATCGCACACCGCGACGAGATACTTAGGCAGAGCCGTGACGTCTTCCGCCAGGTCATGCCGGAAGTGTCGATGGGCTTTTACACCGGGGCCGAGAAATCGCCGGACGCCAGGATCGTCTTTGCCTCGGTACAGACGTTGGCGCGCAACATCGGCCGTTTCGCTCCGGACGAGTTCGACTACATCGTCGTCGACGAGTTCCACCACGCGGCGGCGGTTTCATACCGAAAAGTCTTGGACCACTTTTCCCCCAAGTTCCTGCTCGGC
>CALGSZ010000076.1 GCA_937901745.1 uncultured Chloroflexota bacterium | reverse complement strand
ACGGACGAGAGCGACCGCGGCCTGGGAGCCGACAGGCGCGGCTATCACATGCGTCGCGTCCTGGCCGTTTCGGATGCAGCCGCCCTACTCGCTGTGCTCGCACTGCTTTCCGGAGTCGACGGTCTAGTCGGCCTCGCGGTAAGCGGCGCGCCGGTCATGCTCGCAGTCCCGCTGGTGACGGTGCCGACCGCGGTTCTTTCATGGACCGTGCTTGCGACGGTCGCTGGCATGTACCACATCGACGAGCGACGGATCGAGCACACCGTCGCGACCGAGGTCGGCCGGGTTATGCAGCTTTCGGGCGGCTGGGCGTGGGGCCTCTTCATCCTCCAGGCCGTCCTGGTTCAGGGCACGCCCTCGATCATCCCCACCATCCTGCTCTGGCTCCTAATGGTGCCGGCGGTGCTCGCCGCCCGCGCTGTCGCCCGCTGCTATGCCGAACGCCGGCCTTGGTACCGGCAGAGGGTGCTGCTGCTAGGCCACTCCGATGACGCGTCGCTTGTTCGTGCCCTCCTTGAGCGCCATCCGGAGTACGGGATCACGGTTGCTCGTGCCATCGAGCTAGACGAACTCGGCAGCGCCGAGGAGCGCGCGGTCGCGCTCGCCGTTGCTGTCCGTGAGGCTGGGGCCGATCGGGTCATCCTCGCGAGCGCCTACGAGGGACTCGACGAGCGCACGGGCGTCCTGCGCACGCTTGCCGAGCACGGCGTCAAGGTCGATCTGATCCCCAGCGACTCCGAGGTCTTCCGCTGGGACGCTGAGCTCCACTTCATGGAGGGCATGCCCGTCCTCACCCTGCCCACGACTGAGCGACCACGCAGCATGCTTGCACTCAAGCGGGCCATGGATCTCGCGATCTCCGGCACCGCCCTGGTCCTCCTGGCGCCTCTATTCGCCTACTGCGCGATCCGGATCAAGCTCGACTCGCCTGGTCCAGTGTTCTTCCGGCAAAGGCGCACCGGCTTTCGTGGCGAGCCGTTCGAGCTACTCAAGTTCAGGACGATGGTGGACGGCGCTGACGAGCGCAAGCACCTTGTCGCGGACCTGAACCGGCGCACGGACGGCATGTTCAAGATCGCGGCGGACCCGCGGATCACGCGATTCGGGGCCAAGCTGCGCCGGCTCTCTCTCGACGAACTGCCGCAGCTGATCAACGTCTTCAAGGGGGAGATGAGCTTGGTCGGTCCGCGCCCGCTGATCGAGGAGGAGAGCTCTCTAGTCGAAGGACACTACCGCGCACGCTTCAAGGTCAGACCGGGCATCACCGGTCCGTGGCAGGTCTTGGGACGCAGCGACATTCCCTTCCAGAAGATGGTGAAGCTGGACTATTCGTATGTGACCAACTGGTCGCTCAGCGACGACCTCAAGATCTTGCTCCGCACTGTGAGTGCAATCACCGACGGACGCGGTGCCTACTGAAGTGCTTGCGTCCCCGTCCTACGCCCCGCCCACCTGAACAGAGCCGATGAGCGAGTCGACCGGCCTGGGAAGCGCACGAGTGTTGCGCCTGTCGATCGTCACAGAGCTGACCGATGGACAGGATGAAGGCATGGCCAACTGGACGCGGACTCTCGAGGCGGGGATCCGTACCTGGGGGGATGTAGAGGTCTCCCGGCTGCAACTTCCCCTGAACGATCGTGCCGCGGCGTTGATGCCAAAGACGCTCCGGCTGCTGAGCAGAGCCAACCCGGATGTGGTGCTCTACGTACCCTACTCTGGGCTAACGATTGGAGCCTTGGTCCGAATGCGCTGGTTGAAGCTGGCTGTACCGCGGGCGAAGGCATGCTTGGCAGTACTTCAGGCCGGTGCCCATGATCTCCGAGTGCCGCATTGCTTGCGGTGCGATGGCGCTCTGTTTGGCTCCGAGCTCCTTCGTGAGCGATACGGGTCGCTGGCGCTGCGATCGACTGTCCTTCCGCCGGCAATTGATCTCGACCGGTTCGTTCCCGCGACGGAGAGTCGATCCGTGCTGCGCGGCCGACTCGGGTTACCGGACCACGCAACGGTCCTACACGTTGGTCACCTCACCCCAAACCGGAATCTCGGCGTCCTGGCTCAGATAGCTCGAGAAACCGATCTCAGCGTTGTCGTGTGCGCGAGTACCAGTACAGACCCAGATCCGGCGGTTGCGTCGGAGCTGGAGGCTGCTGGCGTGACGGTACTGAGGCGATTCCTACCGCGGATTCAGGAGCTCTATCAGGCGGCCGATCTTTACGTCTTTCCAGTCACGGAGCCGCGTGGCTGCAGCCACGTCCCTCTCTCGGTATTTGAGGCGCTTGCATGCGGATGCCCCGTGCTGACGACGACGTTCGGTTGCCTTCCAGAAGTGCTCGGAGAAGGACCATCCGTGCGCTTCGCCGACCCAAGGCAGATGCCTGGAATCGTGCAATCGCTAATCAGTCAGCCAAGCGCGCGCGACCAAGTCGAAACACTCGACGTGCGATCTCAGGGAGCAGCGGCGACGCGCTTCTTCCGTGGGCTCACTGCTAGCAGTGGACGCGCTCGCATGGTCGTGTTGACTGGCATTGATGGCAGTGGAAAATCCACGCAGGCCCGGCTACTCGCAGAGTGGGCAAGTCAGCGTGGGTTGCGAGCCGCTGTGATCTGGGGGCGCTGGGATCCAATGCTGGCAAGGCCTGCAACTTGGGCGCTCGGGGCACTGACCAGCCTGCGTCGGCGAAAGCGATCGCGGAGCCGAGGCGCGCGCGAACAAGGGGGAAGTAGCTCTCGTGAGCGCCTGGCGGTCAAGCGCCGACTGCTGAGATACCGGTCAGTGGCTGTCGCCTGGGATGCGCTCATGGTCATCGACTATGGATTGCGGACAGCATTGCGGGTCCGGCGGGCGCTGAGGGAGGTTGACCTGCTCATTCTTGACCGCTACTGGCATGACGTCTTGGCTGACCGCTGGGCGGGCGGCGAACCGGGAACGCCGCCCCGGATTCTCCAGCTGCTTTTGCCCTCGCCTGATGGCGTTGCTCTCATCGACGTGCCGGATGAACTGGCCTTTCAGCGACGCAAAGGAGACGTTGCCGACATCGAATATCTCGCTGATAGACGCATGCTTTACGAGGAAATGATGCGCGCAGACCTGATGCGACGTATTGATGGCTCAGGAGGTCCGAGCGAGGTCCATGACCGACTCGTGTCATTCGTGCGTGAGGTGACGGGCCTATGAGCGAGCGTGAGCCGCTCATCATGCTCGGGGTCGACGGCATGGATTGGGAGTTCGTGTCGGAGCATCGAAGCGAACTGCCGCACCTGGCCGACATGGCCGTGCTGCGTCCTCTGCGGTCGATATTTCCTCCGGACTCAATCCCCGCTTGGACGACCATCTTCACAGGCATCGGGCCGGGCGACCACGGCATTCTCGAATCCATCGACTACTTGGACAGGCGACCCGCGCAAGCTGCTGAGACCGCCGCTGAGGGCCTGCCAAAGAAGACCTTCTGGGATGAATTGAGCCGACGTGGTCGCAAGGTCTGCATTCTGAATCCATTCCTCGCCTATCCGGCATGGGATGTGAACGGGATCATGATTTCCGGTCCGGTGTTCGTTGATGGCGACGCGTCAGTCACAGGTGTGGACCCAGCGGACTTGGGAGAGCTGCCGCAGCTTGGCGGAATAGTGGATTTTCCCACGCCGCGGACCATGGATCAGTTCGTACGCGACACACTAACAACCACTCGCTCACAATTGGATTTCGGTCTGCACATGTTTGACCGCGTCCGACCAGACTTCTTGTTCCTGAACATCTTGACCGTCGATCGCATGCAGCACTTCGCATGGCGGTACTGCGACCCGGGCGATCCAACCTACCCGGGGCCCAACTCGCACGCGAATGCCGTTCTGCGCATCTATCAGGAGGTCGACCGGGCTCTGCCCGAGTACCTAGCGCGTGGGCGTTTGGTCCTACTGAGCGATCACGGCCACGGCCGTAGAGCTACGCGTGTGCTGTATGTGGATGAGCTACTCCGCAGACACGGTCTGCTCGCTGAGGCCGCAACAGGCCGGCGTCGCTTCGCGAACATTCTGCTCGAGAGGGCAAAGCGGGCGGTTCTCACTGCGTCCTACCGCTATGCCCTCGAAGAGCACGCCTACCGCCTCGCCCGCCGCTTGCCCAATCGAAAGGCTCTCAAGCAATCATCGTTCTCGTCGGACGCTGGGCGCTCTAGGGCCCGGCTGAGCCGCGCCTTTGGTCGCAATCCCCACAGTGGGATAGACGTTCCGGATCGTGCCGATTGGCAGCGCGTGATTGGTCTCTTGGAGGAGGTTGTCGATCCTGAGACCGGAGAGGGCGTGATCGACTGGGTGGTGCCACGTGATCAGTTGATCAGTGGCGAGATGTCCGAGCGCTATCCCGAGATCATCTTCAAGCTCCGCGACGGGTACGCGGTCGATTTCGGCATGTATGGGCCACTCTTTGGTCCGAACGTGAATCACCGGCGCGTTTCCGGCGGTCACAAGGAGCACGGCGTCCTGGCAATGTCGTTTGAAGCAGAGGCGCCTAGCGATCTTGCCGAGATCTACCAGTTCGTTCTGGGCTCCTGCTAGTGCGAGTACTGCTGGCGAACAAGTTCTTCTTCCCGAACGCGGGAGCCGAGACGGTCTACTTCGCCACTCGCGACTTGCTGCGGGAGCAGGGACACGAAGTCATCGACTTCGCAATGCGGGATGACAGAAACGTAGCGTCGCCGTACGAGCGCTATTTCTCGCCACAGAGAAGGTACGACGGCGGATCAATCGTCTCCCGGTCTAGGGATGCACTGGCCACTATCTACTCTCTGTCAACGCGGAAGAGTCTTCGGCGGCTAATCAGGGACGCCGGCCGGCCTGATGTCGCGCATCTTCACAATGTTTATCACCAGCTGACGCTGTCCATCATCGACGAGCTACACGCACACGGAGTGCCGGTAGTGCTAACGGTGCACGATTCCAAGCCGGTGTGCCCGAGCTACAAGCTCTTTATCAACAACGAGGTATGTCATCGCTGTGTCGGACGGAGTCCGTTCAGCGCGATTCGACACCGATGCGTCAAAGGATCATTGCTGGCCAGCACAATCGCATCGGTTGAGGCGATGGTTGTGAGGCTGCGCCGACTGTATGAATCAGTCGAGCAGCTGATAGCTCCCAGCACATTCATGGCCGAGCTCCTTGTGCGAGGTGGTATTCGCGCCGAGCGTATTCGGGTCGTTCCGAACTTCGTCCGACTCGACCCGCATCCGCCAAAACCCGTGGAAGCAGACAGTCCGTTCATTTTCGTTGGGCGCCTTGAGGCGGTCAAAGGCCCTCAGTTATTGGTTGAGGCGGTACGTCGCCTAGGCGCTGAAGCCCCTGATGTCCGGATTCTTGGCGATGGCCCTTTAGCCAGAGAACTGAGTGCTGCCGCCCGAGGGCTTCCGATCCAGTTCGCGGGATACGTCGACACGGGACGGGTCGCCAAGGAGATGAGACGCGCACGCGCCCTCGTGGTGCCGTCCCTGTGGGAGGAAAACTGCCCGATGAGCGTGCTCGAAGCTCGTTCAGCGGGAACCGCGGTAGTCGCTTCAGCTGCCGGCGGCCTGCGCGAGTTGGTTTCGGACGGGAAAGACGGCTTGCTGTTCCAGCCCAGCGATCCCGCAGATTTGGCGCGTGCGCTCCTGATGCTTGCGGCCGACGACGCGCTTGCTACGGAGATGGGCCACGCTGGCTGGCGGAGCGCACTCGCGCGATATTCGCCCGAGGTCCACTACCCAGCACTGATCGATGCGTACGAGGCGGCGATGCGGGCTGGAGTGGCGCGCCGAGGGTAGCGGAACAGCCGATATCGCTGGGCCACTCGACGTGGATCGGCGACAAGATCGGACGATGATCTGCGCAGCACGATATGGTCGCCGCCTCGGGACAAGGCATGTCGCGCGATAGGGGTTCCGACATCGAAGGGGTACTGGTCGCGCTCCGGCGTCGCTGGAGGCTCGTTGCCCTTTGTTCATTGTTGGCCGCTGGCAGCGCTTTCGCGGTGTCAGAGCTCCGCGCGCCTACCTACGAAGCCACCGCAAAAC
This sequence comes from uncultured Chloroflexota bacterium, assembly GCA_937901745.1. Taxonomy (GTDB): domain Bacteria; phylum Chloroflexota; class Chloroflexia; order Thermomicrobiales; family UBA6265; genus CALGSZ01. Next base: position 11,502 of record CALGSZ010000076.1, on the reverse strand, counting down.
TCCTGTTCCGGGATCCAGGATTCGATCAGCGGATCTTTGGTGCGCCGGTCATCGATACGGGCGAAGATCCGGATCGAGCGGCCTCGACGAACGTGGAGCTCGTGTCGCTTGATGTCGTCGCTGAACGAACCGCAGACTCGCTAACCGGGCAAGAGCTGGACGCTGAGAAGGTCAGCGACCGGGTCGAGGTGGCGGCGGAGGGGCAGTCCAGCGTGGTTGCGATCACGGCAACCGCGCACGACGCGGAGGCAGCGGCGGAGTTGGCGAATACCTTCGCCGAGACCTACATCGCGTTTAGGAGGGAGGCGGATCGCGCCAAGATCGCTGACGCGCGGAAGATCGTGCAGCAGGAGCTCGACAAGCTCGGAGGCCACGAACGGAACGTCCGGGAGCGCCGCCTCCTACAAGAGCAGCTCAGCGATCTGAGAACCCTTGAAGCTCTCCAGACGGGGAACGCCGAACTAGTGCAGCCAGCGATTGTGCCTGACGAACCCGCCTCTCCGCGAGTGGCACTGAATGCTCTCGGTGGGCTCGCCCTCGGACTGCTCGCCGGACTTGGCCTTGCGTTGCTGTCCGAGAGGCTCGATAGGCGCCTTCAGGAAATCGGCGACGTCGAAGCAGTCAACACGGGACCCGTTCTGACCGCCGTTCCCATCAGTGAAGCCTTGGGGCACGACCCACAAGGTGGCGAGTTGCCAGCACCGGTGCGGCAGGCGTTCTGGATGCTCGTTGCACGTTTGCGCTATCTGAACGTTGATCGGACTCTGCAGACGGTCGTAGTGACCTCTCATGGAGACAACGAGGGGAAGACGACAATCGCCAGCCATCTGGCTCTGGCGGCGGCCGAAATGGGCAATAAGGTGCTACTGCTCGAGGCCGATCTGCACCGTGGCGACATTGCTCCACGGTTCTCAATGCAGCCGAATCCAGGGCTATCCGAAGTGCTGACTCAACAGGCCAGCATCGACGAGGCCATTCGTCGCGGGCCGCAACTGGACGGTCGGTCACAGGTCGTAGACATCCTTCCGGCGGGCTCGTTTCCCCCAAATCCCCTTGCCCTCATCGAAAGCGCGGAGATGCGGCGGTTGTTGGAGGAACTCAAGGGCCGGTACGAACTGATAGTGATCGACGCACCGCCCCTCATGGCTGTGCCCGATGCGATTCCCCTCGTACGTAGCGCGGATGGTGTACTGGTCGTAGCCCGATTGGGGCAGACGACGCGCGACGCGCTCGCAAATCTTTGCAACCAGCTGGACGATTTCGACGTACAGGCACTTGGCGTAGTCGTAAACGCCGTTAAGGCCCGTCAGCATCAATATGGCTACTACGGGTACGGCCGGCCTGAGCAAGCGGGAGATGAGGGGCCGACTAGGACGCGCCTAGATGCGACTAGGCGCGCCTGAGCCTTCTTTCACATAGCCCCAGCTGGGCCCAGGACATCGCTGCGAAGCAAGCGAAGGCAGCAAGTACCGAGCCGCTTTGTGCAAGCGCGAGGATCATTACCGCGCCCGCTCCCGTAGTCGTGAGGGCATTCATGGCGAGGAAGTGAGGCTCGTCACGGGCAATTAGCCTGCTCTGCGCTACGCCATAGAGGAGTCGGCTCGGTGCAGCCAGTAGCGCGAGGCCAAGGTATGGTCCGACCTCGGTGAGCTCGGACGCCCCGACCAAGCTAAGGAGATCGCTTGGTGCAGAAGTGCTTGATGCTACTAGTCCTAGCAGGAGGAAAGGGGCTGAGGTAAGTAGGGCAACGCGCAGTGACACGGCGGGTGATGAAGCATTGAACTTAGTTGCACGCGCATGATGTGGTAGTAGCGCTTGGAGGACAATGCCCCCAAGGCGCTGAAACATGGCCACCAGTGTCAGCGCTACGTCGACGGCGGCAACAGTGGCGTAGGAGTCGAGCGCGGCGGCCGCCCTGAGAACTACGGGCAGCATCGCAGTGAGAAACATTCCCGCACCGAGCCACGCCGACGCCCTAAGGAGATCTGCCGGGATGGGCGCGTGATCGGGGGTTGAGGGCGGACGCCCGATGTAAGCGTTGATCGATTGATTGTCGCGTACGAGCCAGCGGGCGCTCACGCCTAACGCAGTGAAATGACCGAGCACGAACACAGCTATCGCGGTCGACGTGCTCAGCGCCTCGAAGGCGGCGAGGCCGATGGCGCCTAGACATTGCATCGCGCCGGCCAAAGGTTGGACAGAAGCCGCGCGCCGCACCTGCCCTCGACCGCGAAACACACCGGCGGCGACCAGAGAGTAGACCCAGCAGGTCACGCCAAGAGCAACGAGAACCGCTGAAAGTGGCTCTTGAAGCACGGCAAGGGCGACCCCCGCGGCGAGTGCGGCGGCCAACATTGTTGGGCCGGCAGACGCGCGTATGGCGGCATTGATAGCCGCGATCTCATCGTCGACGTTCTCGGGTCGCAGGGGCGCGAGGGTGCGGACGATCACGTCTGGCATGCCCATGGCGCCGACGAGGATGACCACCCCGTAGACGCTGAGCACGAGGGATAAACGCCCATAGTCGGATGCAGGCAGTGTGGCAAGGGCAAGCGTGCGAAACAGCAGCTGCTGAACGGCGAACAGCATCATCCCAGCACCCAGGAAGCCCAAATCCCGCGCTAGGGCGCGGACATGCGCACGCGGTTGGTGCGGAGCCTCGGACTGTCCTGCGTGGCCTTCAGCCTTCATTGCTGATGACTGTCACTGAAGTTGAGCGGCACGGAGTCTTATGGTCAAAGATGAGGTAGTGGAGTGATGAGGCGTAGCGCTTCACTCGGCGCGAGACTCGATTGAGAGTCGGGCCGCTTCCTGCGCATCGGCGCCGAACTCGCCCTCGTCCAAGTAGGATGCTGCGCGCGGAAGTAGCGGGGATCGGCATGGTATTCGCACCGGCGCTGGACCGCTTCGAAGGAAACTGCGCTCACGCCAGCCACAGCACTGATGCTTCAGGCAACAAGTGGGAAACGCCAGACTCGAGCGTTTCGTGATCGCGGGCTGGATCGTCGTGCGGCATCGCTGGTCGCGTGTGGATGCCTTCTGGCCGTGGCCCTTGGCTCAGGCCTAGCCCTGACCGATCGACCGGGCAGTGAGCAAGTTGCCCGAATAGTCGTGACCGGTGCAGCTGGAGCTCTTCTCACGGTGGCCGTAGCTGTTGTGCGCTTTGACTGGCTGCTCCTTGGGGTCCTGGTGTCCAGACTTGCTTTGGACGGTCTTGCCACAGGAGACACGAGCCTAACTGCGGGAGCAGCAGTCAGCGGCCTCTTCGCGGTCGTCGCTGGACCGCGCCTGCTCGTAGGGGCACTACGGTCGTCGCTCGCACCCGTTTCCAGCCTCACGAAGGCCCTATACGGGCTCGCCCTATGTGCTCTGTTCAGCGCAGCCCTGGCCGGAAATCGAGCGGGGGCTCTTGAGGGGGCGTTGGAGATCACCGCGGGCGCCCTGATGTTCGGTGCGCTGGAGCAAGAGCTTCAAAAACGGCCCAAGCTGGCGCGGCAGGTACTCGTTGCCGTTTGCCTCTCGGCAGTCGTTCCAGTCGGTGTGGCCCTAGTGCAGCTGGCAACAGGGACTGGCAATCTCGAAACGACTGGCATCGTCAGGATTCACGGAACCGCAGTACATCCAACTCCGTTCGCTGGATACCTAGCTCTCGTAGCCGTCGCAGTACTGATGTACACGAACTGGAGTAGCTTGCGCGCCAAGCTGCTCGGTGGTGGTGCCCTCGCGGTGCTGTGCTTACTCATTCTGCTTACCTACACGCGGAGCGCGTGGCTCGCCCTGCTTCTGGCAGTCGTCTACATCGCGCTCCGCACGCGGCCCGTCATTCTGATCCCTCTTATTGTGGGAGTGATTGCGATATACTCATACGTACCAGGAGTACAGACTCGTGTCGACGAGCTGCGCGGCATCGCACACGCCAGGGCCGAGGACAATTCACTAGCATGGCGCCTGGAGTACTGGACACGCCTGGTTGAGGCTGGAGGCAGGGCCTCCGCACGAAACGCTATAACCGGCAGTGGGCTGCACTATGTGCACGACACTGACGATTCTTCGTTGCAGCCCCACAACATCTTCGTTCAGGCTTATGTCGAGCTCGGAGTGCTTGGCCTGGCGAGCCTTATCGGTGTGATCTTAGGGTACGCTGTGCATGTGCGCCAGGCGCGACGCAACGCTCAGGACGCCCTTGCCCGGCAAGCAGCAACTGCGTTAGCTGCAGTTGGCATCGTGCTGCTGATACAAGGAATGGCAAGCAACGTGCTGACTCAGCCCATGCTCTACTGGTACGCGGCGGCCGTTGGGCTGTTTGGTTACCGGGGTGTCGTCGCGCCGACGCCAACGACGCAAGGAGCGCGAGTGTGAAGCGCCGAATATCAGTAGCGATGGTCGGCCTAAGGGGGATCCCTGCGACCTATGGTGGCGTAGAGCGCGCCGTGCACGAGTTGTCCGTTCGACTGGCGCGCCGTGGTCACGATGTGACAGTGTATTGCAGGCGGGGCTACGTCGATCCGCAGCTTAGGGAGTACCAAGGCGTTAGGTTGAGGAGCCTTCCCCAGGTCAACACGAAGCATCTTGAGGCAGCGAGTCACACCGCACTAGCACTCAGCCATGCCCTGGCATCGCGCCGATTCGACCTGATTCATATACACGCTACTGGCCCCGCGTTGTTTTCGCCGCTCGCGCGGATGTGTCGGATGCCGACAGTGGTCACCGTGCAGGGACTTGATTGGAAACGAGAGAAATGGGGCCCGATCGCATCAGGCGCACTGCGTATCGGTGCGTGGATTGCTGCCACGGTGCCACACAGGACGATAGTTGTGTCCAAGGAGCTGCGCAGGGTCTTTGCCGAGAGCTTCGCACGGGGCTCAAGCTATATCCCAAACGGAGTGGATGCAGAGGGGCTGCAATCCGTCAGTGGGCCGGTAGAGGACCTCGAGGCTGGACGGTTCATCCTGTTCATGGCCCGCCTGGTCCCAGAAAAGGGCGCGCACACGTTGATCGATGCCTACCGCGAAGTAGATACCGAGATCCCACTGGCTATCGTCGGGCCGTCCAGTCACTCGGATGGCTATCTGCGGGACCTCCGAGAACGCGCGAGAGGCGATCGTCGCATCCGATTTCTGGGCGCGCGCTACCAGGGCGAGAAGAACTGGCTCCTTCAGCACGCGAAGGTATTTGTCCAGCCGTCCACGATTGAGGGCTTGCCTATCACCCTGCTAGAGGCGCTCGCGTGTGATCGCTTCGCGGTGGTCAGCGACATCCCGGAAAACGTGGAGGTGGTCACTTTCGGGCGCCGTCGATTCGGCGAGGTCTTTCGGACTGGCGACAAGGATGATCTCGCACGCGTGCTGGCTCGCGTATTGAGGCGGGGGGACTTGCAGACGGAGGGGAGCGCGGCGGGGGCGGCAGCGCGAGCAGAGTATGACTGGGAACGCATCACTGACGAGACGGTACGGGTGTACCAAGACGTCCTGTCCGACTAAGCAGCAGGCAAAGACTCTGTGAGTTGGGACTGGGGCTACGCACGCAGGGCCAGGCAGATCGCTGCCGCCTACGAGAAGCACATGTCCGAGGTTTATGGCTATCTCGGCTATCGGGTCCGAAATCGCGAGGACGCGGAAGACCTCACGCAGCGCACCTTTGAGCTCGCGCTTCGGTCTTGGGGTCGCTACGACCCACGACGGGGATCTCTCCGTGCATGGTTGCTCGCGATAGCAAGGAACGTCCTGATTGATCACCATCGAGCCGAGACAACGCGAACATCCGTAGCTGCCCGAGCTGAGATGGGTACAGCAGATCATCGGGCGGCCGCAAGTGAAGAGCCCGTGCTGGGTGTTAGCCCAGAGCTGGACGCGGCCTTGCAGGCACTTGACATGCGCTCACGAGAGGTGATCGCGTTGAGGTTTGGTGGCGACCTCACTGCTCGCGAGATCGCTGAAGTCCTCAACCTGAGCGTGGCGAATGTCGAGCAGATACTGTCGCGTGCGCTCCGGCGTCTACGTGCAGAGCTCGCGAATGTGAAGCCAGCATCTACGTCAGGCGGCTAAGGGGCCGACTCCGAGCACCCCGACCGCCGCAAAGACCAGCAGGAATCCGCCCAAGGCGGTGGTTATCGCGAGGGCTATGCGAACCGAGCGACGCTCTGCCGTGAGCTTGATGAGGTCACGTCGCAACGTGTCCTGGAAGTGGGGATCGGGAAGAGGCCTCTCTCCGCGAAGTCGGGCTGAGACTTGTTCTAGGTCGAAGTCAGACGTCTTCATCGGCCAGCTTTTCGCTCGTCAAGTATCTGGGAGCGAGGGTTCAGCTCGCGTGCCTCACGATACGCTGCGACCGCCTCGGCTGGGAGGTTGGCTTTCGCTGCGAGCCAGGCTCTGACTAGCCACGTCCGCCAGTTTGTGCGCTCTCTGACGGTCGCATCCCGAGCGGCCCGCAGTGCCTTTGAAAGGTTGCCTTGGAGCTCAAGTACGAGAGCGCGTTGCAAAGCGGGGCTAGCGGCATAGGGTTGCAGACCGCTCGCCGTCCGGGCGCTTTCGAAGGCAGGTGCAAGATGGCCAGCACGGGCCGACACTTGGCTCTGCCGAAGCTCACCTGCGGTAGCCGCGGGAATGGCGATGATGGCGATTGCAGCCAGGGCTAGGGGAGCGGACATAACCCTGACCTTGGCTGGGTGGTGGTCAGCCTCGGCCCAACCGCTTGTTGAGGAGCGTGCCAGCGCGGCCGCAAGAACAAACAGGGCCGCTGGCAGTACCGTCAGCTCCCAGGCCCAGTCGATCGCCGCTGCGACGCAGAAAGCGGCAAAGGCGGCGAGCACTGCTGCGACACCGGGTCGAGACGCGGGTTGGCGAGTGATTGCACGAGCTCCAGTTGCCAACGGGAATCCCAGGACTAGCGCGAGCACCAACGCGAGTCCAACGAGACCTAGCTCACCAAGGGACTCGAAGAAGAGTGAGTGGGCGTCACGGACAAACCCGTGCAGGTCACCGTTGCGGGTCCACCAATACTCGAACGTTCCGGGCCCAATGCCGGTGAAGGGCTTGCTCTTAGCAGCATCGATAGCTGCTTGCCAGTACTGGTAGCGGCCGCGTCCGCTAGCGCTCTGAAGCCTCCCAGAGTCTGCGCTCCCGAGGATCTCAGCATCGGTCGTTGGCTGTTTGAACTCGCCCCACCGCGCCGAGAGCTCCCCAGGGAGACCGATGATCAAGGCGAGGACGATCGCGGCAGCAGCGGCCGCTCCGACGGCGGCGACTGACGCGCGGCGCGACACACGGATCCGTGGACCGAACTCATGCTTCCTCGCAAGGCTGATCGCAACTTGGCAGAGCCCCATGCCAGCGCAGACGACGAGGACCATCCAGGTGAGTTCGTCGCCTTGGGCGCGGGCGGCCGCTGTATCGATTAGCCCGCTCTCGAGGGCGTCGCGTTGTGCAGCGCCAGCGATCAGGATCGCGGAGCCGAAGCCTGTGAGCGCGAGCGTCGGCAACAAGGCGAGGCGTCGCGGATAGAGCAGCAAGAGCACTATCAGGGCGATGGCGATCTCGCCGGCGCCGCCGCGTGAGAGGGTGAAGAACGCGGTAGTCGCCATCGCCGGGATCGCTGATGCTGCGAGGCCTTGGAGAATCACGCTGCGCGCGTGCGCCGACGCGTGTAGGACGAGAGGGATGCCCATCGCGACGAATGCCGCTAGGCCGTTCCAGTAATCCAGCGGCCAACTCAGGCGATGCGCCTCCGAGAGGAGCTCCATGCCCGGACGGGGTGGGATGAGCTCGGGCTGAAGGCGTGAGATCAGGGCGAGCACGGATACGGTCGCTATCGCGGCGCCCACCGACCAGATCACGCGGTTCAGGGACCCGGGCCTGCTTGCGAACAGAGCGAGGGCGAAGACGCCGAGCAACATCGCGACGCGGCCGAACTCGACCATCGTGCGCTCTGCCGACTCGGTCCACAGCAACGCCAGGCCGGTCCAGGCCAGGAGCGCGGCAAGCAGGCCCATGCCGATCCAGCCAGCGCGTCCGATTCGAGCCACGGGGAGAGCTCCCACGAGCGTGCCAAGCAGCAGGATCCACCAGACTGCGATACCGACCTCGGAGCGGATGACCACGTCGTAGCCGCCGCCAGCAATCGCGAGGTACGCAACTAGCGTGAATGGCAGAACGACCTCGCCGAGGAGCGGCCCCACGCGTGCAAGGGATGCGCGAGCGCGATTCTTCGTCTCGGTTGCTCTGAGTGTCGCGGCGGACGCAACCCGCCCGGCAGCTATCTGCGACATCGCCTCTCTATATACGGACGACCTGCGGCGAACCTGACATCCGATATCGAGTTGTCAGGTTTTCGGTGCCTCGGACGTACATAGGGGCAGCGATGCGATCACCAAGGACGGCTTCAGGGCTCTTGCTCGCTGCGGCAATGCTTGCGCTCGGGGCGGCCCCTGCAGACGCAGCCCCGCCGGCAGCTGTCGACGAGTACACGGAGATGATTCCTGGCGCTGACGGCGATAAGCCCAGCCGCCACCTCGACAACCAAGGCTCCGGATCGGACTCGCCGGCCCTGCCTCCCAAGGTTGCTCGGCGGCTTGAGCGGTTGGGCCCGGACGGCGCAGCGGTTGCGCGTATCGCCGAAGCCACTGGGCCACGGATCGATCGCGAGGGACGCTCTAAGAACGACAGTTCCGATGCCGCTGACGTGGATGGCGACGCTGGGGGGGATTCGCCCATCCGCGCGCTGGTGGCCGATGTCATCGGCGGAAGCGATGACGGCCTCGGTCCGATGCTGCCCGTGATCCTCGGTTTGAGCCTGTTGGCGGCCCTAGCGTTCGCGCTCCTGCGGCGCCGGCGGACATAGCGACTGAATTGAGCCGACGCTTGTCACTGACATGGGCTGGGGCGGCAGGCGTCGCCACGCTCCTGATTTGCCTCGCAGGCGGTGCGAGTGCATTGGCCGCGCGACCACTTGAGACGGGATTCTTCGATAGTGGCCGCTACCTCTCCGCGAACCCGAGCGTTCGAGCCGACGCTCTCGATCTCACCCTCGCGAGCGCCAGCTCCATTGCGCGAGTCAACGTCATCTGGCGCGATGTCGCGCCGAGCGAGCCAGCGACTCCCGAGGATCCCGATGACCCGGCGTACCAATGGGAGCGGCTCGACGCCTTCGTCAACGACGCTCTTGCCCGCGGTATCCGGCCCCTCCTCAGCGTCCGTTCGGCTCCCACGTGGGCCGAGGGGCCGGAGCGGCCCGCCTGGGCGCCGGAGGGGACGTGGCAGCCGAGCCCCGCTGCCTTGCGGTCGTTCGCAACCGCCCTCGCGAAACGCTTCCCGGAGGTTGATGACTTTCAGGCCTGGAACGAGGCCAACCTGAGCGTCTACCTAACGCCCCAGTGGCGGGGCCGCCAGCTCGTCGCGGCGCGGCACTACCGGCGCATGCTGCGCTCCTTCTACGAGGGGGTGAAGGCGGCCGGCGCTGAGAACCGAGTGGTCTCGGTGGGGCTTGGGCCCTATGGGGACCAGGTTGGATCCGTCTCACTCCGAGTCGCGCGGACGCGACCGCTCGCGTTCTGGCGGGAGGTGTTCTGTTTGCGCGGACGCGTGAAGCTTCGCCCAGCGAGGAAATGCGCTGACAAGGCCAAGTTCGACGTCTTCGCCTATCACGCGATCAACACCAGTGGCGGCCCGCGGCGCAGCGCGCTGCATCCCGATGACGCGTCGACGCCTGATCTACAAAACGCGGTGCGCATCCTGCGTGCCGCCGAGAGGCATGGCCAGATCGGTGGTTCTCGCAAGCGGCATCCCGTCTGGATGACGGAGATGTGGTGGGAAAGCAAGCCTCCGGACCCGATCGGCGTGCCTCTGCGCAAGCATGCGCGCTGGCTAACGGAAGCCCTCTACATCCTCTGGAAGCAGGGCGCCCGTGTGGCGATCAACCTGCAGGTGCGGGATGCAGCTTTCGACGGGCAGCCAGGGCGTCACAACCTCCAGGCAGGGCTCGCGTTTGCGGAGAACTTCCGGGAGGGGGCGCGTAAGCCTGCGTTTAGAGCGTGGCGGTTCCCGTTCCTGCCTCAGAAGCGCTCTAAACGACGCGTGCTGGGCTGGGGTCGCGCGCCGGTCGGGGGTGTCCTCGTGATCGAGCGCCAGCGCGGCAAGGGCTGGCGCCGGGTGAGGCGCGCCAGGGTTCGCGCGGGCCAGGTCTTCCGGGTGCGGCTTCGGGTCGCCGGCAGGCCGAAGCTTCGCGCGCGGATCGGGCAGGAGGTGAGCCTCGCGTGGAAGCCGTAGGTGAGCGAGAGTCGATCGAGCGGGCTACGGCACGCGGCCCGCGTCGGATCTCGAGGCGGAGTTCTTGAGCTAGTCAATGAAAGGAGGAACCGTGAACAGGTTCAAGGCATTGGCGATCGCGCTGGTCGCCGTCCTCGCAGTTGCCGGCGTCGCCACGGCGGCGCCGAAGAAGGCCAAGAAAGTGCCGGCCACGGTGACGCTGGCGTTCAAGGCCGGATCCAGTGGGAACCCCGAAGATCCCTACGCCAACTCGCGCTTCGCCGGCAAGGTGAAGCCCAAGGGCTCTTCGAAGGCGAAGCGCGTCTGCCGGGCCAACCGCAAGGTCGTGCTGCGCGCAGGCCGCAAGCGGGTCGGACAGGCCAAGACCCAGGCCAACGGGCGCTTCGCGATCCCCGCGCGCAAGATCGTCCCCGCAGACCCCTACGCCCCGCCGCGCCGCTACAAGGCGGTCGTGAGCGCCAAGAAGAAGGGCAAGTTCGTCTGCAAGCGGGCGAGCTCGCGCGCCGTCATCGCGCCGTAGCCGTCTGGTGAGCGCTGGCGGGAGCGGTCTAGGCTCTCAGTACCGCTCCCGCCCCAGCGCATGAACGCCTGCACGCATACCGACGCGATCGAGATCAGCGCCCTCCCGGATCGGATCGAGGGCTGCGAGGAGTGCCTGGCGGAGGGCACGCGGTGGGTGCACCTGCGCATGTGCCAGACCTGCGGCCACATCGGCTGTTGCGACAACTCGCCCGGCCGCCACGCGACGGCTCACTTCCGCGCGACGGGGCACCCGATCATCCGCTCGGCCGAGCCCGGCGAGAACTGGAGCTGGTGCTACCGCGATGAGCTCTTCTTCGCGGCCCCGGGCGCATGAGTCCGGACCGGCCTGCGGTCACGCCGATCGGCTGGCGGCTCGCGCCTCAGGCGCGTGGGCCTGGGCCTGGGATCTAGTGCGGCCCATCGTGATGCGGAACGGGGTCCGGCAGACCGCCCGCGGGCCGCTATTCTTCGAGCACCTCGCGCCTCGCGCAGAGGTCTTTTTTTCGTAGGCCGCCAACCGGCGCGGCCGCAAGATGTGAGGATCGAATGGCTCGCGGAGACGTCCGAATCGCTGTGACGCTCGCTTGCGAGGAGTGCAAGCGGCGCAACTACCAGACGAACAAGTCGCGGCGGAACACGCCCGACCGAATCGAGCTGCGCAAGTACTGCCGCTGGTGCGGGCGCCACACCCCGCACAAGGAGACCCGCTAAGCGGCGCGGA
>CALGSZ010000075.1 GCA_937901745.1 uncultured Chloroflexota bacterium | reverse complement strand
TCCTCCAAGTAATACGTCATGCTCTGCAGCGCGCTGACCGGGTCGATCTCGCGGACCGTCACCCCGGCCGGCACCTTTAGCACCACCGGCGCATAGTTCAGGAGCGCGCGCACCCCGCCGGCGATCATCCGGTCGGCCACGTCCTGCGCCGCCGCCGCCGGCACCGCCACGATTCCGATCCGAATCCCCAGCCGGGCAATTTCCGGCTCGATCCGGTCCTCTCCCTGGACGACGACGCCGTCCACCTCCTGGCCGATGTGCTCCTCGTTGCGGTCGAAAATCGCGGCGATCCGGAAGGAGGACGGGACGAAGCCCCGGTAATGCGCGATCGCCCGGCCCAGGTTACCGAACCCGGCCAGCGCCACCTCCCACTCCCGATCCAGCTTCAAAATGCGCCCGATCGCCTCGGCAAGGAATCCGACGTCGTACCCCTTCCCCTGCTTGCCGAATCGGCCAAAGTAGGAGAGATCGCGCCGGATTTGCGCCGCGGTCACGCCAATGTGACTCGCCAGCTCCTCAGAAGAGACAGATCCGACGCCCCGCTCGCGCAGCGCGCGCAAGGTACGCACATAAATCGGCAATCGGCGAATCACGATGTCCGGAATCGCCCCGCCCGATGCGACCGCCTCCTCGCCGTTATGAGCTGCCGGTGGCTCGATGCGCAGCCGCCCAGCCGCCGGGCGCACGGCCGCGCCGACTGTCCGGTCCGGTCCGTTGCTCTGGCTCATGCGTCTCGTCCGAAAATCTGTCCGTCTTGCAACCAGCGAGTGGAGCCATCCACCTCGCCCCACGGAGGATAATCGCGCTCATGGCGAGTCGCGCCGGCTCTGTCGAGCACATCCACGCTTCGCGCCCGGCCGGCCACGCAGGAGATCCGTTCACGCCTTCGTGCGCGAAATCACAATCTCAAGTATCCGCCACGGCGCATAGGCGCGTCAAAGCACAAAGTCAGCTACGCAATAGGCAACCTGCACGCCTACCCCAATTTCCGCGCGACCGGCCCCAACGCTCGGTTACAATCCCTCTCGACATGCAGCTCGGCGTCACGTTTCCTCAGTTGGAGATCGGTACGGACCCGGCGGTTCTGCGCGACTACGCGCAGGCGGCACAGGATCTGGGCTATCGCTACCTCCTCGCCTACGACCACGTCCTCGGCGCCGATCCCACCAACCGCCCCGGTTGGACACGCTACTCGCACCGCGATCAGTTCCACGAGCCCTTTGTGCTCTTCGGCTATCTCGCTGCCGTCGCGCCGAAGCTCGACCTCGTCACCGGCGTCATCGTCCTGCCACAGCGGCAGACGACGCTCGTCGCCAAGCAAGCGGCGCAAGTCGACATCCTCACCTCCGGACGATTCCGTCTCGGCGTCGGCATCGGCTGGAACGCGGTCGAGTACGAAGCGCTCGGCATGGATTTCTCCAGCCGCGCGCGCCGCTTCGAGGAGCAAATCGCCGTCATGCGGCTCCTCTGGACGCAACCAGTCGTCACCTTCCACGGCAAGTTCCACCACATTACCGAGGCCGGACTCAACCCGCTGCCCGTCCAGCGGCCGATTCCCATCTGGATCGGCGGTATGGCGGAGCCCGTGCTGCGCCGCGTCGCCCGCCTCGGCGATGGCTGGCTGCCGCAAGGCCGCATCACCGACGAGCAGCGTGACCGCATCGAGCGCTTGCGTCGCTACATCGCTGAGGCTGGCCGCTCACCAGACGCGGTCGGCATCGATGCCCGGCTCGATCTGCGAGCGGTGCCGGAAGAAGAGTGGCGCGACGAGGTCGAGCGCTGGCGAGAGGCTGGCGCGACGCATCTCTCGGTCAACACGATGGGCGCCGGACTCGCCACTCCGCGCGACCATATCCGCGCCATCGAGCGGTTCATGCAGGCGGTTAGCCTGTAGCGGCCCCATCCTTCTCATCTCCCGCTCCCCAGTGCGTCTCGCGGCCATGCCCCAACCTGCCGTTTGACAGGCGCGCGCGCCGTCTGGTACGTAACGCACACAATCTGATCAGAGCCGGTGTGCAGGGTGACGCATGGATGACATGCCAGCGCAGCAGCCACTGTTGCGCATGGAAGGTATCAGCAAGCAGTTCCCCGGCGTCCAGGCGCTGAAAAGCGTCAGTCTCGAGGTCTATCCCGGCGAATGCCTCGCGCTCGTCGGGGAGAACGGCGCCGGCAAGAGCACGCTGATGAAAATCCTCTCCGGCGTCTATGAGCCGGACGAGGGCCACATCTTGCTCGAAGGGCGCCCCGTCACGCTGAGCAACCCGCACCAGGCGCAACAGCTCGGCATCTCCATCATCTACCAGGAGTTCAACCTCTTCCCGAACCTAACGGTCGAGGAGAATATCTTCATCGGCCGCGAGCCGAGCGCCAGCGGCTTTGTCCGCTGGAGTTCCCTGCGTCAGGCGGCGACAGAGCTCCTCGGTCGTCTCGGCGTCCAGCTCGATCCCGCCGCTGTCGTCCGCGATCTCAGCGTGGCGCAGCAGCAGATGGTCGAGATCGCCAAGGCACTCTCCTATAACAGCCGAATCGTCATCATGGACGAGCCGACCTCGGCGTTGACCGAGGCGGAGGTCGCGGCTCTGCTCGACATCATCCGCGGGCTGAAGGCGCAAGGGCTCGGCATCATCTTCATCTCCCACCGCCTGGAAGAAGTCTTCGCTATCTCCGACCGGATCACCGTCCTGCGCGACGGGCAGAACGTCGGCGATCTCATCACCGCCCAGGCCACACCGGAGCAGGTGGTGCAGCTGATGGTAGGCCGCCGGTTGGAAGACCTCTTCCAGAAGGAAGACAGCCAAGTCTCCGAACGGCCGGTGCTGGAGGTTCGCGGCTTGAGCCGCACCGGCACGCGGCGCGATCCGTCCGCGATCGTGTTGAAAGACATCTCCTTCCAGGTGCGCGCCGGGGAGATCGTCGGCCTCGCTGGTCTGGTCGGCTCCGGCCGCACGGAGCTCGTTCGCGCCATCTTCGGCGCCGACCACTACGACAGCGGCGAGATCCTCATCGACGGCCAGCCAGTGACGATCCGCTCGCCGCAAGACGCCATCCGGCTCGGCATCGGGCTCGTGCCGGAGGACCGCAAGCAGCAAGCGCTGGTGCTCGAGCTGGCGGTGCGCGAGAACATCAGCCTCGCGGCCCTCTCGCGGATTTGCCGGGGCGGCTTCGTGCGTCTGGCGGAGGAGCGGCGCCTGGCCCAATCCTTTGTCAACGCGCTTCAGATCCGGACTCCCGGCCTAGAGCAGAAGGTGCGCAACCTCTCAGGCGGGAACCAGCAGAAGGTCGTGCTGGCCAAGTGGCTGGCGCTAGAGCCGAAAATCCTGCTCGTGGATGAGCCGACGCGCGGCGTCGATATCGGAGCCAAGGCGGAAGTGCATCACCTGTTGAGTCAACTCGCCCAGCGCGGCGTCGCGATTCTGATGATCTCCTCTGAACTGCCGGAGATCCTCGGCATGAGCGACCGCGTGCTCGTCATGCGCAGGGGCATGATCGCCGGAGAGCTGTCGCGCGCCGAAGCGACGCAGGAAAAGATCATGGCGCTGGCCACCGGTCTCAACGAAGGCCGGCCGGCTGCCTGACAACGCCCGCGTGAGCAAATGGCGGCATAGTCAAGGATAGAGCGGAGATGGCACGCCCACTCACAAGCCCGGCAGCGGCAGCGCGACCCGCGCGCCCCACGGACATCATCGATATTCTCGGCCGGTTCGCCCCGGTCATCTTCCTCCTGGTCCTCATCGTCGTCTTCTCCATCCTCGAGCCAGGGTTCCGGACCTCCGGCAACTTCCTCAACGTCATGCGGCAGATCTCCTTCGTCGGGATCATCGCCGTCGGGATGACCTTCGTCATCCTGACCCGCGGCATCGATCTCTCGGTCGGTTCGGCGCTGGCCTTCTCCGGGATCGTTGCCGCCTCCGCGGCGAAGGGAACACGCAGCTTGCTCGCTGGCGGCGTCAAGGACGAGGGCGGCATCCACGTCCTCTACGCCTTTCTGGCTGCCGTCGGCGTCGGCCTCGCCATCGGCCTGCTCCAAGGATTCCTGATCGCGAAGCTGGAAATCCCCGCCTTTGTCGTCACCCTTGGCGGCTTGGGCGCTTGGCGCGGCGCCACGCTCCTCTGGTCCGGCGGGCAACCCATCAGCTCCTTCTCGGACGACTTCACCCGCTGGGGCAAGGGCTATATCTGGGAGATCCCGATCCCGGTCGTGGTCCTGCTCGGCTTCGTCATCGTCGCGCACATCGTCTTGCGATACACGCGCTACGGCCGCTGGATCTACGCCCTCGGCGGGAACCCGGAAGCGGCCCGGCTCTCCGGCCTGAACGTCACGCTCCTGACGATGAGCGTCTACGTCATCACCGGGTTCTGCGCCGGCGTCGCCGCCTTCTTGCTCACCTCCCGCCTGAACTCCGCCGAGCAGATCGCCGGGCAGAACTATGAACTGCAAGCGATCGCCGCGGTCGTCATCGGCGGAACCAGCCTCTTCGGCGGCGAGGGCGGCGTCATCGGCACGCTGGTCGGCATCATGCTGATCGGCGTCCTGAATAACGGACTCGTCATTCTCGGCGTCTCGTCGTACCTGCAGCCAGTCGTCATCGGCGCCATCATCGTCCTCTCCGTCTTCATCGACCGGCTGGTCAAGCAGCGACGGTAGGCGAGGCGCCACCAGACGATGTCATGGAGCGACATCGCGGCACCCATCTCGTGAAGCCCGCGATTGCCGATGTCGTGGAAAGGAGGACGATGGCAGGGATCGAGCAGTCGTGAGCGATGATTCAGCACACGGTTGATCGGGAGAAAGCCAAGGAGGATTGCAGACGATGAACAACGTGAACCGGGTATTTCACCATCGGCTGAACCGGCGGCGGTTCGTCAAGGCCTCCGCGAGCGCGGCGATTGCGCTTCCATACATCTCCCGTGTCGGCTTCGCGCAGGACTCTCTGCGGATCGCGTTCTCGGTGCCAAGCCTCGGCTTCCCGTTCTTCGTCCACATGATGAAGCTCGCGGAAGAGCACGCCACCAGCCTCGGCGTTGAGCTCGTCCCGCTCGATGGACAGGAAGGCGGTCAGGCAAGCTCGACGAAGCAGTCGGCGGACATCGAGGCCGCTGTCGCTCAGGGCGTCAATGGCATCGTCATCAGCCCGAACGACGCGAACGCGCTCGCGCCGGCGATCCAGGCGGCGATTGAGGCCGGCGTGCCGGTCGTGACCGTCGACCGCAACGTCACCGGCGCTGATACCCTCGCCCACGTCGGCGCGGACAACGTCGAGGGTGGTCGCCAGCAGGGTCGCTACCTGATCGAGATCCTGCCGGATGGCGGCGAAATCTTCGAGCTGCAGGGCCAGCCGGGCGCGACGCCGGCCATCGACCGCGACAAGGGCCTGAAGGAGGTCCTGGCCGAGCAGGACAAGATCCAGATCGTCTTCGATCAAACGGCGCAGTTCCGCCGCGACGAGGCGGTCCGGGTCATGGAAGCTGGCCTGGCCGCTCACCCGAATCCGGCCGCTGTCGTCTGCGCGAACGACGACATGGCCTTCGGCGTGATCGAGGTCGCCGAGGCGAACAACCTCTCCATCCCGATCATCGGCTTCGACGCGCTGCCGGAGGCGCTCGTCGCCATCCGCGACGGCCGCATGGCCGCGACGATCGAGCAGTTCCCCGGTGGACAGGCGCGTGGCGCGATCGACATCCTCGTCGCCTACCTGCGCGACAACAAGGAGCCGGAGCAGCACGATACCTACCTGACGCCCGCGCTCATCACCGCTGATAATCTCGGTCAGGCCGAGCGCGCCGAGGAAGCCGGCATCGTCGTCGGCACGCCCGAGGCGACCCCCGGCGCGTAAGCTCGCGCGGTCCGGTCACTGATCGCCTACGCTCGGCAGCCTCTCGATGCTTCCCACGTGGGACATCGGACGGCTGCCGAGCTTTCATCGCCCCGCCACTGACCCGCCGCGCTGACCCGTCTCGCGCTTCGTGAGCGACGGCGCCGATCGAGGCAAGCCGCCCGGCGACCGTCGTCGTTGGTGGCATGCCCGAGAGTCTTCGCACGCTGCTCGATAACGCGCTCGACCAGCTGCTGGCGATTGGCTTCGGCGTGCTCGAAGCCATCGTCATCTTCTTGCTGGCATACGCCGTCGCGCGGCTCGTGCGACGTCCCATCCGGCGCCGGCTCGATCGCGCTGCCGTCTCGGACAGCGCGCGAGTCCTCGTCTTGCGGTCCATCCCGCTCGCCGTCTATCTGGCCGCGACGACGCTCCTCTTCAGCCTTTGGGGCCTGACCTGGTCGGGCCTGATCGCGGCAATCGGGCTCGGCACGCTCGCGGTCGGACTCGGCCTGCAGAATGTGCTGCAGAGCTTCGCCGCCGGGATCGTCATCCTTTTCGAGCGTCCATACGCGGTCGGCGACCGCATCTCCTTCGTCGGTCAGAACATCGAGGGTAAAGTCGAGGACATCACGTTCCGCGCCACCGTCGTCCGCACCGATGACGGCGACCGCGTCGTCACGCCGAACTCGCTGATCTTCACGACGTCGGTCATCAACCGGAGTCCGCAGCGGCCGGTGCGCACCGTCATCACCCTTTCCGGCCTCACCGGCTCCCTCACCGCCGCAAAGGACAAAGCGCGGGCAACTCTCGCGGACCTGCCGAGCCTCGCATCATCGCTCGAAATCCGGCGCCGGCCGTCGGTCGTGACGCTGCGCTTGCCGCGCGTCTTCGACAGCGGCAAGGACGGCGAATCGGCGGCGAAACCCACCCGCCCGCGCGCGATTCGCACGCAGCAGCTGCAGGTGATGTGGTCCGGCCCAGACGACGAGGCGGTGCGCGAGGATGTCATCCGCCGCCTGCGCGAGGCTTTCCCTGAGGCGCGGGTGAGCGTGCGTCGTTGGCGGTTGTAGCGCGGTTGGTTTAGCCTACATCGCGGTGGTAGGGACATGCGCGCCAGCATCGCGGCTCACGCGCCGACGCTCCCGAGGACCGGCGCCAGACATCGCCTGCCACCGAAGAGAAAAGCGATTCGCGCAATCCCCGCGAGGGGATATCGAGCGTAGGACGCGGGACAGGCAATCCCGCCCGGCGAAGGACGACGCATGGCAACTCTGACCTGGAGAGCGTTCCCCGTCTTCGCGCTGACCGTCCGCCAGGCGACCGGCGGCAAGGCGGTCAGGATCGTCGCGGCCCTCGCCTTCATCCCTGCCCTCTTCGCCGCCATCTACCTCATCAATCCGGATGTTGACGAGCCGCGGTCCTTCGTCGTCGGGACCATCTTCCGTGGACTCGTCGCGCCGACGCTCCTGCCGATCACCGTCCTCATCCTGGCCACCGGCGCGTTCGGCAATGAGCTCGAGGACAACACTCTGCCCTATCTCATCCTCAAGCCGATTAGCCGGCTCCGGATCGTCGTGGAAAAGTTCCTCGGCGTGGTGGCCGTCGCCGGCCCGCTCATCCTCCTCGGCCTGACCGCGACGTACGCCCTCGCCTATCGTGGCGACGCGATGGACAACCTCCGCGTACTCGGCTCCATGCTCGCGGCCGCCGCCGTCGGCGTCGTCGCCTACGCGGCCCTCTTCCTGCTGGTCAGCCTCCTCATCTCGCGGGCCCTCCTAGCCGGCATCATCTACTCCCTCATTTGGGAGAGCCTCCTCGGCCGCTTCCTCCCGGGGCTGCGCATGATCAGCGTCCGCCACTTCGTCGAGTCCGTCCTCGTCCGCCTGCTCAACGACCCGGACTACACCCTCTCGAGCGCGATCACGGTGCGGAGCTCCCTCATCACTCTCGGCCTGGTCACCGTCATCTCGCTCCTCCTCGCCACCTGGCGCCTCCGCCGGATGAATCTCGACTGAGGGATCGGCATGCGGCGCGGCCAGAGCGATTCTCCCGCCAGCGCCGCATCGTTCATACCCCCGCGGCGAATCCGTCTCATCAAGCAAGGAGATGCGCGCACATGACAGTCTCCGGCGCCTCGTCGTCCGCTCCGTCCCCTCGCCCGCTCGGCCGGTGGCCAGCCTCGTCACGCCCGATGGGGATCGGCTTCATCATGCCGATCTCCGACCGGAGCGCCTTCGGCGGCACGCCCCGCTTCCGCGACATGCTGGAAATGACTCAAGTCGCCGAGGAGCTCGGCTACGACGCGGTCTGGATCCCCGACCACTTCATCGTGCAGCCGGAGGACGCGCCGACGCGGGGCGTCTGGGAAGGGTGGACCACCGTCGCCGCGCTCGCCGCCGGCACCTCCCGCATCACCCTCGGCATCTTCGTCACGTGCCTAGGCTGGCGGCATCCGAGCATCGTCGCTAAGATGGCGGAGAATCTCGACGAAATCAGCGACGGCCGCTTCGTCCTCGGCGTTGGCGCCGGGTGGCACAAGCCGGAGTACGACATGTTCGGATTCCCGTTCGACCACCGAGTCGCCCGCTTCGAGAACGCGATCTCGATCATCGCGCCGCTCCTGCGTGAGGGCCAGGCCGATGTCCAAGGTCCGTACTACTCCGTCCACAACGCGGTCAACCTGCCGCGCGGCCCGCGCGGCGCGGAAGGCGGCCCCATCATCCTCGTCGGCACGGACGGCCCGCGCATGATGCGGCTCACCGCCCGCTATGCCGACGCCTGGAACTCCGCCTGGCATCACGATCCCTCGACACTCAAGCCGCTCCTTGCTGAGCTGGATGAGGCCTGCCGCGAGGTCGGCCGGGACCCGGCCACGCTCGTCCGCACCGCCGGGACGAACATCGCGCTGGACGGCTACCTCGGCGTCCGTCCGAACCCGGTTCGCGGCACGCCGGAGCAAATGGCGGAGGTCGCGCTCAGCTTCCGCTCGCTCGGTCTCCGCCATTGGGTCGCCGGACTCGACCCGTGTACGCCGCGCAGCCTGGAGCAATTCGCGCGCGTGATCGAGATCGTGGATCGGAGCTAAACGCGAGAAAATCCGGATAATCAGGGAGTCACGGCCAGATCGTTGGCATCGTCGGACCTGGATTCACCGCTCGGCGTACTAGGAAGGAGCGCTCGCGCATGACGACAACCGGAACCTCGCTCTCGCCTCGCCCCGATTCGCAACCCGGAGAGTCCTCCTCCCGCGCCTCGGCCCCCACCCGCAAGCGACCGCTCAAGATCGGGATCATGCTCCCCGAATCGGAGCGGGAGATGTGTGGGGAGACCGCCCGCTGGAGCGATCTCCTGGCAATGGCGCGCGCCACCGAGGAGCTCGGGTTCGACTCTCTCTGGTTCGCCGACCACCTGCTAATGAAGGTTCCGGGCTACGAGCCGCAGGGCGCGTGGGAATGCTGGACGATGCTGGCCGCGTTCGCCGCGACCACCTCGCGGATCGAGATTGCGCCGCTCGTGACGAGCACCAGCTACCGCAATCCCGCCCTTATCGCCAAGATCGCCGAGACGGTGGATGAGATCAGCGGCGGCCGCCTGATCCTCGGCCTCGGCTCCGGTTGGGCGGAGCCGGAATACCGCGCCTTCGGCTTCCCCTTCGACCACCGCTATTCCCGCTTCGAAGAAGCGTTCACGATCATCCGCACCCTGATCCGCGAGGGACGGGTCGATTTCGAGGGACAGTTCTACTCAGCACGGGATTGCGAGCTGCGGCCGCGCGGCCCGCGCCCCGGCCGCATCCCGATCATGGTCGGCACCTTCCTTGGAGAAAAGATGATGCGCCTCACCGCGCGGTACGCCGATATCTGGAACCTCTGGGCGCAGCACACCGGCAACCGCGCCGCCACCATTCGACCACTCATGGAAAAGATGGACGCGATCTGCCGGGAGGTCGGCCGTGATCCCGCGACCTTGGAGCGCACGGCCGCCGTGATGGTGGATTTCCCCGGCGCCTACGGCCGGCCCGGGCAGACCGTCCCGTCCCTGACCGGCACCCCGGAGGAGCTAGCGGAGGAATTCCGCGCCTACGCTCGCGCCGGAGTCACGCACCTCCAACTCTATCCCGATCCGTGCACCGTCGAGGGGATCGAAGCGCTGGCGCCGGTCCTGGAGATTCTCGACCGCGGTTGACCGGCGCGCGAGGCGGAGAAATTCGAGGGAATCGGAGACTCGCCGCCCTCACTCGCGAGGATTGAACAGAGAGGGATGGGGCCCCCTCCCCGGCGGAGCCCCATCCCCCTGGCGCCACCCCAGCGACGCCAGGCTGAAGATCTACTTGACCTTCGTCAGGAGATAGAGATCGCAGACGATCACATCCCCTGGCGAGGTGTTGATCGCAAAATCGCCGTCGTTGTCGCGCCGATCTATTAGCACCACATTCTTGGAGCGATTTTGCGTCGAGCAATAGACGCGGGTGCCGACATAGTCGCTCAGATCGTCGACGAAGAAGCGGTTGTAGCCAGCCCGCGGCCCGAAGAAGAGCTCACCGCTGCCATTGGTGGCCTTGAGCTTGCAAAAGCCAGTGGGGCTGCAACCCCAAATGCCAAACCCGCCGCCCCACAATCGTGCCCCTCGGTCACGACCCACCGTCCTGCTCGCGCGGACCGAGGTAAACGTAGGCCTGGTCAAACTGCCAATCCGGGATCGCCACCAACTCCAACAAGAGCCGTGGCCGGAGCGGATCGATCCGCTTCGTGAGTAGCATCTCGACGACGTACCGATCGTCCAGGCCAAGCGCGTCGCACGCCGCATCGAGCGCGATCTTCAATCCGCCGTCCAGATCCCGCCGGTACGGCGTCTCGAAGAAGAACGTCAACCGGACCCCGAGGTAGGCCTCCTTGAGCGCGGCCTCGATCGCCGGCGTGATCTTCCCCACTTCGCGCAGGCGCTGCACCGTCTTCGCCACATCCCGGCGAAACGATTGCGCTTCGCGGGAGAGCACGCGCCGCCGCCCAGCCGTCACGTACTGATGGTTGACACTCGGCGGCAACGGCAGCACCAGGGTCAGACGCGCCCGCTCGCTTGCCTTATCTCGCTCACTATCGCCAACCATCCCGCGCTCCCGCCGTGGCATGCCGCTCGCCGGCCATCCTTCGCGCCGACCGGCGCCAAGCATACGCTGGCAGAAACGCGAGATGCCGAAGCGTGCTCGCCCCGGCATCCACCGCGTCGTGCTGATTTCGAGCGTGCCAGCTCAGGCGCTACCAGATGAGCCGGATAATGACCGGGCCACCACTCCCCACGGTCCAATCGTCCGACCCATCGACGCCGCCGAGGAAGTACTCGCCCAGCAGTTGGCCGTTGTGGCTATTGGCATCGACCCGCGTGACCTTGAACGCCGCGTAGCCGACCACGTACACCTGCTTCGAGTTCCCCGATTCCGCCGGATTGTTGGTCGCGACCGGCAGGATCATCACGCAGTTGTACGGCGACTGGGTATTGAGAGCGCAGCCCTCGGCGCCGTTCACCTTCGCGCGAGTCGGTCCGGCCTTGGTCCCCGTGTCGTAGTAGAACCAGTCGGGCGCGGTCTTCTGACCGTTCTTGTTCTGATCGGCCAACCCCTTGAAGCGAGCGGCTTTCGCCTTGCAGTCCGCGCCCTTCTGAGCGAGCTGCGAATCGTGAATCCGGAAGATGCGCCCGACCGCGTTCTGATTGAGCTTGAACGGCGATTTGCTCGAGACGATTGACATCGTGGAGCCGCCGCTCCCGTTGGGATTGCTGGTCACGTCCCACGCCGTATCGCCGCAGACGATGAACGGCGCTTGGGCTGCCAGCGACGAGACGTCAGCGCGCTGCACCCGCGCCTTCGCATAGCCCGTCACCGAGTATGTATTGGAAACGCCCGGCAACACCTGGATGAAGAAGGTCGAGACCGTCATCCGCGTCTTCACCCGTACGCCGGCCGCATTGGAAGGCACCGTGCTGTTACAGGAGCTGATGGGCTGCCAGTTGCTGCCGATGTATTCGCACACGGCGACGGTCGGCTTGGTAGAGCCGAAGGTGTTGTCCGCCACGATGGTATTGACCTCACCCTGAGCTGAGGTCGGAGAAGAGGACTTGTAGCGCGCGATCACTCGCGCGCCGGCGATCGCCCCCGCGTCAGCCGCGCCTTGCGCCGCCCGCCGCGCTGCCATCGCGTAGCCGACATCGGTCGCCAGGCCCAGCATGCCCATCATCGCCAGCATGAAGCCAGCGAACATGATCAAGACCTGCCCGCGATGCGCGCGCTCGGGCGACGCCTCGGTCACCAGCGGCGCATACTTGTCCGGCATCCGTCCATCCCGCGTCATCGCGGCGAGGGTTCGTAGGGTTCGGCGATTCATGTCATACACCTCATCGTCGAGCTCGCGCGCAGCGTCCAGACGTCGAGACCGAACTGGGACAGGAATCCGGTCGTGACTGGTCGGAACGTGCTGGTCGCCGCGACCGTAACCTTGCCTTCCGATGTGGTGCTCCCGCAGTTACCACTCACCGTCACCGAGAACACCGTCCCGGCAGGCACGCCGGTCATTTGAGCCTCCGCGATCGCGCCGCTCGTATCATTGGGATTGCGCGACGCGTACATCGCCCCATCAATCACTGCCGAGCGAAGCTGGATGTAGTCGAAGAACATTCGGCCGAGATCGATCGTGCCGAGCAGGATCAGCAGCATCAGCGGCATCGCGAACGCCAGCTCGATCAGCGACTGCCCTCGCCGCGCGCCGGCCTCCGCGCTCGCCATCCCTTGAATTCGCTTGCGCAACGCTCGCCGCACGACGCCCTCCCCTTACTCCAACGTGACCGTCGCCGTCGCGGTCAGCGTCAGCGGCCGTAAGCCAAGAAACTCCTGCGTCACCGCCTGGAACGGCAGGGAAGCGGTCACCGTCAGCTTTCCGCCCGAGGTGCACGATGGCGTGCAGCTATACGAGACGGTCGCATTCTCCAAGCCGGGCCGCGGATGCTCCCCCTCGTTGCACTTCTCCCCGTACTCCAGGTTCTTCATGTGGCGGACCCGGAACTCGAGCTGCGACATGAGGGTCCCGCCGCAGGTCACGCTGGAGGCCGTCCGCACCCGCGCCTCCCGCGCCGCTTCGCGGACGGCGGTCTCCAGCTCCGACTTGAGATAAATCGCCCGACCGAAATCGATCGTGCCGAACACGGTCAGCAGCAGGAAGACGCTGACAATGGCGAACTCCACCGTCGCCTGCCCGCGCTCCCCGAGTCCACTCAGCCGCCAATGTCCTCGTAGCACTCTCATCACGTTCACCCCGCGACATTCCGTCGCCTCGCGATTCCATGCTAGCCACCCGTCCCCGAGTTCCAATGCTCCGTCGGTCGGGATTCGCGACGGGACAGACGTACGCGAGTACTGCCGCAGGCGAGCCTGTACGGACAGGTCCCTCCGTACCGAATCTCAGGCGCCGCCATGCGATTTCCACGCCCCACCTCGCCCTTGACGAAATACCCCCTATGGGTATACTGAGTATGTAAACCCGCCCGCGGCAGACTCGGTCGATCCGTTGCCGGGAATTTCCGGGTCACAGGGCTGAAGCACCAAGGAACAGCACTCGCATGACGGCGCAAACATCCCAAACGGAGGCGACGAAGACGACGACCGAGATCACCATCCCCGTCGAGGGGATGACCTGTGCCTCTTGCGTCCGCCGCGTCGAGCGCGCCCTGTCCAAGGTCCCAGGAGTCGACGAAGCCTCGGTCAACCTCGCCACGGAGACGGCGCACGTTCGCTTCGATCCCACCATCGCCGGTCCCGACCAGCTTGTAGCGGCGATCGAGAAGGCCGGCTACCGCGCCGGCGCGCTTCTCATGCCCACCACCGCCCCGCCCGCGCCGCCGGAGCCACCCACGACGGAGCGTACGCTCACCCTGCCGGTCTCCGGCATGACCTGCGCCTCGTGCGTTCGTCGCGTCGAGCGCGCGCTCAGCCGGGTGCCGGGCGTCGAATCGGCGACAGTCAACCTCGCGACCGAGCAAGCGACCGTGACCCTCGGACCGGAGCCGCCGTCGCTCGACGAGCTGCGCGCCGCCGTCGAAAAGGCCGGCTACACCCTGGGCGAGCCCACCGCGCCGCCCACCCCGGTCGCGGCCCCGGCGGTCGCCGCGCAAGCCGAGCAAGCCGAGCAAGCCGACCCACGCGAGATCGCCCGCCAGCGTGAAATCGAGAGCCTGAAGCGGAAGTCGCTCGTCAGCCTCGCCATCGGCGTCGTGATGATGGCGCTGATGTACGTCGATATCGGCGTCAGCATGGCGACCCTTGCGCCGTTCCTGCTGATCGCCGCGACCTTCGTCCAAGTCTGGGCTGGCGGCGTCTTCTACCGCGCGGCTTGGGCGGCTGCCCGGCACGGCGGCACGAACATGAACACCCTCGTCGCCGTCGGCACCAGCGCCGCCTACGGCTATAGCGCCTTTGTCACCCTCTGGCCGGAACGTGCCGTCGCCTGGGGATTCGAGCCGCACCTGTACTACGAAAGCGCCGTCATCATCATCGCTCTCGTCCTAATGGGCCGCTGGCTCGAAGCCCGCGCCAAGAAGCAGACCAGCGCCGCCATCAAGGCGCTGATGGGCCTCCAAGCCAAGACCGCGCGCGTCATCCGCGACGGCGTCGAGCGAGACATCCCCGTCGAGGCCGTCCAAGTCGGCGACCTCGTCCGCGTGCGCCCCGGCGAGAAGGTGCCCGTGGATGGCATCGTGGTTGAGGGCCGCTCGGCGCTCGACGAGAGCATGCTGACCGGCGAAAGTCTCCCGGTCGAGAAGGCGCCGGGCGACGAGGTGATCGGCGCCACGCTGAACACCACCGGCACGATCGTCTTCCGCGCCACCAAAGTCGGGAAGGACACCACCCTCGCGCAGATCGTTCGCCTGGTCGAAGAGGCCCAAGGCAGCAAGGCCCCCATCCAGCGCCTCGCCGACACGATCTCGTCCTACTTCGTCCCGGCCGTCCTCGCCCTCTCCGCGCTCACCTTCGCGCTCTGGATCATCTTCGGCCCCGATCCATCGCTGACCAACGCGCTGCAGGCCGCCATCGCCGTGCTCGTCATCGCCTGCCCTTGCGCCCTCGGCCTGGCGGCGCCGACCGCGATCATGGTCGGCACCGGCAAAGCCGCCGAATACGGCGTGCTGATTCGCGGCGGCGAAGCCCTAGAGCAAGCGCGCAAGATCAACACGATCGTCCTCGACAAGACCGGCACCCTCACCCGCGGCAAGCCCGCCGTGACCCGCGTCATCGCCACGAACGGCCTCGACGAGCGAGCCCTGCTCCGGCTCGCCGCCGCCGTCGAAGTCGGCTCGGAGCACCCGCTGGGCGAGGCGATCGTCAGTCGCGCGCGCGAGCTTGGCCTCGATCTGCCGAAGGCGGAGCAGTTCACCGCCCTCGCCGGGCAAGGCGTCCGCGGCCAAGTCGAAGGCCGGACAGTGCTGCTCGGGAACCAGGCGTTGCTCGCCGGCGCCGGTCTTGGGCTAGACGGCCTCGCCGACCACGCGGAGACACTCGCCCGCGAAGGCGCGACCCCGATGTTCGTCGCCGTGGACGGCGCCATCGCCGGGATGATCGCCGTCGCCGACACCCTCAAGCCGGAATCGCCAGAGGCCGTCGCGCAGCTCACCGCGCTCGGCCTGGACGTCTGGATGCTGACCGGCGACAACCGCCTGACCGCCGAGGCGATCGCGCGCCGCGCCGGTATCGCCCCGGAGCGCGTCCTCGCGGAAGTCATGCCGGACCAAAAGGCGAGCCACATCGCCACGCTCCAGCAGCAGGGCCGCATCGTCGCGATGGTCGGCGACGGCATCAACGACGCGCCCGCGCTCGCCCAAGCCGATCTCGGCATCGCCATCGGCACCGGCACCGACGTCGCCATGGCTGCCTCCGACATCACGCTGGTCGGCGGCGACCTTCGCACGATCGTCACCGCGATCGCCCTCTCCCGCCGGACCGTCGCGACGATCAAGCAAGGACTCTTCTGGGCCTTCGCCTACAACGTCCTGCTGATCCCCGTGGCGATGGGCGCGCTCTACCCCTTCTTCGGCATCCTGCTGGAACCCGCCCTCGCCGCCGCCGCGATGGCGATGAGCAGCGTTAGCGTCGTCACGAACGCGCTCCGCCTGCGCGGCTTCCGGCGGCCGGAGAGCGTCGAGGCCATCGCCCACCCGCCCCTGCGAGCGCGTCTCGGAGAGGTCGCCTATCTGGGCGGCATCGCCATCGTCGCTCTCGCAATCGGAGCGCTGGCGATCGCCTTCGCGCCCGAGAGTAAGGCCATGGACATGGGCGGCGAAACCGTTGCGCCGGTCAGCCTTGCGCCGGACCGCACCGTCGCCATCACCGCCGACGATGCCCTTCGCTTCACCCCGGATTCACTGACTGTGCGGAAAGGCGAGACCGTCGCCTTCGTCGTCACCAACACCGGCGTCCTGCCGCATGAATTCGTCATCGGCGATGAGGACGTACAAGCCGAGCACGAGGAAGAGATGGCGACTGGCGAAGAGGAGGCGATGGACGACATGGCCACCCCGGTCGCGATTGAAATCCCGCCCGGCGAGACGCGGACGCTCGTCTATCGCTTCGACGAGCCGGGCATGATCCTCATCGGCTGCCACGTTCCCGGCCACTACGACGGCGGAATGAAAGGAGTCATCACCGTCACCGAGTAGCGCGGATCGCGTACGCTATTGACTTGGAAGGTCACCACCCGTGACCGAAAGGAGTTGAGTGAGCATGACCTCGGATACCCTCGATCGCGTCACCCTGATCGTGCCGGACGTCTCTTGCGGCCACTGCGTCGAGACGGTCACCCGTGAAGTCGGCACGCTGGACGGCGTCGCCCAAGTTGACGTCGACCTCCCGACGAAGCACGTCACCGTCACCTTCGACCCGGCGCGCGTCAGCCTCGAGCAGATCGAGGCGGCCCTCGACGAAGCCGGCTACCCCGTCGCCAAGTCCTAACCCGACCCACCATTCCCACCGCGGGGGAAGAGCCCGACTTCGTCAGATGGGGTCCTCCCCCGCGACGCCTTTTCCTCAGCCCCACCCAGGAACGGCGTCCCCAACCCTTCGTAGGGGCGGAACCCGTGTCCGCCCGTCGCACAAAGGCGACAGACGTTGGCCACCGTCGGACCTGCGGCCTGTCTGTAAACCGGGACCACCCGCCCCCCAATCGCTCCGACCCACCACATCCGAGAACTGGCCTTGGCGTCTATTGGCCGGATATCTCCGGCCCTGCGGGCCGTGGGCCGATAGGTCATACCCCCGCCCGCTTCAGCCCAACCCGCTCCCGCCTCGGCGCCACGCTTACGCCCCCCTCAATCCGCTCGCAACATCAGGCCCCGCCTGCCCGCTCCTGATTCAACGCCAACAACCGCGCCAGAATCACATCCTCGTCCACCGCCGCCGGGTCCGGATCGTCCCAGCCATACGCCGCCCACACCGCCCGATCCAGCCGCGCATGCAGCTGCTCCAACCATGCCGGCCGGGCGTTGTAGAGATTCGTCAGCGTCCGCTTCTTCAGCTCTGCTGGACTTGTGCCCGGCGGGTCCAGCCACGCCCGCCGCTTCTCATCGAGATCCTTCGCCGCCGCCGCGATCTCCTGCACCCGTGGGTCATCCCACGGCTCCTGCCCCGGCGGCCACGGCAGCGGGAACGTCTCGAAGCACGTCGTCGGCGTGTAGCGTGGACGGTCCTCTAGCGACGTTCCCATCCTTAGCGACCAGACCTCGTGCGC
>CALGSZ010000074.1 GCA_937901745.1 uncultured Chloroflexota bacterium | reverse complement strand
TCCGGGAAGGCGGCCGCACGGTGGGCGCCGGCGTCGTCACCAAGATCATCGAGTAACACCCTGCACGCTGGAGCAGGCACGTCTCTCGATTCTGTGGTATGATTTCAGTGTTGCGCGACAGGGTCTTTGCGCTCCGTCGCGCAACACTGATCGTGACACCGGGGTTCCGGTGAGGATACACTTGATCCATGGCTAAGAAGGGTAAGGCCGACCGAATCGTAATCACGCTCGAGTGCACGGTGTGCCGCGAGCGGAATTACACGACCGAGAAGAACCGGCGCAATGATCCGGGCCGTCTCGAATTGCGGAAGTTCTGCCCGCGTTGCCGGACGCATCAATTGCACCGGGAGACTCGCTAGCGCGCTGGAGACAGGCAGCAAAGGACGCGATCGGCGAGCCAAAGGCATAGGGTCGTAGCTCAATTGGTAGAGCAGCGGTCTCCAAAACCGCAGGTTGCGGGTTCGAGTCCTGCCGGCCCTGCCAGATCGGAAGGCGACGAGGAGCGATGGAGGGGCGGCGCCTGACGGCACGCCCCGTTTTCATGCATCGGGCTGATTGACGCGAGGCGGAAACCCGAGCCGGCTCGCATTCGGAGGGACATTGGGATGAGTGCGCAGCGCCGC
This sequence comes from uncultured Chloroflexota bacterium, assembly GCA_937901745.1. Taxonomy (GTDB): domain Bacteria; phylum Chloroflexota; class Chloroflexia; order Thermomicrobiales; family UBA6265; genus CALGSZ01. The sequence continues at coordinate 49,648 of CALGSZ010000074.1, read as the reverse complement.
ACGGCAATCAAGCAGCGAACCGCCGCGCCGCGTCCTGCGGAGCCCAGCCCAGCGCGCCCTGTGGCGGCGACCCGGTCCGCCAAGCCAGCACCGAAGGGTGAGCCGGTTGCCAAGCCGAGCATCATCGCGGTTCGGACCCAGGCGATTCGCCAACTTGCGCGCGATGTCTGGGCCGAGGCGAAGAAGGTCAATTGGCCCGATAAGGAGACCACTCGCAACTTGACGATCGTCGTCATCGCGATCTCGGTTGTCCTCGGGCTCTTTCTCGGCGGCATCGACTACTTGCTGCTGAAATTGCTGGAAGCCTTCTAGCCGGGATCGAGCGCGAGGACCAGGCCATCAAATCGGTGGCCAGGAGGAGAACGACGTGGGCCGCCCATCTCTGCGCGAACGACTCGCGGCCAAGCGCGCCGCCGAAACCGGGCCAGAGCCGGAGACTACGCAGGGACAGTGGTACGTCCTGCATACCTATTCTGGATACGAGAACAAGGTCAAGAAGTCGATCGAGAACCGTGTCGAGGCGCTCGATCTCGGTGATCGTGTCTTCGAGATCGTCGTGCCGACGCAGGAAGAGATCGAGATCCGCAGCGGCCAGCGCCACACGGTGCAGCGCAAGGTCTTCCCGGGCTACGTTCTCGTCCGGATGATCATGGATGACGAGACCTGGTACGCCCTGCGCAATACACCGGGCGTGACCGGCTTCGTCAGCGTCAACAACAAGCCCGTCCCGCTAGAGGAGAGCCAGGTCCAGGCGATCATGAAGGGGATGACCGCCGAGGCGCCGAAGGTCAAGATGTCCTTCCAGCTCGGCGACACCGTCCGGATCATCGATGGGCCGTTCGCGGACTTCCGGGGCGAGATCGACGAGATCAACGAGGAGAAGGGCAAGATCCGCGTGCTCGTCTCCTTCTTCGGCCGGGAGACGCCGGTCGAGCTCGACTTCCTGCAGGCGGAAAAGGAAACGTAGGTATTCGGTCCCGATCGGACCTCATTGCCGGTCGCAGGGCCGGCAATGAAGGGAGGGTGCATCAATGGCAAAGCGCGTTCGCGCCTATGTGAAGCTCCAGCTTCCGGCTGGAAAGGCCACGCCGGCGCCGCCGGTTGGTCCGGCGCTCGGTCAGCACGGCGTGGCGATCATGAACTTCTGCAAGGAGTACAACGAGCGCACCGCCTCAATGGTTGGTCAGACCATCCCGGTGCTGATCACCGTCTATGAGGACCGCTCGTTCACCTTCGTCACCAAGACGCCGCCGGCTTCCGACCTCCTGCGCCGAGCTGCCGGAATCGAGAAGGGTTCTGGCAATACCCGCATGCAGAAGGTCGGGAAGGTGACGGCCGACCAGGTGCGTGAGATCGCCGAGCTCAAGATGAAGGATCTCAACGCGGTCGACCTCGAAGGCGCGATCAAGCAGATCGAGGGGACCGCGCGGAGCATGGGGATCGAGATCGTTTCCTAAATCGCCCGGTCGGTTGGCGGCCGCCAATCGCGTTGGCCGCCGCTCTTGGATAGATCGTGGGAGGAGCGGGACGCTCCGGTCGCACCACAGGGGTGAATTCAATGCCGAAGCACGGAAAGAAGTATCTGACCGCTGTTCAGAAGGTTGAGCAGGGCCGTCTCTATTTGCCCGAGGAGGCGGTGCCGCTCCTGAAGGAGATCTCCTTCGCCAACTTCGATGAGTCGGTCGAGGTCCACGCGCGGCTCGGAATCGATCCACGGCAGGCAGACCAGACCGTCCGGTCGAACGTCATTCTGCCGCACGGCACGGGCAAGCAGGTGCGAGTCCTGGTCTTCGCGCAAGGCGAGGCGGAGCGGATCGCGCGCGATGCCGGCGCCGACTACGTCGGCTCGGACGACCTGGTGAAGCAGATCCAGGACGGATGGCTCGAATTCGACGCCGCCGTGGCGATGGCCGACCAAATGGGCAAGGTCGGTGGACTCGGCCGCATCCTCGGCCGGCGCGGCTTGATGCCGAACCCGCGCTCCGGCACTGTCGTGCGGAACCCAGAGGATCTGCCAGGCGTGTTGCGCGAGCTGAAGGGTGGTCGCGTCGAGTTCCGGAATGACCGGCTCGGCATCGTCCACACGGTTATTGGCAAGCGCAGCTTCGAGGATGCCCAACTTCTAGAAAACCTGTATGCTTTCGTCGATGCGCTGATGCGCGCCAAGCCAGCGGCTGCCAAGGGCGTTTACTGCCGGTCGCTGACGCTATCGACGACCATGTCGCCAGGCATTCCGCTGAACGTCGCTCAGACGGTCGCGAACGCGGCGAGCGCTGCCGCGTAGCGGAGGGAACGAAACCGTCAAACGACGCACAACCTAGCACTCGAGGCCGAAGACAGTCGGGGCGGTTCGCCGCTTAATGTCCGACCGAGGCCGAGGATCGCGATCACGTGCCACAAAAGCCGTGTTTTGCTGCGCCTCGGGTCCCTCCTCGGCCCGAGGCGCAAGTGTTTTTCTGCGGCGATGAGCGTCACTTTTCGGGTCCTGAGCCGGACCTCGTCTGAAGAAAGGAGGTGAGACGATGCCCACAGCAGAAAAGGCTCGAACGATCGATTCCTTGGCGGACCAGCTCTCCCGCGCACAGCTGGCTATCTTGACCGATTACCGAGGTCTGAACGTCGCGGATCTCCAGAACCTGCGGCGGACGCTGCGTCCCTTCGGCGCCGAATTCCACGTCGCGAAGAACACGCTGACGAAGATCGCGGCCGATCGAGTTGGCATTTCCGGGCTGGATCAGTACCTGGAAGGGCCGCTAGCCATCGCGTTCGTCCATGACGACGTCGTGGGGGCCTCGAAGGCCATCATCGATTTCGCGCGGACGTCGCGCATCCTGACGATCAAGGCGGCCATACTCGGGACGCAGATCATCCGGTCGTCAGACGTCGAAGCGCTGTCGACGCTGCCTCCGCGCGAGGTGCTGCAGGCGCGGTTGCTCGGGATGCTGGCGTCGCCGATGGCGCGCACGCTGGGTGTTCTCAGCGGGCCGAGCCGCTCGGTGGCCTACCTGCTCAACGCCCGCGCCGAGAAGCTTGGCGGCGGCAGCGAGGCGATGGCCGCGGATTAGCCGTCGGAACCGACGAGTTCACTGGAGTTGACGTGTTCGCTTGGCGCGGGCACACGGAACTGAGGAGGAACATATGGATAAGGCTCAGCTGATTGAGGCGCTCGAAAAGATGACCGTCCTCGAGCTGAACGAACTTGTCAAGGAGCTCGAGGAGCGCTGGGGCGTTTCCGCCGCCGCGCCGGTTGCGGTTGGCGCGGTTCCGGTTGCCGCCGCGGCTGGTGGTGGCGCTGCCGCCGCCGAGGCCGAGGAGGAGAAGAGCGAGTTCGACGTCGTTCTGACCGACGTTGGCGCGAACAAGATCCAGGTCATCAAGGCGGTCCGCGAGCTGACCAGCCTCGGCCTGAAGGAGGCCAAGGACCTGGTCGAGGCTGCTCCGAAGCCGGTCAAGGAGGGCGTCTCCAAGGAGGAGGCCCAGGCTGCCAAGGCCAAGCTGGAAGAGGCTGGCGCCAAGGTCGAGATCAAGTAGCGCTCATCACGTGGGGCCACGGTGACCAGGGAGACCGCGCAATCGCGCCGTTTCCCTGGTCACTGTTTCCCACGAAACATGCGGAACACTGCGTCGCGACATGCTATAATCTTCGCCGCGGGGCGTGGCGCAGTCCGGTAGCGCACCGGTATGGGGTACCGGTGGTCGGAGGTTCGAATCCTCTCGCCCCGACCCACTCTCTTGCATGGAGCGACGTCAGCGCAGCGGCACGATCGCCGCGGTCAACTGTGAGGCGATCGTGCCGAGCGCATACCTCGTGCCCGGATCAGGACACCGATGAAATCGCAAGCCTCCACTCGCCGCAATCCACCGCGGGTCATCATCGCAGATGACGAGTCATTGATTCGGCTAGACCTGCGAGAAATGCTGACGCACCTTGGCTATGACGTGATCGCCGAGGCGGGCGATGGCCAGACTGCGCTCGACCTGGCGCGAAAGCTGCGCCCGGACCTGGTGATCATGGATATCAAGATGCCGGACGTGGACGGCATCACCGCCGCGGAGCAGCTTACCCGCGAGCGGATCGCGCCGGTGGTGCTCCTGACCGCGTACTCAGATCAGGCGCTGGTAGAGCGCGCGAAAGAGGCCGGGGTCGTCGGCTACATCGTCAAGCCGTTCCGCGAAGCCGAACTGATGCCGGTCATCGAGCTGTCCCTCACCCGGTTCGAGGAGTTTCAGGCCCTCGAGCGCGAGGTCGGCGACCTGAGAGAGGCGCTCGAGTCGCGCAAGATCATCGAGCGGGCGAAGGGCGTCTTGATGGAGGTCCATGGCCTGCGGGAGTCCGAGGCGTTCCACCGGATCCGCAAGACGAGCATGGACACCCGCAAGTCGATGCGTGAGGTCGCCGAGGCGATTCTCCTCACGCACGAGATGGAGATCGGCTCCTCCAGCTCGCAGCCGCCAACCGCGTCCGCAAGCGCGAAGTAACCACTAATCGAGCAAATTCCTCATCGCCAGGGCTCATGGCTCTGGCGATGGCATTCTGGCATTCGGCGTTGCCGCGATGCGCGCCGCCGCCGGAGATGGCGCCGGCGACGACTCGGGAGTCGCTGTTCCGGCGCCTGACCGGATCGTTACCTCCACGAATTCAGGCTCGGTACGGACCCATTGGACGTTGGGCGGGAGAGACACGGTCGGACGTAGCTGATACTCTCCTGGACCTAGGCCCGCCAAATCCACCTGAATCCTCACATCCTCAACCGTCAGATTCGCGAGTACCTCCGCGGACGCGACAACGATCACCGTCACCTCGCGCGGCTCGACTTCGACAGTCAGGCCGGGCTGTAGGTTGATCCAGGTCACCACCTGGCCCGGCAGCGGTTGCCGCACGCCGCGCCGCCCAATCTGCACGTAGACCTGGACTTGCCCATCCGCCGGATCGATCACGCGAATGCCCTCTGGCAGTTCGAGCGCCACGCGGCGACTCAGGTCATCGGACACGCCGTCTATATCGATCGGCACCGTGCGGACGACGACGAGGTCGTCCAGGATCTCGCGGGGACCATCTATCTGGACGGTGGCGGGATTGACGGTGCGTTCGAGCACGTCATAACCCTGCGCGGGGGTGCCAACGAGCTGTGTGATAACGGCGACGCTCTTGCCGCGCGGCGTGATCTCGACCGTGGCTCGAATCGACGCGGGACTGATCGAGACCTCGGGAATCACTTGGCCGGAATCGTCTTCCGCGACCGGCGTGAAGATGGCCGAGAAGTCGGCCATCCGGTCGCCAATGTCGATCGGCAGCACCACGCGCTCAACGCGGGCGACCGCCGACTCTGGCCCTCGGACCGTGACCTGAGTGACCGCCGGCGTGACCTCGCCGACCCTTCTCGTTGCGTCGGTCTCGCCTTCAATCTGAATGGCCAGAACGAACTCCTGGGTGACTGACTGCTCGACGTGGATCTCCACCCGCGAAGGCGTCACCCGCCGGCTGAAGAGACCGGGCGGGGTGTCTACCTCGACGCGCACGTTGTATGTTCCCGGCCCATCCACCTCACTCAGATCGAGCTTTGCGGAAATCTCGTCGATCGAGATGTCGGAGACGACGGACCGAGGACCGGTCACGGTAACGGTCGCATCTGGCACCGCGCTGACGACGACCAGACCGTCGGGCAGTTCGTCGACGACGATCGGGATGTTCGGGAAGACTCGCGACGTCTCTGGGTCCTGTTGAACCGAGACCCACCCCCATAGGAGCAGCGCCAGGACCAACGACGCGATCAAGCGAACGACATCCGTCGACGATACGCGGGTCCGCAACCACTCGAAGGTCGCCATCGTCGCCTAACTGCCTGTCTTGGACGGCTCGGTGTCGCGTCGCCGTACCACGGTGGACCGGCGCGTTAGCAACGTCCCGCGACCCGGGAGATGGAGACGGCCGTTCGCGCCCGCGGCTCTCCCTGCCGGCCGATCGAGGCGGAGCAGGGTCCGCAGCACGCGGCGCAGCCGGTCTTGGTCGAGATTGCGGATGAGTCGGCCGTTATGCGCGATCGCGATCTGCCCCGTCTCCTCCGAGACGACGATAGCCAGCGCATCGGAGTCCTCGGTCACACCGATGGCGGCGCGGTGGCGCGTCCCCAGTTGGCCGGTCGCCGAAACGTTGTCGGTCAGCGGGAGCACGACGCTGGCCGCGACGATCCGGTCGCCGCGAATGATCACCGCGGCGTCATGGAGCGGAGAATTCGGATAGAAGATGTTGATCAGCAGCTGCCGCGTCACATAAGCGTCGATCGGGACGCCCCGGTCCGCGTAGTCCTGGAGCCCAGTCTCGCGCTCGATCACGATCAGAGCGCCGTATCGCTGCCGGGCCAATTGAGCGGCCGCGCGGACCACTTCATCGACGGTCCGCTCCATCACCTCGACGTCGCTTCCGGCGGGAAAGCTCGTGCGCAGCCACGACCCGGTGTGGCCGAGTTGCTCAAGCGCCCTGCGAAGTTCCGGCTGAAATATGACAGGGATCGCGACGATAAGGGCTGGCCAGGTTTTGGAAAGAATCCAGTTCAGCGTGGATAGGTCAAGCGCCGTCGCGAGAAAGTAGCCGAGGGCAAGGAAGATGATGACGCCGCGAATTAGCTGGGTGGCGCGAGTTCCCTGGATAACCCACAGCAGCCAGAAGATGATGATCGTAACGGCAAGAATGTCAAGTATCGCCCGGAGGTTACCCAGCCGGGAGAGAAGCCAGCCAAATTCAGGCATTGGTCCACCGGTGCGGCGCGCATCGTCATCGTATCTCCCCCGATTCTACCACCCCAATCGGAGCCGCGGACGGTGGCTTATCCGTTTGCGAGCTGACCCTCCCGCAACGCCGCCATGGCTGTCGCCTTCGCTTGCGCGATCGGATCCGCAGGATTAATGAGCGCGAGTCGCTTGTAGACCTTTTCAGCTTGCGCGTACTCACCAATCGAGCTAAGCAGCTCACCGAGCTGGTAGTAGGCGTTCGTATCATCCGGCGTAAGTCCAATGACCTGGTGCAGCGCGGCAATCGCCTCGTGCTTGCCGTGGTGAGCCAGAGCCAGATCGACGACCGCGCGTTGATGCTTCGCGGCCTCCTCCACCCGACCCATCTGCAGATAGAGATTGACCAACTGGTGGCGCAGCCCGATGTCGTTCGGGTTGAGCTGGATCATCCGCTGGTAAAGGTCGAACGTCTCCTCCGCCAGGCCCATCGTCCAGCTCAGATCCGCCGCGCGCTGCAGGCTGGTCACCGCGTCCTTGATGAGTCCGGATCGCTCCTCAAGGTCGGCGCGCTGGATCAGCTCGGCCCGCGCCTCCGCCACGAACCCGCGCTGGAGATAGGCATCGATCAGGCGCGACTTGACCTTGATGTTGTTCGGCGCCAGTTGTGACATGTGCCGGAGGACGCGCGCCATTGCCTCCAACTGGCCGGTATTGCGGTAGTGCACCGCGAGCTCGTCGAGGACGGTGAGCGCTGAACCAAGCTGACCGATCCGGAAGTAGGCGTCGGCCAGCTTCTCGCAAAGCGGTCCATGCCGCCGGCTCCGCTCATGCGCGGCCTTGAGAACATCCACAGCGCCCGCGGCGTCATTGCGAGAGAGGAGCGCGTCGCCGAGCTCCAGGCTCACATCTTCGAAGCGCGGAACGTACCCGAGGAGACCCTGCCAGGCGGAATGCGAGGCAACTTGGGAATCCCCGATGAGCTGGACCGCAGTTCGAAGCGCCGCCACGTATTCGTCGACCATGCCGGAATCTTTGTTGAGACTTGCCAGGGCGAGTGAGGCCGCGGCGCGAGCCATCGGGCTCCCGGATCGGTCGCCGGCGGCTCCAGCGAGCTGGTCGCGCGCCGACGCATCGCCGATGGCGGCGAGGAGAAGCCCGTGCCCGGCGAGATGGCAAGCGGAAGGCGGCAAGACCGCCGCCGTACGCGCGTAGGCCTCGACGATCTCGCGGCGCTTGTGCTCCCGTACCTCCGGCAGCGCGTCGGCCAGCAGCCGCCAGTGGTCGTCCTCGTTGATCTCCGTCATGATCGGGGCCATCGAGGCCTTGGCGATCTTGGCGTCAGCCCCGGCCGCGACGGCCGCCTCCCAGCGGTCAACGGCCGCACCCCGGTCGCCACTGCGCAGGAGGAGGATGACGTTTTCGAGCGCCGCCCGCGTATCTCCAGGGATGAGCCGGCAGAGCCGCACGGAGTAGCCCAGCGCCTCCTCGGCCAAACCCTCCGCATCAAGGAGCTGGATCAGCTTCGACGCATAGAACGAGGCGAGATCGGTCTGACCAGCCTCGATCAGCAGCTCCACCAGTCGTCGCAGGCTCGTGAGATCGTTCTCCGACGTGTGGAGCAGGACGCGGTAGATCATCCAGAGGTAGCGCTGATCTCCGCTCGTCTCAGCTAGGCGCAGCAGCGTTTCCGCTTGGGTCCGCGCGCGCCGGGTCAGCCGCTGAGCCGTGTAGATCTCGGAAATGCGAAGGAAGAGAGGGACGAAATCTGGAGCGAGCTGCAGCGCATACAGGCAAAGGTCGTGCGCGGCTTGCAGCTTCCCTTTCCGCAGATCCTCAGCGGATTCGTTGATCAGCTCACGCACCTCGGCCGGAAGCTCTTCCTCGCCGGGGAGCGGAATCGTGAACGCGAGGGATTCCGGCGGGAAGGTCGGCAATGGTGCAACTGGCAGCGTCTTTGTCACGCCGCGCGGAACCCGACCCATCACGGCCGTGTCCCGAGACAGCTTCGTCGTTGCTCCGGTGAGCCGATCGGTCGTATTGCCCAGCGGAACGGTCGGCGCCGGAATCTCCGGCCGAGGTGGCAAGTCCTGCGTCCGAATTTCGCCCGTCTTCGGCATGCTCAGCATGCCCAGAATCCGCGCGGCCTGGGCGTGTTGGCCGCGCTCCTGATATAGGGCGCCGAGACGCGTCAGCGCTTCCCGCGCCTGTGAGCGATGGCCTTGGCGGTGCAGCTCGACCGCGAGCGCGAACAGGGCATCCGAGTCGTGCGGATTTGCCTCGACCCGCTGGCGGAGCCGCTCGAGCTTCTGATCGCCGCTCAGCTCAGCGGTGCCAATCGGTCTCGTTGTTTCCGCGCTGACCGCCAAGTCGGCCGTTGATTGCTCGATTTCGACGGTCGGCGCACTCGGAGATGGGGCCAGATCCGCCGTACCATTGGACGGAGCACCGGGCAGGTCGGTCGTTCGCGGTTCGCCGAGCACGACGGTGGCAGCGCCGGCGCTGGCCGCCTCCGATTCGGTGGCCGGACCCGCGAATGGGATGGTCGCATCCGCGGGAGAGGCCGGAGCAGCCGGACGAGCGAGATCGATCGTCGCGCTCGCATCGTCATTTCGTGCCAGCGGCACGGTCGGCCCATCACCATTCGCGCCCACGGGGAGCGAGGCGGGGGATGCGCCGACCCAGGAACCCAGGCGACGACGAGGTCGAATCTCGTCCCCGTCCTGTGGGGCAACGCCGGAAGCCCCGTCTGCTGCCTCCTTGAACGGTATCGTCGTCCTCAATGATTGGGTCACGCTTATCCTCCGCTTGATATGCCGTCGGCCGGGGCGGTTGGCTCCGGCTGTGGCCAGTGTAGGGAGGATGCGCGGGCGGGAGAATAGGAGCGAGGTACGATCTCGGACCGCCTCGCCCCATTGGCGTTGCGTTGTTACTCGGGAGTCTTTCAGCGCGGACGGCGCTGCCGACGGTAGTCCTCGGCGTCAACGTGGACGTAGCGGGTGAGTCGTGTATCCAAGAGGCGAGAGAGGATGCGCTCCTCAATCCGCTCGAACGGCTGATTGGAGGTAATCACCGTCGGCAGGTGCTCGTTATAGCGGTGGTTGAAGATCTGGTAGAGCTTCTCACGTGCCCACGGCGTCGTGTTCTCGGTGCCGAGATCGTCGAGGACCAGCAACTGGCAGTTGCGAATTTGGTTGAAACGCTCGTCATAAGCGACGCCGTTGTTCGGGTCGAACGTTGCGCGTAGCTGGTCGAGCAGGTCGGGCACGACCGCGAAGAGGACGCCGAGCTTGTTGCGCTCCATCGCATAGCGCGCGATCGCCACGGCGAGATGCGTCTTGCCAACGCCGCAATTGCCGTGGAAGAAGATCCAGCCGTGCGGGTTGCGCGCGTACTCGCGAGCGATCTCGTACGCCTCACCAACCCCGTCGACCGAGGGATCGAACGTCTCGAATGTCCGGTCAGCGAGCGCGTCGAGGTTGGATAGCTGCCACAGCTCCTGGTGCAGCCGCTCCTCGCGCTTGCGCACGGTGCATTCGCATGGAAAGAGCCGGCCGAAGTTGGGGTGGCCGACAGGGACATCCATGCGGAGCCAGCCCGCGTCGCGGCAAATCGGGCAGTTAGGCTCGTCCCTTGTGGGTGAGGTAGCGCCCGCCCTTGTATTGATTGGGATCGAGATGCTGTCGCGCATTACCTCGCCGATGTGCCTCATGACTGGTGTCTCCACCCGCGTCGTCGCCCCGCCCGGTCACCGACCACTTTTCGAGAATCCGCTGGATATACCGCCAGCTTCGCCGGTTGTACGAGACGGCTTCGTAAATCGCGTCTTCGATCCACTCTCGCGGGTATGTTTCGAGGGCATCCACAAGTTGATCCGCGATGAGCGGCGTCAAGAGTCCGATGTTCTGCTCGTACAGCCGGAAGACGGTCGGTCGTTCCGGTTGAACCGCCGGTGCGTCGTCGCCCTCCCACAACGCCCGTGGCGGAGCGATCGCACCCCGGCTCATCGCCGCGACCAACGCTTGGTTGGCCGGCGTGTTGACATAGTACCAAACGCGTCGAGTCTGCCCGTGCTCCGTCGCGAAGCGGAGAAGGGTGCCGCGACCCACGGCGAGATCGAGGCCGGTGGCAATGCGCTGGTCTGGCTCCCGAGGGCTGCCGACGACGCGCAAGGCTTCTCGCAGGGGACGGTCGCGGATGATCGCCCGCTCGGGAACTGGAGTGTCCATCCCGCCAGCCTGATGGACGAGGCGGAAGACAGCAAGCGTAACCTGCACCTCCGCGATCTCGGTCAGCTGCGGCAGCACTTCGGTGAAGAATGACAGTGGCACCGCGACGGACGGCTCGGTCGCGACGATGAATCCCCCGAATCGCTTGCTCATCGCGCGCCTCCGAGCCAGGTGACCGCGAGAGCGAGAAGTGGAGGGCCTACCACGCGTGGGACGGGCATCAGAGCAAGGCAATGCCGCCGTGGCGATGCGTGCTGATGCCTCGTCACTGGCGAGAGGAGGTTAGGTGGTCGGTTCACGATACAGCTCGAGGTCGGCGAAGCGGGCCGTCTTTTCGAAGAAGCGGAGATTGATGGTTCCAACGGGGCCATTGCGATGCTTGGCAACGATGATCTCCGCGATACCTTTGCGCTCAGTGTTTGGATCGTACACCTCATCCCGGTAGATGAACATAACAATGTCCGCGTCCTGCTCGATCGAGCCGCTCTCACGCAGGTCGGAGAGCATCGGCCGGTGGTCGGAGCGCGACTCGACGGCGCGGGAGAGCTGCGAGAGCGCGATGACCGGGATGTTGAGCTCGCGTGCGAGTCCCTTGAGGCCGCGCGAGATCTCGGAGATCTCCTGGACCCGATTTTCGCTGCGGCGCCCGTGCATGAGCTGGAGGTAGTCAATGATGATCAGGTCTACCCCACGCTCGGCTTGCAGGCGGCGGGCCTTCGTCCGCACCTCCATCACGGATAGGCCCGGAGTATCGTCGATGAAGATCGGCGCCTCCGCCAAGCGGCCGAACGCGCGCGAGACGCGGTCCCACTCGTGATCGTCAATCTGCCCGAGGCGCAGGCGGTGCGAGTCGACGCCCGTCTCGGTCGCGAGGAGCCGCTGAACGAGCTGCTCCGCCGACATCTCCAGCGAGAAGACGCCGACAGTCCGACCGTGCTGGACGGCAGCGCCGTAGGCGATGCCGAGGGCGAAAGCGGTCTTACCGACGGACGGGCGGGCGGCGACGATGATGAGGTCGGATCGCTGCAAGCCGCCGGTCAGCTGGTCGAGGTCAGCGAAGCCGGTCGGTACCCCGACCACGCTGCCCCGGTGCTGCTGCAGGTAGTCGATCTGGTCGAAGAAGCGCTCCAGGACGTCGGCGATGGACTCGAACTCGCGGGTACTGCGCCGTTGTGAGACATCGAAGAGGATGCGCTCCGCCTGGTCGAGCGCCTCCTCCGTGTCGACCCCTTCCCGATAGCCGAGCGCGACGATCTGCGAGCCAGCGTCGATCAGCCGGCGGAGCGTCGCGGTACGCTCGACGATTCTCGCGTAGTACTCGACGTGGACGGCGGTCGGGACGGCGTTGAGCAGCGATGACAGGTAGGCGACGCCGCCAATGACATCGAGCTGCTCCTTGCGGGCGAGCTCATCCGAGAGCGTGAGGAAGTCGGTCGGCTCCCGCCGGTTGTAGAGATCGAGGATAGCTTGATAGATCGTCCCGTTCGCCGAGTGATAGAAGTCTTCCGGCTTCAGGAACGACGCGACTTTGATGATCGCGTCGCGGTCGATGAGCAAGCTGCCCAGGACGGACTGTTCTGCTTCCAGGTTATGAGGAGGTAACCGATCGACCGCGGCAACCATGAGCGTCGCACTCCGGGTGGAGCCGGCGGGGTCGGCAGTTGGGACTGTCAGTGGAATCGTCTATCGGTGCGCCGGCCAGCAGGGGGTGACCAGCGCACCGATCCACGCCCTGGCGGTGCAAAGCCGCCAGGCGACCGAATGACTTACGCGGGCGCCGCCTCTTCCTCTTCCACGACCGCCTGCACCACTACCTTCACCTGAGGGCGCAGCTTCCCGACGAGATGCACCGTCACCGAGTGCTCGCCGACGGTGCGGATCGGCTCTTCCAGGACGATCTTGCGGCGATCGATCTCGGTGCCGACCGCGGTGGAAAGCTTCTCGGCGATGTCGCCAGCGGTGACAGAGCCGAACAGGCGACCCTGCTCGCCGGCCCGTGCCTCGAACGTCAGCTCCGTCGCGGCGATGCGGTCAGCCAACTCCTGTAGCTCCCGCTCCTGGCGAGCGATCTTCCGCTCCTTGACCCGCTGGTTTTCCGCGTGCACCTTCAGCTCGCCGGGTGTCGCGACGACCGCCAGGCCCTTCGGGATCAGGTAATTTCGCGCGTATCCGTCCGAAACCGTCTGGATGGTCCCGGCCTCGCCGAGATTTTCCACGTCCTTGCGGAGAATGACCTTCATTGAGCGCGCCTTCCAAACATCATTCGCCTGTCGCCATCCAGAGGGAGATCGACATGGCCGAAATGTACGTACACACACGACAATCGTTCTAACTATACGTTGCAAGAAACGCGCGTGCAATCCATAAGCGGCACCGGGCACAGTCAAGCCGCGCGGTCCTGGTGCCGCTTCCTCTCAGGTGATTGCATCGTGTGGCGCGTCCAGCGCCAGCGAGCGCTCGGCTTACTGGCGCCTGAATGTCATACCGCGCCGAGGAACTCTCCCGCGACCCAGCCGGAGTAGCTGCTGTTGCTGACCGGGTACCAGGTATAGCCGTCGGCGCTGACAGGGCTCCCGGTAACCGTTAGACGCTCGCCATCGGCCAGCACCGCCCGCACGGATCCGCTCGTGGACGGCGAGGACCGCAGGTTCAACGGGCCATCAACTACGCGGACTCCTTGGCCAACGCTGAATCGTCCGCTATTCGATGACGAGTCGGCGCGGAGATACTCGCCGGCGCACCAGCCGGTCCCGTACTTGCCGCTGTTCACCTTGTACCAGGTGAAACCTTCCGCCTGGATCGGTGACCGCTTGACCTTCAGCTTGGTGTTGTAGGGCATGATGGCGATCGTGCCAGCGGACAGACTGGGACTAGTGCGCAGGCGAAGGGAGTCGGTGTTGACGTAGACGATCTGATTCGTTGCGAAGCGTGGTCGGCTGTCGGTGAGGTACTCGCCGTCGCACCAACCACGCCCGAGGCGCGTTCTCACCCAGTACCAGTTCCGGCCGTCGCGCCGGAGGGGGCCTCCGAGCACGGTGCCCGTTTCGCCAGTAAACAGCTGGCCCATGACGCTCGAGTAGAGACTTGGGGCCACCCGCTGGTTGAGGATGTCCGTGTTGACGGCGACAGTGGTGCCTGGTGGGAAGCGCGGCGAACTACCTCCGGAGGCTTTGGCAATCACCGACGAGGCAAACCAACCGGGGCCAGCATCTCCCGTGACGCGATACCATTCGTAGCCGTCGTTCTCGAAGGGACCATCAACGACCTGGAAACTCCGCCCGTATGGCACCTCGCTTAGGATGGTGAAATCGAGGCCTGGCCCTGAGCGCAGGTTGGCGCCGTCAATCGCGGTTTGGACCGCGTTGCCAATCAGGAACGAGGGATTGGACGGCGGGTCAGGCTGGGAGGCGATGACCGCCGCTACCGCCTCGCGAATGTCCGGGAGCAATGCGTAGAAGGCATCGCCGGGGCAGGCGGTCGGATTGGCGTCCCGATGTGCTCCGATCGAGGGGAACGCGGAACTCCCGTGGAAGGGAGCAGATCCGAACGGATCGAGATACCGCCCGGCCCAAGCAGTGATCGCGATCAATCCGGAAAGCGCGTCTTCCGAGGGTGGCTCCCGCTGGTACGAACCGATGACGGAGATTCCCGCGCTGCCGTACGCGTACTCATAGGCGTGGCCGCCTATGACGTTTTCGCCGCCGTACCTGCCCTCGTAGATGTTGCCGAACCGATCGACGATGTAGTTGTAGCCGATATCGCCCCAGCCGCGTTCCACCGCGTGATAGTAGTAAATGGAGCGGATCGCCACCATCGGATCCTGATTTGTTGGCGTTTCCGTGTGATGGATGATGATGTGTTCGACGAGCTGGTACGAAGGGGGCCAGGCGATCGGCTTTCGCGAATCTTGGTCCTCGTGTCGATATCGCTCGTTCGCGCCCCAAGCAGCTCGAGAGATGATCGGTGGTGGGCCGAAGGGCGGCAAATCCTGCGCGGCGGAGAAGAGATCCTGCGTAGTCGGCCCGTCGGTCGCATCGAGGTAGGTGAAGGCGAGTTCCGGCAGGGTTGTCGGGCCGCCGGTGCCGTCATAGACCCGATAGCGGACGGCGACGGCTGGCTGATCGAGTAGGCACAGCCGGCAGAAATGCCGGCCATCTCGATCGGGAGGGCCGGCATCGTGATCCTCCACACCGACGACGATCGGATCGCTCCATTGCTGGCCGTCCGGACTGACGCTGAACTCAACCTGCGCCTGGGGATCGCCGCTCGCGCCCCAATGCGGCGCGATGGCGAGAAAAGGGAAATCCGCTTGGAAAACGCGCTCCTCGCCCGGGGCATAGCCGCCGGTATCCGTTGATTCGATCCACTTGCCGGCGCGCACCTCGCCGGGACTGGGTTGAGCCGTGGCCGTGAAGTCCTCGCTTCGGCGGAGGGCGGCCATCGCGGCGAATGCCGCGCTTGCTTTGAGAATCACGCGACGGTTGATCAAACGACTGGCGTCCGGGACTGTGAGCCGGCTCGACATTCCTCCCCTTCCCCCTCAGAACCGATTCACATCAGAGAGCGCTGCAACGCCTCGTCCCGGTCCGCCGGGCGGGAAGGCCTCCGTTCGAGTGGCCAAGGCGCAATACGGCAGGGTCGCCCGGATCGGCGGGAACCAAGAGTCAGTTACGCGGGGGCGATTGAAGCGGGGGTTTTCACCCTACCACCGTCTGTGACAAATCGTCAACGCTCCACAGAGGGTGGTTCCGGTGGTGAGAACGGCGGAGAGATCCAAGAAGTTGGAGAGCGCGTCGCCTATTCGCTGGAAGTTCGATCAGGATTGGAGGATTGCAATTCTCGGCGCATGAGATCGAAGAGCGCGATGGCGCCGGCGGTGGCGGCATTCAGGGAGGTTACTTTCCCAACCATCGGGATTTCCAGGACCAGGTCGCAATGCCGCCTGACGCCTGGCGACACGCCGGTACCTTCCGCGCCGACCACGATTGCCAGTGGGCTCGGCAAGTCCGTGGTGAAGAGGTTCTGCGCGTCTGGACCGGTGTCGAGGGCAGCAGCCCACCAGCCGGCTTCCTTTAGTGACTCGATGGCGCGCGCGAGGTTCGGCACCTGCGCGATTGCGAGGTGCTCGACCGCGCCAGCCGAGGCATTGACGACGGCCGGTGTCACGTCAACCGCGCGGTCGCGCGGAATGATGACGCCTGCTACGCCCGTGGCTTCCGCGGCTCGCAAGAGCGTGCCGAAGTTCTGCGGATCCTGGAGGTGGTCCAGGATGAGGACTGTGCCGGGCGCCGTGAGCAGGTCCGCGAGATCCACGTAGGGATACGGCCCCGCTTCGAGCGCGACGCCCTGGTGGTTCGCGTGCGCGGTTCGCCGGTCCAAATCAGCGCGAGATACGCGGGCGATCGGGAGGGAAGCCGACTCAGCCGCTTGGATCAAGCGCCGGATGCGCTCGTCTTCCTTGATCCCCTCGGCAAGGAGAAGCCTCCGGAGCTGACGTCGGCCCCGGAGGGCTTCCAGCACCGCGTTTCGCCCGTAGATGAGGTCGCCGGACGGTCGCGGGGGCTCACCTCGCGTCGCTTCGCGTCGAGGCGGCTCCCGTCGCGCCGGTGGCTTATGCCTTGCGCCAGGTCGACCCGGTCGGTCCGTCGGCAATGGCGATCCCTCGCTTGGCGAGCTCATCTCGGATCATGTCCGAAAGCTCCCACTGCTTGGCGGCGCGCAGACGGTTCCGCACTTCGACAAGAAGATCGATGAACGGCGCCGCGTCACCGAGTCCCGCGCGCTCGTCCGTCACCAGCTGCAGCCCGAGGACTTCGCCCAGCTCGACGAGCTTGCGCCGCGCAGGCTCGATCTCCTCCGCTGGTTGCCCTGCCGTGCGGGCGCGATTGATCGCTCGCGCGAGATCGAAGAGGGCCGCCACGGCGACGGGCGAGTCGAAGTCATCGTCCATGGCCTCGTGGAAGCGACGGTCGACACTGGCCGCGACATCTTCGAGTCGCTCGGTGGACTCCGACGTATCTTCGGCCGTCGCGACCGCCGGTGAATCGGGATTGGCGGCCGCGCGCAAGCGGTCGAGACCACGATCAGCCGCGAGCAGCCCTTCCTCGGAGAAGGTCAGCGGTGCCCGGTAATGCGACTGGAGCACCATGAGCCGGAATGCTTGAGCCAAGCCACGGTCGATCAGGTCGCGGACTCGGACGATGTTGCCGATCGACTTCGACATCTTGTCGCCGCCGAATTGCAGCAGACCGTTGTGTACCCAGTAGCGCGCGAAGGGCTTGGTGCCGAGATACGCTTCCGATTGCGCGATCTCGTTCTCGTGGTGCGGGAAGATCAGGTCCGCGCCGCCGCCGTGGATATCGACCGTGCCGCCGAGGTGGTGCGAGCACATCGCGGAGCACTCGATGTGCCAGCCAGGGCGCCCCGGTCCCCAAGGACTCGGCCAGCTCGGCTCGCCGGGCTTGGCGGCCTTCCAGAGCGCGAAATCGAGCGGATCTTCCTTGCGCTCATCAACTTCGATGCGCGCGCCGGCCTGAAGCTCGTCGAGATTGCGGTGCGAGAGCTTGCCGTACTCGTCGAACGCCCGCACGCGGTAGTAGACGTCGCCGTCAACGACGTAGGCATAGCCCTTCTCGATAAGCCCCTCGATCATGCGGATGATGAAGGGAATCTCTGCCGTCGCGCGGGGATAGACCGTCGCCGGGAGGACGTTGAGCGCCCGCGATTCTTCGTGCCAAGCAGCGATCAGGGGCTCGACGATCTCAGCCGCGGTCACGCCCTCCTTGTTTGCGCGCGCGATGATTTTGTCGTCGATGTCAGTGAAGTTCTGGACGTGCTTTACGCGGTAGCCGCGATGCTCCAGATAGCGGCGGATCATGTCGAAGACGATCAAGGACATCGCGTGCCCGATATGGGCGCTGTCATAGGGCGTGACACCGCAGACGTACATGCGCACCATGCCCGGCTCGATCGTCTCAAACGGCTCCTTGCGGCGCGTCAGCGTGTTGTAAATCCGTAGGCGTCCCGTCATTGCAATGGTCCCTCTCGGTTGATCTCCGTTTTGCTTCTATCTCCGCCCAGCGCGACGCTCACCGGCCCACACGGCATCCGCGGCAGCGGCGCATTTCGCGGTGGCCCCGGCTGCCTCGCGTCGTCTCAGATGATTGCCGCGTGGGCTTCAGCCGATTCGTGCGCTGCCTGAAGCTCTCGCACCTGCTGCTCGAGCTCTTCGACCCGCTGGATGAGCGCCAGGAGTGCGTCGCGCTGCGGATCCGGCAGATGCTCGACACGGCGCGTCTCGCCCGATTGCGGATCGGTCCAGGCCACCGCCCGCGCAGGCACACCGACGGCGGTCGTATGCGGCGGAACATCCCGGAGGACGACCGCGCCGGCGCCGATCTTGGCCCCATCCCCGATGGTCACCGCGCCGAGGATTTTCGCACCCACGCCAACGACTACGCCATTCCCGAGCGTTGGATGGCGCTTACCGCGCTCTTTGCCGGTCCCGCCCAGCGTGACGCCTTGGTAGAGGGTACAGTCGTCGCCGATGACCGTCGTCTCACCAATGACCACGCCCATGCCGTGGTCAATGAATAGTCGGCGACCGATGGTGGCGCCCGGATGAATTTCGATGCCGGTCAGGAATCGCCCGAGATGCGAGACGAGGCGACCGAGCAAGCGCAGCCGGCGGTGCCACAGCCATGAGGCGACGCGGTGAAAGGCGAGGGCATGGAGCCCGGGATAGCAAAGAAGAATTTCGAGGGTCGAGCGCGCCGCGGGGTCGCGCTCACGGATGATACGGATCTGTTCTGAGAGGGACACGTGCCTGCTCCTTAGCGGGTCTCGCGGTCACCTGACCGTTTCCAGGTCGGTCAGGGCGGGATCGACCGAACAGCCGAATTCGGGGCACCTGGTGCGCCGGGCACTCAGATGCCCCTAACAACAGGAGCAGGTGCTTTGCACGACCACGCCGCGCTGCGGTCGCGGGCTCATCCTAAAGTGGCAGACGCGGCGCACCATCGAAACGCTCACTATCCTAATCGGCGGCAGCAGCCGACTCCGCCTTCGAATCGCTCGACTTCCCGGAGCCAGACTTCTCAGCCTTATCCGACCCGCCATCCTCGGAGGGCGCGGGCTTCCGGCTATCCGTAATGTACCAGCCCGAACCCTTGAAGATGATTCCAGCCGGATACAGAACACGGCGAACCGATCCAGTGCACTCTGGGCACTCGGTCAACGGATCATCGCTGAATTTCTGAACTTGCTCGAATTCGTGACCACACGCGTCACAACGATACGTGTAGGTCGGCATGGTCGGGTAACCCCTCCCTCCACACGGAAACATACGGACTCTCTGTACGCAAATTGTAGCGGGCTGAGCAGGGAGGCTCAAGCTTTCCAAACGGAAGCATCGCAATAATGCGGCAGGAAGCCTCGAACTCGTTCAAAGACGCGGCGATCAACCGCAGATGCTACTCGAGAGGAACGGGTTCGAGCTCCTCCCAGTTCTGGCCGCAGGTGACCTCGGTCACGAGTGGCACGGAAAGGTCGAAGGCGTGCTCCATCGTGTCCGCGACGAGCCGGGCGGTCGGGATGAGGTCTCGCCGATCCAGCTCAAGGACGAGCTCATCGTGCACTTGGAGCAGCAGCCGCGCTCTGAGCCCGGATTCTCGCAAGCGGTGGAAGAGCCGGATCATGGCGATCTTCATGATGTCCGCCGCCGTGCCCTGCACGGGCATGTTGACAGCCATTCGCTCGGCGGCCGCCCGGCGGGCGCCATTCGAAGACTGGAGGTCGGGGAGCAAGCGGCGGCGACCGAGCATCGTCGTCACGTAGCCGTGCGCGACGCCGAACTGGATCGTCTCGTCGAAGTACCGTTTCACATTCGGCAGCCGAGCCCAGTAGTTGTCGATGAACTTCTGCGCCTCGGCCCGCGGTAGCCCGGTGTCTCGCGAGAGGCCGTACGCCTGCATTCCGTAGAGCAGGCCGAAATTGACCGTCTTGGCGACGCGCCGCATGTCTGGCGTGACCTCGTCCTGGCTGACACCGTAGACCAGCGCGGCCGTCGCGCGGTGAATGTCTTGTCCGGTTTGGAACGCCTCGATCAAGAACGGTTCCTGCGTCAGGTGAGCGAGAAGCCGCAACTCGATCTGCGAATAGTCGGCGGAGAGGAGGATGGCGTCCTCGAACAGGCGCGTCTCCGGCCGGTGATCGGCGATGAAGGCACGTCGCACGCGGCGCCCGAGCTCGGTGCGGATCGGTATGTTCTGCAGGTTCGGATTGGTCGAAGAGAGCCGGCCCGTGGCGGCAATCGTCTGGTTGAACGTGGTGTGGACCCGTCCGGTCTCCGGGTTGATCTCCGCGGGCAGCGCCTCGACATACGTCGAGCGGAGCTTGCCGAGCGAGCGGAACTCGAGGATGCGGTCGACAATGGCGTGCTCGACGCGCAGCCCCTCGAGCACCTCTTGATCGACGGAGTAGCCGGTCTTGGTGCGTTTGCCGGCGGGGAGCTTTAGCTCTTCGAACAGGACCTGCGCGAGCTGCCGCGTCGAGTTGATGTTGAACTCGTGACCAGCAAGGTCATAAATCTCCCGCTCCAGTGCCCGCATGCGCGCGTCGATCTCAGCGGAGAGCTGTTGCAAGTACTCGCCGTCGATCGCGATGCCGGCCATCTCCATGTCGATCAAGACGGGGATGAGCGGCATCTCGACTTCGCGGTAGAGACGGTCCAGCCCCTGCTCGGTGATCTGTGGGCGGTAGAAATCTGCCAGCGCGTAGGTCGCTTCGACGTCGGCGCAGGCGTAGTCGGCGACGCGCTCGAGCTCGACCAGGTCCATCGTGAGCTGGGCGCGGCCGGTGCCGATGAGCTCGGTGATCTCGGTCATCTCGTAGCCGAGCCGGGTAAAGGCCAGGTCCTTGAGCCGCGTAGACGATTCGTTGAGGAGATACGCGGCGATCATCGTGTCGAATTCGAGGTTGGTCCAGGAGAACTCGTGCCGGAGGAGCACGTGCATGTCGTACTTGCCGTGATGGGCGTAGGCCTTGATCCCCGGATCGGTGAGAACCGGAGTAAGCGCTTCGCGGACCGTCTCGAGCGGGAGTGCCGCGCCGCGCTGGTGGTTGAACGGGATATAGAAGCTCTCCTCTGCCGATGTCGCAATCGCGATGCCGACTAGCTTCGCGTACATCGGCTCGGTTGAGGTCGTCTCGACGTCCAGCGAGAAGGTGCCGGATTCCCGGATGCGCCTGACCGCGTATTCGAGATCGGCCTCAGTGAGCACGGTCTTGCGGTTCGTCTTCGGCGGCTCACGCCGAGCGGCCGCGGGCGCCTTTCGTGGCTCCGGCAGGCGGTTCAACAAAGAACGAAACTCGAGCTCACGGAACAGTGCGATGACACGCTCGCGGTCGTAGTTGTCGATCGCGCTGTGCTCGAGGTCACACGGGATATCGAGGTCGCAGACGATCGTCGCGAGGCGTTTGCTCTCGATCGCCTGCTGCGAGTTCGCTCTCAACGCCTCCCGGGCGCGGGGCGGCGTGACCTCATCGAGATGCTCCAGAATTTGCTCAAGGTGGCCGAATTGCTGGATCAGCGCCGTCGCGGTCTTCTCGCCGATGCCCGGGACGCCGGGAATGTTGTCGGAGGTATCTCCGACGAGGGCCTTGTACGTCGGGATATATTCGTGCCCGAAGCCGTAGCGCTCCTTGACGGCCTCCTTGTCGTAGCGCCGGAGATCCTCGAACCGCCGGGCGCCGGGAAGAATGACTTCGACGTGCTCGTCAACGAGCTGGAGCAGGTCCGTGTCGCCAGTGACGATCAAGACGTGGAGTCCAGCGTCGCGAGCGCAACGGCAAGACAGGCTGCCGATGACGTCGTCCGCTTCGTAGCCTTCTCGCTCGACCAAGGGAATGTTCAACGCGTCGATGAGTTGGCGGATGCGCACGACCTGGTTCCGCAGTTCGTCCGGCATCGCCGCGCGGTGCGCTTTGTAGCCGGCGTAAGCGTCGTGCCGGAATGTGCGACCACTTTCCAGCGCCACCATCGCGTAGGCAGGGCTGTGGGCGTTGAGCACGTTGAGCAGCATCGAGGCGAAGCCGTATACGGCGTTCGTCAGCTCGCCCTTAGCCGTGGACATCGAGGCATTGATGGCGTGATAGGCGCGGAAGATGAGACCGTATCCGTCGATGAGCATGATCGTCGGCCGGTCTTGAGTGGCGGGATGTGACTCGTGATTGGTGGTTGTCAACGCTCGCTCCTTGAGGATGATGAGGTCCCGTCTGCCAGCGGTAAGACACTTCGGGGCTGGCGTGAGGGCCGCTACGAGTATAGACCGGGTTGGCGGAGGTGACCTCGAATACCACAAGCTCCGAAAGCTTCCCCAAATGGGCTTGCTATACTCGATGAATCAGGTTTCTCTGCGTGGTGTTTGACGCCGCCAGAGCACCGGCGCCAATCAAATAACGCCCGCGGAGAATGAAACGTCAGGCCATCGTGCCGTGGAACGGCTCCCGGGCTTCAGGCAGCACTTGCTCGGGAGCCGTTTGAGGAGATGAATCTCACCGCTGTCCAGGACGTCGCAAATCGCGCGTGCGATAACGTCGAGCGTGTCATCGTCGGGAAGCGGCGAGAGGTCGAGCTCGTTCTCGTGGCTGTCCTCTGCCGGGGGCACGTCCTCATCGAAGACGTGCCCGGAGTCGGCAAGACGGTCCTCGCGAAAGCGATCGCTCGCAGCATCGGCTCGACGTTCAAGCGCATCCAGTTCACGCCCGATCTCCTGCCGAGCGATGTGACGGGCGTCAACGTGTACAACCCGCAGACGGGGCGCTTTGAGTTTCGGCCGGGACCGATTGTCGCGCAGATGGTCTTGGCGGATGAAATCAACCGCGCCACGCCGAAGACGCAGTCGGCGCTCCTGGAGGCGATGGAGGAAGCGCAGATCACCGTCGATGGCGTCACGCACCACCTGCCCGAGCCATTCATCGTCCTGGCGACCGAGAACCCAATCGAATACGAGGGCACGTTCCCGCTACCCGAGGCGCAGCTGGACCGCTTCCTGCTGCGAATCTCGCTCGGCTATCCGGGACGCGAGGGGGAGCTGGAAATGCTCTCTCGGCAGCACCACCGCCATCCCCTGGAGTCTCTGACCCAGGCAGTGGAGCTCGAGGAGCTACTGGCCGCGCAAGAGGCCGTTCGCGAGGTGCACGTCGATCCGCTGGTCGCCGAGTACATCATCTCCATCGTCGAGGCGACGCGACATCATGAGGACGTGCAGCTTGGCGCGAGTCCACGCGGTTCCCTCGCGCTTTACAACGCAGCCCGCGCTCGTGCGGCCATCCAAGGTCGGCCATATGTTGTGCCGGACGATGTCAAGGCGCTGGCCGAGCCGACGCTCGCGCACCGTGTGATCGTCTCGCCGGCCGCGCGCGTGCGGAACGTCGATAGCCGGACGATCATCTACGACATTCTCCGCTCTCTGCCCGTACCCGGCGCGAGACCAGCACCAGCTGGTCGGTCCGGGTGGGCGGCCGTGTGACACCGCTGTGACCGGCCTGCGCCTCGCTATCCTGATCCTCGCCGCGCTGGTCTTCACGCAGTTCAACGAGTGGGCTGTCCTCGATCATTTGGCGTTGACCTTCTCCGCGTTGCTCGCGCTCGCTTACGCCTGGAGTCGATCGAGTTTGATTGGCATACGGCCTGGCCGGCGGATCGAGACGGACCGGCGGCAGGTCGGACAGACGCTCATTGAGGAGCTCCTCGTTGAAAATCGTAGCTTGATCGGCAAGCTGTGGCTGGAGGTGCGGGACTTATCGACCTTACCAGGACACGACGCGAGCCATGTCATCCGTCTACCGGGCAGGGGAGCGGTCTCGTGGACGGTCGAAACGGTCTGCGCGCGCCGTGGGAAGTACCGGACCGGGCCGCTGATTATCAGGGGAGGCGACCCGTTCGGTCTCTTCTCGGTGACGCGCCACTATCCAGTCCAACTCGAAGTGCTCGTCTATCCGGCCACGGTCCCATTGCCGCATGTCTCGCTGCCGGTCGGAATACTGAGCGGCGGGAATGTCATTGACCGGCGCACGCCCTTCGTTACGCCAAGCGTTTCGACGATCCGCGAATATGTGCCAGGTGATCCATTCAATCGGATCAGCTGGTCCGCGACGGCCCGCCAGGGGCGCCTGATGGTCAAGGAGTTCGAGGCCGACCCCACATCCGATGTCTGGATCGTGCTCGACTTGGAGCAGCGTTGGCGTGTCCGCGCCACGGGACCACTCCCGTTCGCTCCCGATGCGAATGGCAACTGGCCGGTGGAAGCGTGGCTAGACAGCACAGAGGAGTACGCGGTCACCGTCGCGGCATCATTGGCGCGTCGCTGCTTGGAGGAGGGCCGCGCGGTCGGACTTATCGCGAGTGGTTCCCACTATCATGTGCTGCCAGCGGAGCGTTCGGAGCGGCAGTATCTCAAGCTTCTCGAAACGCTCGCGGTCGCGGAGGCGGACGGACAACGTCCGCTCGTGGAGGTCTTGATGGCCGAGGGGCGGCGATTCACGAGAGATTGCGGCGTTATCGTCGTCACGGCATCCACGGATGGTGATTGGGTTTCGTCGCTCCTCACCCTGGCGGGGAGGCGAGTGCGCTCCCGAGCGGTGGTGATTGACCCGTCCTCGTTCGCGTCTGTGCCGTCAGCGGACACCGTCGTTAACCAACTGCTTTCCGTGAATATCCCTGTTCACTGCGTCCGATACGGAGACACTATCGCGACAGCGCTCGCCAATCACGCGGGCACCGGCGTCGCTACGGGAGTGCTGGCGTGGCGACGATAGTGGCTGCACCCGACACAACCGCGTCGGAATCCCGGCGAACCCGGCGGTGGGCGCCTGCCGAGGGCTGGATCACGGTCCCGCTCTTGCTCTGCCTGACGCTCTTGATGGCGAACGGGATGGCCGGGATCGAAGCTCAGGATCGCCGCGCCGTCTTGATACCGCTGGCGGCCGGGGCAGTCATCGTCGGCCTGTTGCTTGCCAAGAGCCGAACGTTTGACGCCCTTGCGCACCTCCTGTCGTTCATCATGGCGGCGGTCGGCTCGCTGCTCCTCACAGCCTCGCGCTATGGCGAGCTGCGGGGAAGCTGGCGCGAGGTTGCGTTGACGCTGGAAGCGCGCGTCGAAGATCTCGTCCGGATGCTGATCGCCGGCTCGCAGATGACGTCGGATCATCTGCTGACGCTGACCGGGATGATCGTCTGGCTGGTGTCCTACAGCTCGGCGTGGATGATGTACCGGCGGTCGTGGTCCGGCTTGGCGACGATCTTCCCGGGCGCGGTGCTGCTCGCCAGCCTGGCGCTCGACCGCTCAGAGCCGACTCGATCTGTCTACGTCTACTTCGTGGTCGCGCTCGCGTTGAACGCGCGCCACGCCGCGTATCGCCGGGAGCGGGATTGGCTGCGAGCCCGCATCCCCGCGCCGATGGGGCTCGGTCCCCGTTTCTTGGCGGCGGGAGCGTGGCTGGCCCTGATCGCGACCGCGCTCGGCACGACGGTTCCGGCACACGCGCCGGAGAATCTTGTCGAGCAGGTCGCGGAGCGCGCCGAGCGTTATTGGGAAGGGGCCGCCGAGCTCTACGAGCGGCTCGCGCCGGGTGGCGACAACTCGCGCGGCGCCTCCTACGCGGAGTTCCCGGATTCCTTTGAAGTAGGCGGGCCACTTTCGCTCACCGACGAGCCGGTGGCCGTCTTGCGCGCGGAGCGGTCCAACTACCTCGCGGCGCGACGATACGATCGCTACGACGGCAAGGGTTGGGAATCCGCCGTAGATGACACCTATCGCATGCCCGGCGAGAAGAGCGAGCGGGCGAAGCCGGTGGGCTACCGCCCGGCGCAGCGAGTCGCGCTTTCCGAGAGTGTGCGCGTCGCTCGGATCGAAGAACTCGCTCAGATAGAGCTCCTGCAGGACACGAAAGGGATGCTCCTGACGATCGATACCTACGCCGGGGCCAACCTGGCCACTGAGGCAATCGTTGGGTGGCGGCAATTCGAAGACTTGCAGATCGACGTCCATGACTTCGATCCGCGGCTCGTGCCCGTCGATCTTTACAACCTGATCGCGAAGCTCCAAGAGGCGAATGTCCAGCCATCTCCGGACGGCTCGGAGCCGATCATCAGCAATCCCAATCTGGCAGCTGAAATCGAAGAGATCCGGGGCCGACTAGAGCGTGACTATCCTGTCTACACGAGCCTCTCGCTGGTGGATGGCCGGCTAATCCTGACCGTCTCGGGCCGGTTGCCCAACTACGACGACATCGAGGCCGTCGTCTCCTCCGAAGGTTCGCCAGGCCGATACCTGGTAAGTGGGCTCGCAAGCGTCGCGTCACCTGATGACCTGCGAAACGCGGGGCAGGAATACCCGGCGTACGTGCGAGAGCGTTACCTGCAGCTGCCGGATTCGGTTACCGCGAGGACGCGCGAGTTGGCGCTTGCCGTCGTTAGCGAGGCGGGAGCGACCAACGCCTTCGACCAAATGATCGCGCTGCAAGATCATCTCCGATCCTCGCAATATATCTACGACATCGCCGACGGCTGGCTGCCGGAGGACGGGCAGGACCAGGTCGACGCGTTCCTCTTTGAGCGTCGGATCGGGCGATGCGAGCACTTCGCGACGGCGATGGTCGTCATGGCGCGGACGCTCGGTGTGCCCGCCCGCCTCGTGAGCGGTTACCACCACGGAGCATTCGATCCCGTCTATCAAGGGTTTGTGTCGCGAGCGGACCAGGCGCACACCTGGGTCGAGGTCTACTTCCCCCGGTACGGCTGGATCCCGTTCGAGCCGACACCATCGCGACCGGAGCTGCAGTACGGCGACGAGCCGATGACTTCGCTGCCGACGCCCGAGCCGACGCCGGAGCCCGAGCCAACCCCGACTCCTGAGCCGACCGAGGTCGCGACGCCGTCGCCCGTACCGCAGGAGCCTACTGCTAGCACGAACGAGACGACACCGAGCGGCGGTTCTGGGGATCGTTGGCCCTGGCTCGTTGGCCTGGTGGCCGCGCTGATCGTCGTCGGCGGCGGGACGCTCGCGGTCGCGTGGATCTGGGGCCTGCGCGGGCTGAGTCCGGCCGCGGCGCTCTACGCCCGCGCTCTCCGAATCGGCCGATTCTGGGGCGTGCGGATGACGGCTACAATGACCCCGCACGAATTCGCCACGGAGCTGGCACGCCGGGCTCCCGTTCCCGGTGTGGCGGCGCGGCGTGTCAGCGAGCTTTACGCCGCTGAGCAATATGGCCGGCAAACGCTCTCGCCGACCGACACGCAGAGCGGCTGGCGAGCCTGGCGAGCGCTGCGTGGCTCGATTCTGCGGTGGCGACCTTGGCGGCGTGGTCGGCCGCGGCTGAGCGAGGGACGGGAGGCGAAGGGTGACTGAGCGAGCGGGAGGCGTGCTGGTCGCGGGGGCGATCAACACGGACTTGGTCGCCTGGGTGCGGCGGGCGCCGGTCCAAGGGGAGACGGTGACCGGTCACCGCTTCAGCGTGTTCGGGGGCGGCAAAGGCGCTAACCAGGCTGTGTCGGCCGCTCGCTCCGGGGCACGCACCATCATGCTCGGCGCCGTGGGCCGGGATGATTTCGGTCGAAGCCGCCTGGCCGATCTTGCGGCCGAGGGGATCGTGACAGATCACGTCGCAGTGGTTGACGGCGTCGCCTCTGGAGTGGCGCTCATCATCGTCGAGGAGGGCGGCGAGAACCGGATCGCCTACGTGCCGGGCAGCACGCTGACGGTCACCCCGGAGCAAGCGGTGGCGGCGTTCCGCGCGTCGGCGCCGTCGGTCGTCCTCACAACGCTCGAGCTTCCCGGGGCATCGCTGGCGGCGCTCTGCCACGCGGCGCGCGAGGCTGGCGCAACGCTGGTCGTCAACGCCACGCCTGAGCCGGCGAGCGGCACCAAGCTGGCGGCCGAGGCCGATGTCCTGATCGTGAATGAGACGGAGGCGGCGGAGCTTGTCGGCGTCGACGTCTCAGGCGCGGATTGGGCCGCATTGGCGCTGTCGCTGACCCAGATACAGGGCGGTTCGGGACGCACCGCGATCGTCACGCTCGGAGATGAGGGCGCGATCATGGCGCGTGACGGCCAGACCTGGCGCATACCAGCGCCGAAGGTCGACGTTGTCGATACGACCGGAGCGGGTGACGCCCTCTGCGGGGCGCTGGCGGCCAGGCTGGCGATGGGCGCGGATGTGCTCACCGCGGCTCGGGCCGGCGTGGTCGCGGGTTCGATCGCTGTGACCCGCGAAGGGGCGCAGCCGTCCATGCCGCGCAAAGAGGAAATCGACCGCCTGCTTGCCGTGCAGACGAAATAAGGCGTACGCCGCCGGCGCACGCCCTACCCAAGCACTTCCAGGTTGTCACGAGGCGGAAGGGGTGGGATTCGAACCCACGAGGCGGGGTTACCGCCTACGCGATTTCCAGTCGCGCGCACTAGGCCAACTATGCGACCCTTCCGAGTTAGAGTGGCGCCCACCTGGAGCGCCGGCGGAGAGGGTGGGATTCGAACCCACGGAGGCTCATCACCTCACCGATTTTCGAGATCGGCACCTTAAACCACTCGGACACCTCTCCGGCTAAATTGTAGCAAAGTCCTCCGGCTCCGACCACCTTTCGGCCGACCCGGCGGATGGTCAAACTGCCCGGTATGACAGGGGTTTCACGGTGCCGGCTGGACGGCCGAGCGAATCGAAGAGGGCCGTGCGAGGAGCACTGCGCGGAGGCCAGGAAACAGTAACGGCCCGACTCAGAAGCCGGGCCGTTGTCTATCGGTACGCCTGGCAGGATTCGAACCTGCGGCCTTTGGGTCCGCAACCCAACGCTCTATCCCCTGAGCTACAGGCGCGCACGCCGACGCAAGGATACTACTCCAACCATCCGGCTCGCAACGTTGTGGGTGAGATCCGCGTGAGTGGAGGTTGAGCCACCCTTGCGCCGCGGCAATCGCGGATGGTGGGCGGGAAGGGAGGGATTCGAACCCTCGGAAGAGGTTAAAGCCCCTTCAACCGCTTAGCAGGCGGCCCCATTCGACCACTCTGGCACCTCCCCGTGAGACGATATTCAGTTGTTAGTCGTTCGTGGGCGGAGAGGGAGGGATTCGAACCCCCGGAGCTCATCGCTCAACTGTTTTCAAGACAGCCGCCATAAACCACTCGGCCACCTCTCCGCGACGTTAGGCCACTCGTGCGGGCGGGTTACCATCGGTTCCCCGACTCCTGCCGCGAGCGGGTCCGGCGAGGTTCGACCATCCGCCGCGCCGAGTCCCACGAAATTGCGTGATAAGTATACGCGAGAAGGGGCCCCTCCGGCAATCCGCCCAAGGCCCCCTAGGCCAGCTCCACGGCCGTCACCGACCGCTCAAATTCAGCGGGACAACATCCTCGGGACGCGGCCCACGAATTGCCCCATTTAGTAGCCTCTTCCGCAGACACCGCCCGCGCCGCTCGAGCCTAACGGAGGCAGCATCTCCCGCGCCGCTCCCCCCTCAACTCACTCAGCACCCAGCACTCAGCACTTCACTCCGTTCTTATCCTCTGCCCCGAACTCGGATCGAATAGGTAGATCCGGTCCGCATTGAATCGGACGAACACGCTCTCACCGATGGCGAAATCCTCGATTGGATCCGTGCTGGCCTTGAGATTCGTCCCGCCAACGTCGAGATCGACATAAGTAACAGGGCCAACGGGCTCGACCAAGACTACCTTGCCAGGCAAGCCGCCATTTTCTTGCCGAGACAGCAAGATGTGCTCGGGGCGGACGCCCAGCGTCACCTCGGCCTGATTGGAGCGAGCGGCGGACCCGGGGAGGGGCCAGCGAAGCGCGGTGTTGGACATCTCGAAGTAGGTCGCGCCGTCGGAAACCACGAGATGCCCATCGAGGAAGTTCATCTTCGGTGAGCCGATGAAGCCGGCGACGAAGCGGTTGGCTGGGTCGCTGTAGACGTCTTTCGGAGGAGCGAACTGCTGAAGTACGCCAGAGTTCATGATCGCAATGCGATCGGATAACACCATTGCTTCTTCTTGATCGTGCGTCACGAAAATCGTCGTTGTGCCAAGCTCGCGTTGAAGGCGCTTGATTTCCGTCCGAGTCGACACTCGGAGTGCGGCGTCGAGGTTGGACAGCGGCTCATCCATCAAGAAGACGGCTGGGTTGCGGACGATCGCTCGGCCGACCGCGACGCGCTGCCGCTGACCGCCGGAAAGTTGCGATGGACGGCGATGCAGTAGGTGACTAAGTCCGAGGAGCTCGGCAACTTCGCGAACCGTCCGCTCAATTTCGCTCTTTGGAATCTTCCGGAGCTGCAGGCCAAAGGCGAGGTTATCGTAGACGCTCATGTGGGGATAGAGCGCGTAGTCCTGGAAGACCATCGCAACGTCGCGGTCGCGAGGCGATAGGTCATTCACCCGGCGGTCGTCGAAGAGGATCGAGCCCTCGGTCGGATCTTCCAAGCCGGCAATGCACGCTAACGTGGTGCTCTTGCCGCAGCCGGACGGGCCCAGCAGCGTGACGAACTCGCCGTCCCTGATCTGGAGATTGAGGTTATCGACGGCGCGAGTATTGCCGAAAACCTTTTGCAGACCTTGAAGCGTGACGCTCGCCATGAGGCCCTGCCCCCGATATCGACCTTGGCGCGGGGACAACCAAGAACCTAAGCGTCGTTCATGGTTGTCCCGCTCTAATGTCGGACCTACGCTCTCAGTCGCGATGCCCCGTCAATCTCTCGCCGCTTGGAGGATGGACTGAACCGACACAGGCGCGCGCTGCTCGATCGAGCGCTCGGCCGCCTCGATCATGGCGACGACCGCCAGACCGTCCCTCGCCGAAATCGCTGGCTCGCCGCCGTCCAGCACGCAGTCGACCAAGTTGCGAACGGCGCCCCACCAGGTCGGAGCCAGCTTGAAGTAGTTCCACAGCGATGGGCGCGCGAACATGTGCTTGCCCACCTGGTCGGACGACAGCTCGAAGCCTTGGCGAATGCCGTCGAGGTGAACCCTCCCGGTGCTGCCATAGAGGGTGAGCTCGTTCTCGACGATGTGCGGCCAGGCTTCCGGCAGGATCCAAGCCGTCTCAAACGTGACGAAGGTTTCCTCGAATCGGACCATCGCCTGGATCGCGTCGTAGGCGTCGATGCCGCGCTCGGCCAGGACCTTCTTGACGCCGATCGCATAAACCTCTTCGGCCTCTTGCTGAAGGATCCAGCGCATCAAGTCCATCGAATGGGCAAACAGGAACCATTGCGGGCCGGACTTGCCGCCCCAGGAGAGCATTTCCGTCGGTACCCAGATGGTGTCAGCTACACGGAAATACCCCATGATGGGCTGACCGATCTCTCCGGACTGCACGGAGTCGCGGAGCGAGATGTAGTTCGGATTCCACCGGTTGCCGAGATTGACGGTGATCTTCAGCCCTCGCTGCTCCGCCTCCTCGACCATTGCCAGCGCTTCGCGCGTGACCGTCGCTAGCGGCTTCTCAACGACGACATGCTTGCCGGCGCGGAGCATTTCCATGACGGGTTGGAAGTGGGCGTGATCCGGTGTCGCAACGCTCACCACCTGAGCCTCAGAAACCGCCACGTCCGCCGGATTCGTCGTCCATTCACAGCCCAGCCGCTCGGCGACTGTCTTCGCGCGCTCTTCGTTGAGGTCGCAAACAAGGATCAGCTCCGAGCGGGGATATTCGCGGTATGCCTCGGCATGTTGCTCGCCGATCAGCCCCACGCCGATCACGGCCGCCTTGACTCGATCTGACATTGTTTCCTCCCTTGAGATGACAACCAACCGACTTCTCTCCCTTTGTGTCAAAGCATCAGGTGACCATATGCCTCCGTCTTACCCTTTCACGGCACCGGACAACATTCCCCGCAAGAGGAAGCGCTGGAAGAAGAGCGTGATGAGGACGGGAGGGATGATGGCGAAGACGCCGGCGGCAAAAAGCAGCCCAGGATTATAGATCCGCTGATCCGCGACGAATTGGGCGATGCGCGTGGGAAGCGTTTGGGAGTCGAGCGTGCTGGTGAGCAGGATGGCGTAAATGAACTCGTTCCAGGCGATCAAGAAGCAGAAGATGCCAGCGGCCACCAGACCAGGAACCGCGACCGGCAAGACGATGCGGCGGAAGCTTTGGAACCG
The DNA here is from genome assembly GCA_937901745.1 of uncultured Chloroflexota bacterium. Taxonomy (GTDB): domain Bacteria; phylum Chloroflexota; class Chloroflexia; order Thermomicrobiales; family UBA6265; genus CALGSZ01. The sequence continues at coordinate 17,540 of CALGSZ010000074.1, read as the reverse complement.
CGTGCAGCCATCGACGAGAGCCGCTCGCTCCATGTTGGCGGGCACCGTCTCGAAGTATCCCTTCATGATCCAGACGGTGAGCGGCAAGATGACGCTCGAGAGCGCGATGACGAGGCCAGTCTTGGTGTCGATCAATCCCATCCGGCGGAAGAGCATGAAGAACGGAACGGCGAGAGTCAGTGGCGGGATCATCCGCGTCATCATCAGCACCCAGAGGGCGATGCCGGTGAGGCGATAGCGCGAGTAGCGGGCGAAGGCGTAGCCGGCCGGGGCGCCGATGACGAGATTGACGACCGTGACGACCAGAGCGACGATCGCGCTGTTCTTCATCGAGATCAGGATCGCGCGACCTTGGACGCTGGGACCGGAGCTTTCGGTACGTACTTCTTCGCCGAAAAGAACGGCCCGATAGTTCTCAAACGTGGCAGGGTTCGGGAACCAGCTCGGTGGATGGCTCAGGATTGCCTGAGTGGTAGACAGGCTGGCGTTGACCAGGACATAGAACGGCGCCAACGACCACAGGGCGATGATGGCAACGGCGACATAGAGTCCGATTCGGCGAAGGGCTCTTGCCGCTCTCGGGGAAATCAAGGGGTCCCGGGTCGTCGACTTCCGCGGCGCGGCCGCGGGCCGGAAGGTCGATAGGCGAGACGAGACGGAAAGACGGTCATCGGCCGTCGAATCGGCCGCGGGCGGCGCGGACGGTTGGCGAGTCATCAAGCCGAAGTAGATCACGGCTAGAATCAGGCTAAGGATGCTCAGGACATACAGGATGGCGGTGCCTTCGCCATAGCGAGCGAAGTTGAAGAAGGTGATGTAGCCAAGCCACGAGAGCACCGTCGTTGACTCGCCCGGTCCACCCTGGGTCAAGACGTAGATCAGGTCGAAGGTCATCAGCGCATTGATCGTGTTCAAGATGACGACCAGGAGCAGCATTGGCCGGAGCCAAGGCAACGTGATCCTCCGGAAACGCTGCCAGGCATTGGCGCCGTCGATCTTGGCGGCGCTGTAGAGGTTCGACGGGATGGATTGCAGCCCTGCGAGCAAGAGCAGCCCGCTGAGTGGAGCGCCGTGCCAGATGGCCGCTAGCGCGACGAGAAACAGGGCGCGGACGGGAGTCGAGAGGAGCGGCACGTAGCTATCGATCAAGCCGAGTTGGAGGAGGAGTCCATTGAGCGTTCCATACTCGCCGCTATAGATGAGGGTGAAGAGCTTGCCCACAACGACGGGAGCCACGGCCCAGGGCAAGAGCATGATGCTCCGCATCAATCCTCGGCCCCGGAACGACTCATTTAGAACCAGGGCCATGAGCATGCCAATGACCGTGCCGCCGATGACGACGACGGCGCTGAACCACATGGTGCGCACGAAGGAGTCGATGAACGTTTGATCGGGGATGACTTTGGTGTAGTTGCCAAGTCCTACATAGGACCATCTCTGAGTAAGAAGATTGACCGAGTTCAGGCTCATCCAGAAGGAATAGAGCCACGGATAGCCCATGATCGCCAGAACGGCGATCAAGGTGGGCAAAATCATGGCGAAGGCGAATCGGCGCTCCTCGCGCTCGATCCGCGTCAGCCCTTGCCGCTGGCGAACTCTTGGTCTCCCCACGCGCGCCAGCGGCTTATCAGCGGTTGCCATGCTGATAATCCCTTTCGGCCATACGTCGCGAGTGGCAGAGGCAGGTATGCCAGCCAATCAGGCGGCGATGCGCTCCCGCCTGACTGGCTGGCTTTGCATGTTGCGTGCTAGTCCTCGGGATACATCTCCTTGAGGTCGGCGACGAGCTTGGTCAGGTCGTCGATCACTTCGCCGATCGACTTCTTGCCCTGCATGTACTCCTGGACCTCGGTCATCATCTGCCAGTTCCACTCCGGGAACCACATCGTCTTTTCGACAGCCCGGCCCTTGGAGTTGTTCAGCTGCTCGATGTGGACATCCATGTCGCGCCATTGGCTCCAAGCCTCGACCACCTCCGGATCCTCCAGGACTTCCCGGTGAGGACAACCCAGGCCCGTTTCCAGCGCCCAGCGCTTGTTACCGTGGTAGGCGCCATCCTTGGCCTTGCCGCCCAGCCACTGCATGAGGTTCCAGGCTCGCTCTCGCTCAACGTCGCGCGCTCCCATCAGGTAACACGCGGTCCAGGCGAAGGTCTGGCGAGTCGCTCCGGGCATCAGGGCGTTTCCGATGAGCCCCTTGACGTTGGAGTTCTCTCCCAGGTTGAACTGCTGCTGGTCGTAATCATGGACCACCATGAAGGTGTGGTTGCCGGTCATGAAGGCAGGAACCGATTCCCCTTCATGCGTCATGATGTCAGGCGGCGTGATGCCTTCATCGAGCCACTGTTTGTGCATTTCGATGACCTTCTTGAAGGCCACGCCGCCGTCGGAGAACGTTGGGTTGTTCTCTTCGTCAAAGACGGGCTCACCCTCCGAGTACCAAATCGCGAAGATGCTCCACGACAAGGAGGCCCACTCATGGCTCTGCGCGCTCAGGAACGGGTGCTTGGAGATGCCCTTCGCTTGCAGCTCCTTGGCCTGCTCGTACATCTCCTCCCACGTCGTCGGCGGCTCGAGTCCGGCCCTGTCGAGGTGGTCCTTGTTGTAGACGAACGCGTTGTAGCCGGAGTAGTAGGGCAGGCCAGCGAGGTTGCCATTGGGCAGGCTCAGGTTCTCTACCCCGAAGGGCAGCATCTCTTCCTTGTAGAACTCGGTCGATTCGCTGCTTAGTCCCTCGATATCCTGAATGAAGCCGGCCTTCCACCAGCGATACATGTACTCAGACTCTGAGTACAGCACCGATGGCTTTTCGCCGCCCAGGAGCTTCGTCTCAACGATCTGGTGATAGTTGCCGCCAGTCGTCAGCTGATACTCGACATTCTCCTCGTAGGCTTCCTGGAATTGCCGGACGTTGTCCTCAACGATCTCCGGGTGGTACCCCCAGCCGATCAGCTGAATTGGCCCGCCCTGCGCGGCGGCATCCGACGCGCCGAAGCGGAGGAGCCCGGTTAGCATCGGACCGCTAATGCCGAGTGCCGTGGCGGCACGAATGATTTCACGACGGGTTAGCTTGCCTGTCGCCGCGGCGTCGTAGAACTCCTTGCGCTTGAGCAAGAGATCTCGCGAGACGGTCATACGGCTCCTCCTTTTCTGGATCGCTCGCCGCCAAGAGCGCGGACTTCCGCCACGTGCGCCACAAATTGGGCAGAACTAACCCGTCGGTCGGTTCGAGAAACCGCCGGAAGGATTTGCCTAATGATTGGGGTGGTGTTCGCCGACGCGTGTCTGAATTGATTTACGGTGTGTAGTGATTTTCAGTATACGGACACTTTGTCCATGAGTCAAGCACCCCGAGCGTCTTAGCGCAAAATTCTCATCAATTGAGAAAGATGGATAGACTGAAAAGTCTAAGAACAATGTCTCATGCAGTAGCTTGCGCATGATTGACTTCAACAAATATTCGCGGCGCAATGTGGTCAATCGAGGTGACCGATTAGCGAGTCGAGAACTGGAGAATCGACCGCGTAATGAACGCGAACGGGCGTCGCGGGTTGTCCGTGCAGGTGTGCTCTAGGGATATCTGGGCTAGACTGAACTTCCTAATACGGCATTGGTGCAATAGCGTTGACGACGTGTCAATGCGTATCGCTTCACCGTATCAAGCATCTGCAGGAGTTCCGCCGCGAAGGAGCGCCCGCAATGACCGCCGAATCCTTCTCCGCAGTCGATCCGGCGATCCCACCTCTCTCGCCTCCCGAGAACGAACAAGTCCCATCGGGGTCTCCTGACGGGCCCCCCGTGGCGAAACCTCCCGCGGACTCGTACGAGGACGCCTGGCGACAGTTCCAAGAGAGATTCGATGCGGTCTTGGCCGAGCAGGAGGCGCGGTACCGGGGGCTCCTCGAGCTGGCGCGGGCGTTGCCAGATGCAGCCGATCGAGAGGTGGCTCGGGCGCGAGCGGAAGGCGATCGGCGCATCGCCGAGGAGCGGGCGCGGCGAAGGGCGATGCTCGCCAGCGTCGGTGAGTCGTGCGAGACGATCCGGCAGCGGATCTCCCTTCTCTCCGCTGCCCTCGAGGCTGCCGCGGAAAGAGTCGATGCGCTTACTTCCTTCATCGCCGCGGTCGCGGAGGTCGCGGCCGAGGACTCCAGTGGAGCTGGAGAGGAGCAACCAGCCCGACCGGAGGCGGCCGCTATTGCTCAGCTTGATGCTCAGGCTGTCGTTGATCCGCCAAGCGGAAACGACATTGATCCCTGGGCGGTCGTCGACGCGGCGAGACGACTTTTCCAGGTTCACCGATCCGGCTCGAGAGCAGATCGTTCACGCGATCGTTAGCAGCTCTTGCTGCTCTCGCGGCTTGCGGACGAATTAGGCCAATACGTGTGCAGAGGGAGCGATGCGAACACCGCTCCCTCTGCAAATCAGTGAGCTTGCCATGCCGGGCACCTGGCCCCTACCCGGCGTCGGCTGCCTGAATTAGTCGCCGAGTGCGGGCTCGGCGCTGCCCGCCATGTTCGGCGCGTGAACCGGTGCGCCCTCAATCCGCAGGTCGGGGAGCCAGCGCAGCCAGGACGGCAGGTACCAGTTCCAATCGCCGAGCAGCTTCATCGTTGCCGGGACCAGGATCGACCGCACGATCGTGGCGTCGAGGAAGATCGCGACGGCGAGGCCGAAGCCCATTTGCTGGATGTCCACCAGCCGCCCGGACGCGAATGCGGCGAAGACCGCGACCATGATCAACGCCGCGCCGGTGATGATCCTGCCGGTCGACTGCAGGCCGACTGCCACCGACTCGTCATTGCGCCGAGTCTGGTCGTAGTGCTCCCGAATCCGGCTCAGCAGGAAGACGTGGTAGTCCATGCTGAGGCCGAACAGGACGCAGAAGAGGAAGATCGGCAGCCAGGCGGTGATCGATTCGGTCTGCGTCAGGCCCAGCCGGTCGGCCAGGAATCCGTGCTGGAAGACGGCGACGACCGATCCGTAAGCGGCGCCGACCGAAAGCAGGTTCATCAGAATCGCCTTCGCCGGCACGACCAGCGAGTGGAATGCCACCATCAGGAGCAGGAAGCTGAGGCCAAGGACGAAGGCGAAGACGAGCGGCGTGTACCGCGAAAGCAGGTCGTTGAAGTCCTCAGTGAAGGCGCTCCCGCCCGTCACATAGACGGCATCAGCCTGGCTCCCGAACGCGGCCGGAATGATCTCGCCGCGCAGGTGATCGACCGCGTCGAAGGCGCGCTCCGAATTGGGATCGACGCTGAGCGGCACCTCGACGATGGTCAGCAGGCCATCCTCGGCACGAGTCACGGAGACCGGACCAAACAGGTCATCCTCGGCGAGCTGCGCGGAAAGTTTTTCGATCCCCTCGTTGACCCAGGGCGCGTTGACATCGCTGTCAATCACGATCGCGACGGGCGCAATCGAGCCAGCATAGAACTCGCGCGCCAGGATCTCATAGCCGGTCTTCACGCGGCTCTCGGGGAGCGACTCGATGCCGGGCATGCCGGTCTTGAGGGTGAAGACGGGAAGCGCTGCTCCGATCAGGATCACGAGCGCGACGATCAGCGACGCGACTGGGTAGGTCATGACGGTGCGAGTGACTCGGCCCCAGAAGCCTCGATGGATCGTCTCGTGATCGTAACGGCGGACAGCGTCATAGTGGCGGCGGCGAGGCCAGTCGATGCGGTCGCCGAGGAGGCTGACGAGCGCCGGGACGAACGTTTGCGTCGCGAAAACGGCAACGAAGACCGCCAAGATGGCGCCGGTCGCGAGGCTGTGGAAGATCGTGACCGGGATGAGGAACATCCCCATCAGTGCCAGGACCACGGTGCCGCCAGAAAAGAAGACTGCCTTGCCCGCCGTGCCGCCAGCGAGTGCGATCGCGTCCTGGCGCGGCATGCCGTGCCGGCGCTCCTCGCGGTATCGCTCGGTGAGGAAGAGGGCGTAGTCAATGCCGACCGCGAGACCGATCATCGTGATCATGACCTGGACGGTCTCATTGACATCGATGACGCGGGAGACCAGCGCGGTCGCGCCCATCGCGACGAAGATCGAGACCAGGCCAAGCAGGAGCGGCAGACCCGCCGCCACGAGCGCGCCGAACACGATGATGAGCACCACCGCCGCCACCGGCAGGCCGACCTTGAGGTCCTTGCTCATGTCTTCTTCGGAGATCTGGCCGTAGACCTCGGAACCGCTCAGGTCACCGACGGCATAGACCTCGATCCCGTCGCCCTGGTAGCGCTCGGCCGTCTCGATGAATGACTTGCCGTGCTCGATCAGCTTGTCGAAGTCGCTGTAGCCGCCGGTCAGCGTCACCGAAATGATGGTCGTGTGACGGTCGCCCGAGATCATCGACTCGGCGGCCTGTGGATTTGCTTCCATAAGCTGGTAGACGTTCGTGGCCGACTGGACGACCTCGGTCATCGCGGCGAGGTCGGCTGTCGTCTTCTCGACCACCTGCCGAAATGCGGCGTCATCGACCGTCAGGTTCGGCGACGTGATGACGATGGTTTCGATGAGCGGTTCTTCGCCCATGTGCGCCGTGATGAGGTCGGCGCCGTGCTTCGAATCGGGATCATTTGTGAAATTGACATCATTGTTGAATGCGCCGCCCATCGTGCCTTGCAGAATGGCCGCGAGGACGATGAGCACTAACCAAATTCCGAGAGTTCGCCACGGTCGGCGGGCACTCGCCGCGGCGAGACCGCGTGTCGAAAATAGCGACGCCATAGGGAAATCCCCCCTTCCGTTCTCGCCTCTTAGCGACAACAACTCACCCACACTGCCGCTCCCAATCTCGCGCGAGGCTGCCCGCTGGGCCCTTACGGGCAGCTCGCACAGTCAAGAGAACGCGCAGGAGAACGCTTTGTTAGATGGTTGTGAGACGGTTAGTCAGTGAGTCGCGCGAGTGAAACTAAGCGCTCGCGCTAGTAGTCGGAGGTTCAGACTCAGGATTCGCCGCGGGAGCTGGACCGCTGGCAGGGGCTTCAGGCGCGGGGTTGGTAGAACCGTTTGGCGTGCTGACCGTGGCCTGAGGCGCTGGCGTCGCAGGGTGCGTTGGCGTGCCAGGAGCGGCCTCGGGAGCAGCAGTCGTTGCAGGCGCTTGTGGGTTGACCGCGGCCGCGGGATCGGGAGCCGCTGGCGCGGCCGGAGCGCTAGCCATTGCTACGGGTGCGGTCGGGTCTTCAGGAGTTGCGGGCGCCGAAGTTGGAGCGGCAGACGGAGCTGGTCGAGCTTCAGCCGTGCCGGGCGTGTAGACCCAAGCTGGCTGGTGGTTTCCGGGAACACCCGCCGCGTAGGTCCATGTCGAAGGAGTCGGCGGCTGAGACGCTGGCTGCGCGCTCGGCTGGGGTTCGGGGCGACCAGTCCGGTTCACGCCGGGCCACGACGCACGACCGATCGGCGAGCTCGACAAGGCGCGGTCGAGGCGCGAGCTGAGCCGGCTTCCGATCCAGCCGGCCGCAACCATCTGAGCGGCCCACAGGAGTGCCACCAGCCCGAACCACGGTGTGACGAGCATGCTCGTCACGGCGATCACGCCACCGAGCAGCATGCCTTGGCGAGCGGCTCGGTCCTTCGGCATGTTTCGCGTGACCCACGCCGCCGCGACGACCGTCAGCATCAGCGTCAGCACCGGCACGGTCAGCACGCCGCGCACCAGGACTTGAACGGCGAGCGTGGCGAGAGCGATCCGCCCCCAAGGTGACTCAGTCAATGTCTTCCACATGGTGTCAACATCCTTGAAGCTATCGTGACTTGGTCGTGATTGGTGTCCTATCGAGCTTGTGTGCGGCGGATGCATTCCGCTATTCCTCCCTGAACGATGGAAAACTCAACAGTCTCGCTCCTCGATCCTCCTACTCGCGTAAATAGGCCAACACTGCCAATACCCTCCTATGCACAGCTTCCGTCGCCGGAAGTCCGAGCTTGCCGAAGATGTTGGTGACGTGCTTTTCGACCGTGCCTTCGCTGACGTACAGGCGCTCAGCGATGGCTGTGTTCGATCGGCCCTCAGCCATCAGGGCCAGCACCTCTCGCTCTCGGTCGGTCAGTACGTCGAGTCGGTCTCCACGTCGTCGTCGTGCCACGAGTTGCGCCACCACCTCTGGATCGAGGACCGTTCCGCCGCTCGCCACCTGGCGAACCGCGGCGATGAAATCGCCGACATCAGCGATCCGGTCCTTCAGCAAATACCCGACACCCTCCGCGCCAGACTCGATCAATTCGCTGGCGTATCGTTCTTCGACGTACTGCGACAGGATCAGCACCGGGCTGCCTGGCACGCGGCGCCGCGCTTCGAGTGCCGCCCGCAAGCCTTCGTCGCGGAAGGAGGGCGGCATCCGGACATCGACGATCGAGACATCTGGCCGGTGCTCCTCGATGGCGGCGACGAGACCCGGTCCGTCGGCCACCCGCGCGACGATCTCCATTCCCGCGTCGGTCATCAGCCGCGCGATGCCCTCCCGAAGCAGTACCGAGTCCTCGGCGATTACGACTCGCATGGAATCTCCGCTCGGAGCCATGTGCCGCCCTCAGGTGGCTGCGCAATCGTGAGGCGTCCGTCGAGCGCTGCCACGCGCTCACCGAGTCCGGTCAAGCCGGTGCCGGCCCGCGGGTCGACGCCGCCCTTGCCGTTGTCGACGATGTCGATCACAAGCCAGCCCGCGTTCTCGACGATCCTGACTTGCGCTTGCGTCGCCTGGCTGTGCTTGGCCACGTTGGCGAGCGCCTCCACGACGACGAAGTACGCTGTCGCTTCGATCGCTTCGGGCAGCCGCCTCTTCAGCTGGACATCCACGGTGACCGGGACAGGCGAGCGGCCGGCGACCGCCGAAATTGCCGCGTCCAACCCGCGATCGGTCAGGACGGCCGGATGAATGCCGCGGACCAGCTCGCGAAGCTCGGTCAGCACCCGTTTCGCTTCCTCGTGCGCGGCGGAGACGAGCCGGCCCGCTTCCTCAGGGTCGGTCTTTAGCTTCTCCTTCGCCATGCCGAGGTCCATCGCGAGCGCGACCAGGCGCTGCTGAGCCCCGTCATGCAGATCCCGCTCGATGCGGCGCCGCTCGGCGAGCATCGCCTCCAGAATGCTCGACCGGGTGCGCGTCAGGACTTCGACGCGCTCCTCGAGCTGCTCTTGCGACGGACCGAGCAGCCAGCGCCCGAAGGCGATGTGCGCGCGAGCGGTCCCGGAGATAAGGAGCAGCATCGGCAAGATGAGCACGGCCCCGACGAGGACGCCGAATGTCGCTTCCGGGAACGTATTGACGTGCCACACGCCAAGGAGCTCCGGGCCGCCGCCAATCCAGAAGTACGTCGGCAGGGTGATGAACGTGATCGGCAAGCTGATCGCGGTCAGGACGATCACGAGCTCGACTATCCCGAGCGGCATCAGCGAAATCAGGTACGCCAAATCTCGCCAAACCGCCGGGTCCGTCACGCGCTGGTACGCGCGGCTGAAGAACGACCCGTCCTCTTCAAGTGGGCGATACGGCGCCGGGACCGGTTGACCGCTCAACGAAGCGATGCGCTTGCGCTCCCAGCGCGCCCCGGCCACCCAAAGGTAGAGAGTTGCAACAAGGATCGGAATGCCCGTCAACGTGATAGCGAGCGAGATCCCGGTGGCCAGCAGCGTGACGAGAACGATGAACCAACCGAGTCCAATACCGAAGTTCGCCAGTAAGTACAGCGCCGCGCGCGCCGGATGAGGCACCAAGTGCCGGTCGATGCCCGACAATGCTTTGCGCCCAATCTGAAGCGCGTCTGCTGCTGTGATGGGGGTTGACATGAGACCGTGAATCCTTACCGATCGATTATCGCCGCCGCGACCACCGGGTCGCGCTCGTCTATCTTGGTTTCGATTATAGGAACGAGGCGGGTTGGCCGAATCCCGGCGGGCTGCAGAATCCATGGTAGGGTTATCCCCCATATGCACATACGGAAAAGCGGCACCCCCGAGGGAATGCCGCCATGCATTGGATGCGCGTTTGCTGATGATTTCAGCTGATTTGCGACTCGGCAAGAAGCGTAGGTGAGCGTTATGGGTCGACCTGCTGCTGACCAGCTTGCTCCGTCGCCTCCCGCACCACGGCTGTCTGGAACTCCCGGCCGCTGTCGGTGAACTGCACCCAAAATCCGAACCCGCAGCAGCAGAGGACGAACGCCGCCACGATGCCAACCAGAACCCACAGCCAAGTACGGCGCTGGCGCGGCGGCGGCTCCTCGGGCGGGAGCGGCGCCATTCGCCACTCGGGAGACGTTGGCGGTATCTCACTGAGGGGGCGCGCATGCGGAGGAGGAGTGAGGGGTGGTGGTAGCGGGCTGGTCGGTGTTGACGACGGCGGCGGCGTGCTCGCTGGAGTGCTCGCTGGAGTGCTCGCCGGCGGTGCTGTCGGCTCCGTTCGCGGCTCACTCGGCGGCTGCTGTGTGAGCGAGCGAAGATCTGCGCCACAATTCTCGCAGAAACGACTACCCTCCTCGTTCGACCACCCACAATTCGGACACGCGATCACCGATCTCCTCCATCGCGGGCGGGACGCAGATTCCCGCCGGCCGTATCTTCAGTCTCTTGCCCCCCAGGAGCATCCATTTTCATTGATTGTATCGGTTCGCCGCCGCTGGTTCGGAATCGCATGCGTTCCAGACTGAGCATTGCGATCGCGCCAATGATGACGGCGAACCACAACGTGGCGAACCGAATGATGATCGTCGCGGCGGCGGCGATGGAGTGTGTCATGCCTTCGTCTTGGCTGACGAGCAGTACCAGCAGTCCCGCGATGCCCGCCTCGGCGACGCCGAGGCCGCCGGGCAGCATCGAAGCGCCGCCGGCAAGCGACGAAACGGCCAGGATGAAGGTCGCAACCATGAGCATGTGGGCCGAGCCGTCGAGCCCGAGCCCGATGAGGACGAAGTAGAACGCCAGGCACTCGCCAGCCCAGGAGATCACACCGAGGAGGACGGCGCGGAGCAGAATCGGCGGCCGAAAGAGGGCGCTCGATGCATTCAAGAACGCCGTGCCGTGTACGACGGCGCGGCCGACGAGCGGTAGATTGCCGAGCTGCTCCAATAAGCGACTCAGGATGTCGGGTCGTTGCAGGAGCGCGATCCCGACCGCGCCTAGAACTGCAACCGCCACGAGCAGCGTCCGGCCGTAGGAGAATTGCACGGCGCCGGCTGTCGCCAAGATCAGCATCGCGAAGGCATCGGTGATGCGCTCGGCCGCAACCACCGCGCTCGTCCGGTTGACCGGCGCGCCGCTGGCTCGGCGGACATAGACCGCCTTCAAGAGCTCCCCAACCTTGCCAGGAGTAATCGACATTGCGAACCCGGAGAGATAGATGCGAAGGCTCAAGGCAGCCGGTAGGCGGACGCCAAGCTCGTGGAGGTAGATCTGCCACTTGACGAAGCGCCAGCCATAGTTCCACGACGTCAGGAGCAGGACTGGCACGATCAGCCACCACTCGAACGTGCGGAAGGCTTCCGCCAGCTCTCGCAGGTCGCTGAAGATCGAAAGCGCGGCCAGAAGGAGGACGATGATGATCGCCAGCGGAGCGAGGCGGGCCAGGAGATGCTGCCAAGATTGACGCTCCGGCGATGCGGCGTGATCGGTCATTAGCGTCTGCCGTCCCTCAAGCGTGGATCGAGCGCGTCGCGCAGACCGTTGCCGACAAGATTGATCGACAGCGCGGTCAGGAAGATCAGCAGTCCGGGGAAGATGACGTTGGTCGGGTGACTTCGATAGACCGATTGCGCTTCGTACAGCATGTTCCCCCAAGATGGCGTCGGGATGCGAACCCCGAGTCCGAGGAAGCTCAACGCGGCTTCGGTGATGATGAATCCTGGGATGACCTGTGAGCCCCAGATGATCATGATCGGCGCCACGTTCGGCGCGAGATGGCGGAGAATGATCCGCCCGTCAGTCGCGCCGACGATGCGCGCGGCCTCGATGTACTCGCGCCGGCGCAGCGCCAGCACCTCGCCGCGCACGAGGCGAGACAATCCCGGCCAGCCGACGGACGCGATGAAGACCGCCAGCATGACATAGCCAGGCCGGTATAGCGTCGAGACCAAGATGAGCAGCGACAGCGTGGGAATGGAGAGGAGGACGTCGGCCAATCGCATCAACACGCTGTCGACGATCCGGCCGAGGTAACCGGCGACGATGCCAATCGCTCCGCCGAGCACCATCGTCGAAAGCGTCGCTAACGTCGCCACGGCGAGGGAGACGCGCCCGCCGTATGCCAAACGCGTGAGGATGTCTCGCCCGTTGCCGTCGCTTCCGAGGATGTAGCCGTTCTCGCCCGGACGCGACAGGCGGTAATCCAGGTGATTTTCACGGTAGTCGAATCCGGTTACGTATTTGGAGATGAGATCGGCTCCAACGGCAAAGAGCACAATGATGACGACGACGACCAGAGCGACGACGGCGACCGGGTTCTGGCGATACCGCCGCCACGCCTCGCGATAGAAGCCGGGAGAACCGCGAGAGAGCCGAGCCGTTGACAGATCGGCGGCTAGCGGGTGGTCCGTCGCGACCGAGGACAGACGAGCGGCTCTGCGTGCTCCGGACCAGCCTGTCCTCATCCCCACCTGACCACACCGGCACGAATCGAGACAGATACCCGGCTAATCGTACCGGATGCGGGGGTCCAAGACCGCGTAGAGGATATCGGCAAGGAGATTGCCGACCATCGTCAGGACGGCGAACATGAGCGTCGCGCCCATGATCAACGGATAGTCGTTGCTCTGAGCTGCCTGGAAGGTCAGCCGCCCCGCGCCGTTCCAAGCAAAGATCTGCTCGATAAGATACGCGCCGCCGAATAGCTCCGGGATTGCCAGGCCAACGAGCGTGACGAGTGGCAGGAGCGCATTGCGGAAGGCGTGGACATAAAGCACGATCCGGCGCGGCAGACCTTTGGCATACGCGGTCCGCACGAAATCCTGGCGAATCGTCTCCAGCATCGAGGACCGAATGAAGCGAGTCCAACCGGCGATTTGTACGAGCGCCAGCGAGGCGACCGGGAGAACCATGTGCTCGAGCCGGTCGAACAAACCGGAGTCGCCGCGCAGATCGCGCATTCCGTTGACCGGCAGGCCTGGCAACCCCCACGCCGGAAACTGCGTTGCGAACAAGAGAATCAGCAGCAGCGCGAGCCAGAACGAGGGAATGGACGCAATCGCCGTCGCCAGGACGGTGACGGCATGGTCAAAGGCAGTGTTGTGCTTGACGGCTGAGAGGACACCGAGCGGGACGGAGATGAGGAGCGCCGTGACGAGCGCCGCGCCGGTCAGCAGCAGCGTGTTCGGTAGGACGCCGAGCAGCCGGTCGAGCACGGGCGTGTTGTTGCTGAGCGAAATGCCGAAGTCGCCGCGAACCGCTCCGGAGAGCCAGACGAAGTAGCGCTCGTGCCACGGGCGGTCGAGTCCGAGATTCCGCTTGATCCGCTCGATGTCCTCCGGCCGCGTGCGCGGGTTGAGCTTGAGGGAGTCCACCGGGCTGCCCGGGACAAGATTGACGATCGCGAACGTCAGGAAGGTGATGCCAAAGAGGATCGGCACCATCACGAGCACGCGGCGGATGATAAAGGCGATCATCGGATGACGCTCACACTCGTCGCAATCGCGGACATGTCAAGCGGCGGATGGGTACAGACATAATCCAGGGAGGGCAGGATCGCCCTCCCCGCATTTGTGGTCAACTGAGCTACTCGACCCAGACGTACGGCAGCGACCAGAGGAGACCGCCCGTCGCGTTCGGCTCGAAATTGTGGAGCCGGGTCGTGTGGGCCGTGATTTCCTTGGTGAACCACAGGATACCCACCGGCAGGTCAGAGTTGACGATGTCCGAGGCCTGGATCAGCAGCTCCTTGCGCTTCTCCGGATCGACTTCGCGGTCGGCCTCGGCTGCCAGCTCGTCGTACTCCGGGTTGGAGTAGCTCATACCGTTATAGCCGGTGCCCCGGTACTCCGTGCCGAAAACCGGCTTCTGATCGCCAGTCGGGTCCCACTCCAGGCCGAGCATGACGACCCGGAAATCGAACGTCTCCGTCAAGGCCGGCACTATCTCGGCATCGAAGTCGACCGCGTTGAGGCGAGCATCGATGCCGATCTCTTTCCAGTAATCCCGCATCGACTCGGCCAGCCGCTCGAGCTGACTCGATCCCTCGGCGAACATCAGATCGAAGGAAAACTTCGTGCCGACCTCGGGCGTCTCGAAGTCCGCATCCTCGAGGCCCTGGAATTCCCGCACGCCGTCGTCGTCCGTATCGACCCAGCCGGCCTCCTCGAGGAGCTGTTTCGCCTGCTCCGGATCGTAGTCGTATTTGACCGTGACGCGATCCGGGTCATAGGCGATGGAAAGAACCGGCTGCGTCCCGACGGCGAGCGTTGCGTAGCCAAGCTGGATGTCATCAATGAGCGCTTGGCGGTCGAGCGCGATATAGAGCGCCCTGCGGACCCGCACGTCCTGGAAGAGTGGCGTCACTTCCGGATCGAGGTTGTAAGCGTACCAGCGGAAGCGGAACGTGTCGTAGACCTTGACGTCGATGTTGTCCTCGGACTGGAGCGATTCGACTTCCGAGGGCGGAATATCCTGGTAGAAGTCGATCTCGCCCGCGCGCAGGGCCTCGACGGCGGCATCCTCGTTGTCAACGATCTGGAGAACGAACGTCTCGATCGTCGGGATGGCGTCCGGATCCCAATAGCTCTCGTTCCTGACCCAGGTCGTCGTACCGTCGCCCTCATTGATCTCGGCGAACTTGAACGGTCCGGTGCCAATGACTCGCGACGGATCGGCGCCGTGGCTTCCCGGATCGCTTGCCCACTCCTCGTGTGGCACGTCTTGCCAGATGTGCGCCGGTAGGATCGGCGTCAAAATGTTGCCGAGGAAGACGATCTGGGCAAAGACATCGTTGGCAACGACCTCGACGGTGTAGTCGTCGATGGCTCGGTAGGAGGCGACGGCGTCGTTGAAGCTACCGGTAAATGCCGATCCAGTCGCTTCGTCCCGCTGCGCGTCGAAGCTCATGATGACGTCCCTGGCGGTGAAAGGCTCGCCGTCGTGCCAGGTGACGTTCTGCTGGAGATGGAAGGTGTACGTCTTGCCGTCGTCGGCGATCTCCCAGTAGTCCGCCAGGCACGGCACGAATTGCGCGTCCTGCGGGTCGATCGCGTACAGGGACTCGAAGCACAGGGAGTTGAGCCGTTGCGTGGCAGGATCGCTCCCGAGGATCGGGTTCGTCGTCGCGAGGCGATCGCCGGCGAGCGCCCCGTAGGTTACGGTGCCGCCTTCGTTCTGAGCGCCGCGATCCTGAGTAAACGGGAAGTTCTGGTGGAGGCGGGACTTGTACTCCTGATAGGTGATCGAGCGGAAGCCACCCGCCTGTGCCGAGACACCGCGCGGGCTCGCGGGCAGGACGCGCGCGAACGTGGCGAGCGCGGCTGCGGACAAGCTGAGCCGGCTCGCTCGCAGGAGGAACGCACGCCGATCCAACGTGCCTCGGCAGAACTGTTCGTAAAGCTCGTTGAGCAGTGCGACGCGGTTCTCTCCGGGCAAGGCAGTCCCTTCGTTGGTCAAACTCGGTTTCCGAAGCTGGATTGATCGCTCATCCCCGCCGAGCTTACTTGGCATACGGCCTCGCTCATTAGCGGGGTGGTCAGCTGCATCTAGGTCCGCCGTATTGTAGCAAGGCCATGTGCGGGGAGTGTTTCTCACAGACGGCCGGAGACGTCGTGACGCTTCTGGCGCACGCGATCCTCACCTCATCCAGCCGTCGTGACCGATCGACCTGTTTGGCTCCTGATCGTCGAATGCAGCCAGCGCGATCGAACGCCATACAGCGTTACTCGTTGAGGCGGGGATCCAGGGCGTCGCGCAGGCCCTTGCCGACCAGACTGATGGCGAGAACGGTGATGTAGATCATGAAGCCAGGGATGAAGACGTTAGTCCAGGAGCGAGTGTAGTAATCCCTGGCGCCCTGCAGCATGTTGCCCCAGGACGGAGTCGGTACCTTGACGCCGAGACCGAGGAAGCTCAGCGCGGCCTCGGTCAGGATGAAGCCGGGGATCGCAAGCGAGACCCACACCACGATGATCGGGATGACATTGGGGAAGATGTGCCGCGTAATTATGCGGGCATTCGAGGCTCCCAAGACTCGCGCGGCGTCGACGAAATCGCGCTCCCGCAATGACAGAACCTCGCCCCGGACGAGACGCGCGACTCCGGTCCAGCCGACCGCTGCCAAGATGAACGCCAAGCCCACTGGACCTGGCCGATAAAGGGATGCGAAGAGGATCAAGAGCGGAAGGCTCGGTATCGAGAGCAGCACATCGACGAGCCGCATTGCGACGGCATCGACCGGTCCGCCGAAAAAGCCGGCGACCGCGCCGACGCCTCCGCCAACGACAACGATCGTCAAGGAGGCGAGCCCGGCGATCAGGAGTGACACCCGCCCGCCGTAGGCGAGCCGGGTCAGAACGTCGCGCCCGTTCGCATCCGTTCCCAAGATGTGGCCGTCGGTGAAGGGGGGCTTGAACTGCTCGCCGAGCTCTCCACGGCGATAGTCGTATCCGGTGATGTATTCGGAGACGAGGTCCGCGCCGAGAACGAAAGCGATGATCAGGATGACCACGCCGAGCGCGACCATCGAGACGCGGTTGCGGCGGAAGATGCGCCACGCGCGCTGATAGAAACCGGGGGAGCGCCGCGAGACGCGCTCTAACTCTAGCGCCGCCTGACCAGCCCGCGCCCGCGGAGCCGCGCTCGACTCGGAGCTTACGAGTTCGGAGCGATCAATCATAGCGACTCTGCAATGCTAGCCGCGGGCGAAAGTCCGAGCACGGCGGCGATTCGAGATCGATAGGCAGCACGCGCGATCGCCCATTAGTCATACCGAATACGTGGGTCAGCTACAGCGTACAGAATATCAGCCAAGAGATTCGAAAGCAGCGTCAGCGTGGCCAACATCATTACGGTGCCCATGACGACGGTGTAATCGAAATTCGTGGCGGAAGTCACTGTCAAGCGGCCGACTCCGTTCCAGGCGAAGATCGACTCGGTCACTACCGCGCCGGCAAACAGTTCGGGGATCGTCAGGCCGACGAGAGTGATGAGGGGAAGCAGTGCATTGCGGAAGGCATGGCCGTAGAGCACGGCGCGGTCGCGCAGCCCCTTCGCGTAGGCGGTGCGAACGTAATCCTGCCGAATCACCTCAAGCATCGCCGATCGGATGTACAGGAGCCAGCTTGCGAGGCTGACGATGCCGAGTGTGACTGTGGGCAAGATCAGGTGATGGAGCCGATCTAGCAGATCACCACCCCCTCGCAGGTTATGCGTCCCTCCTGACGGGAAGCCGGGCAGTCCCCACTCGCGGAACTTCACAGCGAAGAGGATGATCAAGAGCAGTCCAAGCCAAAAGCTAGGGATCGCTCCGATGGCATTTGCGACGGCGTAGACGACGTTATCGAACCAGGTATTGCGCTTCACCGCGGCGATTGCCGGGCGGTCCGGACGCTGTTAGCATGGGAACACTGGGCGGACCGCGCTTG
>CALGSZ010000073.1 GCA_937901745.1 uncultured Chloroflexota bacterium | reverse complement strand
TCGAGCGCGATCACGTCGAGCAATTCGCCCACCTGCTCGGCCTCATCCATCGTCGCGGCCATGAGCGGCGACGCGAGACCGAGCCCGTCTTCCGCGACCGCAGCTACTTCGAATCGCTCCGGCTCGAGCCGTACTACGGCTACACCGCGACGCAGGTGCCGGATGCCGCATCGTTCTTGACCGAGCTGATCGCGGCGACCTTGGCCCGACAGGACACCATCGTCCACGGGGACTACAGCCCGAAGAATGTCCTGATCCACAGTGGGCGCTTGGTGCTCCTCGACCACGAGGTGATCCACTTCGGCGATCCGGGCTTCGATCTCGGTTTCTCCATGACGCACCTGCTGAGCAAGGCTCATCACTTGCCCGCCCACCGGTCCGCCTTCGCCGAGGCGACCAAGCTCTACTGGACGACCTATCGCACGACCATCGGCGATGCCGAGTGGACAGCGGACATCGAGCCGCGCGCGGTCCGTCATACGCTCGGCTGCCTGCTGGCGCGAGTGCGCGGCCGCTCGCAACTCGAATATATGAGCGAGGAGGAGCGGACTCGGCAGGCGGAGACAGTGGTGCGTCTGATGAGCGCCCTGCCGGAATCAGTTCCTGAATTAGTCGATCGCTTCATCGAGACGTTGGAGAAAAACTCATGCCGGTGATTGCGCGTCTGTCCGCGCTGGAGATCCTGGACAGCCGGGGACGCCCCACGGTCCGCGCGTCCTGCGAGCTGGCGAGCGGCGCGAGGGGCACGGTGTCGGTGCCATCCGGCGCCTCGACCGGAGCCGCCGAGGCGTTGGAGCTACGCGACGGCGACCCGTCGCGGTATGGCGGGCTCGGCTGCCGGACGGCTGTCGCCAATATCACCGGTCCGATCGCGGAGGCGGTGCGCAATCGCGAGTGGGCATCGCAGGAAGCGCTCGACCGGGCGCTGATCGAGCTCGACGGCACGCCCAACAAGTCCCGACTCGGCGCCAACGCGCTGCTGGCCGTGTCGCTGGCGTTCGCCCGCGCGGTCACCGCCGAGCGGAAGCTGCCGCTGTACCGCCTCTTCGCGGAGATCCTCGCGCCAGGGCAGGAGCCACGCACGCTGCCGCGTCCCACGATCAACCTCTTCAGCGGCGGCAAGCACGCCGGCGGCCAAGTCGAAATCCAGGACGTGCTCGTCGTCGTCCCCGCGGCCACAACGGCCGATGAAGCGCTGGCGGCGACGTTCGCGGTCTACCGGGCAGCCACCGAAATCTGCCGGTCGCGGTACGGGATGCGGCCGCTGGTCGCGGACGAGGGCGGTCTAGCGCCCGACTTCCCCTCGGTGGAGCAGATGCTGGAGGATGCGGTCTCGGCGATTCGCCGGGCTGGCTACGAGCCCGGGCGAGATGTTGCCCTCTGCGTCGATGTGGCCTCGAGCCACTTCTTCACCGACGGCCACTACCGGATCGGCAACGAGAGCCTGCCGAGCACCGGGATGATCGAGCGGGTCGCGTCTTGGGTCACCCAGTACCCAATCGTCAGCATCGAGGATGGGCTAGCGGAGGACGACTGGGAGCATTGGCCAGCGCTGCGGCAGCGGCTCGAGGGCCATGCGCTGGCGCTCGGCGACGATCTGTTGACCACGAATCCGGCACGCATCCGCCGGGCCATCGAGCTGGGCG
The DNA here is from genome assembly GCA_937901745.1 of uncultured Chloroflexota bacterium. Classification (GTDB taxonomy): domain Bacteria; phylum Chloroflexota; class Chloroflexia; order Thermomicrobiales; family UBA6265; genus CALGSZ01. The sequence continues at coordinate 4,266 of CALGSZ010000073.1, read as the reverse complement.
CCGCCAATGCGCTGCTGCTGAAGGTGAACCAGATCGGGACTTTGACCGAGGCAGCGGAGGCCTGCCGCCTCGCGCGCGAAGCCGGCTGGCGCGTCGTCGTCAGCGCCCGCAGCGGGGAGACGGAGGACGACTGGCTGACGGATCTCGCCGTCGGCTGGGGCGGCGAGGCGCTGAAAGTCGGGTCCATCACCCGGTCGGAGCGCCTCGCGAAGTGGAACCGGCTGCTGGAGATCGAGGCGGAGACGGGGCTGCCGCTGCATCCGTGGCCGAACGTCGCGGGCTGATCCGGGAGCTTGGGTTCGGCACGGCCAGGCGCCAGAAGCCGCCAAGAATCGCCGTCTTACGAAAATCCAGGTGCCAACGCGCTGCCCGCCTCGGTGAGGTGAGCCGGTCACCGGTCGCCTATGAACCGGTGGCCGGCTCCTTGATCTCGATCGTCCGCACCTCGCCGCGGTCGAGGTCGGCGGCACGGATTGCGTGGTTGTTCGTGTCGGCAATGTAGAGGGTGCGGCCGGCGATGCTGAGTCCACTTGGCTCCCAGAACTCGGCTGTCGCCGCGTCGCCATCAACGTGCCCGTGGCCGTCCCCTCCGAGGACCGTCGTCACTTCGCGCGTCTCCGGGACGAGCCGCTTGATCTTGTCGTTGTAGGTATCGGCCAGATAGACGACCGGCGCGCCATCCTCGACCGTCGCCGCCACGCCCTGAACGTGCTGGAGGCGGACGCTGTCTCCCCGAGCGTCAATGTCGCCAAAGTCGAAGAGCCCGCGACCGACGAGCCGCCGTACCCGGTCAGCGACAGGATCGACGCGGCGAATGGCGCTCGACTCACTGTCGGCAACGTAGAGGATGCCGTCCTGCACCGTGATCCCTTGCGGCTGCGCGAACGTCGCCTCGGCAAGCGGCCCGTCGTGGATGGACTCGACGCCAGTCCCGGCGGCCGGCCGCACCGTTTCCGTGGCCGGATCGTAGGTCCAAAGCTGGTGCATGCCAGCCATCGCGATCCAGAGCAGCCCGTCGCGGAAGACGAGATCCCAGGGGGAGGCAAGCGCCGTCTGCCGGCCCGGCCCGCCGGGCCCAATCCTGCCGCGGGCTCCCGTCCCGGCGACCGTGCGGACCGTCCCGGCATTGAGATCGGCCGCGCGGAGGGCGTGATTCTCCTGATCCGCGATGTAGAGCGTTTGCCGGTCGGGCGAGAGCGCGAGACCCAAGGGGAATGCGAACGTCGCCTCGGCGAAACTCCCGTCGGTGAAACCACGCGTGCCGGCGCCGATCGTCTGGAGCACCGTGCCATCGGTGCGCACGACGAGGACGCGGCGATGACCTGAGTCGGCGACGAAGAGCCGATCTTCCTCCGGATCGGCCAGGATCTTGCCGGGGAAGCGCAGGGGCCGATCCTCATCGGTGAGCGGCTCCAGCGGGAGCGGCGTGCGGTCGATCAGTCCCTCCGCGTCGTAGTCGGCGATCATGTCGCGCAGCAGCTCCCGCACCGGCTGGAGCGGGAACTCGCCCTCGTGCTTAGCGTAGACGTAGCCCCGTGGGTCAATGAACATCAGCGTCGGCCAGGCGCGGACGCCATAGCTTTGCCAGACGGCGTACTCGTTGTCGTTGACAACGGGGTGCGTCAGCCCATGGCGAAGGATCGCCGCGCGGAGGTTCTCGGGGCGGCGCTCGGCGGTGAATTTCGGGGAGTGCACGCCGATGACGACGAGCTCCCGCTCGAATTCATGCTCCAGATCCCGCAACTGCGGGATGATCTGCAAGCAGTTGATTCAGCAGAAGGTCCAGAAATCGAGAATAACCAGCTTGCCGCGCAATTGAGCCATCGTCAGCGGCTCGCTGTTGAACCATTCCAGACCGGCGGGAAATTCAGGAGCGCGAACGGTGCCCGCGTAGCGACTCGGCATAGCGTTGACCTCGACCAAGGCTACTGACCCACCGGCGCCGCCCATTTTCGGCGGCCGGCAAGCCGAACGGCACAGGGCAGACAGTCTAGCGCAGCGAGCATGCACGTCGCATGCCGGCTGGCAAATCTCGACCGCAGCTTCCAGGCGCTGCATCTGCCCGCAAATGGCGAGACCAGTCGTGATTCAATGCACCGATGGCCGTGCGCTTACCGCGTTCGTTTAGTGCATCAAGCAAGCTAGAATTGCGCAGGCGGAAGCGACCGCCATAGTTTCACGCTCCGCCGTCACACCGCGCTGCTTCGCGTGCCAGCCGACTCCGACTGCTGAGGGTACACGGAATGACGAGACTCGTTCGCCTGGCGATGCTTTCCGCCGCAAGCGCTTTTCTCCTGATCGTCCTCGGCGGGGCCGTCCACATCCAGAGCGCTGGCGAAGCCCGTCTGGCTGGTTCAGGCTGCGGCGGTGACTGGCCGCTTTGCCACGGGCGGCTTCTTCCGCCCGCGGAGACGGCGGCGCTCATCGAATACGCGCACCGGCTGACCGCGGCCCTGGTCGGGGTGCTTGCCCTCGCCGTCATGATCGGCGTCGTGCGGACGGGCGCGACGAGCCGACGGACTCGGCTGTCAGCCGCGGGCGCTTTCGCGCTGGTCGCGATCCAGGGCGCGATCGGAAAGGCAACCGTCGGCGCGGAGCCGCCTGCAGTCGCCCTCAGCGCTCACCTCGGCTTGGGACTTCTCTACTTCTTCACGACGCTGTTGATCGTCTACTTCCTCGCACTCGACCGCGATGAGGCGACCTGGCTCGTCAATTCGTCGGGCACGGCCGATCGTCCGTTCCTCGGGATCGCGGTTGCCGGCGCGACCGGCATCACGCTGATGACGGCCAGCGGCGAAGTGGTGACGTCGCTGGGCGCGCTCGCGGTCGGTGGTATCAGCGCGGTGGTGCTCCTGGCGGCGCTCCTGCGACAGACGTCCCCGGCGGCGTGGCGGCTGGCAACCATCGCGGCGAGCATTGCCACGCTCCACGTCACGCTCAGCAGCGGTTATCTGCTCGATCTCGACGCCTGGCACAGCACAGCGCAGCGCGCGACCGCGACGCTCGTCTGGGCGGCGACCGTCGGCATCGTGATGGTCTCATGGCCGGCGGCGCGGGCGACGGTGAGACGCTCGGTGACCGGCCGCACTGCCTCGCCCGTTGCTGCACAGGCGGCGTGGACCTACGGCCAGGCCGAGCAGCATGGTCTCGCGGGCAGCTACGCGGCGCCGACGCTTGCCTTCGCCGCGCCTGGCTTAGCCCTTCCCACGCATGAGATCCGGCGCGCCAAGGAGATCGCCGCCGCGTACCTGGCGCTGATGAAGCCAGGCATTCTGACGCTGCTCCTGATTACGACGCTCGGGGCCATGCTGATCGCGGCGGCCGAGCTGCCATCGTTCGGGCTCATCTTGGCGACGCTGATCGGCGGCACCCTCGCGGCGGGCGGCGCGAACGTTCTCAATTGCTATATCGACCGCGATATCGACGCACTCATGCACCGAACGAAGAAGCGCGGCACGGTGACCGGTCTGGTCTCGCCGCGCGGCGCGCTGATCTTCGGTCTGACGCTCTCGGCGCTCGCGGTCATCGAGCTCGGCCTACTGGTCAACTGGGTGGCGGCCGGCCTGGCGCTGGCTGGCAATCTCTACTACGTGCTCATCTACACACGGCTGCTGAAGCGCCGCACGCCTCAGAACATCGTCATCGGCGGCGCTGCGGGCGCCATGCCGCCGCTCGTCGGCTGGGCAGCGATCACGGGGAACGTTTCGATCGCGGCGGTTCTCCTCTTCGCGCTGATCTACTACTGGACGCCACCGCACTTCTGGTCGTTGGCGCTCCTCAAGCAGGGTGAGTACGGGCGAGCAGCGGTGCCGATGCTGCCGGTCGTGGCCGGGGAAGAGGAAACGCGGCGGCAGATTCTGCTCTACTCGATCTTGATGGCGGCCGTCTCCCTCATGCTCGTTCCGTTCGGCTTCAGCTGGCTCTACGTGATCTCCGCGGTGGTGATCAACGGGTTGTTCGTCGGGCTGGCCATTGATCTCTACCGGCGACCGAGCAAGCGGCTCGCCCGGAAGGTCTTCTTCTTCTCGCTGTGGTACCTCGCCCTGATCTTCGGCGCGATGGTGCTGGACCGGCTGCTCCTGGCATAGCGTGGGCGGTCACTCTTAGCAACACGAAGGCACATCTGACCAGAGAGCAAGTGGAATCAGGGCCATGGCGCTTGCCTGGCCCTGATTGGTTTGGGGCTCGCAGACGCCCTACTCGCAGAGCGGGACGCCTCACTCCAGAGCGATGCCGAGGAAGCGATCAAGCAGACGTCGTCGCCAG
>CALGSZ010000072.1 GCA_937901745.1 uncultured Chloroflexota bacterium | reverse complement strand
CCCCCTTCTGCCCGGCGGTACCCCACGTGGTGGTCGAGCGCCCAGCACCACGCGAGATGGGCATATTCCTCCAGCCCTCGCTCCGCGCCACGCGCAGCCCCGAGGACAGTTCTCAGCGGAGAACGACTGATCCTCCTCGAGTGTGTTGCGCAGAAGCGAGCTCGAGACCTGTTGCTGCCGGGGTATGGTCAAGTTCTGTGGAGCGCGCGCCGATGAGAACGAGATGCCAGCCGATCCGAGGCTCGGGACATCTGATGAGAGAGCATTGGCTCGAGACATGTATGAGGCTTGGCTTGCGGGCATGACCAAGTCAGATGTCGAAGAGCGCTTTCTCGGCTCATCTCGAGCCCACGGCAAACGGTTCTCTCTACTCGTGAAGAAGCACCTAGGGATCGACACGGAGAGAGCGCATCCTCTTACCGTTGAGAACGAACGGCTCCGCCGCGTTCTCCGTACGCACGGAATAGACCCGGACACAGCTTGAGATGCTGGACTCATCGGACCCCCTGCGCAGCCGTGGCTACCCTCGCGTCATTCTGCATGGATCGGCGCTCCAGCCGGTCGAAGGCTCCATCGAGCGACAGGAGCCAACCCCGATCACACCGGGAGATCTGCCTCGATTCGGCAACACTGATGCTCCGACTGCATTTCATTCCGCGGGGAGGCGTTGAGGAGTGGCTCCAGTGACCACGCGAGCGTCGGTGATACCCGAGCAGGGGCAGCTCGTTCGTGTCAGAGGTCGAATGTGGGTGGCGAGTGAGGTCAACGTCAGCGACCAACCTCACGATGCTCTCTCCAGGAATAGTTCGGTCCGACACCACGTCGTGACGCTGACCTCGATCGAGGACGAGGCGCTCGGCGACGAGCTCAAAGTGGTTTGGGAAGTTGAACCGGGGACTCGAGTACTCCCCGATGTGGCATTGCCCGATCCGCGGGAAACCGGCTTCGATGATCCCGACCGCCTTGATGCCTTCCTGGACGCAGTTCGCTGGGGGGCGTTGACCAACGCCGACTCGAAAGCAATGCAATCACCATTTCGAGCCGGCATCGAAATTGAGGACTACCAACTCGCTCCCCTCGTGCGAGCGCTGGCAATGCCGCGAGTAAACCTGCTGATCGCTGATGACGTCGGTCTGGGCAAGACCATCGAAGCCGGCCTCATCGTACAGGAGCTGATCCTCCGACACCGCGCCCGCACCGTCATGGTGGTGTGCCCGCCTTCGCTCTGCGCCAAGTGGCAGCGGGAGATGCACGAGCGTTTCGGGCTGTGGTTCGAGATCCTGGACTCGGATCGCGTCAAAGCCTTACGCCGCCAGCGAGGTCCAGCGGTCAACCCGTTCGCCTTGTTCCCACGGATGATCGTGTCGCTGGATTGGATCAAGCTTGCGCCCCAGCAGGCGCTGCTGGGGGAGACACTTCATCCCGACCCGAACACCTACCCCCGTCGGTTCGATCTGCTCATCGTCGACGAGGCCCACCAGTGCGCCCCGCCGGCCGCCGGCCGGTATGCGGTCGACTCGCTGCGCACGAAGGCGATTCGCCGACTAGCTCCTCAGTTCGAGCACCGACTGTTCCTCACCGCCACACCCCACAACGGGTATCCCGAGTCCTTCCAGGCGCTGCTGGAGCTCCTCGATCCGCAGCGTTTCGCTCGGGGCGTGCGGCCCAGCGACGAGCAACAGCGTCAAGCGATGATCCGTCGTCTGAAGATGGAGCTGCGGGAGATCCTGCCGCCCGGTCCCGATGGCCGCCCTCGCTTCGCCGAACGGAGGGTGATCGACCTGCCGGTGACTCTCACCGATGCCGAGGAGCGGATGCTGGAGACCCTCGAGGAGTACACCGAGTTGCGTCGCCGTGCGGCCACATCGGAAGCAGCTGGGAAGTTCGTCACCCTGCTGCTCAAGAAGCGCTTCCTCTCCTCTCCGGCAGCATTCCACACCACGCTCCAGACCCACATCGAGACTCTCCATCGCGCCCGTCGGGCTGGCAGAACTTCAGAGCGAACGCTCCAGGAAATCTTCGACCGGGTGGGTGAGGATTTTGCCGACGAAGCCGAGCTCGAGGAAGCAACCGCCGAGGCTCTTGCCGCCGCCGCGGCTCATAGTGGGACGCTCAGCACTTATGAAGAAGAGCTGCTGGCCCGGATGCGAGCCTGGGCCGAAAGCAACAAGGGCCGGGCCGACTCGAAGGCGACTCGACTCCTCGAATGGATCGAGGAGGTGTGCCGCCCGGAAGGTGAGTGGAACACAGAGCGGGTGGTCATTTTCACCGAGTACCGCGACACACTGAACTACCTACATGACCTCATGGTGGCGAAGGGATGGGTCGAGGAGGGCCGGGTCGCCGTCATTCACGGTGGCATGGACTCGGCGGAGAGGAACCGCATCAACGAGGAGTTCCTCTACGACCCAGAGGTCACGGCGGTGCGCGTTCTGCTCGCTACCGATGCCGCATCGGAGGGCATCGACCTGCATGAACATTGCCACCGGCTGGTCCACGTCGAGATTCCCTTCTCGCCCATTCGTCTCGAACAACGGAACGGCCGCATCGACCGCCACGGCCAGCGCGCCCCCGAAGTGTTGATCCATCACTTCGTGGCGTACGGCCAGGACGGCAAGCCCGCCGGTGACACCGAGTTCCTCGCTCGGGTTGCCCACAAGCTCCAAGAGATTCGCCACGACCTCGGCTCGGCCGCGCCTGTTCTGGCACGACAAATCGAAGAACGGATGATCGGTACTCGGCGAGACCTCGATGAGCGGGAGTGGCGCGACGACACCAAAGCGGGCCGTCTAGCCCTCCAGCAGGGGAAGCGCATCCGTGACGAGATCGAGGAGTTGCGTGCTCGCCTCGAATCCAGTGTCGAAGAGGTGGCAGCGACGCCAGAACGCCTCTTGCGGGTAGTCCAGGTGGCCCTGGACTTGGCCCGCCAGCAGCCGCTACGCCCGACCACGCGGACCGTGGAAGGCTCCCAGATTCAGGTCTGGGAAGTGCCCGACCTCACCGGCCCCTGGGCGGATGCCACCATCGGTTTGGCCGACCCCATCACCGACGAGCGCCGCCCGATCACCTTCGACGGTGAGCTGGTGGCTCGGACCCGTACCAAACAGGCGGTTCACGTTCACCTCGGACATCCGCTGGTAGCCAAGGCGCTCCGCCTGCTCCGGGCCCAGGTCTGGGCACCAGCGGCCGACACACGGTTAGCTCGCGTCACAGCCCGGGTCGCCGAAGTGGAAGACATTGTGGTAGTCGCCCACACGCGCCTTGTGATTACAGGAACCGACGGCCAGCGACTTCACGAGGAGATCGTCCCCGCCGGGGTCCGTTACCGGGACGGTCGCGCCTCCCAGATCACCGCGCAACGGGACGTCCAGGCAGCCCTCGATGCAGCAACCGACGAACCTGTGCCGAAACACGTGCTCGACCTGCTCGCCGCACAGTGGCCCCGAATCGAGGAGTCGCTTCGAGGGGCGATCGAAAATCGGGCCCGAACGGTAGCGGAGCAGAAAGGTCGTCATCTCGACGCCCGACGCGACGAGCAGCTGGAGATGGTGCGCCAGGTGCTTACCGAGCTACGCACCTCGATCCTCGAGTCGCTGGAGGAGCCCGAATGGGAGCAGCTGGTTCTTGACCTCGACGGTGACCAAAGGAACCAGGTGCAGCGCGACCTGGAGGCGCTCCGGCGGCGGGCCGAGGCCATTCCCGAAGAGATCGAACGGGAACAGGAGTTGATCAGACGCCGGTATGCAGAGAGGACCCCCCGATGGTTCCCGGCCGCGGTGACCTTCCTCGTCCCGCGGGAGGTGGCACAGCGGTGAGCCGACTCGCCGACCTGCACAACGATTGGTTGCTCCTTGTCGACCCCCAAGGACCGTTCCTAACGCTGCCGGTGCTCAAGGAGCGGTTGCCACAAGGGCTCGACCGGGTAGAGGCCGACACACGGGCTGCGGTTCGTGAAGCATGGGAGGAGGCGGCGGGCAGCGACGACCGCCGCGAATGGGTGTGGTGGCTTCTAAGGGAGGTGCTGGGGTGGAGAGATGATCTCATCGTCGAAGACATTCCCAGCAATCTCGTTTGCCCGGTACCCGAGTATGAGCTCACCCTGCGACCCGATGGCGCCCTCATCGACCCGGAAAATGGTGATCCTCTTCTCCTTGTCACCGTCCTGCCACCAGGCACTGACCCTTCCGCTCGAGGTCGTGAGGGCTGGGCCGCCACGTACATTCAGCGCGCGGCACGCCTCGGCCGTCATGTGGGATGTCCGCTGGCCCTGGTCACCGACGGGGACCTCTTTACCCTGGTGCATGCGCCCGTAGGCGGGGCAACCAGCTGGGCAACCTGGCGAGCATCGTGGTTCAGTTCTGAGCCGATCCTCCTCGAATCCTTCGTCACCCTGCTCGGTGCCCGTCGATTCTTCACTCTTGCCGAAGACGAGACACTGGCGGCGCTGTTTTCGGCTTCCGCCAGCGCCGAAGCGGAAGTCACCGAAGCGCTCGGGAGTCAGGTCCGTCAGGCAGTCGAGTTGTTGGTATCCGCGATCAGTCGAGCCGACCGCAACCGCCGGGGAAGGCTCCTCGACGGGATAGCACCGGAGCAGGTCTATGACGCAGCCGCCAGCGTCCTGATGCGAATGGTCTTCCTGCTCGCCGCCGAGGAGAATCGCCTCCTGCCCCTGGACAATGACCTCTATGCGCGCAGCTATGCCCTGTCCACGCTCCGCGCCCAGCTCGAAGATGACGAGCTCCGCCATCGCGAACAGATGGAGTATCGGACTACTGGGTGGCACCGCATCCTTGCCCTCTCCCGGGCCGTCCACGAAGGCGTCAGCCACGAAGACCTGAACATCCCCGCCTACGGCGGCGGACTCTTCGACCCCGACCGCTTTCCGTTCCTCGAAGGCCGGCGTCTCGGTCAAGAATCCCCGGACGAAGCGGAGCCGCTACCGGTCGACGACCTCACGGTGCTAGAGATCCTCCGCGCTCTCCAGGTCCTGCGCTTCCGCCATCGAAACGTCACCGAGACCAGACAGCTTTCCTTCAAGTCACTGAGCGTCGAGCAGATCGGGCACGTTTACGAACGGCTCCTCGACCACGGCACCAGGAAGGCGGACCAGGTGGTGCTGGGCCTGGTCGGCCGAACCGCCGGGGAAGAGCCGGAGGTCCCACTGGCGGACCTAGAGGCCCTGGATCTCCAAGGCCGATCGGCGCTGGTGACCTGGCTCGCCTCCAAGGAGGTCACTGCCAAGACCACCCGCCAGATCGAGCGGCTCCTAGACCGCCCTCCCTCCCCGGAGCTGCGGAAAGCCCTTCGCGTAGCCTGCGACAACGACGAAGCCTTGGTCAAGAGGATCCTGCCCTACGTGAACCTGCTTCGGCTCGACCTCAGAGGCATCCCGATGGTCTTCCTCCCGGGGAGCCACTACGTGACCAAGATCGGAAGCCGTCGTGAGGGGGGCATCGAGTACACCCCACGGGAGCTTGCCGATGAGGTCGTCGAACATGCCCTGGCGCCTCTGTGCTATTCCCCCGGACCGGCCGAAACTGCTTCGGTAGAGGAGTGGAGAATCCGGCCCAGCGATGAGATCCTCGACCTCAAAGTCTGCGATCCCGCTTGCGGTTCGGGGGCATTCCTCGTGGCCGCAGTTCGTTACCTGGCAGATCGCCTCATCGAAGCCTGGGAGGCCGAAGGAGTGGCCGAGGTGGATCCCTCCACTGCTGCCGACGACCCCAGCCAGCTAGACCTCACGGTTCGGGCCCGTCGGCTGATCGTCGAGCGCTGCATCTACGGAGTCGACCGCGACGCCATGGCGGTGGAGATGGCCAAACTCTCGCTCTGGCTGGTCACCATGGCCAAGGACCAGCCCTTCACCTTCCTCGACCATGCCATCAAGGGCGGCGACAGTCTTCTCGGTATCACCGATCTCGATCAGCTCCGCTACTTCCATCTCGACCCGGCGGAGGGGCGCCGTCTCCACAGCACGTTCGTCGACCCGACTGAGGTAATCGACCCCGCCATCAAGGACGCGATCGAGATCCGCCGCCGGCTGCAGGCGATCGAAGTTCGCTCGGTTCGAGACGCCAACACCAAGGCAGCGCTACTTCGAGAAGCCGAGGACAGGCTCGAGTCGCTCCGCGCCATCGGCGACCACCTGGTTGCTGCCACCCTAAGCACCGCCACCGACGGCAAGTTGGCGCTCGAGAACCGACTCCTCGCCGCCGCCGAACACGTCGTCGAGGCGTTGGATGGCGATCCTGAAGACCTCGGGAAGCTCCAAAGACGGACCCAGGAATGGCTGGATGCTGGCCGTCCACCTGGAGGCCCACCCAGGCCACCGTTCCACTGGCCGCTGGCCTTTCCTGAGGTGTTCCTCGACCGGCCGGCGGGGCGCTTCGACGCGGTAATCGGTAATCCCCCGTTCCTTGGTGGGAAGCGCATCAGCGGGCCGATGGGCCAGGACTATCGGGAGTACCTCGTCGCCCAGATCGCCGGTGGAACCAAAGGGAACGCCGATCTCGTCGCCTTCTTTTTCCTCCGAGCTGCCCAGATCGCACGGCAATTCGGACTGTTGGCCACGAACACCATCAGCCAAGGTGACACCCGCGAAGTCGGTTTGGACCAGCTGACCGAGCACGGATGGACCATCTATCGAGCCGTGAAGTCGACCAAGTGGCCGGGTGAGGCCAGTCTGGAGATCGCCAAGGTGTGGGCCACCAAGGATGACTGGTCGGGCTGCCACACTCTTGACGGGCTCGCGGTGCGGGGCATCACACCGACGCTCGATCCGGCGAGCCGCGTAAGTGGTAATCCGGAGCGTCTGGCTGCCAATGCCGGGAGGTCGTTCATCGGCTCCTATGTGCTCGGGATGGGTTTCACCATCACCCCGGAAGAGGCTGCGGGACTCATCGACCGTGATCCTCGCAACTCCGAAGTCCTGTTCCCCTATCTCAACGGCGACGACCTCAACTCCCATCCTCGCCAACAAGCGAGCCGTTGGATCGTCAACTTCTTCGACTGGCCCGAAGACCAGGCCCGTCGCTACCCCGACTGCTTCGCTCTGTTGGAGGAGCGTGTCAAGCCGGAACGGATGGAGAAGGATGCCCGCAAGTATCCGCGAATGGTCGAGGAATGGTGGCAGTACTGGAACATCCGACATGAATTGTACAGCGCCATTTCAGGGTTAGATCGCGTTCTGGTCATCGCGCTGACTAGTAAGGTGGTGCAGCCTGTGTTTGTGCCCAACGGGCAGGTCTACTCCCACGCGCTGGGCGTGTTCGCCTACAACGACGATGGGCATTTCGGGGTGTTGTCCAGCGGATTTCACTGGTGGTGGGCGTCGACCCGAGCATCGACAATGCGTACAGATATTCGTTACACGCCGACCGACTGCTTCGAGACCTTCCCCCAGCCCCAGCTCACCGCGGCGATCGAAGAAGCAGGCCGTGCCCTCAACGAACACCGAGCCGCGTCGATGATCGAAAACGATGAGGGCCTCACCAAGACCTACAACCGGGTACATGACCCCGATGACGACAATCCGGGGATCGTTCGTCTCCGCCAGCTTCACGTGTCGCTGGACGAAGCGGTCGCCGACGCCTACGGATGGTCCGACCTCGACCTAGGTCACGGACACCACGACACGCCGTGGGGCACTCGCTTTACCTTCCAGCCCTCGGTGCGCCAGGAGATCCTCGACCGTCTGCTCGAGCTGAACCATCAGCGGTACCAGGAGGAAGTCCGTCAAGGCTTGCACGACAAGCCGCGACGGAGATCGCGCTCCGAACTTGAGTCAGGACCGAAGCTGTTTGAGGACGAGGAATGACCGCGACGAGCACTGAGCGAACCTTCCTTCCCTCTCCTGGGCCGGCGGCCCTCCGCGACGAGTTCGAGAAGGCGATCGTCGGTGACCTGCTGGGGCCGGCGGACGGGCCGACTGAACGCTTCCCCGCCACCGGTGCGGGTCGACGAGTGCGAGACCGGTATGTGGTCGGGATGCTGGCGCCTAAAGGCACTGTCGCTGTGGACGAGGAGCGCAACGACGATGAGGCGGTGCCGGAACCGGATGTGCCCGGTACCGAGGGTGGGGATTTACTGGAGCGGGCTGCAGCCAAGCCGTCCTTCTTTCCCTCGTCGTTGGGTATGTCATTCGTGGTCGATGACGGCTGCGACAGCCTGCGGGTCACGGCACGCTGGGGTCGATACCGCAAAGAGTACGACGAAGGGGAGGACGGCCAACGCATCCCGATGTGGCAGCGGGAGCAGGTCGAAGTGTCCCTTATTGTCGAATGTTCCGACGGTCCTATCGACCCGCGACCGGTGTCCCCCGAATATCCGGCCGTCGTCCTCCGGGGCCGGGTACGTCGGCCCGTCGCCGGTGGCAAGCGGATGGTCACCCTGTTTCTGGTGAACGAGCAGACCACGCCCGAGATCAACAAGGACGAGGCCTGGCTATTCCAGGCGGGGTTTGCGGTCGAGGATGTTCACGGGTCGCCAGTGTTTCTTGGTCGGTCGGAGGCGCTGCCGCCTGGTGTCGTCACACCTCCTGAGGCGGAGCGGGTCGAGGTGGAAATGCTGGACATGCACTACCGGGACCAGGTGGAGTTCGCGGTAGGTCACGGTACGGCGGTGCATGTCACCAAGTGGGATCAAGACCCTCGGCGAGCTATTCGAATAGAAACCGCAGTTGTCCCGCGTTACGAAATCCCGCGAACCGAAGCCCCCAGACCCGAGGACGTGCCGGAGCTGGCTGGAGTCGTACTCGACATGAAGCTGCTCTCGGAGCTCGAACCTGCGGAGCTTCGAAGGGCTTTGGAGCCGCTGGCGGTCGGGTATAGGGCCTGGCTGGACCGGGAACGCCAGCGAATCGGCGATCCGAGCGCACGGCTGGCAGGCCACGAGGAGACGGCGGAGGCGGTGCTGGATGAAGCCCAGAAGGTGGCCGATGCCATCCAAGCAGGGATCGACCTGGTGTGCGCCGACGACCCCGACAACGAGGTTCTGGAGGCGTTCCGATTCGCCAATCGGGTCATGTGGCGGCAACGGGTGCATTACATGGCTGCGGCGGATCGGCAACAGCAGCCCAAGCTCACCCTTGCCGAGGCTGTGGCCGCCCGGGACGTTCCTGCCAATCGTTCGTGGCGGCCGTTCCAGTTGGCGTTCCTCTGCCTGTGCTTGCCCAGCCTCGCTGACCCAACGCATCCCGACCGCGGCCATCCGGGGTTGATCGACCTGCTTTTCTTCCCGACGGGTGGTGGCAAGACCGAGGCTTATCTGGGGCTGGTGGCGTTCACCCTCGCTATCCGCAGACTGCAGCGAGACAAGTTCGGACTCGACGGGTCCGACGGTGTGGCGGCTTTCATGCGCTACACGCTGCGACTATTGACCACCCAGCAGTTCCAGCGCGCAGCCGCTTTGATTTGCGCGGCCGAGCTAGAGCGAAAGGCCGACCCCAATAAGCGGCTGGGGGAGGTTCCGTTCCGATTGGGGATGTGGGTTGGCGGAGCGGTCACCCCCAACCTCAGTCGAGACTCGGACCGAGTTGTGGAAGACGCCCGTCTGGGACGTGGGGGCCGACGCGCTAGTCCGCTCCAGCTAGTTGCCTGTCCGTGGTGTGGAGAAGGCTTTGAGGAAGGCAAACACCTCGAGCGTCCCGAGGCCAACGGCGCTAAGCGAACACTTCTGTACTGTTCGAACCGGGATTGCGAATTCACCAAGAGGAAGGCGCCAGGGGAGGGAGTGCCTGTCGTCACCGTGGACGAAGAGATCTATCGGTTCCTGCCTTCGTTCGTGATCGCCACAGTCGACAAGTTCGCCCAGCTCCCCTGGCAAGGCCCGCTCAAGATGCTGTTCGGCCGCGTCGACCGCCGCTGCAGCATCCACGGCTACCGCCATCCCGACCTAGACAGTCGTCTCCGCTGGGAACGCGACACCCATCGGGCCGGCAAGACCTATCCCGTCTCTCGCCTCCGGCCCCCCGATCTCATCCTCCAAGATGAGCTGCACCTCATCACGGGACCACTAGGCACCATGACCGGTCTATACGAGACCGCCATCGACCGGCTCTCCTCCTGGGAGGTCGAAGGGACCACGGTGCGTCCCAAGGTGGTCGCCTCCACGGCCACTGTTCGTCGAGCCCAGCAGCAGGCTCACGCCGTCTTCTGGCGGAGCCTACGTGTCTTCCCGCCTCCTGCCCTCGATGCAGGCCGACAATTCTTCTCCCAGCAGATCGAGCCTTCCCCGTCCACCCCTGGGCGCGCCTATCTCGGTATCTGCGGGCGAGGGATCCGCTTCAAGCAAGTCGAGCTGCGCGTCTTCTCTGCCATGCTTGCCGCTGCCCAGGCGTTGTATGAGAAGTACGGGAAGGCTGCCGACCCCTACATGACCCTGGTCGGCTACTTCAACGCTCGGCGGGAGTTGGCCGGCATGAAGCGTCTGGCCGACGACGAACTGCGCCAGCGGCTACGACGGGCCGGTGCACTGCCGGGGCTTGCCAGCAGGACACGCCTCATCGTCGAGGAGTTGACCTCACGAGTGTCGTCGGCGGAGATCCCATCCATCCTGGCCCGTCTTGCTATCGAGCACGACCCGGCGGCAGACGACGAGGCCGCCGACCCCGTCGACCTCTTGCTGGCAACCAGCATGCTGTCTGTCGGTGTCGATCTACCTCGCCTGGGGGCGATGGTCGCCGTCGGCCAGCCGAAAGAATCCGCCGAGTACATACAGGCCACCAGCCGCGTCGGGCGAAGCGCAGACAAACCCGGGCTGGTCGTTACGATCTACAACTGGGCTCGGCCACGAGACCTTTCCCACTACGAATCCTTCGAGCACTACCACGCCACCCTCAACCGCTACGTCGAACCACTCTCGGTGACGCCGTTCTCGGCCCGCGCCCTCGACAAGGGGTTGACCGGCGTGCTGGCGTCGCATCTCCGTCACCTGCGCGACGACTGGAACCCCAACCCTGGTGCCCGCCGAGTTG
Source organism: uncultured Chloroflexota bacterium (assembly GCA_937901745.1). Taxonomy (GTDB): domain Bacteria; phylum Chloroflexota; class Chloroflexia; order Thermomicrobiales; family UBA6265; genus CALGSZ01. Next base: position 4,199 of record CALGSZ010000072.1, on the reverse strand, counting down.
ACCGCCACGATCCTGAAGTCGCTTCCGTGGTCGACGCCATCGTTCGTCGCGCCGAAGATGTCACCGGTGACACCAAGGTGGGTGACGCAGTCCGAGCCGAACTCGACCGGCGTCTCGACGAGTGGGAGGTGGAGAAGGTCAACGTCGGTCCCTATCTGGCGTACGACAAAAAGGGCGCAGACGACGTGCCCTTGCTCCGCAAGCCGGAGGCCGGCGACTGGGGGATTTGGACGTGCCCGAATTCGTTGCGCGACACCGAAGCGAACGTGAATCTGCTCGTCGACGACCACGACCCAACCCGGGGCGCCCAGCCAGATTTTGAGCCATTTCCAGCTTCGGACGATGCCCACGGCGCAGACCTTGTCGAAACCGCGGAGGACGAAGATGTCGAGCCTGAGGTCGAGGCCGAGGAGGCACTGACCTAATGCCGCCGCGAGGAAAAAACCGACCGGAAGCGAGGCGGGTAGGCGCATTACGTCCGAGCCAGATGACCCATACATTTGGTATTGGCTCGCTGGTCGACCTTCCCAATTTCACCGCCATCATTTCCGGCCTCGATCTTTGGGACCAAAGTCATCAGGCCCAGATCGTGGAGCCTCGGCTGCTGCGCTCGGTTCGGGCGCTCCTCGGTGCCCAGGTCGAGGAGTTGCGGGCGGCGCCATGGATGGAAGAGACCCAGAGCCCATTCGACGAGTGGGCTCGAGTCGGGATCCCGGTGTTTCCGTTCCCACGATGGCTGCGGTGCACCCGATGCAACCGCTTGGAGCTGGTAGACCGTGGGCTGTTCAAACTGGAAGTGCCGCCCTTCCGTCCCGATCGGGCGCGCTACTTCCACGAAGGCTGTGGTGGTCCCGCCAAGAAGCCGACTGCCATCCCAGCCCGTTTCGTGTTGGCCTGCGCGGCGGGTCATCTTGATGACTTCCCCTGGGTGCAGCTTGCCCACAAGGACGGTCCATGTACAGGTGAACCAAAGCTCGTACTCAGAGAATCCGGATACGCCACACGCTCCACAGACCAGACTGTCGAATGCGAAACCTGCGGCAGGAAAGGGTCGGTGGCGGTCGCCTTTGGGAGCGGCGCAAAGGGTTTCCTACCGAAGTGTAGGGGCCGCCACCCCCACCTACGGCGGTTCGACACCGGCTGCAGGTTCCAGGCCGGAGCGTTGCTGGTAGGGGCTTCAAACCTGTGGTTTCCGGTCCGTCGCTCGGCCCTGTCGATCCCGGCCGGTGGGTCGGAGCTGGAAGCGGCAGTGGCGGAACGTTGGACATTCCTAGAGGGGGTCTCCTCCATCGACGAGTTGAAGCGGGTGCTGCGGTTCGGGGAATTGGCGTCCCTCCGGAAGTGGGATGCCGACGAGATATGGAAAGCCATCGAAGAACGGCAAGGCGACACCGATAAAGATGAGGATCAGGCCGCGGATCTGCGCTCACCGGAGTGGGTGATGTTCACCGGCCCGCCTACCAAGGCAGGGGAGGACTTCGAGACCACGGCGGGGGAAGTCCCTGAGGGCTTTGAGGGCCAGATAGAGCCAGTTGTGATAGTCGACCGCCTGCGAGAGGTAGCCGCGTTGTGTGGGTTCACCCGCCTGACTAGCCCGGATGCTATTCCCGCGGTCCGGGCTTCCCACTTTCGAGCTCCGATATCAGCTGGTCCGGCCCAGTGGGTGCCAGCAGCCGAGACGCGCGGTGAGGGGCTCTTCCTTCGGCTGCCCGAACCCGCGGTGGCGGCCTGGGAGGACCGTTACGGTGATTCGGACAGCTACCGAGCGTTGCTCGCGGCGCATCGCAGCTGGATGACGAACCGTGGTATCGACCCGGACTTGTTGCCGATCGAGCCGAGGGATGTGCTCGTGCACTCCTTAGCTCACATGCTGGTCAACGAGGTGGCGCTCGAATGCGGCTACTCGACGGCGTCGATCCGTGAGCGGCTTTACGTCCGGTCCCCCGGGGAGCCCGGAGGGCCGATGGCGGGAATTCTCCTCTACACGGCTGCACCTGATTCGGAGGGAACACTCGGCGGCCTTGTGGCCCTCGGTGAGCCGCAAACGCTTGGCCGACTGCTGAGCCAGGCCGTCGAGAGGGCTCGTCTGTGTGGCTCGGACCCCCTGTGCGCTGACCATGAACCTGGAGATCTCGATGGCACCCTCCATGGGGCGGCGTGTCACGCCTGCCTCTTCGTCCCTGAGACTTCCTGTGAGCGCGGGAACCGCTATCTCGACCGTGCCGCAGTTGTGGACACGCTCTCGGTCGTCGGAGTGTCCTACTTCGGATGACGCTCGAACAGGTCATTCAGGAGGCTGTCCTCACGCTTCCATCGGCGCATGTGGAAGTGCTCGCTTCGATCCTGGAGCGCTTCGACCAGCCCTCGGCCAGGTCCCGGCGGGAGGCGGTGGGCGCCATAGGAGCAATGCAATACCGGACGCATGCTGCTGCGCTTCACAGGGCGTGGGAGATGATGCGAGCTCCACCCGCTGGTCCGCATCTGGCAACTGCGGTCCGTGCAGCGCACGGCGTCGCAACCAGGCTACGGACTGAACAAACCATCGAAATCGTCTGGACCGGTCCGATGACGCAGGCAGTTCCGCTGCGACGCACTCGGGAGGTCCTGATCAGCATCGCCCGGGAAGCCAAGAACGCCTTGATCCTGGTCAGCTTCGCGGCCTATCGGAACGATCTTCTCTTGGCAGAGCTAGCGGCAGCGGCTGAACGAGGCGTCGAGGTCATTCTCATCCTGGAGGACAAGGAAAACTCGAAGGGCAAGCTCAGCCAAGAAGCTCGAGACGCATTCGATCAGTTGGGGGACGCCGTAGCGTTCTATCTTTGGCCCGCTGAGCGACGCCCAGCTGTCGGTGACGGTGTCGGATCGATGCACGCGAAGGCAGTTATCGCCGATCGGGAGATTGCCCTGGTAACGAGCGCCAATCTCACCGGATCAGGGATGGCCCACAACATGGAGCTGGGACTGCTCATCCATGGCGGTTCGATTCCACAGCGGTTAGAGAAACACTTTCGGGAACTGATTGCATCGGCGGTCCTCGAACCTCTCGCGGAGTTGAAGTAGCGAACACTTCCAATGACCACTCCTTGAGCGCGTAGAACTCGCTCAGGACGTGTATACGGCCGGGAAGGAGGCCGGCGTCGGCCAGCCGCGCTACGCGCGGCGAGAAAGGGATCTCGACGTCGATGCTTCGGCCCAGGCAATCCTCGATGTCTCGTGTGCGAAGCGATCGCCAGGGCTCTCGCAGAAGGATGATGTGGTCAGGACACGCTTGCCAGCCGGTCAGAGCCTTCAGGGCGAGAGTGCACGGACCCCGAACGACGACGATGTCGATGCCTTGACCGCCTTCTCCGCCCAAGGATCCGCGATCCAGGACTAGCCAGTGAGAACGGCTGGGCTCGGGCAAACCTCCCCAGATCCACTGGAGCGCCTCAAGGTCGGGTCCGACGACCGGTGCGTGAAGGAAGGATGCGAGCGCGCCAGCGACGGTCGTGGCGCCTTGTCCGCCCCGCGCCGCCCAGACGTCGATTCGGGATGGCTGCTGCGACTGAGCCGACACGCTGTCGGTTCTATTGGAACCCGTTGCCGATTGGAAGGGGGTTGTTGTGGCGCCTGGCCCATGGAATCTAACGGTGTCCCGTCCAGTCAGCTACCTACTGGCTGACGAGCGAGAACGGCCGATGTAGGTGGCGTCCTGGATGGCAAACGATTTCTGCCTTCCGCCGCGGTGGCTCCTCGATGACAGAGTGCGATACTGAGCGGCTGGCTATCGAGCCACGGTCAGCAGTTGTTGTTGCGGCGACGGTGATCAAGCGGAAGGATGTGCAAAGAATGTGGGCATTGTCATAGCGCCTAATTGACGATGTCGTATGCCTCGCTCAGCAGTTGAGAGATTGGGCCGAGCATTCGGTGTGTTACGAAACCATCGGCAGCAAAGATAAGACTTAAGGCAGTCGAGACGCGTGCGTCACTGAGCGCGAGTCGCACTTCAGTTAGCTGCTGAATGGTAAGCCTCTGAAGGTGGCCGGGCAGCTCGCGAAGAGAGTTCAATCGTGCTCGAATTCGGCCGAACGCTCGAAGGTTCTCTACAGGCTCGGCGACATTGCGCAGGTCATCGAGATCGGGGAGAAGGTTTACGGCATCGGCGGTGAACAGCACCCGGTTCGTTGGACAGCGTTCGTGTCTGTTTCATGCTGCCACCT